>JAQBEH010000075.1:0-55413 GCA_032124015.1 Acidobacteriota bacterium
CTACCCCTCGTTGGCCCCCGAGGCGCGGGGGTACAGGGCGTATTTCATGGAGCGATGCGGCGATACGGGCCCCGCGCTCGGCGAATACCAGGCGGCATCAAAGGGCGCCCCGTCCGCCCGAATATTCGCCCTCCTCGGGAATCTGCGCGCGCGGACCGGCGATGCGCAAGGTGCCCTTGCGGCCTACCGTGCCGCGCAATCGCTCTCCCCGCGCGACCCGGCCATCCTGGTCCTGGTGGCGCGCTCGGAGTGGGAATTGGGTGCGACCGCGACGGCCCGCGAGGAGATTGGGCGCGTGCTCTCGATGGAGCCCGACCAGTCCCAGGCGCTCACCTTGCTCGCCAAGCTCGATGTGGCGGAAGGGCGCGAGACGGATGCCGTCTCCGCCCTCGCTCGCGCCGCCGCGGCCGACCCGGGGAACCTCGAGTGCCGCTTCGAGCTCTCGCGCCTCGCCTGGCGCGCCGGAAAAACCGACGAAGCGCGGCGGTGGCTCGACGAGTTGCGCGCCATCGAGGGGACACTCGGACGCCGCCCCGCGAACTAGCCCTCGTCTTCGTCGGGCACGACGCGAGCCCGCTTGATTCCGCCCCGGCGCTTCTTGGATTCGATCCGCCGTTTCTTTTCGGCACGAGGGACCTTCGTCGCGAAGCGCTGTGCCACGGGGATCAGCGCTTCCGCCAGGAGGGCCTCGAGTCGTTTTTCCGCCGTTTTGCGATTCGCGAACTGGCTGCGGGAGGCCTGGCACACGACCCGCACCGTCCCATCGGCCTCGATGCGATCGCCCAGCACCGTCAGGAGTCGCGCGCGAACCGCTTCGGGAAGACAGGGCGCATGGGAAACGTCGAAGCGGAGCGTGACCTTGCTCGAGGTCTTGTTGACGTGTTGGCCTCCGGGACCGCCGCTGCGCGAGGCGGTGAAGGTCAACTCGTCGTCCGGGATCTCGACGCCTTCGGCGATCGTCAGCGGCATGGTCGGCTTCCAAAGCGAAAGGGCGCCCGGTCTCCCGGGCGCCCTTCGCGGACTCTTAACTGTGAACTGTCAACCGTCGACAGTTGACAATATCGCTTCTACCAAACCTCGCAGATGTTGGCGGGACGCATCGCCGTCCCCTCCGCACACTTGAACGTTTCGGCGAACTGCGGGTAGTTGACGAGCGGGCCGGAGACCCGAAACCGCGGCGGCGAGTGCGGATCGACGGTCACGAGCACGCGTTCGATCTCCGGCGTCGCGAGCGAGCACCAGGTCTGAGCGAAGGCGACGAAGAGCAGTTGGTCGTTCGTCAACCCCTCCACGGCCGGCTTTTCCGTCCCCGGGTGAGCGGCCTCATAGGCCTTGTAGGCCGAGTAGGCCTGCTTGATGCCGCCGTTGTCCGCGATGTTCTCGCCGAGCGTCAGCTTGCCGTTCAGCGGGAGTCCGGGCTGAATCTCGTAGCCCCCGTACTGCTTGTCGATACAGTCCGCGCGAACCTCGAACTTCTCCGAAACGCTCGGTTCCCACCATTCCCTGAGCTTCCCTTGCGCGTCGAACTTGCGGCCCTCGTCGTCGAACCCGTGGGTCAATTCGTGGCCCATCACCATCCCGATGCCGCCGTAGTTCATCGCGGCCGGGAAGTCCTTGGAGAAAAACGGCGGCTGGAGGATCCCCGCCGGGAAGGCCATCTCGTTGTTCAGCGGGTTGTAGTAGGCGTTGACCGTGGGAGGCGTCATTCCCCACTCGGTCTTGTCGACGGGCTTGCCGATTTTTGCCGCTTCAAATTCGAACTCGAAACGGCCCGCGGCGACCAGATTGCCGAAGTAGTCGCCCTTCTTGATCTTGAGCTTCGAGTAGTCCTTCCACTTGTCGGGGTAGCCGATCTTGTTGACCAGAGTTCCCATCTTCCCGAGGGCGCGCTGGCGCGTGGTGTCATCCATCCACTCGAGTCCCGGGAGGTTGTTCGCAAAGGCCTTCTGAATCGTCTCGATTTGCTCCCGCGCGATCTTCTTGCTCTCTCCGGCAAACTGCGTCTTGATGTACTCTTGGCCCAGGATGTCGCCCAGAGCGCCGTCCGCCTGCGCGACGCAGCGCTTCCAGCGGTCCTGCTGTTCTTTCTGCCCTCGGAGTGTCTTGCCGTAGAACTCGAAACTCTCTTCGTCGAACGCCTTCGTGAGTGCAGTCGCCGAGTCGCGGAGCACATTCCACTGGAGGTAAGCCTGAAGGGTTGCGGCGTCCGTCGAGCCGGCGAGCTCTTGCAACCCGGTGAAGAACTCAGGGGTCGCGACGTTGATCTGCGTCACCTCGGGGTGCCCGACGGCCTTGAAGTAGCCCTCCCAATCGAGCTTCGGCGTGAGGTTTTTCAGTCCGGCCTTGTCGAGCTTGTTGTAGGTCTTGTCGGGATCGCGCAGTTCGGCGCGCGCCCGTGAGTTCTGCGCGAGCTTCGTCTCGAAGGCGAGGATCTTGTCGGCCATCGTCTGCGCCGCGTCGGGCTTCGCTCCGTACATTGTGAACATCTTGGCGACGAACGTGACGTACTTGGCGCGGATCGCCTTCTTGGCGTCGTCGTCGCTCAGGTAGTAGTCGCGGTCGGGAAGGCCGATCCCCCCCTGGAACATCTGGGCGATGTTCATGTCCGGGTTCTTGAAATCGCCCTCGACGCCGAGCCCGAACAATCCGGGGATGGACGCGGCGTGCATCTTGCCGACGGTCCCCATCAGTTCTTTGGAATTCTTGACCTTGCCGACTTCCTTCATCCAGCCTTCGATCGGCTTCGTGCCCGCAGTCTCGATCGCGGCTTCATCCATGCAGGCGCCGTAGAACAGCCCGAGCTTCTGGCGATTCGGATCGTCGCCCGGGGTCTTCGCGGCGTCCTCGAGGATGGCGCGGTTGATCGTGCGGTTACGCTCCGCAATTTCGCTGAAGCCGCGGCCCCAACGCACCTGGTCGCCGGGGAGCTTCGTCGTCGATTGCCAGGTGCCGCAGGCGTATTGATAGAAATCCTGGCAGGGGTCCGCTTTGAGGTCCATCGCGGCCTTGACCGCCGTGCCTACGTCCGACGTGGTGGCGTCCGCCGCAAGGGCGGGTCCCGCAATGCAGAAAGCGGCGAGCAACAATCCGATACGACGCATCTGATGTCTCCTTGGAATCGTCTGACTTCGTTGTTTCATGACGGCCGCCGTTCCTTACGTCGCGCCGCCACCTGAGGTTTCACTGCGCGCGGAGGACCTTCAGCACTGGGGCCTCGACCGCGCCGTTCGAGTCCACCCGAATCGTGGTGAAGGGAGGCTCGCAGATTAGCACGCGTCCCGCTTTTCCGGCGGCGACGATCCTGTAGGCCCCGGGCGGAAGTGCCGAGGCGACAAAGCGCCCCTTCTCATCCGGAATCGCGCGCGCGGCCTCACGGAGGACGTTGTCCGGACCGAGAAAGACGATGGCGGCGACCTCCGCCACCGACGGCCCCGAGACCACTCCGGACACCGTACCGGGCCCAGGCGGAGTCGGAGCGGGCGGCACCGGCGGCGGCAATTCGGTGGCCGCGGGTGCACGTTCGGTCTCCGCAGGGGGCTCTTGAGCTGGTGCGGAAGGCGGTTCGGCGACGACGGGTGCGGGCTCGGTCTCCGCTGGGGAGTCCTGAACAGGCGGAGGAGGAGGAGCAGGAGGAGGGGCAAGAGACTCAATGCACCACGCGAGTCCGCTCTCCGAAAGGACGATCGGCCCCCTGTCGCCGGCCGACGCCAACATCCCCCGCAGCGGAGCGGGGGCCGCCGCTTCTTGCGAGAGGACGAGACCGTCGCGTCCCTGGGGCGCTGCGAGGTCGGCGAGCGCAACGCGCGAGGGTTGGGCGACGAGGACGAAAGAAGAGTCCGCGATCGGCGCGACGCCGACGTTGTCGCCGAGCGCCCGAAAGAGAGGGCCGCTCGCTAAGTCCGGGAGTTGGAAGGTGCGGATCTCGTTCTGCGACGCGACCAACAGGGTCGTGCCGTCGAACCCGAGCGCCAGCCCCCGGGCGGTTGCCGGGATGGTCGGGCCGGAGGTCACCCGAGCCGTCTCGAGATCGACGCGTACGAGGTCGACGCTTCGCACCGCTCCCTTGCGACCGGTCAAGCGGACGATCGCGTAGGCCCGTTTCCCGTCCGGGGCTACCGCAAGGCCCAACACCCGCCCCGGAAGCTTCACGTCTTCGGGCTCGTCCCCCGCCTTTGCGAACCGGAGCACGGAACGCGCCGCATCGGCGGGGCTCGCCATCGCCGCGACCGCGAGGGCCGCCTCCGGGGCGACACCGAACGCCTCGAGTTCCGAGATCACCCCGAGTGCCCGAACTGAGGCCGGAGGTTCGTTGCAGGAAACGAAGACCGGGGGTTCGGCCGCGGCCCGAGAAACCTGCCCGATCACGAGGGCTAGGAACGCGGCGCGGATCCCGGCTCGATGCATCCGGCTATCATACGCGGCTGCATGGCGGACATCGCGCTCTTCTGCGAAGGCCTCGTCAAGAGGTACGGCGACGTCGTCGCGGTCGACGGCCTCGACCTGACGATCCACGCCGGGGAGTGCTTCGGCCTCCTGGGACCCAACGGCGCGGGAAAGACAACGACCGTCGAGATCCTCGAGGGGTTGAACGAGCCGGACGCGGGGACCGTCAGGGTGCTCGGCCACGACTGGTCCCGGAATGCCCGCACCTTGCGCGAGCGCATCGGCATTCAGTTGCAAGAGACGCAGTTGTCCGAGAAGCTGACGGTCCTCGAGACGATCACGTTGTTCAGGAGCTTTTACGCGAAGGGCTTGGCACCCGAAGAGGTTATGCGCATCGTCCGGCTCGAAGAGAAGGAGAAGGTCTGGGTGCGCAAGCTGTCGGGAGGCCAGAAGCAGCGGCTCTCGCTCGCCGTCGCGTTGGTCGGAGATCCCGAGATCCTCTTTCTGGACGAGCCCACCACGGGACTCGACCCCCAGGCGCGCCGGCAGGTGTGGGACGTCATCGCCGACGTGAAAGCGCGGGGGGGCACCGTATTGTTGACGACGCACTACATGGAAGAGGCCGAGCGGCTGTGCGACCGCATCGCCATCGTCGACCGCGGCAAGGTGATCGCGCTCGACACGCCGGCCGGCCTCATCGCGCGGCTCGGCGCCGAGCACGTCCTCGAGATCGAAACCGAGTCCATTCCGGATCTTCAGCGCCTCCGCAATTTGGTCGACGTCCGCGACCTGCGCCTCGACGGGACCATCGTCTCTCTGACCGTGCGCGAGGTGCACCGAGCCGTTCCCGCGCTCCTCGACGAGTTGGCCGCGCAGTCGGTGACGCTGACGCGCCTCACGACCCACCACGCGACCCTGGAAGATGTCTTCGTCGGGATGACCGGTCGCCACCTCCGGGAGAACTGAAGCGTGCGCGCGCATCCCCTGGTCCAGCTCTCGCGGGTCAAGTTCCTCGAATTCGTGCGTGAGCCCGAGGCGATCTTCTGGGTCCTCGTTTTTCCCGTCCTTCTCTCGCTCGCCCTGGGCATCGCGTTTCGCGCAAAGGCCCCCGAGGCGCTGACGGTCGCCGTGTGCGACGGCCCCGGAGCCGCCGAGGCGTCTCGCGCGCTCGCCGCCGATCCCGGGCTTCGTCCCAAGGTGCTCGCGGAGAGCGACGCCCGGGAGAGCTTGCGCACGGGGAAGGTGGCGCTCGTCGTGATCCCGGGGGACGCCCTCACCTACTGGTTCGACCCGGCACGCGACGAAAGCCGCGTTGCGCGACTCGCGGCGGATGCCGCACTCCAGGCGGCTGCGGGCCGCGCCGATACGAGAGAGATCGTGCTGCGCGAGATGAACGAGAAGGGCTCCCGCTACATCGACTTTCTCGTCCCCGGATTGCTCGGGATGAACCTCATGGGCACCGGAATGTGGGGTATCGGCTTTTCGATCGTCACCGCGCGCTCCCGCGGGTTGCTCAAACGCCTCGTGGCGACCCCGATGCGCAGGCGTGACTACCTGCTCGGCCAGATCATGGGGCGCATGATTTTCCTGATTCCCGAGGTGGGGGTTCTGGTCGGATTCGCCCACGTCGCCTTCGGAGTTCCGGTTTCGGGCTCCCTCGGGGCGCTCGCGGTGATCTCGCTTTTCGGCGCCACGGCGTTCGCTGGAATCGGCCTTTTGGTGGCTGCGCGGCCGCGCACGATCGAGGGCGTCTCGGGGCTCATGAACTTCGTGATGCTGCCGATGTGGATTTTCTCCGGCGTGTTTTTCTCCCCGTCGCGTTTCCCCGACGCGACCCTCCCCCTGATCCGGCTCCTGCCTTTGACGGCGCTGAACGACGCGCTGCGCGCGGTGATGATCGACGGCGCTTCGCTGGCCTCGGTCGCCGGCCAGCTGGGGATCCTCGGCCTGTGGGGGGGCGTCGCGTTCTTGATCGCCTTGCGCTTGTTCCGCTGGCAGTAGCGTGCGCCTTCCGGTAACCGCCTGCGCCGGGTAGGAAACGGAGATTGCTAGAATCGCGGACGGACCGCAAGGAGCGCCCATGGTGAACGTGACGTCGGAAATCGGCCGCCTTCGCAAGGTGCTGGTACACCAGCCGGGCCCCGAAGTCGACGTCATGGTCCCGTCGATGATGGAAGAACTCCTCTTCGACGACATCCTCTACGGCGATCGCGCGCGCGAGGAGCACGGGCTCATCCGGCGCGCGCTCCAGGTGCTGGGGGTCGAAGTCATGGACGCCCAGGATCTGCTCGAGGACGTGCTGCGCGACCCCGCCGGCCGCCAGTTCACGCTCGAGGCGATGCTTCCGCCGGGATCGACCCCGTTGCGCGCGCGGCTCGCGGACGCCCCCTCCGAGGACCTCGCGGCCGCGCTCGTGTCGGGGTTGCGGCTTCCGTTGGGGACCGCGCGAGCGCAGGACATCTCCGATCTGTTCGAGATTCCGCCGCTTCCCAACTGGTGCTTTCAGCGCGACCCACAGATCGTCGTCGGCTCCGGGGTCGTTTTCGCTTCGATGGCGAGCGCCGCGCGCGAGCCCGAGGCCAGACTCGCCCGCGCCCTGTTTCGGTTTCATCCGGACCTCGCCGCGACGCCCACCCTTCACGAACCGTTGGCGGCCGACTTCGAACGGTCGCACGTCGCGGGGGCAGGCCACGCGTGCCTCGAAGGCGGCGACGTGATCGTCTTGTCCACCGACGTGATCGCGGTCGGTCTGTCCGAGCGCACGAACCGCCTCGGAATCGAAGATCTCGCGACGGCCCTTGCCGCGCGGCCCGACGGGCCGCGATTCCTCGTCGTCGTCGAGCTTCCCCGGCGACGCGCCTACATGCACCTCGACACGTTGTTCACGCCGGTCGATCGCGAGATGGCGCTCGTGTTTTCACCGGTGATCGTTCACCACGGCTCCGAGCGAGCCACGGTGTATGAAATCGATCTGCGCGCCAAGAATCGCAACTGGGCGCCGCGAGCCGATCTCCTGTCCTGCCTGAGCCGCCGCGGCGCCGGATTCGAGCCGATCTCCTGTGGCGGCGACGACCCGATCGCTCAGCAGCGCGAGCAGTGGACCGACGGCGCCAACGCGTTGGCCCTGGCTCCCGGCGTGATCGCGATGTACGACCGCAACCGGGAGACGCTGGAGGAACTGTCGCGGCGCGGCTTCCGCATCGTCGAGGCCGAAAGCCTTCTGCTCGGGCGCGACGAGGTCGATCTGGATGCGAGCGAGCGCGTGTGCATTTCTTTCGCGAGCCACGAGCTGTCTCGCGCGCGCGGCGGACCTCACTGTCTGACGCACCCGCTCTTTCGCGACCCGTAGGATCCGGGCGGCTACCAGCCGTAGCCGATGAGCAGGCCCAGGTGAATCCCGCCGGCGGTGACCTCGCGCCCGCTCGACCCGGAGCCGACCGTCGCGAGCGCGTAGCTGTATCGCGTCTCGATGCCGAGATTGAGGTGCGAGGCGAGGCGCCAGCTCACTCCCAGATCGACCCAAGCGCCGTACGCGCGATCCTCGTTCGTCTCGAAGCCGAAGGGGCCGTCGAGGTCCTCGCTCACCGAAATGACGGTCGCCCCCGCGCCGAGATGCGGGCGCGTCGGGTTCTGGTCCCAGACCTTTCGCACGCCGATCGCGATCTCGCGCGACGTCCCCTTCACACGACCGTTGCCCGCCGGATAGGTGTTGCTGACCGCTTTGCTCGAGGCGAAAACGTCGATCGCAAAGTGGATGGGGGCCCGCTCCTCCCCGAAGTTGAGCATCAGGCCGAGCTCGGGCTGCTCGTCGACGGGGGACCAATGCCCTTTGTTGAGCCATAACTGGCCGACGAAGAGGTTCAAGTCTCCCCTGTAGCGGGCCTGCGCATCATCCGTCGCGGCGAGGACCGCGGCGATCGCGAGGACGAGCGACGCGAACCGCTTCAGGCGCATGATCAAGGGTGCCCGTGCGCGCCGCCCGGCCCGTGGACGTGTCCGTGGGCGAGTTCGTCCGCCGTGGCCTCGCGCACCTCGAGGACCTCGACGTCGAAGGTCAGCGTCTTCCCCGCCAACGGATGGTTCGCATCGAGCACGACGTCATCGCCCTCGATGGAAATGACGATGAAGGTGATGGGCCCGTCGGGCGTTTCAGCCTGCACCTCGACGCCCGGCTCGAGCGTCAAACCTTCGGGAAAATCACCGCGCGCAGCCCGAATCACCGCTTGCGGGTCCTTCTCGCCGTAGGCGTCCTGGGGCAGGACCGTGACCGTTGTTTTCAAGCCGGCCTGCGCACCGTCGAGAGTCTTTTCGAGGCCGGGGATGAGGTGCCCTAAACCGTGAAGATAGGTCAGCGGCTCGCGTCCTTGGCTGCTCTCGATCGTCGCGCCGTTCTCGTCGCGCAGCGTGTAGTTCATGCGAACGACGCGACCCTCCCCGATCTTCATGATGGCTCTCCTTGCCCCGCGGCGGAAAAACGACCGCCGCAAGCTAGCATGGTCCGCGCGTGCCGTCGCGCGCGAACACGGAGGAATCCGATATGAAAAGCAACCGAGCGCTGGTGGCGCTGCTGGCGGGCGTGGTCGTCGTGTTCGTCTGGTCGGGGTGGTCCCCGAAAGACCGCTTGACGTGGGTTCTCGAGGTCTTCCCCGTCGTCGTTGCGGTCCCCCTCCTGCTCGCAACGCGACGTCGCTTCCCTCTGACGACGCTCGTCTACTGTCTGATTGCCGTCCACGCGACGATCCTCATGGTCGGTGGAAGGTACACGTACGCCGAGGTCCCGCTGGGCGACTGGATCCGGGACGTCTTTCATCTCGCGCGCAATCACTACGACCGGCTCGGGCACTTCGCGCAGGGACTCGTGCCCGCCCTCGTCGCCCGCGAGATTCTCCTGCGGAAAACGCCGCTTCGACGCGGCGGCTGGCTGTTCTTTCTGGTCACTTCCGTCTGCCTTGCGATCAGCGCGGTTTACGAGCTCGTCGAGTGGAGCGCCGCCGCGGCGACGGGCTCGGCCGCCGACGCCTTTCTCGGGACTCAGGGCGACCCCTGGGACACGCAAAAGGACATGCTGTTCGCAGGCATCGGCGCCATTGTGGGACAGTTGACTCTGGCGAAGACCCAGGACCGCCAATTCGAAGACCTCGCGCGGCGGCCTCAGTAGAACCACGTAAAAGGTCCGGCCAGTTCTTCGACGCGCCGCCCCTTCGACCCGTCGCTTCCCGCGGTTCGCGCAAAGCGCACGATCTCCTCGATCGATCTCGGGAAACCGACGGGGCCGGCGTCGAAAACCCCCAGCCCCGCCAGTCGTCCTTCGGCAAGGAGCGACGCGGGAAGATCGGCGCGAAGCGGTCCGCCGAGCGACGCCACTGCCAGGGTTTTCCCGGCGAACGCCGGATCGACCGCGAGAGCGCGCAAACGCCGCCCGAGCACGCCCGGAGATTCCGCGCTCACGATCACGACGAGCGAGGCCCCCGCCCCGTCGGGAAGACCCAACAGGCCTGAGCGCAGAGCGGCCGACTGCGCGGGGAAGGCGCTTTCCGGAGCCACGACGGCGAGCGTGCCGTCCAACTTCGGGGCCCGATCCCAGCGAGCGGGCGACGCCACCGGGTCCGTGCCGCACACCGCGCGCGCGGACGACGACGGATCCGCGGACCACCACTGGGTCAAGGCCGCGGCCAGGCGTGCCGCATCCTCTTCGCCCGGGCGCGGAGAGTTCGGACCGGACCACGGAGAACGCGATTCTTCGGTCGACTGGAAGACCATGAGCGCGCGCGACGTCCCGAGCACTTCGGCCGCCGGCGTGAACGCCGGTAGAGGTCGATCGGGTGTGAGATCGACCTCGCGGCCCCGCACGAGACGCTGCAACAAAGGACGTGGAAGTGGCGCCACGCGCTCGCGACCGTCGGCGCCCCGCAGGCGAACGCGGACCGTAGGGGCTTCAAACCGGGCGCCCGGGACAGCGTCCTCCATTTGCGGAGGCAGGTCCATCAGAATCAGAGCGGCGGGCGCGGGTGTGGGCGTGGCTGGCTGCGACGGGACTCCAAACGCCTGGCTCCCCAGCCCAGCCGCGGCGACCGTGGCGCGCAAGTGGTTCCCGGTTCGGTCGAGCCGATAACTGAGGAACCGCTCGTCTTCGACACGCTCGAAAACCGGGGCCTTGCCCGCGGGGTCGGCGATGCGCCGTCGCGCGCGCGCTTCCGGCCCTTCCATTGCGAGGAGGACCTCATCCCACAGGACGGGCGCGCCACCTTCCGGCTTGAACGTCCCCTTGCGCACGAGGGAGCCCGGCCGGCGACGCGCGAGGATCGTGCCCTGCCCGTCGGGGAGAACGGTGACCGAGCGCAGGTCGACGGGACCGAGGCCGTGATCGGGCCACTCGCCAACGGGAAGCAACGGAGAATCGCCGACCACCGTTGTCCCCGGCTCGGCAGCAGCGGCGGCGGCCCGCGCCGGCGGCGCCGCCGTCGCGATGCGCTCCGCAGCCCCCAGGCCGAGTCGGCTGCTGCGGAATTTCGCCCGCGCCAGAACCGCGTTCATACCGAGGTCCACACCCCCGATCCCGACGCTGAACACGCGCGTGGCGGGATCCTGCTTGCGGCGCTGTTCGACGGAGAGGCGGCGATCGGCGGGGACTGTGGCCAAAACCAGCGTGTGCATCATCAGCCGCTCGGCACGGTAGGAGAGCAAGTCTTCCTCGTAGTCCCCGGCATCGGCGGCGAGCGCGCCCATCGCCCGGGAAAGCGCGGCCTGGTCGGGGATCTGGGAGTTCAGCATGGCCTGGTCGCGCGCGAAACGCCTCCCCGCGGTCAGCGGCTCCCTCCCCTGCGGCTCGAGTCGATCGAGCGCGGCCCCCACGCCGGTGCGATCGAGCACGTCCACGACTCCTAAAGCGCTCGGCGCGGGGAGCACGTCGTAGCTGAGAAGTTCCGGGAATCGGCGGGGCGTCGGAACGGCGGGAAGCTCCAAGGCCAACAAAACGTCGAGATCGGGAACCGTGAGCCCTAACCCCCGCGCCGCTTCGAGCCAGGTGAACAGCGAGAGGAGGCGCACGGACACGTCGAGTTCGGCCATCTCGGGGAAGAGTTTCGCGAGTGTGTCGTAGTGGCCGTTCAGGTAGGCGACGGTTTCCGTCGTCCACGGCGGCTCCGACGCCGAAGCGCCGGAGACTTGCACGCGCTCCGAGGCGGCCGTCATGCGCACCTTCCGGAACGCGAGGACGTCTCCCTCCGCCGAGAGGGTGAGGTCGACATCATCCGGGTAAAACCAAAAGCGCGTCTGTTGGTTCAAGACCGCGCCCGCCGAGGGGTCCGCGGCGAAGCGTTCGAGATGCGTCTTGAAACCTGGAAGCGAGCGTCGGATCGCGTCGCGGATATCCCCGCTTCCCAGAAGGTCGATGCCGACACTGAATGTCTTGAAGCGCACGTCGGAGAGGAGGCTCACCATGCCGAGAGCCGTGTCGCGCAATCGCCCGCCGTAGTTGACGTTCGCGTCCTGCGGGGCGGCCGCCCGGTCGAGGCTCATGTACGGCTCCCCGTTCCCGCCGCGAGCGACCGCCCTGTAGGCGACCGCAAGATCGGCGAGCGTGGGCGCTCGACCGAGGACCCTTGGTTTGGTCTCGGCCTCGCTCGCGAACCAGCGCACGCGGCCGGACGCCTCGAGGCGCGCGCCTTCGATCCATAGGTCGCGGTCGAGCACGGACTTCAGCGCCGCCAGGTCGAGCGCCGGACGATCCCCGCGCGGGCCGGTGTCTTTCACAGTCGTTCGCCAGGGGGGAAGCCCTAGATCGAAGGCGCTGCGCGCCAGGAGATGCCGGTAGGCGTGGACCTCGACCTCGAGCGCCGGGAGCTCACCACCACGCTGGCGCGCCAGACGGCGTCGCTCTCCGGCCAACGCGTGACGGAGTACCGGCCACGCCTCGTCCCAGGCCTCTTTCGCGACCGCGACCGGGTCTTTCGCGTCGGGTGGCGCTTCGGCGGCAGAAGCCTCGAGCGAGGACGCCGGAAGGGCCGCGCGCAGGTGTCCGTCTCCGTCGCTCTCCAGGAGGAACCGGCGCGCCCTCACGAGTTCGACCCAGGCGGGCTGGGCCTCCCCCGTCTCCCACAACGGCCCGACCTCGACCATCGGCGGATCGTGCGCAGGGCCCAGGGTGTCGAGGGCGTCCGGTAGGACGAATGCGTACGGTTCGAGGATCGGGTCGAGGAGGCGGTACGCGAGGGCGTCCCGGCGCCCACCCGCCAGTCGCGCGAGCAACACGCCCACCGGCTCGCCGGAATGCGTGAGCTTCCGGCCGTCGACGAGCGCGCCGTATTCGACCCTGATCCACCGGACGTTTCCGCCCTCGGTCGCAGCGGTCGCCGACGCCATCGCGGCCAGCACGAGGATTCCGGTCGCGGCGCGGAGTTTTCGGATCGTCAAGAGGGACCCTCCCGAGCGGACGCCGCAATGTACCGCGGCCGCGAATCGGGGCCACCTACAGTCTTTCCTTGGCTAAATGGGACCTTGGTGGTACTCTTTGAGCGGGAGTCTCAAAAATGATCCGAATCACCCGTCAAACCGATTACGGCATCCTTCTCTTATCGCAAATGGCCAGCCGCCCGCTCTCCGAAGTCCACACGGCGAAACACGCGGCCCAAGAGTCGAACATCCCCCTCCCGATGGCGAGCAAGATATTGAAGGCGCTTGCCAAAGGCGGCTTGCTCGTCTCGCACCGTGGCGTGAAGGGAGGCTACCGGTTGGCCGCGGCCGCCGAGCTCATCAGCATCGGCGACGTGATCCAGGCGCTCGAAGGGCCGATCGGCATCACCGAGTGCTCGTCCAGCCCCGGAACGTGCGATCGCGAGGGCTCGTGTCCGGTCCAAACGAACTGGAAGCGAATTAGCGTTGCGATGCGTGACGCGCTCGATAGAATCCCGCTTTCCGACATGGTGATGCCGCAAATGCTCCGTCCCGACGTTCGGCTCTTGAACGTGTCCCCGCAGATCGCGAGACCGCTGTGAAGACCGAAACCCATTCCGTCGAGGATCTCGCGAACCGCGAGTACAAGTATGGGTTCGTCAGCGACATCGAATCCGAGTCGGTCCCACCAGGTCTCGATGAAAACGTCATCCGCCTGATCTCGAAGAAGAAGAACGAGCCCGAGTTCCTCTTGAACTGGCGGCTGAAGGCCTACCGTCACTGGCTCACGATGAAAGAACCGGACTGGGCGAACGTCCATTACCCACCGGTCGACTACCAGGCGATCATCTATTACTCCGCGCCGAAGACACACGCCGGTCCGACGAGCCTCGCCGACGTGGACCCGGAGCTTCTGAAAACCTACGAGAAGCTCGGCATTCCCCTGAGCGAGCGCGCCGCGCTCGCCGGGATCGCCGTCGACGCGGTGTTCGACAGCGTGTCGGTTGCGACGACGTTCAAGGACAAGCTGAAGTCGCTGGGCATCATCTTCGGATCGTTCTCCGAGGCGGTGCAAGAGCATCCGGAACTGATCGAGAAGTACCTCGGAACCGTGGTTCCGACGACCGACAACTTCTTCGCCGCCCTGAACTCCGCCGTCTTCACCGACGGGTCGTTCTGCTACGTGCCCAAGGGCGTCCGCTGCCCCATGGAGTTGTCCACGTACTTCCGCATCAACGCCGCGAAGACCGGGCAGTTCGAACGTACGCTGATCATCGCCGACGCCGGCGCGCACGTGAGCTACCTCGAAGGGTGCACCGCCCCGATGCGCGACGAGAACCAGCTCCACGCCGCGGTCGTCGAGTTGATCGCCCACGACGACGCCACCATCAAGTATTCGACGGTCCAGAACTGGTACCCCGGCGACAAGAACGGCAAGGGTGGCATCTACAACTTCGTGACCAAACGCGGGAAGTGCGCAGGATTCCGGTCGAAGATCTCGTGGACGCAGGTCGAAACCGGCTCGTCCATCACATGGAAGTACCCGAGCTGCATCCTTCAGGGAGACGAATCGGTCGGCGAGTTCTACTCCGTCGCGCTGACGAACAACCGCCAGCAGGCCGATACCGGGACGAAGATGATCCACATCGGAAAGAACACGCGGTCGACGATCGTATCGAAGGGGATTTCAGCAGGGCATGGCCAGAACACCTACCGCGGCGCGGTCAAGGTATTGAAGGGCGCAACCTTCGCGCGCAACTATTCGCAGTGCGACTCGATGCTGCTGGGCGACACCTGCGGCGCGCACACGTTTCCTTACATCGACGTCGCCAACAACACGGCCACCGTCGAGCACGAGGCGTCCACGTCGAAGATCGGCGAGGATCAGATTTTCTACTTCCAACAGCGCGGCATTTCGAAAGAAGACGCCGTCAACATGATCGTCAACGGTTTTTGCAAGGAGGTCTTCCGCGAGCTGCCGATGGAGTTCGCGGTGGAGGCGCAGAAACTCCTTGGCGTGAGCCTCGAAGGGAGCGTCGGGTAGACATGCTGAAGATCGAAAACCTCCACGCCACGGTGAACGGCAAGGAGATATTGAAAGGCATCGACCTCACGGTGAACGCCGGCGAAGTCCACGCGATCATGGGGCCGAACGGCTCCGGGAAGAGCACGCTCGCCCAGGTGCTCGCCGGTCGCGAGACGTACACGATCACGGAGGGACGCATCCTCCTCGAAGGGAAGGACCTCTCGGGCATGCAGCCGGAAGACCGGGCCCGCGAAGGCGTCTTTCTCGCGTTCCAGTACCCCGTCGAGATCCCGGGCGTCGGCAACGTCTACTTTCTCAAGGCCGCCTTGAACGCGATCCGCAAGCATCGCGGCCTCGACGATCTCGATGCGATCGATTTCCTCGCCTACGTACGCGAGAAGATGAAAGTCGTCGAGATGGACGAGAGCTTCCTCAATCGCTCGGTCAACGAGGGGTTTTCGGGAGGCGAAAAGAAACGGAACGAGATCTTCCAGATGATGGTGCTCGACCCGAAGTTGGCGATCCTCGACGAGACCGATTCCGGCCTCGACATCGACGCCCTCAAGGTCGTAGCGAGAGGCGTCAACGCGATGCGCTCTCCCAAGCGCGCGATCATCGTCGTCACGCACTACCAGAGACTCCTCGACTCCATCGTCCCGGATCACGTCCACGTCCTTGCGGACGGCCGTATCGTCCGCTCGGGCGATCGATCGTTGGCGCTCGAGCTGGAAAAGAAGGGCTACGCGTGGATCGAGGAGGAGGTCGCGCGATGAGCCGGACCGCCTCCGTCGAGGCGACGGACTGGCTCTCACGTTTGCGGACGGAAGCGCGAGCGCGATTCGACGCGTTGGGCATCCCAAACCCCGCAGACGAGAACTGGCGCCAGACCAACGTACAGGCGGTGGCACCGTTCGCCGCGACGGTCGCCGGCCCGGCGTCGGTCCCGGCCGCCGCTCTCAACGCGCTGCCCCTCGCGTTGGCCATCCCCTGCCGCGCCGTCCTCGTAAACGGGCGGTTCGACGAGACGCTTTCGAGCCTTTCCGGGCTTCCCCGCGGAGTCCGCGTGACGAGCCTAAAAACGGAGCTCGCGGAGTCGCCGGAGCGCTCGGAGACGCACCTCGGGCGCGCGGCGTCCGTCGAGAACGCCCCCTTCGTCGCGCTCAACACGGCCCTGTTCGTGGATGGGATCGTCGTGACGGTCGATGCGGGTGTCGACGCCGCCGTCCCGCTGCACATCATCCACGTCGCCCTGCCCGGGGCCGCCGCGGCGGCGATTCATGCGCGGACGCTCGTGATCGCAAACGACGCCTCGCAGGTGACGGTCGTCGAGACGTTCGTCGCGCTTTCCACCGGAAAGTACATGACGAACGCCGTGACGGAAATCATCGCCGAGGCCGACGCCCGCGTGACGCACATCAAGATCCAGGCCGAGAGCCTCGAGGCCTGGCACGTCGCGACCGTCGCCGGGCACCAAGCGCGCGGCGCGCAGATCTTCTCGCACAACGTCTCTCTCGGTGCGGCGTTAGCCCGCAACGACATCGGCTCGCGCCTGGACGGCCCCGGGGCCGCGTGCCACCTCTACGGTTTCTACCTGGTGGACGGCCAACAGCACGTCGACAACCACACGTGGCTCGACCATGCGAGCCCCGACTGCCCCAGTTGGGAGATGTACAAGGGGCTGCTCGCGGGGCGAAGCAGGGCGGTGTTCAACGGCCGCATCGTCGTGCGCGAGGGCGCCCAGAAGACCGACGCCAAGCAGTCGAACAAGAACCTGATCTTGGGTGACGAAGCGACCGTCTTCACGCGGCCGCAACTCGTCATCCACGCGAACGACGTGAAGTGCACGCACGGGGCGACGATCGGCCGCCTCGACGAAGAATCGCTCTTTTACCTGCGCACGCGCGGCATCGGGAAGGACGCGGCGCGAAACGTCCTGATTCGCGCTTTCGCTGACGACGTGATCGACAAGATCCCGGTGGTCGCCGTGCGCGAAATCCTCGTGGACACGCTTCACCGCCGCCTCGAGCGCGACTTCCGCGGCATCGAGGCGTGAGCGTGAAGCCGGCGCGGGTGCCCCCGGTCGCAGCGGCGTGGGACGTCTCGCGCGTGAGGGCGGATTTCCCCATGCTCGGCCGATCGATGAGAGGCCGTCCCCTCGTCTATCTGGACAACGCGAACTCGACGCAGAAGCCCCGCTCGGTCATCGAAACGGAATCGCGGTTCTACCGCGAGCAGTACGCCAACATCCACCGGGGCGTTTATTTGCTCAGCCAAGAGGCAACCGTAGCCTACGACCACGCGCGCGCCCGGGTCGCCCGCTTCGTCAACGCAAGAAGCGACCGCGAAGTTGTCTTCGTGCGGGGCACGACCGAGGCGATCAACCTCGTCGCGTCGAGCTGGGGAGGCGCCCACCTCAGCCCGGGCGACGACGTCTTGATCTCCGCGATGGAGCATCACTCGGGCATCGTGCCCTGGCAGTTGGCGTGCGAGGCCAAGGGAGCAAACCTCCGCGTGATCCCCGTCGACGACGATGGAGAGTTGATCCTCGAAGAGGCCGAGCGACTCTTCACTCCCCGCACCAGGATCCTGTCGGTGATCCACGTCTCGAACGCCTTGGGCACCGTCAACCCCGTCAAGGAGCTCGTCTCCATGGCGCGAGCACGCGGCGTTCCGGTTCTGCTCGACGGCGCGCAGACGATCTCCCATCGCGCCGTCGACGTCCAGGATCTCGGCTGCGATTTCTACGTCTTTTCGGGGCACAAGCTGTTCGGGCCCACTGGGATCGGCGTCTTGTGGGGGCGCGAAGAGCTCCTCGACGCGATGCCCCCCTACCAGGGCGGCGGCAACATGATCGAGCTCGTGACCTTCGAGAAAACCACATACGCTCCCCTCCCGTTCAAATTCGAGGCCGGCACCACCAACATCGCCGGCACGCTCGGGCTCGCCACCGCAATCGACTACGTCGCCGGCCTCGGCTACGACGCGATTGCCGCACATGAGCAAGAGCTCGTCGATCGACTCCTAGCCGGCCTCTCGACCGTGCCCGAGGTTCGCTTGATCGGAAAGCCGAAAGAGCGCGTGGGCGTCTTCTCGCTGACGATCGACGGCGTCCACCCCCACGACGCGGGAACGATCCTCGATCTCGAAGGGATTGCAGTCCGCGCCGGGCATCACTGCGTCCAACCCCTGATGGCGCGCTTCGGGGTGCCGGCGACCATCAGGGTCTCACTCGCGTTCTACAACACGACCGAAGAGTGCGACGCGC
Source organism: Acidobacteriota bacterium (assembly GCA_032124015.1). Lineage (GTDB taxonomy): Bacteria > Acidobacteriota > Polarisedimenticolia > Polarisedimenticolales > DASRJG01 > DASRJG01. The sequence goes on from JAQBEH010000075.1 coordinate 18,066, forward strand.
TCGTTGCCGGGTTGCGGAAGTGCGTCGAGGTGTTCCGCGGATGAGCGACCTGAGGGAGCTCTACCAGGAGGTCATCCTCGACCACTGCAAGGCGCCTCGAAACTTCCGGACGCCTAACGCGGTCACGCACGAGGCGGACGGCAGGAATCCCCTCTGTGGCGACACGTTCACCGTGTTCGTCGACGTCGAGGACGGCCGGATCAAGGACATCGGGTTCCAGGGACATGGCTGCGCGATTTCCACGGCCTCGGCCTCGATGATGACCGAGTGCTTGAAGGGGAAGACACTCGACGAGGGGAGAAACCTCTTCGAGTGGTTCCACCGGCTCTTGACGGCAGCCCCCGCTCCGGGTGCTCCGGCCGGACCTTTGGGGAAGCTCGCGGTCTTTTCGGGCGTGCGCGAGTTTCCGGTGCGGGTGAAGTGCGCTACGCTCGCCTGGCACACGCTGAAGGCCGCGCTCGACCGCGAGGCGAAGCCCGTCTCGACGGAGTGATCGCATGAACGACACCGCCCACCTCGAAGAGCGCATCGTCATGGCGCTGAAGACGGTTTTCGACCCCGAGATCCCCGTGGACATCTACGAGCTCGGTCTCATCTACGGAATCGACATCACCGCCGAAAACGACGTCACCGTGCGCATGACGCTCACGTCCCCCTCCTGTCCCGCAGCCGAACAAATTCCGCCCGAGGTCGAGCAGAAGGTCGCCGCGGTCGTTGGCGTGAAGAGCGCGAAGGCGGAGATCGTCTGGGAGCCGATGTGGACCAAGGACATGATGACCGAGGTCGCGAAGCTCTCGCTCGGGTTTTTCTAGCGTGGCTGGCGACGACATCGGCCTCGGGAAGCTGGTGTTCGAGGATGTCCGGGCCGGCAAGCTCAGAGAAGCCTATCGCCGCGATCTGCGGGACATCTATCGCTTCTATCTGACCGACGACCAGCGCGAGCGCCTCGCCAGGATGGGCCGTGTCAAAAGGTTCTTCTGGGTCGTCTCATGGCTCATCAGGAACCTGCTGATTCGCTTGGCGCCGGCGCGCCGGATCCTCCTCATCGTCGCGGCCGTGCTCTTCCTGGTCCGCCCGGAGTGGACTTGGGGGACGCACGTTCGCTTCGACCTCGATTTCTCGCGGGGGGCGTTTGTCCTCGTCTTGATCGTGCTGATGCTCGAACTGAAAGACAAGCTGCTCGCACGTGACGAGATCGAGGTGGCCCGCCAAGTACAGCTTTCGCTGCTGCCGAAAGCGCAGCCTGCGATCGAAGGCTGGGACATCTGGAGCGCGACGACGCCGGCCAACGACGTCGGCGGAGACCTGATCGACTACCTCGACGGCGCGGGCGGCCGCACGGGGATCGCGCTCGGCGACGTGGCGGGAAAGGGCATGGGAGCCGCGCTGCTGTGCGCCAAGCTGCAGGCAACCTTGCGCGCGCTGGCACCCGCGGCTGCGAACCTCGAGGCGCTCGGGGCCTCGTTGAACGGCGTTCTCGAGCGCTCGGGGCTCGACAACCGATACGCCACGCTTTTTTACGCCGAGATTTCGGCGGATTCGTCCGAGGTGCTGTACCTGAACGCCGGCCACAACCCGGCGCTCCTCGTCCGTGGGGACACCATCGAGCTTCTGGCGGCGGCATCGCTCCCTCTGGGCATGCTTCCCGGCGTCGCGTACACGCAAGGAACCGCGACGCTGAGGCGGGGCGACGTCCTCGTCCTTTACTCCGACGGCATCACCGAGGCGACGAACGCCTCCGGCGAAGAGTACGGTCTGCCCCGTTTGCAAAGCGCCGTTCGCGCCGCCGCCTCGCTTTCAGCCGAGGCGGCGGCACGACAGATCATCGAATCCGCGGGGCGATTCGTCGAAGGCGAAAAGCCGCACGACGATCAATCGATCCTGATCTTGCGGCGCACGAACGCGTGAACATACCGTTTGGCCGCGAGGCCTTGGCCGCGATCGCGGCCGCCGCCGCCTCGCTGACCCGGGAGGGTGCCGCAGCAACTCTCGACGTCATCGTCAAGACGGACGGATCCCCTGTCACCGGAGTCGATTCCGCCGTGAACGCGTTCCTCCAGCGCGAGTTGACCGAACTCCTCCCCGACAGCGGATGGCTCTCCGAGGAAAGCGACGACGATGACGGGCGGCTGTCACGTGATCTCGTCTGGATCGTCGACCCGATCGACGGCACGAAACAGCTCGTCTCCGGCCTACCCGAGCTTGCGGTTTCGATCGGCCTCGTATCGTCGGGAAGCGTCGTCGCCTCCGCTGTGGTCAACCCGATGACCGGCGAGAGCGGAACATGGGTTCTCGGGGGCCCGCCGGTTTTTGAGGGCCTGCTCGCCGGGCCCGGCCCTTCGTCTCTCGGCGAGGCGGGCGCCATCGTCAGCCGCACCGAGTTCGAGGCGGGCGGCCTCACGGATTTCCGCGCGCTCGTGGGCTCGACGCGGCCGGTCGGGAGCGTGGCGTACAAGCTGCTCCGCGTCGCGGCGGGCGCCGACGCCCTGACGTACTCATTGCTCCCGAAGAACGAGTGGGACGTCTGCGGGGGTGTCGGCTTGGTCGAGGCCGCCGGGCGCGCCTACCTCCGCCTCGATGGAGACCCCGTCGTTTTCAACCAGCCCGATCCGCGCATCCTCTCGGGCGCCGTCGCGGGGCCACGACCGCTCGCTACCGCCTTGCGGCGAGCGTTGGTGCAGCAACTCGGTGGAGTCGTACGCAGACGCTGACGAACCGTTCTTTTCCGGACTCCAATCGCAAGAAGGCTGTGGCATCCCGATTGCGGTGACGATGAGAGCGATGAACTCCATGGCCCGCCCGGACCTCCGGAGGCCGCTCGTCGCGGCGCTCGACCGGATTGAATCTCCCGCTCTCGTTGCGCCACAATGAGTGGATTGGTGATCATCCCCCGCAACCTCGCGCGAATGAGGGGCCGCGCTCAGGCGGCAATTGGGACGGGAAGCAGCTCGTTTTCACCTCCGACGGCGACAAGGAGAATTACGTCATGCACGCCGACGGTTCCAACTCCATCCGCCTCACGGGGAAGGCCGAGTAGCCGGAAGGAACGCCTCGCGCACCTCGGGCTTGCGCCAGAACCGCAGGAACCAGAGTACCGCCCCGATCTGCGCGACAAGGAGCACGGCGGACGCGACGAGCATACCCAGCCCGGCCGACGCGTCGTCTCCGACCATAGCGAAAAACGGATCGAGCGTGGGCTTCGCCAGAATCGCAAGGACGGCGATCGAGGCCCAACACGAGATCGTGAGGGCGGGATGGGCCCAGCGAACACGGCGCCACACCGCGATGCCGATCACAACGAGCGCGGCGCCGAACAACCCGTTGACCCAAGCGCCCGTGCCAGCCCCCGCCGACCAGGCCTCGCGCATCGCGCGCGTCGGATCGTCGGGGTCGTCGAGCACGGCGGCGAAGCGGCGCAGGACGATGGGCGCCACCGCCTGAATCGCCGCAAGGGCGATGCAAACGACGCCCAGCAGGACCGTGGACCATCCGGTCATTTCTATCCTCCGCGCGAGCGCGGAATCGATCATCGCCTCACGCGTCCTAGGAGCCGGGACACGCCGCTTTTCCGGGCCGGAGGCGCGGCCTCGCCCCACCCGGGAGGGAACACCGCGTTGACTTGCGGCGCGCTCAGGAGGGCCACGCGCCGCCCCTTGAAGGCGGCGAACCACGGACTGTCTTTCGCCGCGGCCGGATCGAGGGCCTCTGCGATCGACGAGAAGCCGGACCGCTCGAGAAGGCTCAACATCGACGCGCGGGTGAGGAGGAAACTCCGCTCGTTGTCGAGGGACCGATCCGTCGACGCGAGCCGCTGCGCACGCGAGGCGGCGGCCGCATGCTCGCGCTGCGGGGCCCCACGAAAAGCGATCCCGTCAAAAACGTGCGTGGCACGCGTTCGCGCAGCGAGTCGCGCCTCGATCAGCGCGAATCCCTTGCAGACCGAGCCCACGCGCTTCGTGACGTCGAACACCGCGGGGGCGTCGAGCCGATCGAGGATGCCAAGCGCGAGGACGACGTCGAAAAACCCGTAGACCTCCGCACAGAGAGAGCGCACGTCGCCTCGCACGATCGAAACGTGGCGCAGTCCCAAGGCCTCCCGGGCGAACTCGGCCTTCTCGGCGAGCGCGGGGCGCCCCTCGATGGCGACGACCTCAGCCCCTTGCTTTCCGAACTCGAGGGCGAAGCCGCCTTCGCCACACCCGAGGTCCAGAATGCGAAGCCCCTTGAGGCGCGAGGCGGAAAGGTCGGAGATGTTTTGGACCGCGCGACGAACGCGGGTGCTTTGCCCCCCGCCCCCCTCACTCATCGTGGTGACGTTTCGTGCGAGTTGGAGGTCATGGACGCACCATGGGCCGTGAATCGCAACGATCTCATCCCGGCGTCGCGCGATCTCTTCCGGCGTCATCGGCGTCTTACGCATTGCGCGGGAGTCTAGCAGGGGCACCGCGTGGAATCAGTCCGGCCCCGAGATCGTAAACGAGGCTTCGCCGTAGCCGATGAGCTGCCCCTTCGCGGAGCGAGCCTCGACGGACCACGTGAAGGCTCCGGGGTTGAGATTCGAAAACTCTGTTTCCGAAGGCCTGAGGAACGTCTCGCGCACCGGCCGGAGAATCTCGACCTCGTCGCCGTCGACCGCCGTGACCAGGACGATGTACGAGGCGGCAAGCTCCACGCGGCCCCAGCGAAACGTTAGATCGCTGTCGACGCTGCCCACCGGCTCCGTCAGAACCATCGCCTCCGGCACGACGGTGAACGGCCGGGACTGCACCTCGTTACGATCCCAGTTCGTGATCAGAAACGCCGAGCTGAACAAAACGATCAGCGCGACAGCGGCCGCGATCCACAGCCACCCGGAATTCAGCGTTCGTTTCTCGAGATCCCCGATCTCGGACTCGAGCACGTCTTCGGGGGTTTCGTGGGACGGGGGTATGGGGTCGGCCATGAGGCCCTCCTCTCCGGTCGCGTTCCAGCGTCCGACGCAGGGACGAGAGTGCGCCCGCCTCCCCCTTCCGGTCAAGTCCCCCTTGAGCGCTGCCTTGGTCCGGATTACTCTGCAGGGGTGATCAACATCCGCGACCTTTCCATCCGCTGCGGCCAGTGCATGAACTTCATGACGCTTGCGTCCTACGAGCCCCGTGACGGCTGGAACGCCTACACCTACCAGTGCGACGGCGGAACCTGCGACGCGGCGGCCGCGCGAACCGTCGTCGAGGTTCCCGTCTCGTTGGACGAGTTCGCGGTGCGAGGCTGTCCCATCTGAGGGTGAAGGCCCGGAGCGGCGTCTTCACCGCCGCTCGACCACGGGAATCGGCCGCTCGCCGGCGGTTTGCCTCCGAAAGGCCCGAAAGGACGAAACCCGCGGCTGGAACCTGCGTCTTTTGGTGCAGGAGGCGGCCATGAAGAAACTCTTGGGATGTCTGGTTCTCGTGGGAATTGCCGGCGGCGCGGTGGCGGCCGCTTCGGACGATCGGTGGATTCACGTTCGGGTCGACGATGCCGACGGAGACAAGGGGCGAGTCGACATTCAGGTTCCTATCGGAATGATCGAGAGCTTGCTCCCCATTCTGAAGGGAGTACACGGTCACGGCTCGATTCGTGTGGACGCCAAGTCCATGGACCTGGCCGAGTTCCGCGAATATTGGACCGCACTGAGGGCCGCGAAGGACGGTGAGTACGTCACCGTCCGCGACGAGGATTCCGATGTGCGAATCGCCAAGCGCGGCGGCAACTTCCTGCTGACCGTCGACGACAAGGGGGGCCGAAGCCGGGTCCGCATGAAGGTCCCGCTGCCGATCGTCGACGCGGTCCTCGCCGGAGGTGAAACGCTGGATTTGGGTGCGCTCGGTGGCGCCCTCGCAAAGGCCCCGGCAGGGGAGCTCCTTTCGGTCGACGACGAGGACTCTCACGTGCGGATTTGGATCGATGGAGCGGCCGCTCCCGCTCGCGAGGATGCGCCATGAGATCGAGCGACAGGCTCTCCCTTGCGATCCTCTTGGGACTCGGCGTTCTCGTCGGCGGAACCGCTGGCGCCACCGCCTTCGCGTGGCACCGCGCCGGCAGCGTCCGCATCGCGATCCACGGGGCCGGACCGGGCGGGAGCGAAGTGTCGATGCGTCTCCCGGGCCTGCTCGTGAACACCGCGATCGCATTGTGCCCCGTCCCCACCGATCCGAATTTCAGGGCGCGTCTCGTCGATATCGCGCCGATGCTACGCGCCGTAGCCGGGCAGCTGGACACCCTTCCCGACGCCATTCTCGTCGACGTCAAAAACGACGATGGAACGGTCAGGATCGAAAAATCCGGGGCCGAGCTGTTGATTCGCGTCGTCTCCGACGCGGAGCGCGTCGAGATCGCCATCCCAGTGGACTCGGTGCGCCTGCTGTTGGAGAAACTCGAAGCCTAGGCCGCGAACGGGCCCTCGGTCAGGGGGCCGTCGCCATGCGACCGAGATTGACGCGCACCGGCAGATCGACCGTCTCGGAGCCGACTCGGATATGGATCGTGGTCTCGGTGGGGGGCTTCTCTCCCTTGCCGGCCCAGTCGACGATCACACGAAACGCGCGCTCACCGGGGGGGTCGAGGCGAGCGACGAAGGCCTTGGCGTCCGAGACGACGGTGACCGTCTTGGGGTCGAGATCCTCCCGCAACGCGGCAAGCACCTGCCCGCTCGCGCCCTCGGACGCGCCCGGGGTCGGGTTCAAGATCAAATCGTTCGGCTGCAACGTGATCAGCGGTTGAACGTTGACCGTGACCGGGATCGTGACTTTCGGCTCGCGCGTCAGCCCGGTCTGGAACGAAACCGTCTCGACGCTGGTCCCGACAGGCGCGCCCTGGGCCTGAACCGACAAGACAACGTCGCCGGGCAAGGCGGCGGGGAGCCCCTCGACCGCCGGCTCGTCAGCGGACACCTGACGCGCGCTGACCTTGAGCCACGCGGCTGAGGCGACGAGCGCTTCGATCGCGAGCGTCCCTTGCTCCGAAGGGTCCTTCCTGACGATCAGCAGCGCGGGCGTCTCGAACCCCCTCCGGCGCCCGCCGATCCTCAGAGCCGGAAAAGGAAGAACGTCCACGCTTCCGACGATCTTGACGAGCATGTTGACGGTGATCGGTCCCTGCGTCGCGTCGTCGTGGGTCACCGTAATCGATTTTGCGATGGCGCCCTTGTAGTTTCCGGTGTGGATGCTGGCTTTGATGTTTCCCGCCTTCCCGGGCGGGACGACCTCGTCGAACGAGGCCACCGTGCAGCCTCAACCAGGTTTCGCCGACAGGATGTGGAGTGGCGCACTCCCCGTGTTGTGGTAGGTGAAGGTCGCCACGGCGTCCTTTCCGTGCACGACGTCCCCGACGTTGACCTCCGTCGCGTCGAACTTGATGTGCGGGGCGGGACCCGCCGGCGCCGCCGGAGCCGGCTCCTCGGCGAAAACCGCGCTCGAACCGAACGCCACGAAAAGCCCCAAGACGAATAGATTCACGGCACGACGGATCATGTGCACCTCGCGACGGGGAAAGATACGCCGAGAGGGGCCGTGAGTCCAAGCCCGTTACGCTGCTAAAGTGGGGCGCACGCTCTTGGGGGCCGCGGAGGGGGACTCGATGATCGAGGACGACGAGCCGGCTCCGGGCGCGGGCCTACTCAAGGACTACCACGACCCGGGGACGCCACCGGGAACGCTCCGCTCGCCGGACGGCGAGTCCGGCCCGGCTCGGGTCGTGGTGGCCAGCTACACCGAGACCGAAATCGAGGTGCGAGAAATCGCCGAACTCACCGAGTTCGAGGCTCTCAGGGGCGATGGCCGTGTTCATTGGGTCCACGTCATCGGGCTGGCGGACGTCGCACTCGTCGAGCACCTAGGGAGCGTCTTTGCGCTCCACCCGTTGGCACTCGAGGACGTGCTCACCCTAGGGCAGCGCCCGAAGTCGGAGGAGTTCGACGACACGTTGTTTTGCATCGTTCAGCACCTCGCCTACGGTCAGGACGGCCTCGAGAAGACCCAGGTATCGTTGTTTCTGGGCGCGAACTTCGTTCTGAGCTTCCAGCCGTTCGGAAACGACCTCTTCTCGCCCGTTCGCGATCGCCTGGTGAAGGGTCGGACCCGACTCAGGCAGAAGGGGGCCGGCTACCTTTTGTACGCCCTCCTCGATCTCATCGTCGATGCCGCATTTCCGGCGCTCGAAGCGATGGGTGACCGTCTTGACGGCATCGAGGAAGGGATCCTCGACAAGCCGGATCAAGACGACATGGAGCAACTCCAAAGCGTGCGGCGGGAGTTGCTGGTCGTGCGACAGGTGCTCTGGCCGCAACGCGAAGTGATGGGCCGGCTCTCCCGCGAAGAACACGAGCTGATGCCGGACGACCTTCGAATCTACTTTCGAGACTGTTACGACCACGCGGTCCAATCGCTGGAGGTCTCGGAGAATTTCCGCGAGATGGCGTCCGGCTTGCTCGACATCTACCTGACCAGCCTGAGTCACCGGCTGAACGACGTCATGAAGGTGCTCACGGTCATCTCCACCGTATTCATGCCACTGACCTTCATTGCCGGGTTGTACGGCATGAACTTCGACCGCCAGCATCCCTGGAACATGCCGGAGCTCGGGTGGAAGTACGGCTACCTCGGCTTTTGGGGGGTCTGTCTCGCCGTGATCGTGTTGATGCTATGGTTTTTTCGACGGAAGGGCTGGCTCTAGCGGTGGGGGGTGAGCGATGAGCGTCTGGCTTTTTCCGGTGCTGGGGATCCTCGTCGGCGTGGCCGCGAGCTTCACGGGGTTAGGTGGCGGATTCGTAATCGTGCCCTTGCTGATCGCGCTGGGCTACACGCCGCAGCGAGCCGTCGGGACGTCCTTCGCCGCGATCCTCCTGGTCGGCCTTTCGTCGCTGGCCGGCCATGCGAAGCTTGCAGAAGTCGACTGGAAGGCGGGGTTGCTCTTGGGTGTAGGAGGAGTCGTCGGCGCGCAACTCGGACCTCGCCTCCTCCAACACGTGCCGGGCTCCGTGTTCCAGAAGGTCTTTGCCTGTGTCCTTGCCGCTCTCGCCGTGTGGATGTTCTTCAAGAAGTAGGCGGCGCGTCACGATCCCGCGACCGCCTCGGGGAGAAAACTGGTCACCACCATCGCCAACGCGAGACCCACCAAAACCACGGTGGTTCCCCACGTGACCACGTTGTACACCGGGCCGTTGACGTACTCCCCCATCAACTCGCGGCGCCGAATGAGCAGCGCCATGAAGACGAGGATCACCGGCAGGAGCAGGCCGTTCAAGATCTGCGACGTCAGGATGATCTTGAGGAGGGGCAGGCCGGGCATCAGGATCATCCCGGCCGACAGAACGATGATCGCGGTGTAGAGCCAGTAGAACTCCGGCGCTTCTTTGAAACGCCTGTTGACCCCGGCCTCGAGGCCTAGACCTTCGCAAACCGAGTAGGCCGTCGAGAGCGGCAATATGCAGGCGGCGAACAGCGACGCGACGGCCAGGCCGAACGCGAACAGGTATTTCGCCGCCGCACCGGCGAGCGGGGCGAGCGCCTCCGCCGCATCGGCGCCCGAGACGATTTCGGTCACGCCGGACTTGTGAAGCGTCGCCGCGCACGCGACGACGATGAAAAACGCGACGAGCACCGCGACGATCGAGCCCAGGATTACGTCGAGACGCACGCGGGAGTAGTCGGAGATGCGGGCTTCCGTCTCGACGACGGAAGACTGCAAGTAAAACTGCATCCACGGAGCGATCGTCGTGCCGATGATGCCCACGACCATGGCGAACCCCGGGAGATCAAGGGGAATCGACGGCGTCAACGTCCCCTTGACGGCCTCGGCCCAATCCGGTTTCGCAAGGATCGCCGAGATGGGATAGGCGAAGTAGACGAGGCAGGCGACCAAGAAGATCCTCTCGGCGCTGCGATAGGTTCCAAAGACGATCAGCCACCAGATCGCGACAGCGCCCAACGGTACCGAGACCCAACGGGAAAGCCCCAGAACCTCCAACGCGCTCGCGAGACCGGCAAAATCGGCCGCCGCGTTCCCGAGATTCGTGAGCAACAGGAGCATCATGAGAAGAAACGTGATGCGCAGGCCGAACTCCTCTCGGATCAGATCCGCAAGGCCCTTGCCTGTCACGGTCCCCATGCGAGCGCACATCTCTTGCACGACGATGAGCGCGACGGTGACGGGGAGGAGAACCCACAGCAGGCGGTAGCCGTAGCGCGCACCGCAGACCGAGTACGTGTAGATGCCGCCCGCGTCGTTGTCGACGTTCGAGGTGATCATGCCGGGGCCCAATACGGCGGCCATCAAGGCCAGGCGAGTACCCAGACCCCGCAACGGTTGGCGAAGCACGACTCAGTCGCCCTTGACGAGTCGCGACAGAACGTCTTCTATGTTGATCATCCCCTTGAGATCGCCGAACTCGTCGACGACGGCGAGCGCCCTCAAGTGGTACTTCTCGAAACGCTCGACGACTTCGTCGAACGGGGTGCTCGTTGTCACCGCGCGCACTTCGCGGCGCATCAAGTCGGTGACCGGGCACCCTCCCGACGCGCGTACGAGCCGCACGAGCGGAACGACCCCGAAGAGCTTGCCTTCGTCGTCGACGAGCGGGATCTCGTCGAGCTCGGGAAGCAGGTCCTCGTCCACTTTCTGGAGATTCGCCAGGGTCTCTCCGACGGTCCATCCGGAGAGCGCTTGAAAGAAGTCGGTCGACATCAAGCCCCCCGCGGAGTCCTCGCGGAACGAGAGGAGTCTGCGTACCTCGTCGGCATCTTCGATTTCCATCGCGTCGAGGACGGCCCGCAGCCGCTCCTGGGAGAGATCTCCGAGGATGTCCGCCGCCTCGTCGGGCGCCATCTCCTCGAGGAGGTCGGCGGCCCGATCGACGTGCATCGCTTCGACCACCGCCGCCTGCACCGACGGTTCGGCCTCGGACAAGGCTTGCGCTGCGGTTTCTGGGTCGAGCGCCGAGACGATCTCTTTGCGCTCGACGCGGCCCAGGTCCTCGAGGATGTCCGCAAGGTCCGCAGGGTGCATCTTCGCCAACTGCTGGTGGACCTTGAGCCGAATGTGAGCGCTGTCCGGCTCGACCATACCGACGTAGTCCCATGGAATCCCCTGCTGGGAGAGTCCGTCCACGAGCCGTCGCAGCAGGCGCGGCGAGATCACGCCGGCAAGCAGGCGGCGCACGGCACCGGCGAGTCCGACCTCGACGCGCCGGAGCACGAGCCGATCCATGGCGGTGTCGAGGGCGATGTCGTTGACGCGGACCACCTTGCGGCCCTGCGTGTCGATGATCTGGCGATCGAGGACGTCGCGTTTGAGGCAGATCGTCTCGGCCACTCCGCCGTTCCACGGCGAAAGCTCCGCGCCCTCGACGAGCCCGACCCTCCGGTGCTCCGGCGAGAACGAGTCCACGGCGCTCCACGGGACCGAGCGGAGGTTCCCGCGAACGCGCAGAACGAGGCAGTCGACGATTCCGCGCAGGGAATCGACACGCAGGTCATCGACGCGGCCCACGCGGGATCCTTCCGCATCATAAATGGGTAGTCCCAGGACTTCGGAGAGGTGCACCATGACGTTGCTTCCGCAGGCGAATGTGAAGAATGGCATTTCACGGGCCCCCCGTCGAGGAAGACGAACTCGTTTCCTCTACTTTTTGTGGCCTGACGCGTGAGAGCATCCGTCGTGTGAACGTGAGCAACGAGCCGTCAGCTGACGACATCGATCTCCTGGTGATCGGCGGCGGGATCACCGGATGCGCCGTCGCGCGGGACGCTGCGGCCCGCGGCCTGGCGGTTCTCCTGGCCGAGAAGAACGACCTGGCGGCGGGGACGAGCAGCCGGTCGACGAAGTTGCTCCATGGCGGCCTCCGCTACCTCGAGCACGGCCACCTCGGCCTGGTGCGCGAGGCGCTCCGCGAACGGGAGGTCACCGCGCGTCTGGCTCCCGCGCTTTCTCGCCCGCTCCGGTTCGTCATGCCCGTCCGTCCGGGAGTCTTTCCGGGCCGCCTCGCCGCACGCGTCGGGGTCGGGTTGTACGACCTCCTCGCTGGCAATCACCCGCTCGAACGCGGACGCTCCGTTTCCGCGGGTGAGATCGCCGCGATCGCCCCCGGGCTGGCGCCGGGGTGGAGCGGGGGCGTCGCCTTCGCCGACCGGCAGACCGATGACAGTCGCCTGACCGTGGCGATCGCCAGGGACGCCCGTCGCCGCGGGGCCTCGATCCGCCTGGGAGTGACGGTCACGGCACTGATGCCCGGAGCGCCGGGCTACCTGGCGTCGCTTCGCGACGAGGACGGCCGCGTGTCCCTCGCCCGCGCGCGGTGTGTCGTGAACGCCGCCGGTCCGTGGTCCGACCACGTGCGCCGACTCACCGGGAAGCTGCCGCCGATCCTGCGCGCCAGCCGTGGAGCCCATCTCGTGCTCTCGGAAATCGCCTTGGGCACGGCCCTCCTCCTACCGGGGGAGGAGCGAGGCCACCGCTTGTTCGCGATCCCTTGGCGCGGCGCCACCCTGTTCGGCACGACCGACATCGCCGATCCAGGAGATCCCGGCCGCGACCTCCCGGAAATCGAGGACCTCCGCCTGCTTTTCCATGAGGCGCGCCGACTCTTTCCTGGTGCGGGCCTCACGCGCCGCCACGTGCTTTCCGCCTTCACGGGAGTCCGGCCGCTTCTCAGACAAGACGGCGCCACACTCGCATCCAGCAGGGAGCACCGCGTCCTCGACGAGGACGGCCTCGTGACGATCGCGGGCGGCAAACTGACGACGTGGCGCACGATGGCGTTGGCGACGGTCGATGCGGTCGTTTCGCGCTTGGGGCAAGGCGGCCCCTCGCCCGCCTCCCTCCTCGAAGAACCACTCCCGGGAGGCCACGACGAGACCCCGGACTTGGAAACCGTTCTCGTCGAGGAGATGGCCAGGCACGCGGACGATGTCGTGTTCCGCCGTCTCCCGATCGGGCACGATCCTCAGGAGGCGCGACGCGCGTTGCCTTCGATCATCGAACGCATGGCCGCGCATTTCGCGTGGAGCCCGGGAAGGCGCGAAGCGGAGACAACCCGGGTGATCGCCCGGTTGGACGACGGGTGCCGCCGCCTCGACGACGCTCTGGGCTCGACGTGATTCGCGGCTAGGTGTTCAAGAGGGCGCGAATCGCCGCGCGGAGCACGGGTCCGACGACGTACGGAGAAATCCGCCACGCCACGATGACCCCCACGATCCCCATCGCGGGGATCGTCCTCATCTTCTGGTAGAGCGTTCGAACCGGGGGTGCAATCCCTGCGAGGACCGCGATGCCATCGAGTGGGGGAAACGGCATCAGATTGAAGACGCCCAGGATCAGGTTCAGCCCCATGACAACCGACAAGAAGCGGCCGCCGGCGTCGACGAGGCCGGCCGCGCCTGGAGCCGCCGCCACCAGCCGATCGAGGGCGATGCCGTCTTGTGGAACGACCCACACGCCCGCGAGCAGGCCGAATTTGAGAACGGCGAAAGCGATCGCAAAGAGCACGAAGTTCGCCGCCGGGCCTGCGGCCGACATCAGTGCGGCGCGGCCTGGGTGGCGGTCTTCCCAACTCGGATCGTAGGGCGCGCTCGCCCAGCCCATCATCCAGCGGGTACTTCCCATGAAATACGTAAGGATGGGTACGAGGACGGTGCCGAACGGCTCGCGACGGATGTGCGGCCACGGGTTGAGCGAGACCTGGCCGGACAGGTAGGCGGTGTCGTCCCCGCCCCACCGCGCGACCAGGGCATGCCCGGCCTCATGGCACGTGAGAGAGAGCAAAAACGCCGCGTACCAGACGGGGAACAAAGCGACGGTCTGCGCATCCATGGGGCCTCTCCCAGCGTCTCAAAGGGAACCGGGCGGCACCCTACCACGCCCCATCGCGCCCCGACGGGCGCGTGCCCTATATTGAAGGCGTGGACCCTCACCCTGCCGCAGCCGGTCTCCCCCCGTCGCTCGACAACGCCGACCTCGGGCCGGACGAGCTCGTGATCCTGCTCCGTAACCGTGAGACCACCGCGGCGATCGTCACGCGCATCGGACGAAATCGCGCATGGATGCGCTGGCGCGAGATGAAGTTCGCGTTCGTTTCGAACCCTCGAGCGCCACAAGTGTTGGCCCGGCAGTTTCTTCCGCACCTCGGCTGGCGGGACCTCGCGGAGCTTTCGGTCAACGCACGCGTTTCGCCGGTGCTCCGGCGCGAGGCGGAAAAGTTGCTCGGTACGCGCCTACCCGAGCTCGCCGTGGGCGAGAAGGTCGCGCTGGCCCGTCGCGGAAGCCGGGGAGTCCTCGAGATGCTGCGCGACGACACCGACGCCTCGGTACTTCGCGCGGTGGCGGGCAATCCTCGGGCGACCGAGAGCGATTTCGCGCGCATTCTGACTCGATCCGACGTCCCGGCCACGTTCCTTGCGTGGCTGGCCGACCAGTCCTCTTGGAGTCAACGGCGCGCGGTGCGATTGGCCCTCATTCGCCACCCACGCACCCCTCCCCCATCCGCGCTTCATTTGATTCCCGTGCTGTCGCGCCGGGACATCGATGAGCTACGACGCGACTTCGCCGCGCCCCGCCTCGTGCGCGTCGCCGCGGAGCGCCACCTCGCCGGCGCCGGTTTTGGCGGCTCCCGCGCGCGCTTTGGTTGACAGTGCTTTGCACCGCTTCCTACAATCGCCCGTCGATCGTAGAAATCCCGGCGTTTTCGGGATGATCGTTCGCCCCGAGGACCGCTGATGTCTTCCTTCGGAGAAACCCTCAAACGCGAGCGAGAGTTGCGTCAAATCTCGCTCCGGGAGATCGCCGAGGCGACGAAGATCAATCTCCGCTATCTGGACGCGTTGGAGCGTGACGACTTCCGGCATCTTCCCGGCGGCGTCTTCAACAAGGGCTTCGTGCGCGCCTACGCGCAGTTCATCGGCATCGATCCAGAAACCATGGTGACGGCCTATCTCGAGGAGGACGGCCGGCAGCAGTTGCGCGCGGCGCGGACGAGCGGAGCGACCCCTCACGTTCACGAGGCCACCCCCCCCGACCGGTCGATCGCCGGACGGCTGTGGCTCGCCGCGCTCGTCATCGTCCTCATCGTCGTCTTGCTCGCGGCCGGCCTGACCGCCTTGGGCTACGGGCCTCTCGCCTCGCGCTTCAAAACACCGCGCTCTTCCGTGGATCCCGTCGCGGCCGCAATCGTCGGGGGTCTGACGTGAGTGGCGACTCAGGAGCGCCCGCCGCCTCGGGCTTCAACGCGATCCTCGAGCGGATTCTCTCGGGCGGGGCGCCGCTTCCGGTCCGCCAGGCTGCCTCGCGCGGGGCGCTCCCGCTGCCGCGCGCGGTACTCACGCGCCTCTATCTCCACCTCCGAAACGACCCCGACGAGGCGGTTCGCTCCGATGCCGAAACCAGTCTCTCGCAACTCACGCCCGAGGTCCTCCTCGAGGTCTTGAGCGATCCCGCTTGCGATCCGCTCGTGCTGGAGCACTTCGCGGCGACCGCGGCACGCGACGAACGACTCGCCGAAAAGGTGGCGTTCCACCCCTCGGCTTCCGGAACGGCGCTGGGCATTCTGGCTTCCGAGGGGAGCGCGGCGGTGCTCGATCTCGTGTTGACCAATCAGGAGCGCCTGCTCGCGACACCCGGACTCGTCGACAGGCTCTCGATGAACCCCGCGCTGCGCGCGGACCAATGCGGACGCCTGCTCGACCTCATCGATCGCTTCTTCAACGGACAAGCGCGACGCACCGCGGAGGAAGCAGGACCCGGCGGCGAGCCCGACGAGCCCATCGATGCCGAGCAGGCGGCGAAGATCCTGGAGATCGACGTCGGAGAGCTCTTCGCGGCCAGCGAGATCGTGGACGCGGAAGAGTTCGCGCTCTCCGACAACCCCGTCGTTCTGAGCGCCTACAGGCGGATCCTCACGCTCAACGTCGGACAAAAGGCGATCCTTGCGATGAAGGGCGGGCGCGAGGAGCGCATCATCCTCGTGCGCGACACGAACAAGCTGGTCGCGCTCGGCGTTCTCAAGAATGCGCGCATGACGGAAGGCGAAGTCGAGATGATCGCGTCGATGCGCAATGTGTCCGAGGAGATCCTCCGCAACGTCGGCATGAATCGGGAATGGGCCCAGAACTACACCGTGGCGGTCAATCTCGTTCGCAATCCGCGCACGCCGCCGTCCCTCTCGACGAATTTCGTCGCGCGTCTAACCAACAAAGACCTCAAAATACTCAGCGGCGACCGCAACGTCCCCGAGATCATCCGCAGAATGGCCAAGCGTACCTTCGAGCTGCGCACGCAGAAGTCCGCAGTCTCCTTCCGCAAGAAATGACCGAGGACTCCTGATGCGGCTCCTTAAGGAAGTCCGGAACCTCATGGGCAGCTACCATGTCAAGTCCGGCATCTACCATTTCTATCGCAACGAGTTCAAACAGTCGGTCGACTTCTTCACGAAGGCGCTCAAGGACGACCCCAGCGTGAGCGAGAGCGACCGCAAGACCGCGCGGTATTTTCTGACCCAGACCTACATCCACTCCGCGGAGAAGCTGGCCGGGGCGGGCGATCTGCTCGGCGCCGCGCGCGACTACGTGCGCGCCAACGAGGTCAGCCCTGAGTTTCCCGACATCCGCTGCAGCCTCGGACGGACGTACGAAGCGCTGGATCGCGTCGACGATGCGATCGAACAGTACCGGCTGGCGATCGCGAGCAATGCCAACTACGACCATGCGCGCACCGCTCTCGCCTTCTGCCTGCTTCGCGCGGGGCGGGACGACGAGGCGGTCGAGGCATTCGACGCGGTTTTGGCCCTGCGCATGCGGCGCTTGTCCGATCCCTACGGCAAGGGGATTCAGCGATTGCGGGAAGGGATGGCCTCCGAGGCGGAGGAGTTCTTCCGCGAAGCGTTTCTGGCCGCTCCCAACAAGTTCGAAGGACACTACCGCGCCGCGCTGGCGCTGCTCAAGTCGGAGCAGTACGAAAAGGCCCTCGTCGAGCTCGACGAGGCGATCGAGCTGGGACCGAAATACGGGGACCTGCACAATTTCCGTGGCGTCGCGCTGTGCGAGTTGTCGCGAGTCGACGAGGGGATCGCCGCGTTCCGCAAAGCCGTTGCGCTCAATCCCGACCATAGCGTCGCGAAGTTGAACCTGGCCTTCGCCTATCTCAGAGCCGGCCAGTTCAAGGACGCGGAGCACGCCCTTGAAGAGGTCCTCGAACAGGAACCGTCGCAGAGCGTCGCTTCGGCGAAGCTCGAGGAGTTGCGCACCGGTCGCACAGCGGACTCCCGCCGGCAGTCCGGGCGCGGGGTGACGCGATGAAGGTCTCGGCCTTCGGCCTCACCGACGTCGGTAGGCGGCGCGAGTCCAACGAGGATGATTTTCTGCTCGAGCCCGGTCGCGGCGTTTACGCGGTCGCCGATGGTATGGGCGGCCATGCGGCCGGGGAAATCGCCTCCCGACTGGCGATCGAGACACTGCAAGAGGTTTTGCAGCGCAACGACACGTCGGCCGAGCCGATGAGCGCCGAGGACGTCGCCGAGTGGCTCCGCGGCGCGGTGGTTGAAGCCAATCGCCGCATCTGTGACTCCATCCTCCTCCACGAGGAACGTCGGGGCATGGGAACGACGGTGGTGGCCCTGGTCCATTCGGGCGACGACGCCGTGGTCGGCCACGTCGGGGACAGCCGCATGTACCTCCTCCGAAGGGGTGAGCTCGTCAGGATGACGAGCGACCATTCTTGGGTGAACGAGCAGGTCAAACTCGGCCTGATGAACGACGACACCGCCCAGAGGCACCCGATGCGCAACATCGTGACTCGGGCCCTGGGAAGCCGGCCGGACGTTCTCGTCGACCTGACCAGCTTGCAGATCCAGCCCGGTGACGTGTTTCTCCTGTGCTCGGACGGACTGAACACCATGCTCGCAGACGAACAGATCCACGCGCTCATGCTCGCCCATCGTGGCGACCCGGAGGCCGCCTGCCGAGCCCTGGTCGAAGAGACGAACCGGCACGGGGGCGACGACAACGTAACCGTCGTGGTCGCATGCGTCGCAGAAGTCGCATAAACACCCTGGTCTCAGCGATTTGACGTTGACGGTCGCGCCGATCCCCTTTATATATATAGCGTCCATATTGAGGGGCGGAGTGTCTGTGATGAGGGTTGCCTCGGGAATGCGACGGGTGTTCGGTTCGGCCGCCATCGTCGGGCTGGTCGGTGTGGCTCCGGCCGTTGGCGCCCCCGTTGTCGCCGATCTGGTGCCGGTGCGATCCGGCGCTCGTACGCAAGCCATCGCGGCGCTTTCCGCGACATCACCGGCTCCCCAGCCTTGCCTGACACCGCTCGTTCAGTCGATTCGCGTCGAACGCCAGCGCGGAACGACCGCCACACGACGGGCGCTTGCCCTCCTCGCCAACGACCCGGGGCTCCCCGGGGAGCGTGTGGTGATCGATGTCGACGGCGTCACACTCCGTTACACCATCGACCGAAACGCCTTCGACCGCGTCGAAGTCGCAGACGACAACGGGAACGGTCGCCCGGACGCCGTCGACGAGGCTCTGGCCGGGGTCGCCCGCGCGCAGCACCTACTCGTGGGGCAACTGGACCTGCCGAATCCCGGGACGGTCGAAATCGTTCTCGGCCGTTTGGGATCGAACGTCGACGGACTCTCGATCCCGTTCTCCGGCAAACTGGGCCGCACCCACATCTGGCTGGATTCGGCCACCCGCGGCGGGACCTCGACGATGAGACGTGCCGCCGAGCATCAGTACGCACATGCGGTCGCTGCGGCCGCTGGGCTCGATCCGTTTTGGGGAGAAGCGTTTGCCGGTTGGGCGGCACTCGCCCTCGAAGGATCACCCGACGACCGAACCCTTTCCGTTCTCACGAGCCGGTTTGCGGGGCAGGGAGCTGGGCTCGTCGTGGACGATCTCGAACTTGCAGGTGGCAACGCCGCATGGTTTGCGTTCCTCAATGAGTCCTACGGGCCGACGGCCGTCAAGCTCGCGGTTGAGGAGTTGGGCCGCGGGGGCTCCGATCAGGCCGCGCTCGACCGCGCGATGCGTCGCGCCACCGGAGAAACGATCGATGCCGCTCTCCGCGACTACCAGATCTGGTCGCTTCTCGTCGGGCCTCGCGATGACGGACGGCACTTTTCCTTCGCCTCCCGGCTCCCCGGTCCGGTCTTCGCCGCGTCGGCGGAGGCACTCCCAGCGTTGTCCATTCAGTCCGACCCCGAGGTGGGGCCGATGGGGCAGGCCGCGGTATGGCTGCGCTCGAACGAGGCGACAGGAGGCCTGACCCTTCGCTTCGAGGGCGACCTGGCGGCGCGCTGGGCCGTCGACCTCCTCCTCGTTCGAAACGGCGGAGCCTTGCATCGCGTCCCGCTGGAGTTAGACGCGGAGGACGCCGGCGTTTTGTCCGTTCCGTTGCAGGACGTCAGAGAGGTCCTGCTGCTCGTTCGCAACTTGGACCCCGAGGGGCGCCCCGCCCGCCGCTATTCATGGGCGGCACACTTCGAGCCGGGATTCCCGGCCGAGTTCGGAGCCGTCCACGCGGAAACTGCCGGCCCGAAGGGAGGCGCCTTGGTTTCGTGGGAAACCTTGGCAGAGCAGGACATTTTGGGCTTCAACGTGTTACGAGCGCGATCCGGCGGCGAGGCGTCGCGCGTGAACCCCGTGTGGATCCCGTCGATGGGCGGAACGAGCGGCCCGGCCTCGTACTCGTTCTTCGACTCGTCCGCGGTCCCCGGTATCGTTTATCGCTATCTTGTGGAAGCGGTGACTCTCGAAGGGCTCAAGAGCCAATCTGAGGACGTCGCGCTCGTTCCCGCGCCCTGATAGCCGATCCGTGAGCCGCCCGTCGCCCGAGCGTGCCTTCCAGGAGGCCCTTCGCGTTGCGGCCGAGGCGTGTGGTTTTTCTCCCGGCGAGATCCCCGTGGCATATCCGCCCAACGCCTCCCAGGGCGATCTGGCCAGCGCGGTCTGCTTCGACCTCGCGCGAACCGAACGCAAGGCCCCGCGGGTCCTCGCCGACGCGATCGTTGCGGCGTTCATTCCGTCCCACGACATCGTCCGTCTCGAGGCCGCGGGGAACGGATACGTTAACGGGTTTCTCGACCGCCCCTCGTGCCTCAAGGCCTGGCTCGCAGCCGACCGTTCGCCCCGCCCTGCCCCCGGCGGCAAGATCATCGTCGAGCACACCAACATCAACCCGAACAAGGCCGCACACATCGGCCACCTGAGAAACGCCGTCTTGGGCGACACACTCGTTCGCTTCTTGAGACAGCTCGGGCGTTCCGTAGAGATCCAGAACTACATCGACGACACCGGCGTTCAGGTGGCCGACCTCGTCGTCGGATTTCTCGTGCTTCGCGGAGAGGACCTGGCTGCCGTCCGCGAAAAGTACGGCGAGGCCGCGCTCGCGGCACGCGGGGAGCGGTTCGATGTTCTGGCGTGGGACCTCTACGCGGAAGTCACGCGCTTTTACGAAGAGGACAAGGATCACCTTGCGCACCGCACAGAGACCCTTCACGCGATGGAACAGGGCGGCAACCCGGTAGCAGGCCTCGCCGCGTACGTCGCGCAGCGGATGGTGCGCCACCACCTGCGCACGATGGCCCGCATCGGAGTTCGCTACGACCTCGTCCCGAAAGAGAGCGACATCCTGACGCTGAAGTTCTGGGGCGACGCCTTCTCGCGCCTGAAGGAAGCGGCAGCGATCAAGCGGGTCGAGTCCGGGAAAAACGCCGGGTGCTGGGTCATGGATCTTCCCGGAGTCTTGGAGGGCGCCGGCGAGGATCAAAAGGTCATCGTCCGCTCGAACGGGGTGGTCACCTACGTCGGCAAGGACATCGCCTACCAGATGTGGAAGTTCGGACTCCTGGGTCGCGATTTTCTCTACACCCGTTTCAATTGGCGGCCGGAGACGCCGGTCTACGAACTCTGGGCGACGACGTCCGTGGACGGCGCCGCGGACGCGCCGTCCTTCGGGCATGCGGAGACCGTTTACAACGTCATCGACACGCGACAGTCCTATCTGCAGCGGGTGGTCGCAGCCGGATTACACAGCCTCGGCCACGGCGCCGAGGCGGACCGCTCGATCCACTTCGCCTACGAGATGGTCGCGCTCACCCCGGCGGCGGTTTCCGCGCTGATTCCTGACTACCCGCTCTCCGACGACGACCGCAAGAAACCCTACCTCGAGATGAGCGGGCGCAAGGGCTTGGGCGTGCGCGCGGACGACCTCGTCGACGCATTGCTAGAACGCGCCGAAGAAGAGATAAGGCGGCGCAACCCAGACGAAGACGGCGCCCGTGTGGAAGAGACGGCGCGTCGGATCGCCGTCGGCGCGCTTCGTTATTACATGTTGCGCTTCTCGCGCAACCGCGTCGTCGCGTTCGACCTCGACGACGCACTCGCGTTCGAGGGTGAGACGGGACCGTACCTGCAGTACTCGGTCGTGCGGGCGAGGAACATCCTCGCCAAGCTCTCTGAGCGGCACGGCGCGGAAGAGTCCGACGCCGCGTGGCTCGCCGCCCACGTCGAACTCGGCGGGATGTCCGTCGAAGACGTCGCGAATCTTTGGGAAATCCCGCTGCTTCTCGCCCGCACCGACGCGGTGCTCCGTCAGGCGGTCGACTCGCTCGAGCTGGCCTCCGTGGCGAAGCACGCGTATGTCTTGGCGCAGGCCTTCAACTCCTTCTATCACCGCTCTCCGGTGGCGAAGGAGGACGATCCGGTCACCCGCCGGATCCGGGCCGCCGTGACCCGCTTGTATCTCGACGGCATGACCCATCTGCTGGGGCTCATGGGGATCGAGGTCCCGGACCGGATGTGACGCCTGTCTTGCGTGATAGTCTTCCTCTCTCGTGGCCCTCCGGATGCTGATGAGCCTTCCCCTTCCCCGCGTGAGCGCCCTTGCCGCCACTTTCGTGTTGGCGGTGGCGGCGACGTGGGGCGCCGCCCCCGCGACGCTTCCGTTCTCCGAAGTCCGCGCCGGGATGAGGGGCACCGGCAAGACCGTCTTCCACGGCGAGACGGTCGAGACCTTCGACGTCGAGATCGTGGGCCTCTTGCCGAACATCGGACCGGGGCAGAACCTCATTCTGGGCCGGTGCACCGGCGGCCCCCTCGCGCAGACGGGGATCTTGGCGGGAATGAGCGGTAGCCCCGTCACGATCGACGGCAAGCTCGTCGGGGCCATCGCCTACAGTTGGGGATTCGCGAAGGACGCGATCGCGGGGATCACACCGATCGAGGAGATGCTCCTCGTCGGCACGCGGGACGGCGCGACCCTTCGTAAAGGGCGCCCCACGGCGTCGATCCCTTGGAACGACGCGCGGGATCATCTCCGCGAGCCCGCGGCGCTCGGTGCGTTTTTCGTCTCGCGCCTTTCCTCGCTCGCGTCCACGCCCGCGGGAGCGTCGGCGTCGATTCCCCTTTCGGTCTCAGGGATCGGCCCCGCCGGTCTCGCGCGCATTGCGCCCGACCTGGCGCGTGCGGGATTCGTGGCGCTCCAATCGGGGAGTTCCGGCACGAACCCCGCCTCGGCGACCGCACCGATCCAGCCGGGATCCGCGGTGGGCGTGCAGCTCGTCCGAGGCGACGTCGACATGACGGCGACGGGGACGGTGACTTGGGTCGACGGCGACGCGCTCTACGCGTTCGGCCACCCCCTGTACGGTCTGGGCGACATCGACATGCCGCTGACGGCGGCGCGCGTCGAAACGCTGCTTCCCAGTCTCGAGCGATCGGCGAAGATTGCGGTGCCGCTCAACCAGGCGGGCGCCTTCAGGCAAGATCGGGCGTCGGCGATCTTCGGCCGCCTCGGAGCGACGCCTACGATGGTTCCGGTGCGGCTGCTGCTGACCGATGGTTCGGGCTCGCGCCGCAACTTCGCGTTCGATCTCGTCGACGATCCCCTGCTGTCCCCGCTTCTCTTGTATTCGGCTATGAACGGCGTCCTCGGCACGATCGAGAGGACGTTCGGGAGTTCCACGGTCCGATTGCGCGAGGGCTCGGTCATCAAGGTCGACGGCGCGAACGACGTCCGTCTCGACAACCTGTTCGCGGGAGACGGCGCGACGACCGACGCCGCCGGACTGTCGGCGTTTTTCCTCTATTTGGTGATGAACAACGAGTGGTCCACGCCGCGCGTGTCAGGGATCAACCTGATCCTCGATTACGACCGCGAGCCGAGGACAGCCACGGTGCGCCGCGTGACGCTCGATCGTTACCGGGTGAAGGCCGGGACGTCGGTAACAGCCCGCGTGCGCTTGGCGCCCTACCGCGGCGCCGACCGGACGATCACGAGACAGATCGAGATCCCGGAGGAGACCGTTCCCGGCCCCCTCACCCTGCAGATCGGAGATGCCGCTGCGATCAATCGGGTCGAGGACGCCGACGGCCCGATCGTCCCGCGCAACCTCGACCAACTCGTGGCGCTCGTCAACCGCCTGCGGCGGAACGACCGCCTGTACATCGTCGCCTCGCGCGCCGACAACGGCGTGTTCCTCGGCGGATCGCGCTTGCCGAACCTCCCCCCTTCGATCACGTCGATTCTGACGCGACCTCGCAGCTTCGGAAACTACACCTTCGTTCCGCAGCGCGGCGTATTGGAAACGGACGTCCCGGTCGAAGGCGCGGTCGCAGGGTTCGTGCGGGTCACCCTCGAAGTGGTGGCGAAGTGATCCGCGCGCGGCTCGGGATCCTCGGGGTCGGACTCGTCTTGGTCTACGGCCTGACGGCTTCCCCGGGGCGGAGCGAGCAAACACGACTCGCCACAACGTCGCCATCCGAACTCGAGCGCGGGGAGGCGCAGGGCATCGCGGTCAGCTCGCGCGGACGATTGTTCCTCGCGCCGCGAATCACCCCGCTCGGCAAGGCGTTGCCGGGCGTGTTCCCATCCCAGGTGTTCGCAGCCGGGGCGGACGAGGCCGGCAACATCTTTCTGGGAACGGGTCCCGACGGCCAGATCGTGAGGATCACCCGCGCCGGCGACGAGGACGTGTTCTTCCGCGTGAACGAGCCGCTGGTCACCTCGGTGCTGCCCCTGCCCGGCGGCGGGCTCCTCGCGGCCGCGGCGCCCGGCGGAAAGATCTACAAGGTGCGGCCGGACGGAACGGGAAGCGTCTGGTGCGAAACCGACGAGCGCTACGTGTGGGCGCTCGCCGCAGGACCCGACGGCTCGATTCTCGCGGCCACCGGCGACCGCGGACGATTGCTCAAGATCGACAGAAACGGAAACCCGCGGGTGCTGTTCGACGGCGACGAAACCCACCTCGTCAGTCTCGCCGCCTCCCCGGATGGCGGCGTGTGGGCCGGCGGATCGGGGCGGGGTCTCGTGTACCGGATCGACGCGGACGGGCACGGGCTGGTTGTCTACGACGATGAGCTCCCCGAGGCGAAGTCAATCGTCGTCACCCCGAAAGGAGAACTGATCGTAGCCTTCAACGCGCCGCCGATTCCGGAAAAGCGCCCCCCCGCACTACGCCTGCGGGTCGCGGGCGGAACCGCCGGAACGGGAGGAGGCAGCGAGGTGATGAACGATCTCGACACGCGTCAGCCCCCCGCGCTGCAGGGAGTCATCGAAGGCCTCCCGTCGTTTTCCGACGACGAGACGATGCCGTTGCGAGGCAAGGTCGTCCGTCTCGCCAGAGACGGCGGCGTGACCGAGCTGTGGCGGTCGCGAAGCGAAGCGGCGTTCGCCGTCGCGCTCGACGATCGCGGCCGCCCCGTGTTCGCGACGGGAGAGCCGGCCAAGATCTGGCGCGCCGAGGGCAACAAAGAGATCGCCCTCCTGGCGACCCTCGACGAAGCGCAGGCCACGGCGTTCGCGACCTCCGCCCCGGCACTCGTTCTGGCCACCAGTAATCCGGTT
This sequence comes from Acidobacteriota bacterium, assembly GCA_032124015.1. Taxonomy (GTDB): domain Bacteria; phylum Acidobacteriota; class Polarisedimenticolia; order Polarisedimenticolales; family DASRJG01; genus DASRJG01. The sequence continues at coordinate 42,921 of JAQBEH010000075.1, forward strand.
GCCACCTATCGCGTGGAGAGCGTGCTTTCGGAGTCGGGGACGTTTCTCGCTCCGCCCGCCGATGCGGGAAGCCTGGCGCACTGGGGCACACTCAGTTGGCAGAGCGTTTCGTCCGAAGGCCGGGTCGAACTGTTCACGCGGACCGGCAACAGTGAAGACCCGGACGGCACCTGGTCGGCCTGGAGCGCCGCGCAGGTCGATCCCCGAGGAAGCCCGGTGACCAGTCCGGAAGGGCGATTCTCCCAATGGCGCGCCCATCTCGCCGGCACCTCCGGGGACGGTCCTCGCATCGACTCGGTCATCGCGAGCTACGCGACATGCAACCAGGCGCCGTCGATCCGCGACCTTCGCATCGAGCCCGCGACCTCAGCCGTCTCGGCAAAAGCAACCCTGCGCTATTCCTTCGCCGATCCCGACGGCGACGACGTGACGGTCACGATCCAGGCTCGGCCGACGGGGACCGCCCCATGGAAAAACGCGGTCGTCACAGAGCCCCCGGCGGGGAAGCCGTCGGATCCGAGCCTTGGAAACGACGGATCCTCGAGAGACGGGAAGGCCGCGTGGGACACGGCCACCTGGGACGAGGGCGTCTACGAACTTCGCGCGGTTGCGACCGATCAACCGTCGAACCCTTCCTCTGAAGGGCTCGAGGCGGACACGGCGCTGTCGACCCCGGTCGTTGTCGATCGCACGCCTCCGACGATCGTCGCCAAGCGCAAGGCGGACACCGTTGAGGTCGTGGTCAAGGACGTGCTCTCTTGCGTGGCGCGGCTCGAAGTCGTGGCGGACGGACGCGTCTTGTTTTCGCCACGCTGCGAGGACGGCGTCTGCGACAACAAGGAAGAAACCTTCCGGTTTCTCGTCCCACAACCGGCGCCGAGCGACGCCTGGACACTTCGAGCCACCGACGTCGCCGGGAACGCGGCCGACCTCGCGGTGCCCGCGCCATGAAGCGCCGCGTCGTTTGCGCGTGGCTCACCGCCGCGGCCGCTCTGGCCCTTGGCGCTTGCGCCGGTCCGTCCCCGCACAAAGACAATGACGTTCGCGTCGCGATCTACGCCAACCCGCTGTCGCTGTCGCTCATCGGCAACACCGACTCGAGCTCGGCGCAGATCGCCGCGTTGATCTCGGACGGCCTCGTCGCCTACGACCCCCAGGGCCGCTACGTTCCGATGGTCGCGCGCTCGTGGGAGTTTTCGCCAGACGGCACGACCTTGACGTTCCACCTACGCGACGGCGTGTTCTGGCACGACGGCGTGCCCGTCACCTCGCGGGACGTCGCGTACACGGTAGCCAAGGTCCAGGACCCGGCGACGCAGGCCCGCTCGTGGGTCTCACTGTTCACCAACGTCGTCGAGATCGCAACCCCCGATGAGCTCACGGTCGTCGTGCACTTCGCGAAACCCCTTGGCGATGCCTTGGAGCCGTGGCGCGTGCCTCTCGTGCCGGAGCACGTCGTTTCGAAAGACGCGGATTTTCTGGGCGGGGCCTTCGCCCGCCACCCGATCGGCTGCGGCCCGTTTCGTTTCGTCAGCTACGACGCGGGACAACGCGTGGTCCTCGAAGCGTTCGATCGCTACTGGGGCGGACGTCCCAGCCTGGATCGCATGATCGTCAAGATCGTCTCGGCGGAACGAACGGGATACGAGTCGCTCCTTCTGGGAGAGCTGGATCTCCTCGCCGTGACGCCCGACCTGTGGCGCGACTCCCTGACCGCGCCTGCCGCCAGGCGACTGGCCCGTTTCGTCTACTACCGCCTCAGCGCCTGGAAGATCGACTGGAATCAGAACGAAGCTACGCCGTTCTTCCACGACATGCGGGTGCGCCGTGCGCTGCTTCTGGCCTTGGACCGCAAGCAACTCGTCGAGACCGTCTTTGCCGGGCTCGCCCGCCCCGGCGTGTCGAGCTACCCCCCGGAATCGCTCTGGGCCGATCCTGCAATCGTGGCTTTGCCGTATGACCCTCTGGAGAGCGCGCGCCTTCTCGACGAGGCCGGATGGCGCGCGCCGTCGCCGGGGAGCCTCCGCGAGAAGGACGGCCGCCCCCTGACCTTTACGATGCTCCTGCCCGCCGGCGCGCAAGAAATTGCCGATCGGATCGCCGCCTGGATGCAGCAATCGCTGGCCGAGGTCGGCGTCGACATGAAGATCGAAAAGCTCGGGTGGCAGGCGTTCCAGAAGCGGCGCAAGACGCACGCGTTCGAAGCGGCGATGAGCGCCATCTCGCTCGACCCGACCCCCGATCGATTCGACCTGTACCACTCGACGGCAAGCGACGGCGGATTCAATTACGGCAGCTTTTCGGATGCCGAGGTCGATCGCCTTCTCGAGGAGGGCCGCTCAACCGTCGATCCCGTCGCGCGGCGGGCGATCTACAATCAGCTCCAGCACCGGCTCAACGACCTGCAACCGATCTCGTTCCTCTTTCAGATAGCACAACCGATGCTTCACGATCCGGACTTGGAAGGGATCGTCCCGTCCACCGTCGGTCTCTTTCAATTCACGCCCGGCCCGCGCGCGTGGCACTGGTCGAGCGCGCGCGGGAGGAACTGAAGAGATGCTCCCCGCGATCGCGAGCCGGATCGCGACCGCCACGGTCACGCTCTTGATCGTCACGCTCGTCGTTTTCGCGCTCTTGTGCGCGCTCCCGGGCGAGCTGCAGGGCGGCGAAGAGGCGTCGCGCCCCCTGCCTCCGGAGTATCGCGCCGCGATGCGGGCCCAGTACCACCTCGACGAGCCGTGGCCGGCCCGCTACGGCCGCTGGGTGAAAGATCTCGTCCGCGGCGATCTCGGAACGTCATTCACGGCGCAACGGCCTGTAGCGGCGATGCTGAAATCGCGGTTCCCGGTCTCTCTGGGTCTCAACGCGCTGGCTCTCCTGGCGATGCTCGGGGTTGCCGTTCCGCTCGGGATCCTGGGCGCCGCTCGGCCGGACGGCCCGTGGGATCGCGCGGGGTGGTTCGCGACGACCGCGCTCTACGCGGCCCCAGTGTTCTGGACGGCGCTTCTCCTCCAGTGGCTGTTCGCAATCCGCCTCGGTTGGCTGCCCCTGTCCGGCATTTCGACGGACGGGGCCCGCCATCCGTCCGCCGGCATGGCCTTGGCCGACGCCGCGTGGCATCTCGTCCTTCCGGCGGCGTGTTTGGCTTCGGGTGGTCTTGCGTACGTCTCGCGCTTCGTTCGTACCAACATCGTCGAGAGTACCGCGGGTGAAGGAGGCCGGGCGGCACGGGCCCGCGGCCTGTCGACGCTGCAATACGCCGCGAGGCACGGTGTGGTCCAGGCCGTCGTGCCGCTCCTGACGCTCGCCGGCTTCCTGATCCCACGTTTGGTGGGCGGGTCCCTCCTGATCGAGGCGATCTTCAACGTTCCCGGGCTCGGGAGCCTCCTATTCGATTCGATCCTGTCTCGTGACCTTCCGGTCGTCCTCGCGCTGACCCTGCTCTCGGGCCTCGCGACTCTTTTGGGCACGACGCTTTCGGACGTCTTGATCCTGTGGCTGGACCCGCGGGTGCGGCATGCGCGGTAATCGTTCGTCCCTTCTCTGGGGGCTCGCACTGGTTTCCATCATCGCGGTGTCGGCTCTCCTCGCGCCGTGGATCGCGCCGGAACCCAACCGCATCGACCTCGGATCGGTCCTGTCTCCGCCCTCGTCGGCGCATTGGCTCGGGACGGATGGCCTCGGCCGGGACGTCGCGTCGCGACTCGTTCACGGCGCCCGGATCTCTTTGCTCATCGGTGTTACGACCGGGATCCTCTCGGTACTAATCGGTCTTCCGATCGGAGCGCTCGCCGGCTATGCGGGAGGGGCCATCGACGCCGCTCTCTCGCGGCTGATCGAAGCCACCCTGTGTTTTCCCGGCCTCGTCATCGCGATCGCGCTCCTTAGCATCGGCCCGCCATGGTTGCTGGCGCTCCCTGAAACAACGCGCATCTCTTTGGCCCTCAGCCTGATCGGCTGGACGCATGCAGCCCGCTACCTGCGAGGAGAGTTTCGTCGCCTGCGGAGTTCGGAGTCGATCACGTCCGCCCGGGCCGCCGGAGCGGGGCATCTGCGCATCGTTTGGCGCCACCTGTTGCCCCAGAGCCTGGGGCCGATTCTCGTGACGATGGCGTTCGGCGTGGGTGGCGCGGCGCTCGCCGAGGCGACCCTCTCGTTCGTCGGCGTCGGGATCTCCCCTCCCGCCGCATCGTGGGGGGAACTTCTCTTCCAGGCCCTGCACCACGTCGGCCACGCGTGGTGGCTCGCGGTCTGCCCGGGGGCCGCATTGTTCGTTCTGCTTCTCGGGTGTAACGAGCTCGCTGAGGGCCTCAGAATAAAGCTCGACCCCCGCCGCCACGCGGCATGAATCCCGCCCGGTTCCTTCGTGACCTATGTGTGGTGCTCGTCGCCGTGGGGTGCGTCGTTTGGGGAGTGACCCGGTGGCTGATGATCCCCTGGGTGGTCGCCGGTCCGTCGATGGAGCCGACGCTCCAGGAGGGCGACCGCGTGCTGGTGAACCTCATCACGCTTCGTGGGCGCCTCCCCCGGACCGGAGAGATCGTCGTCCTGTCGGGACCCGGCGGCGAGAACATGGTCAAGCGCATCGCCCGCGAACCGTACCCCGGCGAGGCCCCGTACCCGGCCTCGATCCTGACCCCGGACTCCCCGCTCGAGCCGTCCTTCGTCGTACTCGGGGACAACAAGGATCAAAGCCTCGACAGCCGGACGTTCGGGCGAGTACCGCGACATTGCATCCGCGGACGCGCCGTCTGGCGCTACTGGCCGCTCACGCGGCTCGGCTCGATCGAGTAGAGGCCGGTCTCACGGTAAGCCTCGAGGTCCACCGCCACGAATCGGAATCCGGCTTTCTTGACGGCACGAACGATTTCGGTGCGTAGGATGGGGTCGGCGAGGCGCTCGATCTCGCCGGCACCGAATTCGATGCGGCCGATCTCACCATGGTGCCGCACCCGAAACTGGCGGAAACCCAGACTCCGCAGGGCGGTTTCAGCCCGGCCGACTTCGCTCAGTCGTGCAAGAGTGACCTCAGTTCCTATAGGTATTCGAGACGCAAGACATGCGCTGGCAGGCTTTTCATGCACATGCAAACCGAAGTCACTTGCCAATGATCGCACCTCGTCTTTCCCTATGCCAGCATCTAGCAGGGGCGCCAGGATTCCCAGTTGCCGGGCAGCTTCCATGCCCGGACGGTGGTCGCCGAGGTCGTCGACGATCGCCCCGTACGCTATTGCGTCGATTCCACTCCGGGACGCCATGCCGGAGAGGACCGCAAAAAGCTCGGAACGACAATGAAAACAACGATCACCCGTATTGGCTCGGTACTCGCTCCGTTCGAGCTCAAAGGTCTCGACCACTTCATGCCGCACCTTCAAGGTGCGAGCGACCGCGCGGGCGTCCTCGATCTCGGCCTCGGTGACTGAGCCGGAACGACCTGTAACAGCGAGGACCTGCTCGGGCCCGAGCGCCTCGCAGGCGACCGCCAACAGCGCGGCGCTGTCGACCCCGCCGGACAAGGCGACGAGAACAGTGCGGTGTTCGCGCAGCAGCGAAATTGCGCGCTCCTTTTTCTTCATAGTGCCAACAGATCGTTGCATTTGCGATCTCGCGTGGTGCTTCACCGTGGCCGGAACCGGCGGTTTCTGCGTTCTCTCGGTTGACAACCCGGGGTGATCACGGTACATCACAGCATCCCTTTAGGGGGGGTGTGTTTTGTTGATTTCGACGCCTTGTGGCGTTTGTTTTAAAATTTTTTTCCGCAGGAGGGGGCTATGCAGATTCGAATCCTCGCAGGCATGAAGCGCCTGATGATGGCTTTGGCCATCGCGAGCATGATCATCGCACCGGCAGGTGCGGCCGCACCCGCGAAGGGGCAGCCGACCAGCGGAACGCCGCTAGTTTCAGGAACAGTCGGAGAGGATGTCGATGCTCGAGCGACCAGAGCCGAGCCCATCCTGTACGCCAGGACGAGTTATGCCTGGCCGTTTTCGTCGGGACCGGTTTACAGCACGGTCGGCGCGGAGAGTTGGAGTTCCACCGGCGTGCTCCACACCGCGGTCGGATCGTTCGATCTGACTCAAGGTCTTCCGAACTTCCCGGTCGAGTTGCGCGCGGCGAACAAGCTCGGCACGTCGGCCTCGCAGTACTTCCTGATGCAAGTCAGGAACGAGGCTTTCGCCAACGGCACGTTCGACGACCTGAAGCGCACCATCGTCGCGCAAGGCGGCTCGATCGTCGCCGAAATGCCGGTGGCGGCTTTCATCGTCCGGATGACCCCGGGCGCACACAGCATCATCAAGGATTCGGATTCCATCCTGGCGCTCCAGCCGTATCAGCCGGCCTTCAAGCTCTCACCGGAGATCGGCCGCATTCCGCTGCTCGACGCAGCGAAGGCCGCTTCCAGCATCTACAGCCTGAAGGTCCAGCTCTTCCCCGGAGAAAACGTCGATGAGGTTGCCGCCTCGTTCCGGTCGATGGGGTTGAACGTCAAGGGGAACTACTCCGACACGATCATCGTCGACGCCGACCGCAGCAAGCTTGCAGCGATCGCGGCGATCGATTCGGTCTACATGATCGAAGAGATCCTGCCGATCTTCCTGATGTCGGAAGAAACGACGACCACCGTCCAGACGGGCAGGTGGAACAGCGGCGCGACGCCCTACACCGATGCCGGCGTTGACGGCGGCGGTCTCAATAAAGCGTCCCAGACCGACGATCAGATCTTGGCGATCCTCGACAACGGCATTCAGCTCGACGCGGGCGACCTTTCGAACACGTCGACCGATCCTGGCCTCACTGCCGGCGGACTTCCGATCGCCGGCCACCGCAAGGTCGCGTTCTACGGAACCACCGCCCCCTTCGGCGGGGGCGGCGACCTGCTCGGTTGCGACAGCAGCACAACCGGCGGCGTGACCCACGGTCACACGGTCGCCGCGGTGGCGCTCGGTAACGCAACAAGGGTTCCCGTCTCCTACGGAACCCCCTACAACGGTGTCGACACCTCGGGCAACTTCTGGGGCCTCGACGGTCTCGCTCCCTTGGCCCGGCTCGTCGCCTACGACGGCCAGGTCACTCCCCTCACCGGACGTTGCGACGACGTCACCCAGATCCCGACCCCGCTCGTCGGCATCACCCCTCTCGATCCCGGCGATCTCTCGCTACTCCTTCCGGACGCCTACGCCAAGGGCGCTCGGGTCGTCAACTTCTCTTGGGGATCGGTCGCCAACTCGTACGACATCAATGCAGGCAAGATCGATGCGTTCTTGTTGGCGAACAGCGACGCCATGGTATTCGTCGCCGTCGGCAACGCCGGACGCGACAAGAACTCGGACCGGATTCCCGACCCGAACACCATCGGCGCCCCCGCGACGGCCAAGAACATCATCGCCGTCGGCTCTTCGCGCAATGCGGACGACCTCGGCGGCGTCGATACGGCTGTAGCCGGTCCGAACCTCCCCAACAGCCGCTGGGGAAATTCGAGCAACGGTCCCGCGACGATCTTCAGCAACCGTATCGCGCCTCTCCTGATGGCCCCCGGGACCGACGCCGGCTCGTTGGGAATCGGTTCCGAATTCCACTGCCGCTCGAACGACAACAACCAGACCGGACCGGTTGAGTGCGACGTCATCTCCGGCCAGATCTCGACGAGCTTCGCCTCGGCGGCCGCAGCGGGCGCCGGCATGCTCGTTCGCGACTACTTCGCCCAGGGCTTCTACCCCGACGGATCCAACACCAACGCTGGGAACGCCGCCGACCAGGTGCCGACCATTTCCGGTTCCCTCCTCAAGGCGGTCTTGGTCACCTCGGCCGAGTGGATGCACTCCAACCACGACCCGAGCGGCAACTACAACCTCCCGTTCGCGCCCGGCCTCACCCGGAAGTTCCGGGGCAACCGAGAGCAAGGATTCGGACGCATCATTCTTTCGAACGCCCTTCCGCTCCAAACGTATTCGGCGGCGGTTTCAGGCTTGATCGTCGGCGACGGTGGTGGCCCGGGCCAACCCGGCACTCCCGTCAACAGCACGACACTGGACTTGAACGCCCCCTATCCCGCCAGCCAGAACTACCTGCTCAACGTCTGCGACACTTCGCAGCCGCTCAACGTCGCCATCTCCTGGATCGATCCGTCGGTGACCGACCAGATCTCCCGCGACCTCGATCTCGAAGTCACCGCTCCTTCCGGAAAGAAGTACCTCGGCAACTTCTTCACCGACGACACGGACGACAACAACATCATCGCGGGGAACGAAGACTGCATTTTCACCGGCCAGCCCTGGCCGGTTGATTCCGTCGCCGGCGAAGTGGACACCGGCCCGTGGAGTCTTCCGTCCAATACGTGCGTTGCCGGCGCTCACGTCGATTTCAACAATAACGTCGAGGGGGTGTTTTTGTCTCCCGACAGCCGATTGAACGGCATCGCCGACGATCCGGCCACCGGCATCAACGAGGCCTTCGACAACCAGATCGAGCAGGGCGTATGGACCGTGACCGTCAAGAACGGCTCGCACGTCCCTCTGCTCCCCCAGCCAAATTCCTTCTCCATCGCCATCACGGGCGGTATTTGCCTGGGCTCTTCGGCCCGAGTGCAGCGCGTTTTGGAGAACAACCAGCTCGAAGGCGCGCCTCTGACCTGCAACGACAGCGTCGTCGCAACGGTTAATGAGGTTGCGACCGCCGGCGACCCGATCGGCAATCTGACCACGGCCGCCATCGCCAGCCGAACCGTGCTCCAGGTCGTCGATTCCAATAACGTCGTCGTGGACACCGAGTCGTTCCCCGCCAGCGCTTGGGCCCTCATCTCTTCGGTGGGCGGTAACCTTCGATTCGACTCCAAGAAGGTCCTCCTGACCGACGGGACCGCGCCGGAGGCCGGAAACGGTGCGTTGGACGTCCGTGACGGACAACGGGTTCGTGTGGTCTACACGGACACCACGGCCACCCGTACCGGATCCGCCGCGGTCATCTGCCGGCCCCTGCTAGCCGCCGGCGGTGTCGTCTTCGGGCAGTTCGGAAGAGACGCGTTCACCGTGGTAAACGGCGGGTGCGAAAAGGATGCCCGCGGGTACTTCACCTTCGGCTTCCCGGACCGCTACATGGACGCGGGCGAGCTCGTTTCCTATATCGTGGCATTCCAATCGGCCGAGCTGGGAACGGATCTCGTCAACGTAAAGATCTCGCTGAAGGCGGTCACCGCCGACGCGGACAGCCCCGCGAGTTGCAAGCCCGGAACGACGGGCTGCGGCGATCCCAACCGGACCAACAACCCGGTGTCGCCGCACCTGACGGTCCTCGACTCACCCAAGATCTACGGCGTGCTGCCCTCGGGCGCGATTCTCACACCGAGCTTCACGGTTCAGATGGCGAATTCGATCACGGGAACCCAGAAGGTCGACATGATCATCGGGGTTACCGCCAAGGCCGCAGGCAAGGGGGTCGAGAGCCTCATCGTCCAGCGTGAGATCCTGAACGCCGACGAGTTCTCTCTCTTCTACTCCACCGACTTCCCGATGGGCGGCACGGAGCCGGTCGGGGGGTACGACATCAACAACAACGAGATCTTGGAGACGGTGACGAACGACCCGCGCGGCTTCACCAACGACTACTTCTTCGAGACTCGCACCTACGGCAACATGACGTCGACCAACCCGATTGCCAACACCAAGGCTCCCTGGACTTTCGACACCGACAACGGCGGGTTCGTCAACGGGCTCCAAAACACCAGCCGTCCCTCGGCCGGCACCTACGCGCAGTGGGGCGAGGACAAGAACTTCAACGGCAGGCTGGACGGCTTCTGCACGGGAGCCACGACCATTCCCTGCACCCAGGGGATCGCGGCATCGCAGGGTTGCAAACGTTGCTCACTGAACCTCGGTCGTGCGTGCCTCACCAACGGCGACTGCACGTTCCCCCTCCCGGACGACGGCACCTGCGTGCAACAGGGCACAGGCGTCTGCAACTACTCGTTGGATGAAGACCGCAATCCTGCCAACGGTTCGCTCGATACGGCCTGGAGCACTCTCGGTGGATGCGGATGGCAGACCAAGGCCCCCGGTGATCCAACAGGCGGCGTGTGGCACACGGGCCTCATCAGGACACCGGGCTCCGGAACCTGCTTCGCGGCGGGTAACGATCCCGCGGACTGCCAGCGGTACTGGGCGACTCCCGACGGCGACTCCGTCGGCGACAACAACTGGTGGGAGTTGCTCCTGACTCCGGTCCTTCACAAGGTCAACTTGGGCCTCGACGGCGAGGGGGATCCGATCTACCAGGTCGCCATCACCGATTGGGCCTGGAACATGTCGGTTGACATCCCCGACACCAACACCTCCGTCACCCTGGAATTCGATACCGACGTCAACAAGTCGGCCGGTGTCGATCTGTTCAACGACGCGGGAGTCCTGCTCGCCTTCCGCGGCAAGCAGGGCGCGATTAGCGGAGGAAACGGTCCGATCACGAACGGCTTCAACATGTTCGCCCGGATCAGCAACTGCCAGGACACCGACGGCAACGGATCGCTCGACCACTGCGGTACGGCGGCCGGACCTCTGTGTAATGCAAACAAGAACAAGCCCGACCTCGAGTGCGGAGGCGGTATCCCGGTTTCGTTCACCCGTGGGTTGTGCGCGAATCCGCCGGCCCAGAAGAAGTGCACCGGCAACCGAAACCTCAATTGCACCGTGGACGACGACTGCAACAAAGTTTGCTCGGGCAATCTCGCGAGGTTCTGCAACAACGTTTCGGGTTCGACGTGTGACGGCGTTGCCGGGCACTCGACCCTAGCCGGTGGCGGTTGCGGAACGTCCATTCCGGCTATCACCTGTGGCGTAACGAGTGATGGCAGCTGCATCGCAAAAACCTCGCTTGGATTCCAATCGCCGGGAGAAAAGTGCGTTTTCAGCCCCGTGGCCTGTTCGGGCGACGCGGACTGTGGCGGGACTCCTGGCAGTTGCATCATTAATGCTGGAACCAACCGCGGCGGCGCAGACAACTGCAGCTTCAGGGGCACGCGCATACCGGTCGCCGGAAGCGAACTCGTCGCGGCCATCGAGCCTTACGGGCTGGCAACACCCAAAGATGACGACCTCGCGAACGGCTACTGCGGTCGCAGCGACAGCTTGAGCGGTATCGACAAGAACATCTCTTGCTCCAATCCGCAGCACTGCGACGCGGCGGGAGGCCCGTATGAAACCCTCATTGCCTGCAGCCTAGATCACGCCAAGAAATGCGAACAGGACGCCGATTGCACCGGCTTCGGAACCTGTTCGTTCCACATCTACGACGCCGTATGCAACCCCGGCACCTCACCCGGGATTGACGAATACGTGCAGCAGAACGGCCCTGGACGCAACTACGGCATCCAGATCTCGAACGGTCCGGACATGAGGTTCACCACGCTCGAGGACTTCTACGGCGACACGGGCGACGCGTTCCAGGCCGCCCTCGGGTTCAACAACAGAGAGCCGGACGTCAACACGACGGGCGTCGCGCCCGGGTTTGGTGTCGCAGTCGATGACATGTTCATCTCCTGGAAGGAAACACGCCTCGACGCCGACACGACCAACTGCGTCGGCAGCGGGGAGTGCGCCAGCCTCGACACTGCGAGCACCAATACGTATGAAGGGAATTCGGTCGTCAGCCTGACCGTGCTCGATCGAACCCCCTACAACAATGGCGGTGTCAACAACGTGAACGACTGCAACGGAAACGGCGTCTACACCGACCCCGTCGACGACCAGGATTGCAACAACAACGGGGCGCTCGACGTCACGGTCAAAGTGACCTCCGACGCCGAAACCCTCGGAGAAATCGCAATTCTCGACCAAGTCGCTCCGGGATCTCCGGTCTATAAGACCAACTTCCCCTACTCGACCCTCTACAACTCCCCCGGCAGCCTCTTCGTGGTGCAATCCGGAACCTCCGCCCCGGTTGTGACGGCCCTCTATATCGACCGGAACGACGGGACGGGATCGGCCTGCAAGAACTTCCAAGAGCCGGACAAGCAAGGCTCCATTGTTTCGACGACAACGGTCACGGCCACCACCGGCCGTGTCACGGTCAACTCGTACTCGGTGGCCCTCGCCAAGGTCTGCAGCGGCCTGACGTCCCAGTCTTGCAACGTGGACGCCGACTGCTCTGGCGTGGGCACCTGCGTGTTCTCACCCGGCGACGACGATGGCTTCGCGGATACCAACGAGTTGAACAACCTCGTGATCGTTTTCGCCAACAAGAGCGGCCTCGACGTCGACGATCTGTCGGCAACCTTGGGAACGACGAGTCCTACGATCGAGTGCATCACCCGTTCCGCCATCAGCATCGGCTCGCTTCTCGACACCCAGTTGAGCAATCCCGCCACCTACCTCCCGTTCCAGTTCAAGGTGGCGAACGTCAATCGTACGAGCTTGACCGAGATCCTCCAGGCCAAGTTCACCATTACCGTAAGGTCCAACAAGTTCGATGCGCTCACTCGCGCCACCGAAATCTTGCTCGACCTCGA
>JAQBEH010000076.1:0-2785 GCA_032124015.1 Acidobacteriota bacterium
GCTTTACCAGCCGCTGCGTGTCGTCGGGGCGGAAGAACCCGTTGCGACCAGCCAGTACGCCGCGGACGTCGCCTGCCACGCCGACGCACACTCGTCCTTCGCCGAGGCCTTCAAGAGCCTTCGCACATCGTTTCTGATGGCCTCCCCCGAGCACGCCCCCCGCCACGTGGTCATCACGTCGTGCGAGGCGCTCGAGGGCAAATCGACCGTGGCGACAAATCTCGCCATCGCGCTGACCCAGCTGGGCCGCCGCATCGTCATCGTCGACGCTGACCTCAGGCGGCCGCGCGTGCACAAGGTCTTAGGCATCCCGAACGATCTGGGGCTTTCGAGCTTCCTTTCAGGCAATGCCTCGGTGGAGGAAATTCTCCAGGAGAGCGGGATCCCGGATCTGCTCGTCATCACCAGCGGCCCGCTGCCGCCGAATCCTTCGGAGCTGCTGGGCTCGAACGCTCTCGATACGTTCCTCGAGAAACTCGACGAGCTAGGCCCATTCGATCACGTTTTCTTCGACTCTCCGCCCCTGCTTCAGATGGCGGACGCGGTGCTCCTTGCCAACCGCATGGACGCAACGATTCTAGTGACGCGCGAAGGGCGTACGACGCACCAGGCGCTGTCCTCGGGGGCGAAGCGCCTTCGGCAGTCGCGCGCGCGAATTCTGGGCGCCGTCTTGAACGCGGTCGTCGAACGCTTCGGCAACTACTACTACTACCGCTACCACCGCGACGAGCCGAGCGAGAAGACCTCGCTCATCGGCCGTAGCCGCAGCCGTAGTCGTCACCGCAAGCAGGCGTGACGCCCGAACGCCTGCGCGCAGCCCTCCGGTTCGGGGTGCTCGCGCTTTTGTTCCTGGCTCCTCTCCCCTACGGATCCGTTCAGTCCGGTCCGGTCCTCGCGATCGAGTTGACCGCCGCCGCCCTCGGCCTGATCACGATCCTGTTGATCGCCCGCGACGAGGACGCCGCTGCGGCGGTACCGAGAGCCCCCCTAGCCATCTGCCTCGGCGTGATCGCACTCGGAATCTTCCAGGTGATCCCCCTCCCCTTCTCGATCGCCGAGAAGTTCAACCCCACGGCCGACCTGGTGCGCCCGCTGATCCCGTATCTCGGCCTCGACCACGCTCCGGCCGTCGCATGGAGCATCGCCCCGCCCGAGACCACCGACGCCCTGCTGCGCTTCGTCGCCTACGTCCTGATCGGCCTAGCCGCGGCGGTGGCCTTCGACGACAGCCGTTCGCGCCGCCGATTTGCGGCCGTGCTTGTGGTCGCCGCAGTCTTCCAGGCAGTGTACGGTTCAGGCGAGTACCTGTCGGGCCGCCAGCACATCTTTGGGTTCGCGAAGAGGTACTACCTCGACTCGGCCACCGGGACGTTCATAAACCGCAATCACTTCGCCACCCTTCTCGCCATCGCCCTGCCGTTCGCGCTGCTGCTGGCGATTCCCAAGGCAACGTCAGACCGAACGCCGCACCCAATTTCGTGGCGTAGGCGATTTGTCGCCGCCGCGGACGGTGCTGGGCTCGGACGCCTGCTCGCCGTCGCGGCTTCCGCACTCATCTGGCTTGGCCTGCTTCTGTCCCATTCGCGTGCGGGCCTTGCCGCCGCCCTCGTCGGAGCGGCGATAGTACTCGTCCGCTTCCGAGCCACGCGTGCGGCGCGTTGGGCCGGAGCGCTCGGCGCGGGAGTCCTGCTCGTTCTCCTGACGGTTGAAACCGCACAGGCGCCGGGTGAGCGATTCTTGACGCTGAAAGACGAAATAGAGGACAGGGCGGGACGGCCGGCGGTCTGGCTCGCCTCCACGGGGTTGGTCAGACAGCGCCCGCTGCTCGGTTGGGGCTTCGGCACGTTCGAGCGCGCTTTCCCTACGGTACAATCTGCGGACATTGAGGTGCATTACGACCACGCTCACAACGACTGGCTAGAATGGGCAACCGAGGGTGGCGTCGTCGCCCTAGTTGCCGCGATCACGCTTCTCGGAGTTGCGCTGCGAAACACATGGCGCACAACTCGTGAGACGATCGGTGCGGCGACGTTTTCAATCTCATGCCGCGCGGCGACCGCGGCCTTGGCCGTACACGCCGCTTTTGATTTCTCCCTTCGCATCCCAGCCGTGGCCGTCGTCGGAGCCGCTCTGATGGGAATGGCCTTGACCCGACATTCGAGCACGCCAGCCACGGGAATCGCGGCCAACGTCTTTCCGGCGTCCCCGGCAGGACGCGTATCCGGCGACGGATCGTAGCTCCGGTTATGGAGACCCATCGAGCCCTTCGTCGGAGCGCTCTGGTTGCAGCCGCCATGCTTCTCTGTTTGACTGCGGCGTTAGCGATCGCATCGTACCAGTCGGGGCGTCATGTGGCCGGGTCCCAAACCGACCTTTCGGTGCTAGCTTGGCTGGGACCCAAGGGCTCTACGTTGGAAGACGCGATCGACGCAAAACTCAAGGACGCCGTTGCCGCGCTTGATGATCCCAAACGCGAATCCGCCGCGCGAGTTCCCGCATACCAAACGGAGTTGCAGACGGCCGAGATACTTCTTCGACGCGCCGTGCTCGCAAACCTCGCAGATACGCGGTCGATCCAACGCCTGGCGGCTGTGGAATGGGAACTAGGCATCCTTGGCGGAACCCCCGACGAACAGGGCGTGGCAACCCTCGTCGGCGTAGCTGGCGCTCGCGCTCCGAGGGTTCCGGAGATCCAGATCGAATTGGGCGAGCTTCTGTACAAGCTCGGACGATTCGAAGACGCCAAGCCATTCATGGTCCGGGCTGTGTCGCTGTCTGCCTTCAC
>JAQBEH010000077.1:0-7497 GCA_032124015.1 Acidobacteriota bacterium
GTTGAACGAAACCGCTGCGCGGTGAAGATCTCGAGACCATCCGCGTAGCTCAGCGCTTCTTCCTGCCTTTCCTCGGTTCTCCGTACAGTCCTCGCGGCCCCACCGTCGGGGCCCGCCTTCGGCCGAACGGCCGTTGAAGGAGGCCTGTGCGATGGGAGAATACCGAGATCGGATGGAGCGGGATCTTCAGATTCGCGGGTTCAGCACTTCCACCCAGCAGTGCTACTTGGCTCGCATGAAGGCGATGGTCCGCTTCTTCATGCGTCGGCCGGACGAGTTGACGCTCGAGGACATCCATTCCTACCAACTGCACCTGACGCGAGATCAGAAGGTCTGCTGGTCATCGTTCAACCAGTCCGTGTGCGCCATCCGGTTCTTCTACATCGTGACCCTCAAGAAGGACTGGGACATTCGGCACATTCCGTACCAGAAGACAGGCCGCAAGCTGCCCGTGGTCTTGAGTTGCGAAGAGGTGGCGAAGCTGTTTCAAGTCGTCGACAACCTCAAGCATCGGACGATGCTGATGACCGCCTATGCCGCCGGGCTGCGCGTGTCCGAGGTTACGCACCTGCGCGTGAGCGATGTCGACGGTCAGCGCATGATGCTCCGCATCGAGCAGAGCAAGGGACGGCAGGACCGTTACGTCATGCCTCGCACAAGCTGCTCGCCGTGCTCCGCGAGTACTGGAAGCTCGAGCATCCACGGCACTGGCTCTTCGAGAGCCAGCGTCGCGAGCAGCCTCTGACCCGCAGCACCGTGCACAAGGTTTTTCACAAGGCCAAGTGCAAGGCTGGAATCACCAAGAGGGTCTCGGTGCATGGCCTACGTCACAGCTTCGCGACTCACTTGCTCGAAAGCGGGGTCAACATCCGCAAGATCCAGCTGCTCCTCGGGCACCGGAGTCTGCAGTCCACGCAGATCTACACGCACGTCGCGAAGGACTACCTCGACCACACACCCAGTCCGCTCGACATCTTGCCCGGCCCGAGCAGCAGCCCGTCAGCCACGAGCTGACACGTGCCATGCTCGGCGGCTCAACACCGCCGGGGAGGTCGACCGGATCTCGAGCTGGCCGACGTCTTCCACCAGTGCGGTGAGTCACTCTCGCACCTCGACGGCCGGCAGGTCCGCGTCGTGCGCGCGATCCTCAGTTGCCGCACCGCGGCCCTCGGTGGCCACATCCACCAGTGCGACCGCTGCGAATACCGCGAGATCGCCTACAACTCCTGCAGGGACCGGCATTGTCCCAAGTGCCAGGGCAGCCACCAACTCCGCTGGGTCGAAGCTCAGCAGCGACATCTGCTGCCCATCGAGTACCACCACGTCGTCTTCACCGTGCCGGACACGATTCACAGCCTGCTCCGCGCCAATCCCAGGCTCTGCTACGGTCTGCTCTTCGCCGCCGTCGCGGAGACCTTGCACGACGTGGCTCGCAATCCGAAGAACCTCGGCGCATCGATCGGCTTCTCCTGCGTTCTGCACACCTGGACCCAGACCCTGCTCTTCCATCCACACATCCATTGCATCGTCACCGGTGGAGGCCTCGATCCGGACCGCCAACACTGGATCGCGGCCCGGCCTGGCTACCTCTTCCCGGTGCGCATCTTGGCCCGACTGTTCCGCGCCAAGCTGTTGCACCGGCTCCAGTCGCGTCTCGAAGACGGCAAGCTGACGAGCGCCGAGGTCGACCCTCACGCTCGTCTCCGCGAGGCCGCTCGCAAGGACTGGGTCGTGTACAGCAAGCCACCCTTCGCCGGTCCCGAGCAGGTGTTGCGCTACCTCGGCCGCTACACCCACCGCGTCGCCATCTCCAACCAGAGACTCGTCGCCCTTGACCACGACCGCGTGACCTTCCGCTGGCACGACAGGGCGCGCGGCAATCGCAACCGACTGATGACCCTCCACGTCGCCGAGTTCCTCCGACGTTTCCTGCTCCACGTCCTGCCGACCGGCCTGATGCGCATCCGACACTACGGACTACTCGCCAACCCAACACGACACGAGCACCTCGCACGATGTCGTCAACTCTTGAGCGTGCCGAACCCGCCGGCCCCCGAGCCTGATCAACCGGCCTCACACCACCGGCCCGAACAACTGCTTCCCCACGACTCTCGCCGTTGCCCTCGATGCCAGACCGGTCACCTCGTCTTGATCGGCCCGTTGAGCCCGACCCGGTCACGAGCGCCGTGAACGCGATCTCCCGCAGTCTCCCCACGTCATTGTCCGCGGCCACCGGCCGCCAACGCCGTCCTCTGCCTCTCCACCCCCAACTCGACCTCCAACCGGCGGCGAACACGCCCTTGGCGCACGCGTCCTCGAGCGACCACCTCATCGCAGCCGCCCACAGCCGCCCCTCGCCCATGCCTCATCCAGCCACTGCCACTCCCAAACCGCCAGAAACCACCGAACAATCCCCATAGACCCAGCTCGATGGCCCGCGGCTCCGTTCAACTGGCCGTTGACGGAATCGCTTCGCGACTCCGCAAACAACCTTCTCTGTTACGGTGACACCGGTGGACACCTGTTCTCGGCGTCCAGGCCGGTCTCGTGCCGCGCGTTCAGCATTTCGGTTCCGCGCGCCTGGAAGTGTAGATACATTTCGTATATATTCTCCGACGGAGGGAACAGGCAATGGCGGACCGAGCGAAGCTCTTCAAGAGCGGAGGCAGCCAAGCTGTGCGGTTGCCCAGAGACTACCGTTTCGAAGATCAGGATGAGGTCACGATCTATCGACAGGGGGACAGGATCATCCTCGAAGGTGCCCGCCGACGGTGGCAGAAGGAGTTCCTGGAACTGGCCGGTGCCGCGAAGGACTTCCCCTACCCTGATGAGCCCCCCGCCGCTGAGGCCGGCCCGGACTTCGGATAAATAATGAGGTACTTGCTCGATACCAATGCCTGGGTCGACTACCTCACCGGACGTTACCCGACCGTTGTCGCCCGCATTCAGCAATCCCCGCCCGATGACCTCTGCCTCAGTTCGGTCGTGATGGCTGAGCTACGCTATGGGGCCGAGAAGAGCCGGCGCAAGAAACTCAACCATGATTTGCTCGATACACTCGCGCGTGAGGTCCGGTGTGTGGATTTCGACCTCGACGGGGCCCGGACCTATGGGGAGCTGCGTACAACACTCGAAAAGCGCGGCACCCCCATCGGCCCATACGACATGATGATCGCCGCCCACGCGCTTTCGCTCGGCCTGGTTGTGGTCACCGATAACGAGCGCGAGTTCCGACGCGTTAAATCGCTGCCGGTCGAAAATTGGCGCGATCGCCAGGATTGACATCGAAGGTCTGCCGACTCGTGAGCACAGATTCAAGAGAGATCCGTCATGAACTGCCTCGGTTGCGCGGGCCGAACGCGGACCCGAAACACGAGGTCCTCGCACGGATTACCGAGGCGGAGAAGCACCTCCCCGCGCTTGATCGCCAGCGGGTTGAGGTTCGTGGTCGACGGGATTCCGAGCAGCGTACAGCGTTCTTGACCGTGTTGCAGGACAGCCTGGGCCTACCGTTCGAGAAACTCGTGCGTGATTTATCAGGCGATCCGAGTCTGCGGGATTCGCGGTAGGGGGTACGGTCCGGGCGAGCACTCGACCTCGAAGCCCGGGGCTTTCAGGAGAAAGGAACTCTCTTGACCGCACGCGATTTCGAGTCCCTGTTCCCCTCACCGAAATCTTTACGAATATTGACCGAAAAATCGGTGGAGTAATTCGCCCCTTCTTATCGCGGCGCTGGCCGCGAGGAAGGAGCGACGCCATTCCCGCCTCCTCGCCGCGTGGATGGCGCCGACGATGCTCCCGGGGGGCGTGGTCCGCGCTCACCTCTTCTCGGTGAGGCCGGTCAAGCCGAAGATGTGGGAAGCCCTGGTCGTCGTTGAGTTCCCCGTCGCTGTCGTGGGCAACCGAGCCCCCGGGGCGACCTACGATTTCGGCGCGACCGTGAAATCGGGACAGACGATCGCCCACATCTTCAATCGTCGCATCCAGCTGGCGAGCATGGACGGCGGCGTGCATGGTCTCGAACGACCACGATCCGAAGGCACCCGACGTCGAGCGGCGGCTGTTGGGCGATGACGGGTCGGCCGTGGGCTCGCTCCCGACGGTGCACCCCTCGTTCGTGTCGTCGGATCGAGTGCGCTGCGAGCCGATGCTGGACGTCCTTCCCGTAGCTCCGCTCTCGCCCGGGGGTACCGTTTCGAGGTTGTGCTCGACCCCCCGCCGGAGGAAGCGAGCGGGGAGGCGAGCGCGAAGTTCGCAGTGGTGGTGCCCAAGCGCTGACTCCTCGAAGCCAACGACAAGAAGTACGGGACCGACGTCCTTGCCGTGATCGAGCACATGGGTTCCGGCGCAAGCAGATCACGCCGTACAGCCCGTGGCAGAACGGTGCGGCGGAACGCTGGGTCGCGACCGTGCGGCGAGATCTGCTCGACCACGTAATCGTCCTCAACGAGCGGCACCTGCAACGACTCCTCTCCGAGCTTGTCGCGTATTACCACGACGACAGAACGCACCTCGGGCTGGGCAAGAGCACGCCGTCGATGCGAACGGCCACCTCGAAGCCGAGTCGCGACGCCGAGATCGTCGGCCATCCGCGAATCGGCGGCCTGCATCATCTCTACGAGTCGCACCAAGCGGCCTGAAGACCTGAGTGGTGGATCGGCGTTCGCGGTCCCTTCGACGGGACTCGTGCGTCGGAACGACCGCGGTCGCGCCTATTGGCGACCCGCGCACTGCCCCGAAGCCGCAGCCTTCATGCTCTTCGGCGGTGTGGAACCGTCGGGACCCTGCGCGCGACCTCCGAAAGTCGTTATCGAGGAAGCCGGATTGGATTCTGGCGAGGCACAGATCAGGACGCTACCTCAACGGTGAGCTTGTCGCCCTTCATCACGAAGCGCAGGGTGCTCCCTTTCGTGCGCGACACATTCAGATCGTAGAGCGCCGAGAGATAGGTCTTCTTGGTTCCATAGACCTTCGCGGCGAGCCTGTGTTGCCCGGCAGGAATCCGAACAGGATCCCACGTCGTGGTTTGGGAAATGAGCAGGAAGGGTTTTTGGAACTGCTCATTGAAGATCGGGACGTCGTCGAGCATGATCACGAGATTCCCCTGCCGCAGAGTGCTCGTGATGCTGATCGTGACGGGGCTCTCCGGTACGAGCGTGCGGACGGCCGGCATGGCTGCTGGGACCGCGGCCAGCATTGAGCACGGGTTCGCGGTTAACGCGGCATCCGACGTCGGGTTCCACTCGCGAATCGACTTGGCCGGGGTCGTGGTGCCCACCGGCTCTCGAACCCCATGCGTTTCCGATGTTGCCGCGGAGTTGGCAGATGGCGCCGCATTCGGCGTCGAGTTCCACTCGCGAATCGACGTGGCCGGGGGCGTAGTGCCCACGGGCTCTCCAGCCACAACCGCTCCCAGCGTGCTCGCGACAAGCACGGGCATCACGAGACGAGCAAGCATTTCCGTCCTAAACATCGCCGGGCCCTCCATACGCTCCCTTTGAAATATGGGCGCCTGCAGGACTCTGCCCAGCGTCGTTTTTCGACCGCCGAATTCACATCCGTCATCGCGCCGCGGACGAGGCGGCGTTCTTCTCCCGAACCGATTGCCGTCGATTATTGAAACTGGGGGTGCCGAAGGCTGGACTCGAACCAGCACTCCCTTTCGGGCACCGAATTTTAAGGCTGAGCGGAAAGGGCGGCGGATCAACGTTTAGTTAATTCGTCGCCCTTTTCCGTTTACGAGGATTACGAGGAGGGTCGTACAGTCCGAGGATCATGGTGACCCAGGTGGAGACTGGTCTTCCTCGGTTTGATGCGGCGGGGATCAAAAACCGCCGCCCAGGTGATCGTAACTTGGTGATCGCGCATGCGCACGGGACGCGTCAACACACGACGCGGGAGGGTTCGAGCCTGGAAGCAGACGCCCGTGAAGATGCCTCGCCGAATGCGCGAGCAACGCCGCGGCTCTTCCGCGCTAGGATCGAAGCGCTGCAGCCCCGCGAGAGACAGGTCACCGGTCCATCTATCGTAGATCCGATCTTTTCTTCAAGGAGATGCCAAATTGATCCGTGCGCTACTTTACGATCCGCCTGACGGGCGGCTTCGCGACGGGGGAACCGAGCTGATCGACGCCTGGGAGCGAGCCACGGCGGCCACGATCTGGGTCGTGATCGCGGACGAGCCCCGCGAGATCGAGGAGGACCTCCTAATGAAGCGCTTCGGGATTCACCCGTTCGCGCTGGCCGACGCTCTCCTCGACCGCCACCCACCGAAGATCGAGGGGTTCCGAGACAACACCTTCATTCTCTTGAAAGGCCTGGACGCGCAGTCGACTTCACTCGAGTTGAACACGATCCAGCTGTCACTGTTCGTCGGCGAACGGTTCCTGGTCACCCGCAGCTCGGGGCATTCGGTGAGCACGGACAACGTGCTGTTCAGGCTAACGTCGGGTGCCCTTCCTCCCGACATCTCGAGGCCGGCCCTCGCGCTGTGTGTGTGCCGGACCGTGGCTGACCGGTTCTTGCCGTTGCTGCTCGCCGTAGAGAAGCGGCTGGAAGAGATGGAGACGGAGATGCTCGAGCGGCCGAGCGACGCGCTGCTCGGCGAACTGGTGCGGCAGAAGGGCGACCTCAAACGAGTCTTGCGCATCCTGCAGTACCACGCGCAGGTCTTCACCACCGCCCGCTCCCACACGCCGCAGCAACTCGTGGGCCACGATCACGAGTTGGTCGACGTGCAGGAGCAGCTCGACCGCCTGCTGAGCCTCGCGCGGCTTTACTACGAGCTGACGGACGATCTGATGAATGGTTATCTCTCGCTATCCGCCCACCGGCTCAACCAGATCATGCAGACGCTGACGATCGTAACCGTCGTGTTCGTCCCGGTCACGTTCCTGGCCGGGATCTACGGCATGAATTTCGAGTTCATGCCGGAGCTCCGTATCCGCGGCGCCTATTTCTTCCTGCTGGGTACGATGCTCACGGTGGTAACGGCGATCCTGCTGGTGTTCTACCGACGGGGCTGGCTGGAACGCCATCGTCGTTGAGTCGTCGGGCGGCGGCTTGCGAGCATCGTCCGGGACCCTCGGATTTTGGCGACTGAAGCCCGATGCGCACCTTCGATGGTCGACTCGTTCACGAAGGGGATGTAGTGCGGCATCGGGGCTGTCCGTCTTGGACGAGTTCAGTCGATCATCCGGATTGTCCGGGTCGTGATCTGGCATCCCGCGAGGTGCTCCTCGGCGACTCTACCGCATTGGGCGCGGTAGTCCGAGCATTCCGGGATCGACAAGATCAACGGAGGATCGCTGGTGCCGAAGGCTGGACTCGAACCAGCAATCCCTTACGGGGATTACGAGGGGGGTCGTACAGTCCGAGCGTTATGGTGACACCGGTGGACACGCGGCTTCCTACGCGTCACGCGCTCCCACGCCCGCTCGGTCCAGACGACCTTCATCCCCCGGCGCGCTTGTTTCGCCACGCGCGGAGGCGGTTCTTG
>JAQBEH010000078.1:0-17417 GCA_032124015.1 Acidobacteriota bacterium
GGCAGGTACCCGCGCAGGTGGCTCCCTGGTCGCTGACCGGGTTGCAGAAGGCCTGCGTCGCGCAGGTCTTCCCGGCGTTGGGCCCGATGTCGCAGCGCGGATCGCAATCGAGACCGGCCTGCTGCTGACAGAGTTCACCAGCCCCCGCACAGTTGCCGTTGCCGGAGATCGTGTCGACAACGCACCGGTCTCCCGAAATGCTGCAGCGCATGTCCGAGTCCGGCAGGATCTGGTTGATGAAGCCGCTGAGTGTGCAGGCGGCTCCGGCGCGTGTGCCGAGCTGGCAGGACGCGGTCGGGGCGACGTGGCTGGTTCCGACCATGTCGCACACGTACGGGTTGGCCGTCGCGGGCGAGTCGTTCGGCTCGACTTCGGAGTCGCAGGCCTTGACCACGACGCCAAGGTTGGTACCGGGGTTGATCTGCGGAACGCAGGTCACACCGTCGTTGCAATTGGCATCGGTGTAGCAACGATGGAGGTCGTCTTCGCATCGCCCGACGATACCGTCGTCGAAGACCATGAACACGGTCTCGCCAGCGGTCATCGCGTAGCAGGGGATCAGGTCGCTCCGGTTGTTGCTCTGGCCGATCGACTGGATGACCGACGCGTTGAAACCCGTGTGGTTCGCTCCCGTGAAGCAGGTGACCTCACCCTCATTGGCGCAGTCGGTCAAGTAGAGGACCGTGTCCTGGTTCGCGTTCTGATCGGTCGGGTGTTGCTGCACGCTCTGGAACGTGTAGCTCCCAGCGGCAGGTGCAGTGAACGAGTACACGACGTCGCGCCCCGTGGCATGCGTCGGGATCTGACCGATGCCCGGGTAGCACGCGGTGGTCGCGGGCGACTGGTAGTCGTCGTTCGCGTCGATCGTCGTCCCCTTGGCCAAAATACCCAAGGTGAGCGCCTGAGCGCCCGCGCACGTGTCGTTCGCCGGCGCGGCGAGCGCCGCACTCGCCAACGGCGTGTCGTTGCCGGAGGGAATCGCGGCGTCCTGATCGCTTAGCGCAAGGGGCTTTGCGATCTTCGAGCCAGGACCGATGTGTTTGACTGGTGTGCCGGAGTCAGCGAAGACGAGACCCGCGAATCCGAACATCGCGACGATCATCATCAACGTGATCCAACGGTGCGAGCGATTTCCGCTCGGTCGACAGCGTGTACTCCTCACAAGATTCGACATGAATGCGCCCTCCTGGCCGATGTGTTAGGGCGTGACGCCCCGTTTGGACGAGTGAGCGTGCCGAAGGCCGCCCCCCCTGGCACTGCGGTTATGGAAACAAAAATTAGACAATACATTCCGCGCCCCATTCGCCACGCAAAACCGAGTGAGAATTACGAGGAAGAGGGGCTCGAGTCAAGCGGTTTTGCTTGCAACTCCGAGACGACGGGATTGTCGGCGTGAGTCTCTTTTTGCGACTAGGGCCGGCGAAGCCCCTCGAATCTACCAAACCGGCTTGCCTTCAAGGTCTCGAACGGAGACGGCCACCTTCTGTCGCGTCACGATTCGAGCCAGCAACACGCGGTTCCCGTCCCACTTCGCCCAAACGCCCGTCACCTCGAGGTCATCGCCACTTGCGATCGCGAAATCCAGCATGTCCAGAAACTCGGCCGGAGCGGTATCCACGTGCACCAGGACCGAGTCCGGGGTCTGAAGGGTCACGTTGATGCCGTTTTTCCCCATCCAGTCCGGGATCGCCGCGACGGCGGTCACCTTGCCCCTGACGACGACCTCCGACTTGATGTCATAGGACGGGGCCCTTTTTGGGCCGCCTTGTCCCAGCGCGAGCGACATGGCCACGAACCCGAGCATCAGGGCGCCGATCCATCGAGGGGTTCTCATGGGCGTGCCTCCTCTAGAGGCTCTCTAGGACGCAGCCCCCGCGGCGTCCATGGTGGCCGCGGGACGACTTCGCTCCGGAATAGGGCCGTTTTGAGCTAAGCTCTTGCTGGGCCGATCCGGAGGGGGAACAAACACCATGATACGCATGAGTTTTTTGTTTGTAATCGTCTTGGCTACGGCGTTTCTGGTCGCCGGCCCCGTGTGGGCGGCGGAAAACGACAAGCCCTTGGATAACGCCGAGATCGTCAAATTGACGAAACTCGACATGGGCGATGCCGTGATCATCGCGAAGATCAAGTCGGCGGTTAGCGTTCAGTTCGCGACCGGGACCGACGACCTCGTGAAACTGAAGGAGGCCGGCGTCAGCAAGGACGTCATGGCGGCGATGCTCGACCGATCGAGCCCGGCGAAACCCAGCGCCCCTGCGCCGTCGGGCGCCCCGAGTGCGGCGAGCGTGACCCTGCAGTCGAGTGACGGCGCGGTGGACCTCAAGAGGATCGATGGCGACGTCAAGACGATCGTCGCACCTTTCGTCGGCATGCGTCGGTTCATCGTGTTCGCCGAGGTCGCGGCCACGGTCAGGACCAAGGACCGAAAGCCCTCGGTGACGATCGCGACGGACAAGGACCCCCACAAGCTGTACTGGATGGTCAAGCTCGACCAGGACAAGGATCCGGAAGACATGGACCGGTCCATTGACGTCGAATCGCCCGGGATGTGGGGCGGGGTCATGTCGAGCGCGCCCGACGACGACTCGTTGGTCAAATGCCAGATCACCGAAGAAAAACAGGGACTCTGGCGGTATACACCGATCAAGGACCTGAAGCCGGGTGAGTACGGGATCTACGTCGGCAAAGGCGAGCAGACCGCGAGTCTCTACGATTTCGGAGTCGACAAGTAGTTCCGGTTGCCCTACTCCGGCAGTCCGGTCTCCAGCCTCAGCGGTCGTGACCGCGACCCGATGTCGTCCGTCCCGACGATGCTCCCTTTGGGGGAATCGTAGCGGCGGTTTGGTCCGAAGCTGTAAAAGAGCGCGGTGCCGCTTCCGCGGTCCTCACCGCGCTCGTAGTAGATCCAGTACGGCTGTCCCCACGGGTCGAGCGCGTAGAGCCGGCGGTTGGGGTTTTTCGAGACTTCGTCGCAAGTCACCGAATCCAACGCCTTGACGATCTCCGCCTTCAGATACTCCCTCCCGATTGCGGTGTAGACGCGGACATCGCTCGATCGCCGCACGAAGAGTTGCGGCAGGCCGGCTCCACCCTCGATCGCAGCGGTGAGGGCCTGAGTCTCCGCCACGGCGCACGCGAGTTTTTGTTTGCTTCCGAAAGTGTCCTGGAGAGTCTGGTAGGAGGCGGCCACGGTCACCGCGACGAACGGAACGGCGACGGCCAGGTAGGTCTTCCGCCCAGGCTCCAGCATCGGGATTGCGGTCACGAAGAACAACACGCCGGCGAGCAACTCGACGTACTCGGCCGTCATCTCGAGCGGGTAATTCTCCAAGAGGACGAGGCTGAGGATGAACCACGGGGCGAGCGCGATCGGCGGCTCGATCACCCGCCAGCGTTCAAAAAGCTTTTCGGCCCCGGCTCGCCGCAAGACCGGTAAGAGCAGACCCCAGCCCGCGAGCAGGGACACGAGCATCCATTTCGGCCCCAGGTCACGATTGAAAAGATTATGGAAGTTCGCCTCTTCCTGGTAGTTCTTCTGGAGGAAGATCTCCGGCGGCACGAAACCCACCAACCGCTGACCCCAGCTGAGTTCCTCGCCGACGACGAGGAAGCAGAACAGAGCGAGCCCCCAGGCGAACCACCCCTCCCGAAACCCGCGTTTCGACGCGAGGAGAGCGAAAGCGACGCTGGCCGAGCCGAACACGGCCACGGTGAGCCATTCGATCCACGAATCCTCTTGCGCCAGATGCGGAACCATCGCCGGAGCGGCTTTCCACAAGATCGCGTAGAGGAGGAAGATGGCCGCCGGCGCGCCGTGCTGGAACCGCGGCACCCAGCGCGGAGGGCGCGGCTTGACGGGTTTCCTCGACGCCTTGTTTGACTTGGCCATGGACAGTCCAGAGATCCTACCCCCGAAGGACCAGCCTGGTCGAGGGTTTCGAGTTGTTTATGGACAACTGCCCGCATTGTTTCGCGACGTGTCGCCGCAGAGACCCGAGGCGGTGGCCCCACCCCCGGCTCCCCAGGCCCCCTCGGTCCCCGAGCCATCGGTCGCGACCACGACGTACCAAAGATCCCCGGCGGGGACCTCGCTCCAGGTCGCTGAACCCGAGGTGCCGATCGCGCAGGCCGCGCCGTCCACCATCGTGGACGCGACGTTCGCGAGAGAGCCGTACAACACCTTGTAGCCGGTGGCGGTGCACGTCGCGACGTCCCAGTGGATCGCGATCGCAGAGCCGTCGGTCGCGGCGAGGCTGGCTGTCATCGGCGCGCCGAACGTTCCGTCCGGAACCGGCGGAGGCGCCGACGGCGGATCGAGACACGCGTCCGACTGGCATCCACCCGGCGCCTCATACGTGACTTTGACGTTGTCGACCTGCCAGTAGTACTCGTAGGTCGCCTGGTAGTAGTGGAAGCGCACCTGCACGTTTGCGGCCCCAGCGGCCTGCGCGGTGATGCCGATCGAGCGGTGATCCGGGTTGGCGCTCGAAGCGCTCTGGTTGCGGAAGACGTTGACCCATGCGCCTCCCGTCAGGCTCGAGCGCACGTCCACGTCACCCCGTTCGCTCTGGCCGCCGCTGTAAAACTGGAAGTACTGGTCGAAGTCGAGCGTCACGGCGGTGGCCGAGGCGAGATCGAGCACGGGGGTGATCAGTTGCTCGTCTTGCGTCGCCGTCGACCCGGCGTTGTCGCTGTCGACGATCGCCACCGGGGCGACTAGCGGCGTGGTAAACGTCCGCGCGCCGGGGTTCGACGTGGTCCAGGTGGCCGCGGCCCCTCCGCCCGAACCGCCGTCCACGACCGTCCACGACGCGGGGATGCCGCCCGCGAAATTTTCGTCGAGCGCCGTGCCGCCGCCCGAAAGCGTCCATCCGACGGCCTGGGTGAACGACCCCGTCCACGTCCCCTGCGCGCTCTGGATCGAGACGTCGAACGCGACGAGGCCGCCGCAGGCCAGGCTCGATGGGAACTTCGCGGTGACGTGCGGGGCGAGGGAATCGCCCGACGCCCCGGCCGCAAGATCGGCGAAATCCGCGGAGCCGTCGATCATCACCACACCCGGTGTCGTCGAGGTCACCGTCGCGGTGACGCCGGTGAGCGGTGCCGTCCCATCGTTGGTGACGCGCACCTGGAACTGCAACTCCTCACCGGGATCGCACGTGCCGTTGTGGTCGCCTGCGCCTCCCGTGGAGCAGGTGTCTTCCACCAGGCTCTCGCTCGTGTACGCGGCGTGTGGTCCGCACTGGGCGGCCGGGTACGCCAGCGTGAGCGTCCAGTCGTTCAACGAGCCGACGTCGGTGGACGCCCCATCCGCGACCTTGAGCTTCCACGCCCCCACGGAGTGGATGCCGTTGGCGGCGCCGAGCGAGCTGTCGGGCTTGAACGAGCCGGTGAACGGCGCGGTCCCGCTCGCGATCGGGGTGGTCGCCTGATCGTCGAAGACCGTGTTGACGAAGTTGTCGCCGCCGGCCCCCCTCCTGTTCGACAGCGTGATCGGGGCGCCGACCGGCGGGATGAGTGTGATCGTCAGATCGCCGTCGTAGGTGTGGGAGACGTTGACCTTCACGTTCACGTCCTGAACGATCTTGTCGTCGGGAACGGTGACGGTGCTCGTCGCGCCCGCCGTGTTGTTATCGGGAATCGCGATCGGCGTGTCCGTGCTGACATAGCTCGGGACGGTGTTCTTCCCTGTCGCGAACATGTAGTAGGCGCCGCCCGCATCATCCAGGGCGTTGTTCCCCACGTCGTCCGCGGATTCGACCCAGAAGGCGTACGGCGAGCACTCGGCGAGCCCGGTGAGGCCGACCGCGTGTGTCGTCACGAGCGACGAACTCGACGCGGTGGACGACCCGGGGGGCGCGGTACCGTAGTGCACGACGCTCGTTGCCGCCTCGTCGGTCGTCCAGCCGATCGAGGCTGAGTTCCCAGTGACGGCACTCGCGCCCACCCCGGAGATGACCGGGGCGACGCAGTCGGTGCCGGCGATCGCGGTGTAGGTCACGTCGGTCGCGCCGTCGCAGTCGAGCGCGTCGACGTACTGGACGCTGAGGCTGTCCCCCGCGGCGACGGTGAGCACGCCGTCGCCGGCGACGGGGGGGGCCGGAGTGGTCGGTAGCGTGCCGTCGAAGATCATCCCGTTGGGCCCGCGCTCGGTCAGCGTCAAAGACTCCCCGGCGGGCTCGCTCGTGCTCGTCACCAGCACCACGACGGTTTCCACGGTGCCGGGACCGGTGTTGCGATCACGATCGGCGAGCAGCACCTGAACCGGCGCGCCGCACGCGTAGGCGCTCTTGCCGAATGTGACCTTGAACGGTTCGGCCAGCTCGGCGAGGGTGGCCACCGTGGCCTTGACGACCTTGTAGTAAAACGCCGGGTTCCCGTTGTTGGCGATGGTGTCGTTCACCGTGTGGTAGTAGGGGTAATAGCCCGTGGCGCCGCAGTACCCTTCGTTGTCGGTGATACCACACACCGCGCTGAAGCCGCGCTGCCAGAACGGGTAGTGGTCGGACGCGTTCAGGCTTGGGCACAGGAACGCATTGACGGCGAGGCCGGTTCCGTAGGTCGCGGCCGCGTCCACGAATCGCTGGGCCAGCCATTGTGACGACGCGTTGTAATTGAGATCGAGGTTCTCGGGCGAGGGCAACCCGTCCCCCGCCCAGCCGATCATGTCGAAGTTGATGACGCCGCGGATGTTCTCCCCTCGCGTGACGGCGTCTGCCGCGTAGGCGGCGCTTCCGAGCAGGCCGGCTTCCTCTCCGGTGACATTCAGGAACTTGACCGTGTTTCTGACCCCCCAGCACGAGAGCGCTTTTGCGGCCCCTAAGACCGCGGCGCTTCCTGAGGCGTTGTCGTCGGCGCCCGGCGCCACGCCCGGCGAGGGGAGGTCGTCGAGGTGCGCCTCGACGATGTAGACGTCCTCCGGCCGCGTCGCACCCTCCAGAGTACCGATGACGTTGGGCGCGTTCGAGCCGCTCCAATTCTGGTACTGCACGGGGATCCCGAGTGCCGTGTAGGCGTTGAAGCAGTACGTCGCCGCGTCGCGGCATCCCTGCGCCGTGGAGAACCGTGTTCCCGTCGGTGCGTTCGACACCAGCGTCTGCCAGTAGGCCTGAACGTCGGCATCGGAAACCCCGGTGACGATCTTCTGCACGATCGGATCCGGCAGGAGCGGGGCGTGGCGCTGCACGGCCTCGGGCGGAGGCATCGGGAGGCCTACGGGTTCTTTCGGGACGCGGCCGATGAATACCTTCGCGGCTTCGACCGCATGAATCGAGCTCCCCGCCGGCACGCGCACGAGGATCCAGTTTTCTTCTTCGAGCAGGACCACCCCCGAGGAGCGCACTGCGGCGACGTCCGAGTCGGGGCGCACGCCAACAATGAGGTAATCGGCCGAAGCCGGCGCACGATCGAGAACACGCACGTCATAGCCGCGCTCGCGCAGCGCCGCGAGGTCGGCCTCGCCGCCGAGCACGAACAGGCAAGGAAGCGTCTCCATCACCACGGGGGTCCCGCCGGATCGCAACAGCACGAGATCGTCGGGCGTCTTACGTTCCACCCTCAACAGCAATGAGGGCTCGGAGGCCAAGGCGGCGCCCCACGAGAGAATCGTCAGCGCCACCGCGGTCAAAGCGTGCTTCATGAGGTCCCCCGGGCGAAGGCCACGCACCCCGGACGCTGGGGCCGCCGATCTCCGCTCGGAGAAACCCTACACAACACAGGCTCGGCGTGCGCGGCCTCAATGAAGAGGAAAACGGTCTCGACGAGTCACGGGAGTCTCAGGGCACTTCGATGACGACGCTCGATTCGATCCCCTCGTCGACACGGACCTGAACCGCCGCGGCATCGCGCCGCCCAACGATCGAGACGAGGTAGGTCCCGGGGTAGAGCAGCCTCACGAACGTGGTGCCGTCGGCATCCGTGGTTTTCGGTCGGTTGCGCTCCATGACGACGTCGCATCCGGGAAACAGCGGCACCGGCCGGAATGCGATCTGCGCCCCCGGAACGGGACCTCCCCCTCGGTGAACGACCCGCACGCGTAGCGTCCCGCCCGCGCTCGCCTGGAGCACGACCTCGAAAGTGTCCTCGTCCACAGGCTGTTCGACGTCGTTTCGTACGGCCGGAGCAAAGCGGGGCGAGATCGCGGCGACGTTCACCGGAGCGTCGGCCGGGGCTGTGATGCGAAACCTGCCGGTGCCGTCGGTTTGCGCCGGTAGGTAGCCCGACTCCGCGGCGCCTTGCGGAGCGACCACCGCGAGCGCGCCCGGAACGCCTCGCCCCTGCGGATCGACGAGGCGGCCTCTCATGATCCAGCCACGCTCGAGGTTCAACTCGAGCTCGGGATCCGGTTCGTTCTCCCGCACGACGACGGGATAGGCCTCCCCCGCCCCGTACCCTCTCGCCCGGGCGGTGACGCGGTAGGTGCCCGGGTCGATCGCTTCCAGCCGGAACGAGCCGTCCGCTCCCGTCATCGTCGTCGTTTGACGCGGCGAGCCTCCCGCCGGGGCGCCCTCGCGGGACGCCGTCACCAGAGCGCCCTGGACGCCCGTCCGTTCGGGATTGACGACGTGCCCCGAAACCGCCAGCGCGTCAAAGACGATGTCTTGGCGCACCTCGGGCTGGTCGGGAATCGTCAGCGTAATGACGTTGTGAGCGTTCGCCGATCCGGTCACGCCGAACACGACCGACACCTGGTAGGACCCGCCATGGCGGAGGCCGATCTGGAACGCGCCGTCGCTGTCGGATCGCGTGGAGGCTCCCAAGTGACGAGAGCCGCGTTCCGCCGGCATGAAGTGAATTGCGGCCGCCGGGATGGGGACGTCGCCCTTCATCAGGACCCCGCTGACGGAAACCCTCGGCGCTTCGTCGAAGTCGACCGTCGTCGTCTCGCCCTCGCGGATCGTGGCGGGCTTCGTGTCGAGGCCGGCCGGCCCCCCCCCGCGCTCTTGCCGGCGCGTCACCGTGTACGCGCCGGGCGCCAGACCGTCGATGAAGTAGCCGCCGTCGGAGCCGGTGTCGGCGATGCGCGAATCCCCTCCCGCAGCCGACGCCGCGACGATGCGGACGCCCGGTACCGGATCGAGCTTTCCGTTCAGCACGGTTCCCGTCAGCACTCCGCCCCGGGACAGTTCCAGGGTCAACTCCGGTGTATCGGCATCCGGCCGGAACGAAATCCGGGTCTTCGCCTGAACGAACTGCGGATGTTCCACCAGGACGTCTAGCGTTCCCGCCGGGAGCTCCGTCGTGGCGAACGTCCCTTCGGAGGCGGTGGTTTCGGTCCAGGACGTCTTGGCGCCCACCGCGGCGGGGTGCTCCGGATCGTCGACGAGCACGACCTTGACGGTGGCCCCCGATACCGGCGTCCGATCTCGCGCGGCGACGACGCGCCCTCTGAGAGCGGATCGCGATGGGAGCGTCAGTGTTCCCGCATCGGCGACCTGTTCGGCCACGACGACGAGCTCCGCCTTGGTGGCGCTCGCATAACGGTCGGCTCCGACCTCGATCGTGTAGGTCCCTGGGTCGAGGTCGTCCACCCGGAACGCTCCGTCCGGATCCGAGAACTCGTGCTCGGAGCGCAAGCGCGACGACGACTCGCCCTCGCCCTCGACCTCGACCTCGACTTTGACGCGGAACGACGGGGGGAACTCTCCATCGTAGCCGCGCACGATGCCGGCGATGGTCCCGCCGCGCTCGAGGACGAAGTCGAGGACGCCATCCGCAGGCTGGGGACCCTCGCGCTCGACGGGAAGGAACTTCGCCGCCCGGACGGTCGTGCGCGTCACCTGCGTCGTCGCGGCATCGGCGATGCGGTAGCGGCCGCTGGCGCCCGTTTTGACGCCGCGGCTTCCGGCGCCGGTCGCGTCGCGCCACGACACCTTGACGTCGGCCCCTGCGATCGGATCGCCCGACGTATCGGTCACGAGCCCGGTCAGTGCCCCGGGGAGATCGAGGAGGAGTTCGAGATCCGCCTTCGGGATGGGGACGTTTCGCGACGTAGCGGGTGCGTGACCGGAAGCCCTGGCCTCGACCGTCGCCTTCCCCGCGGGGAGATCGGAGACGACGAAGCGTCCGTCCTTTCCGCTTTCGGCCTTGCGATAGGCGTCCTCCCCGAAGGCCTCCGCGTCCTTGTCCCACGCGAGAATCGTCGCCCCGCCGATCGGCGTTTGCGCGGTGAGGTCCTTCACGATGCCCGAAAGCTTGACGCCGCGCCGCAACCGGAGTTGGACGACGGCGCTCGCGGGGATTCCGGGCTGCGTCAGCGGAGCGTAGCCGTCGGCCTCGACCCGGACACGGAAGCTCTCGCCCGTCAGCCCCTGCGCCACGAACCCGCCGTCCTCCCCTGTCTCGACCCGGACTGCCTTCCCGGGTTTCGCCGTGGCGGGAGTGTCGGGCAGCAACAAAACCACGGCGTGCGCCACCGGCTTGGCGCCGTCGCCCAGGATGTGCCCGCTGATCTGGGCGGACCAGGCGGCCGCCGACGTGAGGGCCGCAGCCACGATCGTCAGTGCGGCTCGTTTCAGGAGGGTCGTCATCATTCGCGTCGTCAAAGACGATACCCCCAGAAAGCCGTTGGCGCCCCCGATTACGGCGCGGGAGTCGGCGGCGGAGTGCTGACGGGGTCGGGGGCCTGATTGCTGATCGGCGGCACGCTCCGGAATTTCGGGCGGGCGGTAGCACGACACGATGGCCAGGGTCACAACAAGAATCCCCGCAGTCACGAAGCTCCGATGCGCGATGCCTCCTTATTGGACTCGTCCCAGCCGGTGATTTCCGGCAGGCCCCTGGCTTTGAGAGCCGCATTGGCCGCTTTGACGTCTTTGGCGCACAGCGCGTCGAATTCGGTAGAAACGTCGTCGAGTTCGCGGCGCAAGACGCCGGTGTAGGCGATCAGGGTGGCGGTCGGACGGCCCTCGTAATCCATGATGCCGCCGTAGAGATTGTCCATGTGCTCCCGCAGCCGCTCCTCGCCCGTGATCGCGCCACCTTCCTTGGTCGCCACGATCTGCTTGCGAACGGTATCGGCCATCTCGGATAGTGCGGACAGTTGCGCGCGCAGCGGATCTCCTTCGGGGAGCTTGGTCATCGCCGCGCCGGCTCCCGCGCGGACCGCCTGGATGCGGGCGACGAGGTCGGTCATGGTGCCGAACATCGCCTTGACAGCCATCGCGGCGTTGAACTGCTCTTGCCTTTCGGCCGGAGTGAACGGCGAGCGAGGATCGAGTTCCACCGTGACCTTGGTCTCGTAGGTTTTCGTCCCTTTGGTCATGCGCACGGTGTACGTGCCCGGGACCACGCGCGGGCCCCGCGTGGCGCTTCCGGCGACCTGAGCCGCCGGCGGCACTCGCGGCGGAGCAACGTTCATCGACCAGGCGACACGGTTGATGCCGCGGCGCTTGCTGGCGGGGAGCGTATCGACGATGTGGCCCTTGTCGTCCAACACCTCGATCTTCAGTTTGCCGAACAGGTGGCGGGCCTTCTGGTAGTAGGTGATCGTGACGGAGGTCGGCGCATTCGCGCCGGTATAGCTGGCGTCACCCTCGACCCAGCCGCCGCGCGCACGGATGCGCTGCTGCTGCGGGCGCGTGGGAAGAAACGCCGCTTCTTCGTTCAGGAGCGCCGGTGTCAACGCGCGCAGCGGCGTCAGGTCGTCGATGATCCAGATGCCGCGCCCGTGGGTGGCGAGCACCAGGTCGTTGTCGCGCGGCTGGATGACGATGTCCCGCACCGCCACCGCGGGGAAGTCGCCGCCCGTGAACTGCGCCCACGTGCCGCCGTCGTCGTTCGAGATCCACAGGCCCAGCTCGGTGCCTACGTAGAGCAGGCCGCGGTTGACCGGATCCTCGCGCACGACGTGGGCGTAGCCGCGAAGCCCCTTCGGATTCTCGGGGGTCGACAACGCTTGCCACGTGGCGCCGTAGTCGGTCGCCTTGTAAACCATCGGGCCCATCGCGCCGAAGGTGTGCCGGTCGAAGGTCACGTACGCCGTCCCCGCGTCGAAGGGCGAGGCCTCGATGTAGGTCACCCACGAAGCGGCGGGCACGCCCGCTTTGGCCGTGACGTTCGCCCAGGACGTGCCGCCGTCTTTCGTCACCTGCACGTTGCCGTCATCGGTGCCGACCCAAAGGACCTTGCCGTTTTTCGGCGATTCGTTGATGGCATAGATCGTCGTGTACATCTCGGCGGCGGAGTTATCGACGGTGATGCCCCCCGATTCCTCCTGGCGCTGATGCTCCGGATCGTTCGTGGTCAGATCCGGAGACATGCGGTCCCAGGTCTGGCCGTGATCCCGGCTCCTGAACAGGAACTGGGCGCCGATGTAAATCGTGCCCTTCTCGTTGGGTGACAGGTGAATCGGCGTGTTCCAGTTCCAGCGCAGCTTTTCCCCGAAGTTCGGGCGTGGCTGGATGTCGCGACTCTGATGGGTGTGACGGTTCACCCGGCCGATGTTCCCTCCCTGGGACTCGGCGTAGAGGTAGTCCGGGTCCGACGGGTCGGCGAACATCCAAAAGCCGTCGCCTCCGTACATGTTTTCCCACTGAGCATTGGCGATACCGCCCGGGAACGACGAAGCACCTACCCATGAGCTGTTGTCCTGCAAGCCGCCGTACACATGGTACGGATCGTCGTTGTCGACGCTGACGTGGTAGAACTGCGACAGGGGCAGGTTGTTCGCCTTCCACCAGCGATTCCCGCCGTCCTTCGAAAACCACAAGCCCCCGTCATCGGCGACGATCACCTGGCTAGGATCGGCCGGATCGATCCAGACGTCATGAAAATCGCCGTGGGCCCCGCCGCCCGCCGAAGAAAAAGTCTTCCCGCCGTCCAGGCTCTGGATCAGATCGCCGTCGGGCTTGAACAAGCGGTCGGGGTTTGTCGGATCGACGATCAAGTTCGCGAAGTAGAACGGCCGCCAAACCATGTTCTGGCTGTCGTCGCGGCGGCTCCAAGTGGCGCCGCCATCGTTCGAGCGGAACAGTGCGCTCGACACCGACTCGATGAACGCGTAGACGACCTGAGAATCGGAAGGCGCCACGGCGACCGCGATGCGTCCGTACGGCTTGGCGGGAAGGCCCTTGTTCGCGGCCTCGGTGAGCTCGTTCCAGTTGGTGCCTCCGTCCTCGCTGCGATAGAGGCGGCTTCCGGAAATAGCCTCGGCATTTTTCCCTCCGGACCGAAAGGTCCAGCCCTTGCGCCGGTAGTCCCACAGCGAGGCGAACAGAGTGCCGGGGTGCTTGGGATCCATCGACATCGAGCCGCAACCGGTCGAGGCGTTCGCACCCTTGAGCACGAGCGACCAACTCGCACCGCCATCTTGAGTCCGGTAGACGCCGCGCTCCTCGGAATCGCTCCACATCTTTCCGGTGACACACGCATAGACCACCGCGCTGTTCTCTGGACTCACGAGGATCTTGACGATGCGTTCCGACTGCGGAAGCCCCATGTGGGTCCAGGTCTCGCCGCCGTCCCGGGAGAGATAGATCCCGTCACCGATCGAAACCGTGTTGCGGGTCCAGGCCTCGCCGGTGCCGACCCAGATCGTTTCGGGGTCTTTCGGATCGAGCGCGATCGCACCGATCGACTGGACCTTCTGCTTGTCGAATTTGGGCGTGAAGGTCGTGCCTCCGTCGGTCGATTTCCAAACGCCGCCGCTTGCGGCGCCGACATAGAGCACGGTCGTGCCGTCCTTGCGGTGGGCCGCGTCCAGTGCGGCGATGCGGCCGCTCATCGTGGCCGAGCCGATGTTGCGGATGCCCAGACCCGAGATCACGCCGGGGTCCAGACGCGGCGTGGTGTCGGCCGAGACGCCCGTGATCGCGAGGAGCGCGAAGCCAGCCATCAAGGTCTTCACCGCGCACCTCCCGGGAACGCGAACATCTTCGGATCGATCGGCTGGTTGAGTTCGACCTTCTCCAGGTGGATCCGCCCCGACTCGAACGGGAACCAGATCCCATCGACCTTCTCGTACTCGCCGAGGTCGGTGGTCGACACTTCCTCCTGGCCGCGCACCATGCGTCGGTTGACCACGCGGATCTCCAGGAACTCGTCCGGGTCGAGGAAGAAGTACTGCGTATCGCCGTTTTTCAATGTGACGCGCAACTTGTGCGCATCGGTCCCGTCGATGTCCTCGGTCCCCAAGTACTCCACCTTGTTTCCCTTGGATTGATAATCGACCAGAGGTCCGGCGATGTCGGCCCGTTCGATGAGCCCTTTTGCGTCGTCGGCCGTAATTTTCTGGGGATCCTTGCGGCCTCGAAACGGCGAGATCGACCAAGCCTCCTTGCCGTCCCAGGCGCTCACGGCGGTGAGACCCTGCATCGAGAATTCTCCGCGGTAGTCCTGGGGAGCCATGGCCCACGATTCGACCTTCGCGTCCAGACCTCCGCCGAGGCGCTGCGTGCCCACGGTATGCATCGTCGTGATGGCTCGCAGCTTGGCCTCGCCCCCCCGAGCTTCAAGATTTTTCGCGACGAGTTCTTCCGCGGTCATCGCGGAGACGGTGCCGGATAGGCCGGCGAGGGCAGCGGATAAGACGATGGCAAGACGCAAAGACATGGATGTTCTCCCATTGTGAAAACGGCAAGGGGCGGGCGGGATGATAACGCGAGTCGGGCGCGCTCGGCGCGGCTGACCTAGGCGTCCCGCGATTCTCCCTGCTCCTGCGCGTCGCCCACCGCCATGGCCGTCACGTTCACGATGTCCGTGACCTCGTTACCGGGGACGAGCAGATACACCGGTTTCCGCATGCCCAGGATCAGCGGACCGTAGGTTTCGGCGCCGCCCAACGCCCCCAGCAGCCGGCACGCGATATTGGCCGACTCGAGGTTGGGGCAAACCAAGAGGTTGGCGCCGCCGGCCAACGTGCTGAACGGGAACAGGGCGGCGAGTTTCTCCGGCTGCACCGCCGTGTCCGCCATCATCTCGCCGTCCACCATCAGGTCCGGAGCGCGCTGCTTCACGAGGAGCGCGGCCCTCGCCATCTTCTGGGCCGACGGATGCTGCGTGCTGCCGAAGTCCGAAAACGACAGCATCGCGATGCGCGGCGTGATGTGGAAACTGCGCACCTTCTCGGCGGCGAGGATTGCGATCCCCGCGAGTTGCTCGGCCGTCGGGTCGAAGTTCACGGTCGCGTCCGTGATGAAGAGGACGTCGCTCTTCACGATGAGCATGTACAGGCCCGCGATGGTGTCCACGCCGGGCTTGGCCCCGACGATCTGGAGCGCAGGCCGGATCGTCTCGGGGTAGTTTTGCGTCAGCCCGGTGACCACGCCGTCCGCATCGCCCGCCCGGACCATCATCATCGCGTGAGGGAGGGAGCGATTCATCTGATCTCTCGCGTCCCGCATCGTGATTCCCTTGCGCTGGCGCAGCTCGTGATACGCGGCGACGTACGCGCCGAATGCAGGAGACCGCGCGGGATCGACGATCTCGACACCGCCCAAATCGAGGTCGAGCTCCTTGATCGCCGCGAGAATCGTCTCTTTGTGACCGAGCAGGATGGGCTTGGCGATGCCCTCGTCGAGGATGATCTGGCTGGCCCGGAGGACCTTCTCTTCGGTCCCTTCGGGGAAGACGATGCGCGCGGGCTTGCGCTGCGCCTTGTGAATGATCCCGCGCATGATCTCTTTCCCGCGCCCGAACCGGCTCTCGAG
The DNA here is from genome assembly GCA_032124015.1 of Acidobacteriota bacterium. GTDB lineage: Bacteria > Acidobacteriota > Polarisedimenticolia > Polarisedimenticolales > DASRJG01 > DASRJG01. The sequence continues at coordinate 15,651 of JAQBEH010000078.1, forward strand.
CGCATCGCGGTAGGCCGACAGATCGGCGATCGGTTTGCGCGCGACGCCGCTTTCCATGGCCGCCTTCGCGATCGCCGGAGCGACCCACAGCAAGACACGCGGGTCGAGCGGCTTCGGGATGATGTAGTCGCGCCCGAACTTGATCGGGCTCCCGCCGTAGGCCTTGATCACCGAATCCGGAACGTCCTCTCGAGCGAGCTCAGCCAGCGCCTGGGCCGCCGCCATCTTCATCCCGTCGTCGATCGAAGTGGCCATGACGTCCAACGCTCCGCGGAAGATGAACGGGAACCCGAGGACGTTGTTGACCTGGTTCGGGTAGTCGGACCGTCCTGTCGCCATCAACACGTCGCTGCGCGCCGCGACCGCATCCTCTGGCGAGATCTCGGGGTCCGGGTTCGCCATGGCGAAGACGATCGGGTCCGTCGCCATGCTGCGCACCATGTCCTTCGTGAGAGTGCCCTTCGTCGAGACCCCGGCGAAGACGTCCGCGCCTACGATGATCTCGGCGAGGGAGCGGGCCTGCGTTTCGCGTGCGAACTGTTCCTTGTAAGGGTTCATCCCTGCCGTGCGCCCCGCGTAGACGACGCCTTTCGTGTCAACCAGGAAGAGATTCTCTTTTTTGACTCCGAGCGTCAGGTAGAACTTCGCGCACGCGATACCGGCCGCGCCCGCGCCGCCGAAGACGACCTTCACCTCGTCGATCTTTTTTCCGACGATCGTAAGCGCGTTGAGCAACGCCGCGCCGGAGATGATCGCGGTCCCGTGCTGGTCGTCATGGAAGACGGGGATCTTCATCGTCGCCTTCAGCTCTTCCTCGATGCGGAAGCACTCCGGGGCCTTGATGTCCTCGAGGTTGATGCCCCCGAACGTCGGCTCGAGGGCCCGCACGATGCGGATGATCTCGGCGGGATCCGAGGCGTCGAGCTCGATGTCGAAGACGTCGATATCAGCGAATCGTTTGAAGAGGACCGCCTTTCCTTCCATCACCGGTTTTCCGGCCAAGGCGCCGATGTTCCCGAGACCGAGGACCGCGGTGCCGTTCGAGACGACGGCGACGAGGTTTCCCTTGGCCGTGTAGGCGTAGGCGTCCTCGGGGTGAGCTGCGATCGCGAGGCAGGGATCGGCGACCCCGGGCGTGTACGCAAGCGACAGATCGCGCTGCGTCGCGCACGGCTTGGTCAGCGCGATCTCGATTTTCCCGGGACGTTGACGGCTGTGGTAGTCGAGCGCGTCTTGTTTGCGGATCATGGCGGCTCCCATCGAGAGACTCACTCTCGCGAGAGGATGCTAGGCGATCGATTCGGGAATTGCCGGACCGCCTTGTCCGTTGACAGGCGGGGCTGCTGCGCTTGGCGGCCGTGACAAGATCCGGCCACCGGCGCACCTGGATACGTGATGACGCACGCCGGGGTTTTCGACGCTCAGGCCTTCCACCACAAAAACAGGAGCGGGATGACGAGGCCCGCGAGAACCAGCCACTTGCCGCGCCCCTCGAATCCACGCGGACCGCGCAGGATGACGATGCCGGACAACGCGAGCAACAAGAGCGCCACCGCGTAGACGTCCGCCACCCAGGTCCAAACGCCCCTGCCGTGGTTCAGGTGAAGGAAGTTCATCTGGAAAAAAAGCGGCCGGCGCGTGACCCGCTCGTCCTCGACGTGACCGGTTGGAGCGTCGAGCGTGAGGGTGCGGTTTTCCAAGAAGATGCGAAGTTGCGCGGGCGAGATCCACACCGCCGCTCGCGGCTTGTCGGTGATGTGGAGCCGA
>JAQBEH010000079.1:0-22565 GCA_032124015.1 Acidobacteriota bacterium
GGCGGGCCCCCAAGCGATCGACTCTCGCCTACGCCAACGAGCACCGACCGTGGCAGATCTACGAGACGGTTTTCCATCAGTTGCTGGACAAGTGTCTTGGTGCCGCTCAAGGGAAACGCCGCTTTCGCTTCAAACACCGGCTGTACTCGTTCGATTCGACGACGATCGACTTGTGCCTCTCGATATTCGATTGGGCGCACTACATGCGCACCAAGGGTGCGATCAAGCTTCACCTCCTGCTCGATCACGAGGGCTACCTGCCGGTCTTCGCACACCTGACCGACGGCAAGGTCGGTGACGTCGAGATCGCTCGTCAGTTGGATTTGCCCCCGGACAGCATGGTCGTTGTCGATCGCGGCTACCTGGACTACGCCCAATACGCTCGCTGGACCGCCCGAGGCGTCTGGTTCGTCACACGGGCCCGAACCAACATGGACTATCGCATCGCGGATCGCGCTGAGGTCCGTACCAACGCTGGGATCATCGAGGATGCTCAGATCGTGCTGGAAAGCCAGCAGGCCCGCCGCCAGGGGTGCACCTGCACGCTACGGCGCATCGTGTATCGCGATCCCGCCTCCGGCGAGGAATTCGTTTACCTGACCAACAACTTGCGCCTTGCGGCCACCACGATCGCCGCCGTCTACAAGGACCGATGGCAAATCGAGGCGTTTTTCCGAGCCCTCAAACAGAATCTCAAGATCAAAACCTTCGTCGGAACAGGCCCCAATGCCGTGCGCATTCAGATTTGGACAGCACTTATCGCCATGCTCGTCCTCAAGTACCTCCAGTTGAAGTCCCGGCTCGGCTGGTCCCTCTCCAACCTGGTCGCGCTACTACGCTGGAATTTCTTTACCTACCGCGATCTTTGGACATGGCTCGACGATCCCTTCGAAAGTCCGCCCGAAATCCCTGACCCAACTCAACACATGCTGTGGTCGACAGGACTTGGACAGCATCCGTGAGTTTCGAGGGGGGCCTGGTCCTGCGTTTCGATACCTAAGCCTGATTCAAAGTCGAATTGCCGCGGCTTTTGAGAGCCCAAACCTGGCCAAGACGATTATCTTGGACAGCTCTGGGAGTGTCCCCTTTTCGTTCTCCCCGCTGCTAAGTACCGACGGTGGCGAGAAGCTTCATCACGCTCTGCTTGGCGTCGCCGAAGAGCATGAGCGTGTTGTCGCGGTAGCAGAGCGGGTTGTCGATGCCCGCGTACCCCGCGGCGAGGCTGCGCTTCAACATGATGACGTGCCGCGCCTTCCAGACTTGCAGGACGGGCATGCCGTAGATCGGACTTCCCGGATCGTCGAGGGCGGCGGGGTTCACGATGTCGTTCGCCCCGATGACCATCACGACGTCGGTCTCCGGGAATTCGTCGTTGACCTCGTCCATCTCCTTGACGATCTCGTACGACACGCCGGCCTCTGCCAGAAGCACGTTCATGTGCCCGGGCAGGCGCCCGGCGACGGGGTGGATCGCGTAGCGAACGGTGACGCCGCGCGCGGCCAACGCATCGCTGATCTCGCGCACGGCATGCTGCGCCTGGGCGACCGCCATGCCGTAGCCGGGGACGATGACGACATGCTTCGACGAGGTCAGAAGCTCCGAGACGTCTTGCACGTTGGTCTCGTGCGCCGTGCCGCCCGATCCTGAGGCGATCGCGGTGCCGGGCTTTTGAACCTCGGCGCCGAACCCTCCGAAGATGACGTTGACGATCGAGCGGTTCATGGCGACGCACATGATGTAGCTCAGGATCGCGCCGGACGAGCCGACGAGCGCGCCGGTGATGATGAGGAGATCGTTCGACAGCATGAAGCCGGCGGCGGAAGCCGCCCAGCCGGAGTAGCTGTTCAACATCGACACGACGACGGGCATGTCGCCGCCGCCGATCGCGGCCACGAGGTGCACGCCTAAGATCGAGGACAGGACCGTCACGCCGAGCAGGCACAAAAGGCCGGTCGAGAGCCCTTCACTCCCGCCGTGTCCGAGCGCTTGCACCTCCATCGCCCCCAGCACGACGCATCCCAGAAAGAGAGCGAGGTTGAGCAGGTGACGCCCCGGCAAGAGCAGAGGCCTTCCTCCGATGCTCCCGCGCAACTTGAGGAAGGCGACGATCGATCCCGTCAGCGTGACCGCGCCGACGAAAACGCCGATGATGACCTCGAGCTCGTGGGCGATTCCCGCGTGCACGCCGGTGGCCTCCGCGTGCATCTTGCTGACGATGCCGACGAGGACGGCCGCCAAACCCACGAAACTGTGCAGCATGGCGACGAGCTCGGGCATCTGCGTCATCGCGACCCGTGCCGCGAGGATCGCGCCGATGACGCACCCCACGGCGATCGACCCGGCGAGCAGTCCCCCCGTGGAGATTAACGGGAGCCTCATCCCGGCGTCGGGCGCCCAGAGCTTCGCGGTGGTCACGACGATCGCCAGGATCATGCCGATGGCGCCGAGCAGGTTGCCGCGGCGGGAACTCGACGGCTGCGAGAGCCCCTTGAGGCTCAAGATGAAGAGAAAGCTGGCGACGATGTAGGCGACGTTGGGGAGCGTGGTGGTCATCGGTGCCTCCTACTTCCTGAACATCTTCAGCATGCGGGCGGTCACGAGGAACCCGCCCGCGCAGTTGATGGAGGCGACCAGGACGGCGACCGCGGCCAGGATGTTTCCGACCTTGCCCCCCGTCGTCAGGATCATGCCGCCGATGACGATGATCCCGCTGATCGCGTTCGTCACCGACATCAACGGCGTGTGAAGGGCCGGCGTCACGTTCCAAACCACGTGCCAGCCGACGACGCACGCCAGGATGAACACGGTCAGGTGCGGGACGAGTTCTTGCGGTGCGTACAACCCCAAGGCGCCAAGCAGCGCCGCGGCCGCGAGCATGCCGATCCGCCCGGGCCAAGGGGAGACTTTCGGTTTCTCGAAGGGGGCGGCCGCGACGGCGGGGGTCGCGGGCTGGGGCGCTGCGGCGCGAACCTCGGACCGCGGGGGCGGCCACATCAACTCGCCGTCCTTGAGGACGAGCATCCCGCGCTGGACCTCGTCCTTGAGGTCGAGGGCGAAGGCGCCGTCCTTCATGATGTCATCGAGGAGGTTGACGATGTTGGCGCTGTACAGCTCGCTCGCCTGCCGGGAGAGGCGGCTCGCGAGGTCGGTCACTCCGATGATGGTGACGCCGTACTTTTCGACGGTCTTGTCGCGCTCGGTCAGCGCGCAGTTTCCTCCCTGCTCGGCGGCGAGGTCGACGACGACCGAGCCGGTCTTCATGCTGACGACGGCTCCCGAGGTCAGGAGCTTGGGCGCAGGCTTTCCGGGGATCAGCGCCGTGGTGATCACGATGTCGGCGTCTTTGGCGTGGCCGGCGATGAACTCCTGCTCGGCGGTGAGGTAGGCGTCACTCATCTGCTTCGCGTAGCCGCCTTCTCCCTCGCCCTTTTCGTCGAACTCGAACTTGATGAACTGGCCGCCCAGGCTTTCGACCTGCTCGCGAACGGCCTCGCGCGTGTCGAACGCCTTGACGATCGCCCCGAGCGACTTCGCGCAGCCGACGGCGGCGAGCCCGGCGACCCCTGCTCCGAGCACCAGGACGGTCGCGGGCCGGATGCTCCCTGCGGCGGTGATCTGGCCGCCTAAGAAACGGCCGTAGATCGAGGCCGATTCGATCACCGCACGGTAGCCGACGATGTTCGCCATCGCCGAAAGGGCGTCGAGCTTCTGCGCGCGCGAGATGCGCGGAACCGCGTCCATCGCGAGGACCGTCGCCTTCCGGCGCGCGAGCCGCTCGATCAGCTCCTTGTTTTGCGCGGGCCACACGAACGAGATCAGCCGCGCCCCTTCCTTCAGGAGGTCGGCCTCGTGAAGGCCGAGCTCCGTGTTCATTTCGGGCTCTCTCACTTTGAGGACGAGGTCCGCCTCCCGCCAGACGGCGGCGGCGTCGGGGGCGATGCGCGCGCCGGCTTCCACGTAGGCGTGGTCGGCGAAGGCGGCGGAGTTGCCCGCGCCGGATTCGACCACGACGTCGAAGCCCAGCTTGGCGAGCTTCGCCGCCATTCGGGGCACGACGGCCACGCGGCGCTCGCCCACGTGGATCTCGTTCGGAACGCCGAGCGTCAGACGGCCCGGCGTACTTTCCGCTACTGTGGCGGTTTGGGGTTTCCCTTCAAGGGTTTCGGGCACGAAGGACCCTCCTAGTAATGGTGCCGATCGGCCGCGCATGGTAGTAGAACCCCTCGCATTCCGCTCGAATCGGTGGGGAAGAGAATCTCCCAAAACAGACCCGAATGTGTCTCAATAGGGAGTTGACGAAAGGCCACGCATGCCGGTCTTCGAGTTTCGCTCCGAACTTCCCGTCTCGGCCTCCGAAGCGTTCCACTGGCACGCGAGGCCGGGAGCCTTCGCGCGCCTGTCGCCGCCGTGGGGTCGGGTCGAGGTCCAGGAGGCGCGTGGCGGCATCGAGAATGGCGGGCGGCTGGTGATGCGCCTCGGGACGCCTCCATTTTCGGTGCATTGGGTCGCGGTGCATCGCGGCTACGAAGAAGGCCGCCGCTTCGTGGACGTGCAAGAGTCGGGGCCGTTCGCGCGCTGGGCCCACGCGCATGTCTTCGAGGATGCGGGACCGGGGCGGTCGGTGCTCGTCGATCGCATCGACTACGCGCTGCCGTTCGGGGCCGCCGGCGAGTTTTTCTGCGGCGCGTTCGTGCGCGCCAGTCTCTCCAGGTTGTTTCGTTACCGCGGGGCGGTGGTGGCCGGCGACCTCGCGCACCACGCGCCGTACCTCAGCCAGCCGCCTCTTCGGATCGCAATCACCGGATCGTCGGGATTGGTCGGGACGCAGCTCGCCGCGTTTCTGGCGACCGGCGGCCACGAAGTGCTCCGCGTTCCCCGCGGGCGGATCGATCACGAGGCGCTCGAGGCGTTGGACGCCGTCGTCCATCTCGCGGGCGAGAACATCGCGGGAGGCCGCTGGACGGAAGAACGGAAGGCCGAGATCCTCGCTTCGCGCGCCAACGGGACGAAGCGGTTGGCCGAGGGGCTGTCCGCACTACGCACTCCGCCCGCGGTTTTCTTATGCGCGTCGGCGGTCGGCTACTACGGCAACCGCGGCGAAGAGAAGGTGGACGAGACGGCCGCGGCAGGCACCGGGTTTCTTGCCGAGGTGGCCCGAGCGTGGGAGGATGCGACCGCACCTGCATCGGCGGCGGGGATCCGCACGGTCAACCTGCGCTTCGGCGTGATTCTCACGAGTCGGGGCGGCGCCCTGAAGAAGATGCTTCCCCCTTTCAAGCTCGGAGCGGGCGGACCGATCGGCGACGGCCGCCAGGGCTTCTCGTGGATCGCACTCGACGATGCGATCTACGCGATCCACCACCTCATCAGGAACGACGCGCTTCGCGGCCCGATCAACGTCGTCTCGCCCGACCCGTTGCCTCAGCGCGAGTTTGCAGCAGCGTTGGGCCGCGCGTTGCACCGTCCGGCCGTCATCCCGCTTCCCGCGCCGGTCGTCAAGGCACTATTCGGACAGATGGGGGAGGAGCTGTTGCTTGGCGGTCAGTACGTCGAACCCGCGATGTTGAAGCGATCCGGATTCACCTGGGCTGCGCCGCGCCTCGAAGAGGCGCTCTCCCGATAGACCGAAGACTGGCCGCCGTAGTAGGTTCTCGCGCGTGATGCTGACCGCCATCGTTCTCGCCACACTCGTCCAGACGACGCTTCCGAATGGGCTCGAGGTGACGATCTTCCCGGACCCGACGATGCCGGTCGTGGCGACGCAGGTCTGGTACCACGTCGGCGCGGCGAACGAAGGGAAGGACAACCGCGGGTTGGCGCACCTTTTCGAGCACCTGATGTTCGGCGCGACGACGACGAGCGCACGAGGGGACTACGGGAAATTCGTGACGAGCGTCGGCGGAGAAGAAAACGCCTACACGAGCCCCGACGAAACGATCTACGTCTCGGAGGTGCCGCCCGAGGCGGCGGACGAGATCCTGCGGTTCGAGGCCGAGCGCATGCGCAATCTCTCGTTGACTCAGGAGAATCTCGACAACGAGAAGAAGATCGTCATCGAAGAGCTGCGGCTTCGCACCGAAAACGATCCGACGTCGCGCCTTCTGGTGAAGGCGCAACGCGCGCTGCTCGGCGACCACCCGTACGCGTACGACCCGAGTGGATCGAAGGCCGACGTCGCCGCGGCGACGGTCGCATCGTGCCGGGCCTTCTACGACGCCTACTACCACCCCAACAACGCCCACCTGGTCGTCGTGGGGCCGGTCGATCCGGAGCGCGTGATGGCGACGATCCGCGAGACGTTCGGCGCGCTCCCCAGCGGGGGAGGGACGCCGGAAGACGTTCCGCCGCTTTACGGCTGGCCGTTCCCCTCGGGATTCGAGTTGAAGGAAGACATCCCTCCGGTCGAGGTGGCGTTGGTCGGCGCGCCATTGCCTCCGGCAGGCGCGAAAGATGCCACGGCGGTGGAGGTGCTCCTCGAGGTGTTGGCCGGCGGATCGGTCGATCCGCTCCACGAGATCGTCGTGGCCCGGCGCAAGAAGGCGATCGAGGCTGGGATCGAGACCATCACGCTCCGCCGAGGCGGGGGCATCGTGTTCTATTCCGCCAGTCTTCCCTATCGGCGAAAGGCCACCGCCATGCGCGTGCTCGACGAGGCGATCGACGAGCTCGACCGGATGGACTGGCTCACAGATCAAACGCTGGCCTCGGGAAAACGGCGGCTGATCGAAGACGACGCCGGTGCGTTCGTGTTCGCCGCCGAACGAGCCGACGCCATCGGCACGTCCCGATGGTGGCTGGGCGACACGCGTTACGCGTTCGATCGAACCTCGCGGATCGACGCCGTGACCAGAGACGAGGTCGCGGCCGCGTGGCGCGTCTACGTTCGCGATGCGAAGAGGATCCGGATTTACGTCAAGCCGGAACACGTGCCGGCCTACATCAGGATGTTTGGATGGTTGTACCCGCTCTTCTCCTAGCCGCCGCCGCCCTGACGTGGCCGGTCGACGCGGGGACCCAAGGGGTCCTCGTCGAGGATCACCGTGCGCCGCTCGTCGATATCACGATCGAGTTTCCCGTCGGGAGGTGGTCGCCCTGGGCGCGAGCCCAAGACGCGCGCGACGCGTTCGAATTTCAAGACGGCGACCCCGATCGCGCGCTCCGCAAACGCGCGGACGCCCTCGCGGCGACGATCGACCTCGGCATGGGGCGCCGGTCGGCGTCGCTTTCGATCCGCTGCCTGAAAGATGACCTGGACGCGACCCTGGCCCTCGCCAAGGACGTGCTCGCCAACACGCGCTACGACGAGCATGAACTGAAGCGTGCGCTCCGGGAGCGGAAGATCCTCTGGAAGGGGAACGAGACCGACGTGGGCTTCCGCACCGACCAGGCCGCGGCCCGCCTGTTCTTCGCTCCGGACGATCCGCGCCGGCTCCCATACGAAAAGCCGGAACGGGTGGAAACTGACGTCGCCAAGCTGGTCGCGACGCGCGACCTCATGATTCGATTGCCGGGGCGCATCGTCGGATTCGCGGGGGATCTGAGCCTCGATGAAGCCAAGCGCGCGGCCGAGGGGCTGCTTCCCGACGCCGACGCCGACGCCGACGCTCCGGACGGGATCTTGCCGCGTTTGTTTCCAGTCACGCCGGCGGGCTCGCGCCCGAGGACTGTCGACATCCCGATGCGGAAGCTCACGCAGGTCTATCTCGAGATCGATCGCGATTCCCCGCCTTGGACCGATCCGCGGCGTCCTGCGTTTCTCGTCGCCGACCACGTGCTCGGGGGGCACTTCTATTCGCGCCTGTACGTCGCGCTGCGCCACGAGGCGGGGGACACCTACGGTGCAGGAACCAACGACAGCGGTGACATCGTGCCCGGCGTGTATACCGCTTCCACCTTCACGCGCGTCGACAACGCGGAGAAGATCGAGGCGAAGCTGCGCGGGGTGATGACCGTGTTCCACGAGAAGGGCATCACCGAGGAGGAGCGGGTGGGGGCGATCTCCTACCTGCGTGGGAACCGAGTGTTTGACCGGCAGTCGGCCGATCAGATCCTGCGCCGCTTCCTATTGGAGCGACGTTACGACTTGCCCCCGGGATTTTTCGACGGGCAGATCGAGCGGGCGTCCACACTCTCGCTCGATGAGCTCAACGCCTTCATTCGCGAGTTCTACGATCCCGCGCAGTTCTCGATGATCCGCGCGGTGCCGAAGTAGAGATCTGTCCCCTTACCGATGACCGGGAGCCCCCGAGGGCGCGAAGTACCCCGTCCGGCTCGTAAGCGTGACGCCCGGGCGTTCAGCGACGATCTTGAGCTCGCGCCAGGAATCGTCGTGCTTTCCATCGTCCGGCAGATACACGAGGACGTACTGATGGCGTAAGTCGTCCGCGATCCGGTCGAAGCTCTGCCGAAGCTCGTCGGTACGGGGCGCGAAAAGGATCGAGCCGCCGGTTGTCGTCGCGAGCGACGAGAGGATCGTTGCCAGAGGCTGGGTCAAGTCGACATCCCACTCGAGGATGCGGCCGCTCGCGTTCTCGTAGAGCAGCCGGGCGTCGTGGGCAAGATAATTTCCGAGCGCGATCACGAAGACCATCACGTCGTTTCGGATCGCGCGATCCCGGGCCTCCTCGAGAGTGTGAACGCTAGCGGCCACGCGTCCCGCCGAGGCTTCGTCGCGCCCGTCCGTGAGGAGCAACACGACACGGCGCCCGCGGAACGCCGCCAGCTGATCCGAGGCGGCGTAGATCGCGTCGTACAGCGATGACCCGCCGTGGGCGGCCACCGAGCGGATCGCGGTCTCGAGCTTGCGGCGATCGGAAGTCGGGCCTTCGAGAATCGAGACCCCGTCCGAAAAGCCCACGACGACGGCTTCGTCTTTCGGTTGCAAAACGCCGAGGAAGTCGATCGCCGAGTCGATCGTGCCTTTCAGCTTCTCGCCTGCCATCGAGGCGGACGTATCGAGCACGATCGCGATCCGTAACGGGCCACGCTCGGCCGAGCATCGCTCGAGGCCCTGCAGCCGGCCGTTCACGTAGAGGCGGATGTCGTCCTGCCGGAGATCGTCGACATACGCATCTTTGGCCCCGCGGGCGATCGCGTAGATCTTGACGGGTGTTGCGATCTCGTCGGCGAGGATGATGCGGCGGCCGGACGTCACCGAGGCGCGCGCCTGGGTGCCGTCCGAAAATGTCGCAACCGCACTGAGCATGTGCTCACTGGTCCCGTCGCCGGCGTCCCAGTCGAACGTCCACGGGGGGGAGTTGCTGGTGCCTAACGGCACACCGTCCGCGATGAACGCGACGCTCACAATCGTGGCCCCCGGCGGAGGAACGACCTCGAGCGTCGCCATCGAGGGACCGGCGGACTTTGCAAACCGCCGTGGGGTCAGAAACTTCACCCGAACGTCGTCGGCCCCCGCCTGGACCGGCGGATCGCAACCGAACGCCGCAACAAGGACCAGCAGCGAAAAAAGAAGGGATCGTTTCATACGGTGCGCGAAAACACCGGCTTGCCGCCGCTCCGGCTCTCCAGATAGCGGTCGAAGATCATCGCCACGTTGCGGATGAAAAAGCGGCCCAAGCCTGCGACCTCGATGTGGTCGGGTTCGATCACGACGAAGCCCTCGGCGACCGGGCCATCCTGGGAGCGCAGTTCAACGAGTTCCTTGGCGAAGTACTCCGCAAAGACGATGCCGAACTCGCGCTCGATGGCCGTCGTGTCGAGCCAGAGATTGCACATCAAGCGGGTGATCGTTTCGCGTCGAATCCGATCGTCGCGATCGAGAACGTAGCCGCGTTCGACGGGGAAGCGCCCTTCGTCCAAGACCTCGTAGTAGCGGGAGAGCTTCTTTTCGTTTTGCGCGAACGCGCCGCGCACGTCGCCGATGCCGGAAACACCGACGGCGACCATGTCGCTCCCCATCTTCACCGTGTACCCCATGAAGTTCCTGTGGAGGCGGCGCTTGCTTCTTGCTTCGGCCAACTCGTCTCCCGGGACGGCGAAATGGTCCATGCCGATTTCGACGTAGCCTGCCGCGAGGAATCGGTCGCGCGAGTCGAGGAAGAGCTGGAGCTTGTCCTCGGGGGAGGGGAGATCCTTGGGCTCGATCCACTTTTGCTGCGCTCTGATCCACGGCACATGGGCGTAGGAGTAGAGCGCGACGCGGTCCGGGCGCATCTGGATCACGGCGTCGACCGTGCGGCCGAACTTCGCTTTCGTCTGCAAGGGGAGGCCGTAAATCAGGTCGAGGTTGATGGACGCGAAACCCTTGGCGCGCCCGAGGTCGTACATCGTGCGCGTCTCGGCTTCGGTCTGATTGCGGTCGACGGCGGCCTGGACGTCGGGATCGAAGTCCTGCACGCCCATCGAAAGGCGATTGAAGCCGAGCGTCCGCAAGAGGTCGAGCTGCTCGACGCTCGTGTGGCGCGGATCGACCTCGACGGCGACCTCCGCGTCGGGCTCGAGGACGAAGTGGTCGGTCACCTTCCGGTGGAGCGCCTCCATTTCGGCGGGGGTCAGGTGCGTCGGCGTGCCTCCTCCCCAGTGATACTGGGAGACCTGCCGGCGGTTCGGGAGGTGCGCGGCCAACATGTCGATTTCGCGATGGAGGTAGCCGAGGTACTTCGTGACGACGTCCGCGTCCTTGGTGATGACGACGTGGCAACCGCAAAACGTGCAGCGGTGCTCACAGAACGGGAGGTGCGCGTAGAGGGAGAGCGCCCCGGCCAAGCGGTCGGCCTCGGCAAGCCGCGCGGCGTACTCGGCGGGGCCGAAGGTCTCGGCGAACTCGACGGCGGTTGGGTACGATGTGTAACGGGGGCCCGGTCGATCGTACTTCTTCAAGAGATCGATGGTGATCCTTGGGGTGGCGGTCATGGGCGTCCAACCTCTCTCATCCGCCCAAGGTACCAGCACTTGGGCCCCCTGGGCTATCATCGGAGGTCGTCGAGGTCGCCATGAATACGAACACCGCGCGCACCTTCGCGGCCCAGGTCGCGGAGGGTATACCCGAGGAACTTCCCGAGCATCCGGCTGCTCAGCCTGGGATCAACCGGGCTCCGAAGCGCCGCAACGCGCTGTCTGCTTCCGAAATCGAGCTCGCTCTCAGGAATGCGCTCCGGTACTTCCCCGCGCGACTGCACAGGGCGCTCGCTCCCGAGTTCGCCAAGGAGCTCGAGGAAGACGGCCGGATCACGATGCAGCGCTACCGGCCGGGTTACGCGATGCACGCCCGGCCGATCGGCGAGTACCCGGCCAGAATTCCCCAGGCCGCGGCGATCATGTTGATGATCCAGAACAACCTGGACCCATTGGTGGCCCAGCATCCCTACGAGCTCATCACCTACGGCGGCAACGGCGCGGTCTTCCAGAACTGGGCGCAGTACCGCCTGACGATGAAGTACCTCTCCGAGATGTCCGACGAGCAGACGCTGGTGCTCTATTCCGGGCATCCTCTCGGGCTCTTCCCGTCCCACAAAGAGGCGCCGCGTGCGGTCGTGACGAATGGAATGATGGTCCCGAACTATTCGACCCCCGGCGACTACGAGCGGCTCGCAGCACTCGGCGTCACGAGCTACGGGCAGATGACGGCGGGCAGCTTCATGTACATCGGCCCGCAGGGGATCGTTCACGGCACCGCGATCACGCTGTTGAATGCGGGACGAAAGTACCTGGGCACGGGGCCCGAGGCCCTTGCGGGGCGGATCTTCGTGACGTCGGGCCTCGGCGGGATGAGCGGTGCCCAGGCCAAGGCCGCCGTGATCGCGGGTGCGGTCGCGATCGTCGCCGAAGTCAACCCGAAGGCGGTGAAAACCCGCTTCGAGCAGGGCTGGGTCATGGAGGTCGAACGCGACCTCGACCGTCTGGTCGTGCGGGCCGAAAAGGCCCGGCGCGCCAAGGAGGCGGTTTCGATCGCCTACGTCGGAAACGTCGTCGATCTCTGGGAACGCTTGGCCAGGGACGGCGTCGCGATCGATCTCGGCTCCGACCAGACGTCCTTGCACAACCCTTACGGCGGCGGTTACTACCCCGTCGGAATTTCCTTCGAGGACGCGCAGGTTTTGATGCGCGAAGATCCGGCGACCTTCAAAGAGAAGGTGCGCGATTCCCTCAAGCGCCACGTCGCCGCGATCAACGTGCTCGCAGCGGCCGGCATGAAGTTCTGGGACTACGGCAACGCGTTCCTTCTCGAAGCGAGCCGCGCGGGGGCCGCGGTGACGCGCGCCGATGGGTCGTTCCTCTACCCGAGCTACGTCGAGGACATCATGGGGCCGATGTGCTTCGACTTCGGATTCGGTCCGTTCCGCTGGGTCTGTACGACCGGGAACCCCGAAGACCTCGCGGCTTCGGATGCCATCGCCGCCGAGGTTTTGGAGGCGATGGCCGAAAGCGCCCCCGCCGAGATCGTCCAGCAGATGCGAGACAACGCGGGTTGGATCCGCCAGGCCGGAGACAACCGCATGGTCGTCGGGAGCCAAGCACGAATCCTCTACGCGGACGCCCCGGGGCGCGAGCGGATTGCCTTGGCGCTCAACGCAGCGATCGGGGACGGCCGCATCGGCGGGCCGATCGTGCTCGGGCGCGACCATCACGACGTTTCCGGAACCGACTCGCCGTACCGTGAGACGGCGAACATCCTTGACGGCTCCAACCTCACCGCCGACATGGCGGTGCATAATGCCATCGGCGACGCGTTCCGCGGCGCGACCTGGGTCTCGCTGCACAACGGTGGCGGCGTCGGATGGGGCGAGGCGATCAACGGTGGTTTCGGGATGGTGATCGACGGGAGCGCCGACGCCGATCGCCGTATCAAAAGCATGATCGCCTGGGACGTCAACAACGGGATCGCCCGGCGGGCCTGGGCGAGAAACGAAGGAGCGGAGTTCGCGATCCGGCGCGCGATGGTCGCGGACGCACGGATGAAGATCACCATGCCCGAGCACGCCGAAGATGCGATCATCGACGACGCGCTTCGGAAATAGGGGACTGTCCCCTATTACCAGTTACGGAGGAAACGATGACGAAGACGATGATCGGTGGACTAGTGGTGGCGATTGCGGTCTCGGGAGCGGCATGGGCCGCGGGACCCAAGGCGGTCGCGAAGCTCGAATCGCGTAGCGGCTCGACGGTGACCGGGAAGGCCACGTTCATCAAGCAAGGCAGATCGGTTGCGATGGTTGTCGTGATGGAGGGGTTGACCCCAGGGCCCCACGCCATCCATCTGCACGAGAAGGGGGATTGCTCGGCACCCGATGGGAGTTCGGCGGGAGGGCACTGGAATCCTTCGGCGGAAAATCACGGTAAGTGGGCTAACGCCCCGTTCCACCACGGGGACATCGGCAACCTCGTCGCCGACGCCAAGGGGAAGGCCCAGCTCCGCCTGGAGTCCGTGCTGTGGACGATAGGTGACGGAAAGCCGAGCGACGTCGTCGGGCACGCCGTGATCGTCCACGCGGATGAGGACGACTTCACGACGCAACCCACCGGCAATGCCGGTGGGCGCGTCGCGTGCGGGGTCATTCAGCAGGTTCCGTAACCGAGGCGCTCAGGATGTCGCCCGAGGGTTCCGTCGTGTCCGTGGCACCGAGGCGGACGAGCGACACCATCGCCTTGCCGCCCGCATCGCCGGCCTCGACCGCCGCGAGGTACTCGAGCTTCGCGTCGTCGAGTCGGCCTGTCCGTTCGTAGGCCACGCCGAGGTTGTTCCGCACGTAGGCGATGTGCGGAAGGGCGGTTTTGGCGGCCTCGAGCGGCTCGAGGGCCTCGGCGGACCTGCCGAGCTGGATGAGCAAGAGGCCGAGCGTGTTGGCGATGTAACCGTTGTCGGCATCGAGTTCCCGCGCCGTCGTCAATGCGACGAGCGCGTCGTCGCCGCGATTCAGCTCCATGAGCGCGCGCCCCTTCTGGTGCAGAGCGTCCGCCGAGACCGGATCGAGCGCGAGGGCCTGTTCGGCCGCTTCGAGCGCTCCCGTCCGATTCTCGAGTTCGTGCCGCACGCGGGCGAGGTTGATCCAGGTCTTGATTCGCGTGGCGTCGAGGCCGGCGCTCTCGACGAGCGAGGCTTCAGCGTCGTCGCAGTCGCCGGACTTCCAGAGGGCAAGGCCCAAGAGATAGCGGCGGTAGGCGTCTTGGGGCTCGCCGGCCACCGCCGTTTTCAGTTGGTCCGACGCGGCCTGATAGTCGCCGTTACCGAAGAGGGCGACCCCGTCCTTCCACGCCGTTTTCGCCATCGCAGGATCGATCGGAGTGGGTGCGGCCACGGGGAGCTCGGCCGGAACCGCCAGGGTGGCCGAGGTCACAGGGGATGCGGGCGACGAGGGCAGCGCCTCACCGTTCCCGCGCGCGTCGTCCGTACACCCGGTGAGCAACGCGCCGGAAGCGAGCAGTCCGAGGATCGTCGAGTATTTCCGTGTCGCGGATCTCATGGCAGTCCTTCTTTCGGCCCGGGGAAGCTCCTTTTCATGGAGGGCCGGGCTGACCTGTTCCATGGCGAGGAACGTGCCAGTGCCATTGCGTGGGATGACGAGGGAATTCCCCTCTCGGAACCGGTTGGGCGTGGGGGGCGGGACACGGTTCGTGTCCCGAGGTCGTCAGTCCTCGACGGGTCTTTCGATGCCCAACGCCTTGAGCTTCTTGTAGAGGTGGCTGCGCTCGAGGCCCAGTTCGTCCGCCGTCTTGGTCATCTTCCAGCGGTTCCGCTCGAGTGCGGCAAGAACCAGCGCGCGCTCGTGGCGCTCCATCCTCGATGAGAGGTCCTTCGTTCCGCCGTCGTCCCGCGGTGCTACGCCCGGCGGCCCAGGATCGAGAAACGTCAGATGCGAGGCGTCCACGAGGTCGCCCGCCACGAGAATCGCGACGCGTTCCATCGCGTTTTTGAGCTCGCGGACATTTCCAGGCCAGCGGTGGCGCGTGAGGAGAGCAACCGCGTGCGGGTCCAGTTGCTTCGGCTTCGCCCGGTTCTTGCGGCACGCCACGTCCAGAAAATGCTTGGCCAGCATCGGAACGTCGTCGGCGCGCTCCCGCAGCGGCGGCAGTTGCACCGGGACGACGGCGATGCGGTAGTAGAGGTCCGGCCGGAATCTCCCCGCGGCGAGCTCGGCCTGAAGGTCGCGATTGGTCGCGGCAATCAGGCGCACGTCCACGCGTTCCGGGCCGCGCCCGCCGATCGTTTCAACGTCTCCCGACTCGAGCGCGCGCAAGAGCTTGGGCTGGAGCCGTGGCGGCGTCTCGCCGATCTCGTCCAGGAACAGCGTGCCGCCGTCGGCCTGCTGGAACTTCCCGCGATGCGCGTCGGTCGCCCCGGTGAACGCCCCGCGCACGTGGCCGAACAGTTCGCTCTCGAACAACGCTTCGGGGATCGCGGCGCAATTGACGATGACCAGAGGCTTATTCGCGCGCGCGCTCCCGGCGTGAATCGCGCGCGCCGCGAGCTCTTTTCCCGTGCCGTTCTCGCCGAGGATCAAAACGGGAGCCTCGGACGGCGCCACCCGCGCGAGTGTCTGCCTCAGGGCCCGTGTCGCTTCGGCGTTGCCCAGAATCGAGTCGGCCCCCCGGGTCTCCTCGATGAGCCGCCGGTTTTCCCGGACGAGATGGTCCCGGTCGAGCGCATTTCCCGCTGCGAGGAGGATCCTCTCGATTGAAGGGGGCTTCTCGATGAAGTCGTACGCTCCGGACTTCACCGCCTGAACCGCCCGCTCGATCGAGCCGTGAGCGGTCAGCACGATCGATGGCACGGTCAACCCGCGTTCCCGCATCGCAGACAGGAGCGCGAGGCCGTCCATCTCGGGCATCTGCACGTCCAGAAGGACCAGATCGATCCCTCCCTCATCGAGGATCTTCAACGCCTCGAGTCCGTTTTCGGCCTCTTCGGCGCGGTAACCCTCGAGACGAAGCCCTCGCGCGAGCGTCGCGCGGATGTTCTTCTCGTCGTCAACGATCAAAACGGTCGGCATCGCTTGACTCCGTGGGGGACCCGCAGTCTACGCGTTGTCCGACGGCGGGCCCGCAAGAGGAACGGTCAGTGTAATGGTCGCGCCCTTCCCGGGAGCGCCCGAAGCGGTCAGCGTGCCGCCGTGCTCGATTGCGACGCGCTTCGCGATCGCCATCCCCAACCCCGTGCCGCCGCCGTCCGCGCGCGTGGTGAAGTAGGGTTCGAACACCCGCCTCAGCGTTTCGGCGTCGAATCCGCGGCCGGTATCGGCGACCGTGAACACGACCCGATCGCCCTCGCGGCGCGCGGCGACGGCGAGCGTTCGCTCCGCCGCCCCGTCCATGGCGTCCAAGGCGTTTGCGATGACGTTCTTGAGGACGCGGCCGATCTGCTCCGCATCGGCACGGACCGAAACGGGCGCCGTGTGGTCGTCGATCGCCACCGTGACGCCCATCGATTGAATCCGGCCCGAGTACAGCGCCAAAGCCTGCTCGACGATCGCGCGCGGATCGCACGCCGCGATGGTCGGTCGTGGAAGGCGTGCGAACTGCGCGAACTCGTCCACCAGGGCACGCAACGAACCGACCTCCTCGAGAATCGTCCGGGTCTCGACGAGAAACGCCTCGTCGAAGGCGGCCGGGGCACGCTCTTTCGTGCGCCTGAGGTTTTCGACCGCGAGCTGGATCGGGGAGAGCGGATTCTTGATCTCGTGGGCGAGCCGCTTGGCGATTTCTTCCCACGCCGCCACACGCTCCACCGCCAGCCGCCTGCGCTCGCTCGCCTCCAAGGCGTCCAGCATCTGATCGAAAGCGAGCGTCATCCGGCGGGTCTCGTCTTTCTCGTCGAGGAGCAGGATGGGCCGCGAGTGCTGGGCGGAGATCGACTCCGCTCGCTCCGCGAGATCCCGGATCGGCCGCGCGATGCGAGAGGCGAGGACCAGCCCCACCCCGAGCGCCGCGAGGAACGCAATCGGCGCCACGCCGGCAAACGACTTCAGGAGGTCGAGGCGAAGCGCGCGCACATCGGCGCGGGCGACGCTGACACAAAGGGTTGCGTCGTCGGCGACGGGAACCTCGACTCGGGGCTCGGGGCACCCCGCTTCGCCGGGGGCGTCAAGGCGGGTCTCGCGCCCCGTGAATTCCGCGACGTCGGCGACGAAAGAGGCTCCGAGGATTCGCGTGGCGATGAGCGTCAACGTCTCACTCCCCGTGGCGACACGCCGCCGCTCTACCAGGGTCGCCGAACCGGCGATGCCGGCCCCCGTGCCGAATGATGAAAGCGCGGCGCCGGAAGCGCCGAGCACCTCCACGTGGTCGAGGCCGAAACGCTTGGCTAGGGCTTCGGCCTGCGGGCGCGCGACCGACTCCGGGCCGCGCACGATCGCCGCGATGGCGCCAAGGTCGGCAGCGAGCGCGTCGGCGGCGCGATCGGCATTGCCTCTGATGACGGCCCGCTGTTGCGCGACGAGTTTCGTCGCCTGCGTCAGCGCCAGTTCTGTCCTTTTCGCGGTGTCTTCGGCGGCGCGCTTTTCGGCCTGAAACAGGGAAACGGCCAACACCACCGCCGTCGGTATCAGCGCCGCGAGGACCAGCGCGGCGACGATGCGGCTGCTCAAGGTCATTGTGGATGGAGTATAGGCGGAGAGGCTGGCGGGCCGGTCCGCGATTACGAATCCAAGGTCAGCGCCGCCGCTTCACGGTGACGATCGGTTCGTCGTTTCCCAGGATCCCGCGACCGAGCCACGCGCCGCCGTCCATCGTGAGGCACTCCCCGGTGACGTAGGACGCGGCTTC
This sequence comes from Acidobacteriota bacterium, assembly GCA_032124015.1. Lineage (GTDB taxonomy): Bacteria > Acidobacteriota > Polarisedimenticolia > Polarisedimenticolales > DASRJG01 > DASRJG01. The sequence goes on from JAQBEH010000079.1 coordinate 17,719, forward strand.
TGAAACGAGCCAAGCGCAGGCTTCGGCGACCTCCTCCCGCGTGGCAAAGCGCTCGAGCGGGATCGCCCGTCGCACGCGCTCTTCGAGATCCTCAGACGGCCAGAGCCGGTCGGCCGCACCCTTCGAATCGAACGGCCCCGGGGCCACCGCCACCACGCGGATACCGTGCGGGGCCCACTCGACCGCGAGCGTGCGGGTCATCGCGAGCACGCCGGCCTTGGCGCAGGCCGAGTGAATGGTCCCCGGGCCCCCCGTCCACGCGTACGTCGCCACCACGTTGAGGATCACGCCGCCCCGCCCGCTGCCGATCATGGCTCGTCCGGCGGCTCGTGAGGCGTAAAACGTCCCGTTCAAGACGATGTCGACCACGTTGGCGAACGCCTTTTCGGGGAGGATCTCCGCGGGCCGCACGAAGTTCCCCGCGGCGTTGTTGACCAGGATATCGAGGCCTCCTAGTTCCCCCTCGACCGTCTTGACGAGACGCCTCACCGCGTGGACGTCCCGGACGTCGCACACGTGGGTGACGGACTTCAGGCCCTCGGTGGCGAGGGCTTCTCTCCCCTCGGCGAGGTGCGACTCTCCCCGGCTCGCCAGCACGACGGCGGCGCCGCGGCGGGCCAAGGAACGGGCGATCTCCAGGCCGAGTCCGGTCCCGCCGCCCGTGATCAGGGCGACCCGGCCGTCGAGCGAAGGGGTGTCCAGCATTCGCTTTCTCCTTTCGGCCCATGCTAGAACGCGGCGCCCAGGGCGGTATCGACTTTTCCCCGGGCCGTGCGTACTACCCGGTGTCCGGCCCCGAACCCGCCGGGCCTTGAGCTGAAGCAAGGAGACGAACTCATGAAGGACCCGAAGGCGAACCGATCCTGGACGATTGCGGCGGCCACGGCGACGGCCGGCGCGGCTATGTTGAGCTTGGGCTTGTTCCTCGCCGTGGGCAGGGACTCTCTCGCGGACCCGGCCGCTGACAACGGGGACGACCGGCATGTGCAGGTCATCACAATCTCCGGCGATGACGCAGATGCCGTGGCGACTTTCGAGGCGGACGTCGAAGGGGGCGGAGGCAAGGGCGGATATTTCGGGCTCACGCTCCGCGAGTACACGAAAAGCAGCGAGGGCGGAGCGCTCGTCACGACGGTCGTGGACGATTCCCCGGCGGCGAAGGCCGGCGTCAAGAAAGGCGACGTGATCGTAGGCTTCGGCGCAGACGTCGTGCGCGGACCGGCGAAGGTCACCGAGATGCTGCGCGCCGCGAAGCCCGGCGACAAGGTGATGGTGGACGTGCGCCGCGACGGCAAGGTGCAAAAGCTGACCGTCGAACTGGGCCAGCGGCCGGCCATGGCCTGGCGCGTTCGCACGGGCGATAACGAGTTGCTCACCGAGGAGTCTGAAAGGGCTATCGAGGAGTCGTTGAGAAACCTCGAGGAGAAGACGATGCCCGACCTCGAGAAACGACTTGGCAGCATGAAGTTCTACGCTCCGGGACGCAACGGCGTAATGATCTTCGGAAGGCACAAACCTCTCCTCGGGATCGAGATGATCGGCACCACGCCCGAGCTCCGCGAGGCGCTGGGTGGATCGAAAGAGGCCGGCGTCCTCGTCGGCAAGGTTCTCGCGGGAAGCGCCGCCGAAAAGGGCGGCCTGAAAGTGGGCGATCTGATTCTCTCGGTCGACGGCGACAAGGTCTCCGATCCCGGCGACCTTTCCGAAGTGATCGGCAAGCACGAGGGCAAAACAGTCGGTCTGGAGATCATCCGCGACAAGAAGGCGATGCACCTCAAGGCGGTGCTCCCCAAGATCGACGAACCCGTCGACGAACCCACGGGGCCGCGCGCTTCGGCCCGGCGGGTTCCAGCAGTTGCGCCGTGCGCCGCGATCGCGATCCGGAGTCACGTTTAGAAGACTTCTTCGGGTCTTTCGCATCCTTGCCTCCCCTCATCCCTCCCCACTACAATCGTGAGCTTGAAGTGGGGAGGGATTCATGCTTCCAATCTCGAAACGGTCACGTGAGCTCGGCACTGAAAACGCGTTCGTCGTCCTAGGCGAGGTTTCGAAGCTGCAGGCCGAGGGGAAGGAGATCGTCTCCTTTTGCATCGGCCAGCCTGATTTCCCCACCCCGGATCACATTCGGCTCGCCGGCATCAAAGCGATCACCGAAGGGAAGACCGGCTACACGCCGTCCCCCGGAATTCCGCAGCTGCGCGAGGCGGTGGCCCGGTACTTCACACGCACTCGCGGCATCGAGATCTCTCCGGACGACGTCGTTTGTGGCTGCGGGGGCAAGCCGTTCATCGGCTACAGCATCCTGTCGGTCGTCGATCCCGGGGCGGGGCACGAGGTCATCTACCCGAACCCCGGTTTCCCGATCTATGAAGCGCAGATCAAAGCGCACGGCGGTGTCGCGGTGCCGCTCCCGCTGCGTGAGTCGCGCGGATTCAACTTCGACATCGACGAGCTGAAGAAGAAGATCAACGCGAAGACCCGGCTGCTCATGCTGTGCAGCCCCGGGAACCCGACGGGCAACCTTTTGAGCCGCGCGGAGCTCGCCGAGATCGCAAAGATCTGCGCCCCGTACGAGGACCTTTGGATCTACTCCGACGAGGTGTACAGCGCGCTCGTCTACGACGGCGCCTTCCATTCGATCGCCGCTCTCCCCGGAATGAAGGAACGGACGATCATCGCGGATTCGGCGTCGAAGACCTACTCGATGACCGGCTGGCGGATCGGCTACGCCGCCAACACCGCGCTCTCGCCCGTCTTCACGCGCTGGGTCACCAACACCGACTCGTGCGCTCCGCATCCCAACCAGTGGGCCGTGGTCGAGGCGTTGAACGCCTCGCAGGCGCCGTCCGAGCACATGCGCGACGTCTTCCTCGAACGGCGCAATCGGATCGTCGCCGGCCTGAACGAGATCCCCGGCTTCAGTTGCCAGACTCCCGGCGGCGCCTTTTACGTTTGGCCCAACGTCACGGACGCCTGCAAGAGGGTCGGGGCGGGAAGCAGCGAGGAATTCCGCAAACGCCTGCTCTACGAGGCCGGCGTCGCGGTGTTGGCCGACATCCACTTCGGCACTCCGGTCGAGGGCGAGGGGCAGCACATCCGCTTCTCGTACGCGTCGTCGCTCCCCGCGATCGACGACGGCTTGCGCCGGATCGCCGACTTCATGAAGAAGAACACCCGATGAGCAAATCCACCGTGGCCGTTCCCGCAACCGATCGTCTCTACGCAAAGGCCGAGGCCGAGTTCGCCCAGTGGGAGGTCGTCAAGGACCTCGTGGACGAGTGCATCGATCTGATGCTGAACTACCGGCAGTCGGGGCATCCCGGCGGCTCGCGCTCGAAGGTGCACGCGCTGCTTTCGACGATGCTCTCGGGCGCGATGCGCTTCGACCTGATCCGCCCGTGGCGCACCTACGGTGATCGTTTCGTGCTGTCCGCCGGACACACCGTGCCGCTGGTGTACGCGACCCTGGCGACCCTGAATGAGATCGCCAAGGAACGCGCGAGCGCGGGGGAGGCGCGGTTCGCCTTCCCGGACGGCGGCCGGTGGGCGTTGACCTACCCCGATCTCGTCAATCTGAGGCGCCGCGGCGGACTGCCGGGGCACGCCGAGATGGAAGGAAAGACCCTCTTCCTCAAGTTCAACACCGGCCCGTCCGGCCACGGGATGCCGCCGGCCGCGGGCGAGGCGTTGGCGTTGAAGCTCGCGGGGGCGGGGGACGTGAAGGTCTTCGTGCTCGAGGGCGAGGGCGGCCTGACGCCCGGAGCCTCGCACGAGACCAAGAATTCCGCGTGGGGCCTGGGCCTGTCGAACCTCGTGTTCCTCATCGACTGGAACGATTTCGGGATCGACGACAACGCGATCTCGTCGGTCGTGCACGGCACGCCGGTCGATTGGTTCGCGCCTTACGGTTGGCGGGTCCTGGGCACCGAGCAGGGATCGGACTGGGCGTCGGTCACGCGCGTCGTTCTCGAAGGCGCTCGCGGCGAGAATCCGGGCAACGTGCCCACGATGGTGTGGGGCAAGACCCGCAAGGGGCGGGGCTACGGGAAGTACGACAACAAGTCGCACGGCAGCCCCTGGCCGATGAACGCCCCCGAGTTCTGGGCGACCCGCAAGTCGTTCATGGAAAAGTACGGCGTGGAATACCGTGGGGTCGATCTGCCTGCTCCCGCCGACGCCGCCGAGCGTACGGCGCAGGCGATGGCGAACCTCGACGTCGCGTTTTCCGTCCTCAAGAAGCGCGGAGACGTCGTCGAGACCATCGGGAACCGTCTCGCGGAAGCCGCCGACGCGGTTCCCGAGAAGATTGCCGGAGTTTATCTGAGCGGGAAAACCGCGGAGGTGTTCTCCGATCCCGCGATCTTCGATTTCAAAAACTACCCCGCGTCGGTCTACAAGAAGCCCGGGGACAAGCAACCCAATCGCGCGGCGCTCGGAACGTGGGGCGCCTGGGTCAATGCGTACGCCAAGAAAACCTACGGACGTCCGCTGTTCATCGTGTGCTCCGCGGATCTGGCGGATTCGACGAACATCTCCGGCTTCGCGAAAGAGTTCGAGGGGGATCCGGGCTGGGGCTGGTACGAGCGCGACAAGAACCCGCGGGGCTGCCTCCTGCCGCAGCAGATCACCGAGTTCACGAACTCGGGCCTCGTGGTCGGCCTGGCGTCGGTCAACATGTCGTCGGAGCCGGAGCGCTCGTTCCTCGGCTACTGGGGCGCGTGCTCGACCTACGGCTCGTTCTCGTACCTGAAGTACGGGTTGATGCGGCTCTTCTCGCAGCTCGCGCAGGACTGCCCGTTGAAGGTCGGCAAGGTGATCTGGGTCGTGGGCCACTCCGGCCCCGAGAC
>JAQBEH010000080.1:0-2983 GCA_032124015.1 Acidobacteriota bacterium
CCGGCCGCGGCGGATGGACTCCTCTAGCGTCAGCACCATCTCGCGATGATCGAGCCGCGACACATCCCAGTCCGCGGCGGGTCGATTCTCCCAGCGCACGGTAGTGTGCATTTCCGCCAGCAGCAGGCGCTGATACCTGTCACGCTGCATCGTCCGCGTCGTGTTGAGTACCCGCTCGTAGGCAACGCCACGAAACGACACCGGCACCCGCGCACCGCGTTCCACGGTGAGCACCAGTACCTCTCTCTTCGCGCCGATGGCGACCCGAGCTACAGCAGGAAACAGCGGCGGCTCAAATCCCTGAAACTCCCGGGCGAGCTCTTCGAGTGTGCGGCAGGCACGGTCCTTTTCGGCGGTCGACTTCTTGAACTCGATCGTCTCGGATTCGCCGGCAGCGGCTATGGCCGTGATCCGGTCGGGGGTCATGAAGCGAGGGTGCCCGCCATTGTGACGCTCCTTCAGGCTTGCGCAAGAAGCGCTGCGACTTCTCGCGGTTGCTTGGGGATCTTCGCCTGGCGAACGCCCTAGACGACTCGATCGTCGACGTGGGAGGGTTGCGAGAACACAACCCGTCGGATCGCCACCACGGTGGTGATCAACTGGATGGCGGGGTTGGAGAAGAAGTAATCGCACTTACTTCCCTACGGCTTTCGGTACCTCCACCTTCCAAATATTCGCCTCCGTCTGCCGAGCCCCGTAATAGATGGTCTTCCCATCCGGCGAAGCAAAGATGTTGAAGTCTTCATCAGGAGGCAGCGGCAACCGAACCTCAACCTCGCGCCGCGCAAGCGTGTCGATGTCCTGAATCATCACCTTACCGTTCGCGGTGAAGTAGAGAACGCGCTTCTGATCCGGCAGCCAGGCCATTTGCTCCCCAACACCGTCGTCGCTTAGTTTTTTGACGGCGCCGGCGGCGACGTCGTAGAGCGCGTTTCCGGCGTATCCGCCCGACGGCGTGAAGATGTAGCCCGAGAGCCAACGGCCGTCGCGAGACCAGATCGACGGAAGGAAGGCTCCAGCTCCGACGGTCGGCGCCTTCGTCACGGTCCCCGACTGGAGAGTCAGCGGCGCCCCGGCGGGTCCGATCATCCAACCGTGTTCCGATAGCACGGCGAGCACGCGGCGCCCGTCGGGCGAGAACATCGTGAACAGGAAGTCTTTGTCCGGGATGGCCGTCAGCGGTTTCCGGTCGCCGCCGTCCCTTCGTACCGACCAGCCCTCGTAGGGGCCGGACTTGTTCGAATAGAACGTGATCATCGTGCCGTCGGGAGAAAAGCGCGGGGCCCGGTCGCGGGTGGCGTCGTCCGTCACGCGCGACAGCTCGGTGCCGTCGGTCTTCATGACGAAGAGGTCTTCCTGCCGCTCGCGCAGGTTGGCGAGGACGAGCCATTGACCATCGGATGAGATGTCGTTCGGGACGAGGATGCCGGTGCGATGCTGAAGCAGCGTCACGCTGCCCGCCCGTTCGGTCACCGGATCGAAGGCGATGGCTGCGGGATTGACCGCCGAGATCATCGAGCGGAAGACGAGTGAGGTGCCGTCGGCCGACAGATGCGGCAGGTCCATCGAGACGTCGACGCCGACGGCGACGGACTCGGGCGCCGCCATCGGGCGGCCGGACGCTTCGTCGATGCCGATCCGCCAGATCCCCATCGAGCCGCCGCGATCGCTGGCGAAGTAGAGGAACTTTCCGTCGGGCGACCAGACCGGCGCCCAATCGGTCGCGACGTCCGAGGTGACGGGGACTTGCGGTCCGCCGGCGGCGGGAATCGTGGCCAGGTCGCGCTGGCCGCTCAGGCTTCTCCAGAACGCGATGCGGCTTCCCGAGGGCGACCAAGACGGTTGAATGGCGTCGCCGTTATCGAGTTGTACGGGCTGTCCGCCGCTCGCGTCGACGGTCCATAGAGTGCTGATGTCGCCGCGGGAGTAGACGCTGCCGACTTCTTCCGAGCTGAAGACGATGCGCTTACCGTCGGGCGACCAGGCTGGGTTTGCGCCGAAATCGGTCAGACGCCTGACGGATTCTCCTGTGGCGCCGACGACGAAGATGCCGCCTTGCCCGCCGCCTTCAGAAAACGCGAGCTGTTTGCCGTCGGGCGAGAACGCGGGCCAGACTTCGTTGCGATTTGGATCGCCGGCGACGAGCACCGGGTTTCTGCCGCCGACGCGCTGCACGTAGATGTCCCAACTCCCTCGGGCGGAGCTCGAATACGCGAACGACGTGCCGTCCGGGGAAATCGTGGGGCCCGTTTCAACGCCTGAGGCGTCGGTGAGCTGGGTGAAGGTCGACCAGTGCTCGGCCTGTGGGATCGAACGGTGGCCGAACCACCAACCGGCGGCGATGCCGGTGGCCGCGAGCACGATGGCCAACGTCGCCGGGATCCAGCTCGGGCGCTTCTGTGCTGCTGCGATTGCGGCAGGCGCTTCCGGTTCGACGGCGGTGGGCGATTCGAGCGCGATCCGCGCCTCGCCGATGTCGCGCAGGCGCGTTTTCGGGTCGCGCTCGAGGCATCTTGCGAGTAGACGGCGCAGTGGGGCTGGGGTGGGTTTGGGCAGGGCGTTGAGTTCGACCGGGCGCGTGAGCACCGCGGCCAACGTGTCCGACACCGTCTCGCCGTCGAACAGCCGCTGGCCTGCCAGCATCTCGAACAGCACGACGCCGAAGGCCCAGATGTCCGCGCGTTTGTCGACCGGTTTGCCGCGGGCTTGCTCGGGGCTCATGTACGCCGCGGTGCCCAGGATCATTCCCATCGCGGTCCCGGCGCTGGTCATGGTTGGGAGGATCGTCGGCGTTGACGTCGGGCCCGAGGCCATGGGGTCGCCGACGACCGCCTTGGCGAGGCCGAAGTCGAGGACCTTCACCGTGCCGTCGGGGGTGATCTTGATGTTCGCCGGCTTGAGATCGCGATGGACGATCCCCCGCTCGTGCGCGTACTCCAACCCCGCCGCAATCTGCCGCGCAATGTCCACCGCCTCGGAAAAG
>JAQBEH010000081.1:0-16476 GCA_032124015.1 Acidobacteriota bacterium
ATCGTGCCGCCGGTCATCTTGATGTTGCAGATCGCCGTCTGGATCTTGCAGTAAGGATCGCCAAGCGTCCCCGTTCCGACCCCCGCGCAAGCGTCGACCCACACGGTCGTCTGCGCTCGCGCAGGGAAGAACGCGACGAGCATTAATGCCAGCAAGAGTGACAGAAACGGGACCCGGCAGGACGAGTCAGTCCGCATTCGCCTCTCCGTGGGGACGGGAATCCCCAAATGTCGGAATTACAAGAACGCACACCCGCGCGAGACCTATACGGCGAGGTCTCCCCGTCAGCAAGGCGTATGGCTGTTGTGGAGCCCCCTACGGATTGGGTGGCTGTTGCTCCTTGCGAAGGAGGGCGTCGGCCTCCAATCTCATCGCTGGATCCACGAAGAACGAGGTGGCCCGGGTCGCTTTGGGGATCTCTTTGCGGCGAATCCACCCTCGAATCAACCCAAGTCGAAGGGAATCCGGGCTGTCGGGAGTCCGGATGAGCGGTGCGAGGTCCGTCATGGGGTCACCGCGATCCCCTTGGAGCATGCTCATGTTCGCTTTCTCGGTCTCGAGATGGAGAGATTTTGGCGCCGCGAACTCGACGAGGCCGTTGTCGTCCGTGTTTGCCGTGACCCCGCGGACGAGTTCGGTGATGGCCTCTCCCCCGGACTGGAGCAACACGGCCAGGTCGGTGGCGCTGCGAATGTCGACTCGAGCCATCTCGGCCCGGATCCAAAGCGGGGCCATCCGTGGTTCGAGTGCAGCGGTGTCGAGCACCAGAGGCCGGTCCGAACCGATGACGATCAAATCGCTGATTCCGCACGTTCCGAAGATCAGAGTGTGCGGGAAGGCGCGGTGGAACCCGGCCAGGATGGATCTCAGGTCTTCCGGAGTCAGGGAGTAGGTCTGGATCCACTGTCCGAAGACCCCTCCCGGGCGCAGCCGAGACCGGCCGATCTGGAAGAACTCGTCGGTGAACAGATTCGAGGCGACGGTCATCCATGGGTTCGACGGCTCGGAAATAATGACGTCGTAGTCCATCGGATTGAGTTGCAGTTCGTTGCGTGCATCGTTGATGGAGAGCGTCACCCGCGGGTCGTCGAGCACGTTGTGGTTGAAGGGTCCAAAAAGGCGCGCGGCTTCGACCATCGCCTCCTCGACTTCGACCACGCGGATGTGTTCGACCGGATGGGTCGCTGCTGAGCCGACTGTGATGCCGCTCCCGAGGCCGATGACCAGAACATCTTGAGGCGCGACGTGGAATAGAAGGGGAATCTGTCCCAACATGATCTGAGTCTCGATGTCGCCATCGGACGACGCGTCGGTCTTCCCGTTGACAGTGACGTACTGCTCCGTCGGACTGGGCTGATATCCGACCACGACCGTCGCGGTCAAGCCGTCGCGCGCGTACAGGATGTGGTTGCTCTCGCGCACGTTCTCAATGAATCCTGTCCAACCTTCCTTTCCTTCGGCGTTGTAGACGTACATGTAGACGCCGCTGTTCATCAGCAGGACATCCCACTGAGGGCGCATCGCGACGCAAAGGAGCGCCCCGCCGACGCAAGCCGCGGCGAGCGATCCACGGAGGCGAGACGAGCCGATTGTCGCGCCTGGGAAGAGCGCCGCGCCCAAAAGGAGTTGGAGCGCGGCCACCGCGACCAGCGTCGCGCCGACGCCCATCAGCGGTATTAACAGGAAACCCCCGGCAGCCGCGCCGACGATCGTTCCCGCCGTGTTGGCGGCGTAGATCCGCCCGACCGAAGTCGCGACCATGCGCCGCGCTCCACCCGTGGCCTCGAGGACGAGGGGGAAAACCCAACCGAGAGCGTAGGTCGTCGGGAACATCACCAAGAGGGCGAGTCCCACTTGCGCGAGCCACCAGCCTTCCGGCGACGGGCTGAGTCGGTAGTAGATCTCGGCGGAGAGGCGGGGAAGGCTCTGCATCGCATAGGCGGCCACGAACGACAGCAGGCCGGCGGCGGCCAGGACGACGGCGAGCGCCGCGCGCGCGTCGGCCCCCCGACGGCGTTCCAGAAAGCGCGAGGCGCTGGCCGCCCCGGATGCAAGGCCGAGGAGGAACGCGGTCAGCATCGAGGCGTAGGCGTAAACCGAGCTCCCGAGCACCAGGGCCGCACCGCGGGTCCAGGCCACCTCCAGCACCATGGCCGCGAATCCCGACGCGGCGAACGCGAGAATGAGCCCCCGCGACGGGTGATCAACCGCAGGGTCCTCGTTTTGAGCTTCGACGGTCGGGCGTCGAACCTCGCCGAACCGTTGGCCGGCGACGCAGGCGACAATCCCCACAAGGACGTTCAGCGTGATGTTGGCGATGAGGGTGCGTTTCATGCCGAACGCCGGCAATGCATAAAACGCGCAGGTGGCCGTTCCCACGACCGCCCCAAAGGTGTTGACCGCGTAAAGGGCCCCGACGCCGCCTCCGAGGCTGCGTGTGGACCGCGTCACGACGCGGGAGAGGACGGGAAGGGTCGCTCCCATCAGGGTCGTCGCGGGGAGAACAAGAATAGCGATTGCGACGAACTTCAGGAGTCCCAGCAACGCGAAGTGGCGGTCGGCGCCGAGCCTCCATGCCAAGTCCAGGAACGGAGTCAGGCGATCGAGTAGCCAGGGAATCAACGCCGCGTAGGCGGCGATTCCGAGCTCGAGTTTCCCGTAGGTGGTGAGTGGTTCGTCCAGCCAATCGTCGGCGCGCCGGCCGGCCCAGTAGGCGCCCAGCGCCAAGCCACCCATGAACGTCGAGAGTACGGCGCTCGAAGCGTAGGCGGTTGCTCCGAAAATCAGAGTGAATTGCCGAAGCCAGATGACTTGGTAGACCAGGCCGGCGAAACCGGAGACGAAAAACAGAAGGATCGCTGGGATCGAGGCCGTACTACCAGGCTTCCGCACGTCCACTTCCAACTAGCCTTGGTCGCCCAAAAAAAGAAACGCCATCGCGATCGCGATGGCGTCTCCAGGAACGTTCGGAAAAAGAATAGCCTAGATGGGTTCGCTCGGCGACTTGTCCTTCTTCTTATGCTTCTTGCCCTTCGCCTTGCCCTTGCCGTCCTCGTCGAACGGGTTGATCGCGACAGGGTCTCCGATCTTCGCTGACGCGCCGATCTGGCCACCGAAGCTCGCCATGAACGTGTTCAACTGCGACTCGGTGATGAGCTCCGACGGACGCTCCGTCGTCACTGCCACCCCAAGCGCATTCGAAATCGACGTCATGTCGCCTTCCGTGAGGCTCTTTCCAAGAGCGAGCTCAGGCAGGTTGAACCCAGCACCACGGAGACTGGCTTCGGCCGAAGCCGCATCCGCGGACACGAGGTGCTTCGCCTGCGCGAGCTCCGTGTAGAAATGGCCCACAGTTACGTTTGCGGCGAAGGCCGGAGCCACCACCGTACTGACTGCAAGCACCACGATCATGCCCAACCGATTGACTCTCATCATCGAAATGACCTCCCCGCTCCGGGATCTCCTGAAATTCATTTTCCTACGACCGAAAAGTTCTTTACTTATACGGTCAATCACAAACTCGTCAAGCCAATTCTAAAACGCACCAGCCGTTTCCGATTTCGGTTCTTTGCCCGGCTTTCGCCATCTGCAACCCCCCCAAAACTATCGAATTCCCGTGCGCCCACTTCCTATACGTTGAACTCTCCGTGCGGTCAAGGAAACACCTGTCAAAGGTTGGACTCCGTCGGGGGGACCGCCGGGGACGTTTTTTCCTGAATAATCACGTGAATCGTATGGATGTCCTTTGAGGGCCTGTACTTCGGCCGGTCGGACGTCTGGACATTCGAGATCTTGCGGACGATATCAAGGCCGTCGATGACCTGGCCAAGCACCGTGAATTGGCCAATCCAGCCCGGTTCAGGCCGAAGAGAGATGACGAATTGGGTACTGTTGGCCGGGGGGGCGAGCCCGGCCGGCTTCATGACGACGGACCCCGCCACGATCGGGATCGCCGCGAGCTCCGCCGGGTAGAGGATCGGCGGCGGACCGCCACCTGTTCCCGTAGGGTCGCCGCCGCCGACGAGCTGATCGCCGCGAGCTTCGTGGAGCACAAGGCCGTCATAAAAGCCCGCGTTGGCCAAGTCTACGAAGGTCTTCACGGCGATCGGTGCCGTCCGCTTGTAGAGATCTATGACGAATGCGCCAAGTTCGGTTTCGACCCGGGCCGTGTAGTCCTTGGAGGGATCGAACTGGGGAATGACGTTGACCACGATTTCGGCCGACGAGACGCCGTCCGCGGACCAGCGGATCGAGTACTTACCCTTCGTTCGGAGCTGCGGGTACATTTGAGAGAGATCCACGGCCGCGCCGTAAAATGCGCTGGGCGACAGTTTCGTGGGACGCGACGGCTCTTGGGCCTGCGGCTTGGCTTGGGGTGTAAGACGCTTGCCCTCTGGGTCCGCGACGAGAAACGAGCCGAAAAGCGAGCTCTTGACGGGGTTTGCGACCTCCGATGTCCCATCGTTTGAAATCGTGACCCTCACGGTCATGGGATCGCCGACGTAATAGAATTGCCGCTGCAGTTCCATCACCGCCCTCACGCTCCCCGACTCAGGTTTCGCGGGTGGGGAGGCTGCCTGGGCGGCGAGCACCCCGAGCGCGAGCATGATCACGACGGCTGAGATCCGACGCATGGAGGCTCCTTTCCTGCGGGGGTTCGACGCGAAACCGCGATTATAGGCTTCCATTCGGCGAGCGGTCAAAGCCGGATGAGAGTGACGGCGTTCGCGCCCAGACGGCCACACGGATCTCCGCGGCTCCGGCGGCCCGAAGCGCCGCAGCACAGGCCGCTGCCGTTGCGCCGGTGGTGAGGACGTCGTCCACGAGGAGGATCTTCTCGCCGGGGACCCTTCGCCCCGTGGCAATGCCCCGGCCGGCCCCCATCCATCGCGCGCCCTCCTTGAGCCCCTTCACCGCAGGTCCCCCGAGCCCCCGTTTTCGAAGCACTCCGTCGAAGAGGGGATGGCCCGTCGCTCGTGCCAGCTCGCGGGCGAGTTCTCTCGCGGGGTTGAAGCCGCGTCGCCAGCGCGCTGGAAGAGCCGACGGGACCGGAACGATCCCATCGATTCCGTCGGCCAGCCGTGAGAGGAACACGGCCGCGGCGAGCTGTCCGGCCAGCGGGCGGAGAACCTCGGGCCGGTGGCCGCTTTTCGCGCGTAACAAGAACCGCCTCGCGTTGGCGTCGTAGTCCACGGCGGCAACCGCCCGGTCGAAGGGCAACGGCCGGATCGCGCATCGCGCGCAGCAGCCGCCGGCGGGACCGCCATCGGCCGTACCGTCGGGAAGCCGTAACGCGCAACGGTGGCAACGCGGATGAGGGCCATGGGCGAGTGAAGTCCAGCAGGCCATGCACGCGCCGACGAGTTGAACGCGCGGGAGCGGTCGCTCGCATGCGAAGCAGGCAGACGGGAGCAGGTGGACCGCGGCTCCACCGAGCCAGCGTGCCGCCCGCCGCGCGAGCGCCCGGGGGAAGGTCGTCATCGGACCGCCGTTGAGGAGGGAGCCGGGGACCCTGCGGGGGGACGGGTGTCACACCCTCGCGGTGTAAATCGGCGCGGGCGCGAGTCCTAGATCGTCCAAGGAGATCTCTTCACGGAAGTCGACCTCGATCGCGTTCCATTCGCCGCAGTGTCCGCAGCGGGCAGCCCATTCCGCGCGGGTTTGCTTGCACGCGAGACAACGGAAATCGAGCTGCACGAGTTCCATCTCCTTGATGACCTTTCGGTACTCCGTCGCAGCATCTCGGTGATTGCGGCGCCTCTCGTGAATGCGGCCGAGGAGGTAGTGCAGCGTCGGCGCGTAGGATGCGCGCCCGTCCAGCGATTGCAGGACCGCGAGTGCGTCGTCGAGCATCTCCAGTCGGAAGAAAAGTTTCCCGAGGTAGAAGCGAGGAAGCGTGTCCTTGCGAGCACGCGCGATACAGCGTTTCAGCGCCTCGATCGCCGCGAGCGGCTGCTCCAGGGCCAAGAAATGCTCTTCGAGAAACGTCAGGAATATCGGGGAACCGGTGGTCTCGAAGCCCTGGTACCAGGCGTCGACGGCCTCGTCCGGTAGTCCTTGCGCGCGCAACGCGTCGCCCAATCGTACATGGGCCGGAACGAAGCGGGTGTCGTCCCGGATCAGCTTGCGCAGCGCGTGGGTCGCGTCCTTGGCTTTCCCCGCGGCGAGAAGGTCTCCCGCGATCTCGTAGCGAATGCCCAACCCGAACCGGGAGTCGGACCGATCGCGCGGATTGAGTTGCTTCTCAACGCGATGGTGGGCCGACAGGGCCTTGGCCCAATTGCGCTCTTTCATGTGAAGCCATCGCAGTTTGCGCCAGGCGGAGAGGGAATCTCGCTTGAGCCCGATGATGCGCCCGAGGACGTTTCGCGCGTGCTCCAGGTCGCCCTTGGCTTCGTAATCTTCCACGAGCGCGTAAAGCGGCCGCGGGTCGTTGTCTTTCAGATGGTGGGCCTTGCGGTGGCACTCGATCGCGTCGTCATAGCGTTCCTGAATGCGCATGACTTCGCCGAGTTTCAGGAGCGTGTTGAAGTGGCGACTGTCCCGCTCGAGCACCGCGCGAAAGTGTCTCAAGGCTTCATCATCGCGGCCTTCGAGTACTGCGGACAACCCGCGCCCGTACTCCTCCTCGATCTCTTCGTTCTTGCGGCTCGCCTTCCGGAGCCGCCACCCATCCATCATTTTCGACGCCTCGCTCGTGAGTCCGGCAAGGAGGGTGATCGTGACGCCCGCGACGAGGAAGAGGATGAGCGTGAGACCTAACGGGAGGTCGACGTCGCCCCAAAAATGGAACGTGTGCGCGATGAGGACCGCACGGTTCGCGACGAACAGCGTGATCATCGCGTATGCGACGCCCATGGCGAGCAAGACGTAGAGAAAGGTGCGAAGTTTCATCGACGATCCCGGCAGGAGCGCGCTGCGCGTTGGAGTGTTGAGGTTAGTTCAGCGCCACGGGAGCGTCAAGCGCGCGATCACTTGTGGTACGGCACACCGCGCAGAATTGTAACCGCGCGATAGATCTGCTCGGCGAGCACCACACGAGCGAGTTCGTGCGGTAGGGTCATCGGGGACAGCGACAAGACCGCGTCGGTGGGCCTGCGAAAAGCGGGATCGAGGCCGAGCGGGCCTCCGAGGACGAATGCGGCGAGGGGCTGCGACCAGGACTCGAGACGGCGCGTGAACGCATCGGTGGTGAAGGACGTCCCCTCCGGGGACAAAGCGATGACGTTGCAGCGCTCCGGCAGGGCCTCCCGAAGAGCGCGGCCCTCGCGCTCTCGCACGTGGGGGTCGCTGAATCGGCCGCCCGGGCGAACCTCTGGGACCCAGCGCGTCTCAAAAGCCAAACCGAAACGGCGGATACGCTCCGCATAGTCGTCGAAGATCGGACCGAAGCGCTCGCGATCGGGGCGCCCGACGGCCAGCACCAAAAGCTTCAAGCGGGATCCGCCGGGCGCCGCGCGTCTATCGCGACGCGCTCGGGCGCCGGCGAGTCGGGCGGGAAGGCGCGTCCAGCGTACCCTCGAGTTCGACGCGCGGAGCATCTCCCCAAAGGCGTTCCAAGCCGTAAAATTCGCGCCTCTCTTCCACGAACACGTGCACCACGATGTCGATGAAGTCCATCAGGATCCAATCCGCAACGCGGCGGCCTTCGATGTGCTTCGGCTTGCGACGGCCGTGCTCGAACAGCCGCTCCTCGATCGCGTCAGCGATCGCCAGGGCCTGGCGCGAGGACGACCCGTGGCAGATGACGAAATAGTCGGTGAAGTGGCAAAGGCCCCGGAGATCGAGAACGAGCACGCCTTCGGCCTTCTTGTCGTTAGCGGCGTCGACGATCTGTTTCAGTACGGCTTTCAGCGGGGAACCTCCTCCGAATACAACCGGTGCCGCTGAATATACCGGGCCACCCGGGCCGGGACAAGATCTGAGACGGGTTGTCCTAGGGCGAGCCGTGTCCGGACGAGACTCGACGAGACCGCGAGCGCCGACGAATCCAGACAGTACACGCGTCCGCCCTTGCCGAGCCCCGGTTCGCCCGCGGTGGGAAGAGGTGCTACGCGGTGGGCCACCGAGTCGGGCCAGCCCCGGTCGCTTGTGTTGCCGGCATCGTCCGGGCGGATGACGGCGGCAAAGTCGAACTCGGCGAGAAGGGCTTCGTACTCACGCCAAGACGTGACATCGGCCAACGCATCGGATCCGCACAGGAAGACCGGATCGAGCGAAGGCGATCCGGATCGGAGGGCCCGCAGCGTGTCAATCGTGAATCGAACACCGCGCTGTGCGAGCTCGAAAGTCGACACTTGAAGACCCTGTCGGTCCTCCGCGGCAAGATAGAGCATCTCGAGACGATGATGGCGAGCGGCCAAGGCCCGCTCGGGCTTGTGGGGCGGGTCGGCGCAGGGAAGCAGCATCACGTGGTCGAGTCCCAGCCTCTCGAGCGCATGGCACGCGAGCGCCAAATGGCCGCGATGAACGGGGTCGAACGAACCGCCGAGCACGCCGACCGTCGTCAAGGGCGAGGCTCCTCCCGGGGGGGCGGGGGACAGAGCCCGGCGACGATGTCGGCCGCCGCTCGAAGAAGGGCTGCTAAGCCTTCGCCGGTCACCGCGGAAATGACGTAAAACGGGCGGCGGCGCTTGCGGGCCTCACGTTGGGCCGCGCGCAAGACCCCGGCATCCTGGAAAGCGTCATTCTTCGTGAGAACGAGGACCTGCGGTTTTCCCGCCAGGGTCGGACTGTAGAGCGCCAGTTCGCGGTCGATGGTGTCGACCGACTCTGCGAACGAGCGTCCGTGCGTGGTCGGGTCCACCAGATGGAGAATCACACGACAGCGCTCGATATGGCGGAGGAAGCGGTCCCCGAGTCCCGACCCTTCGTGGGCGCCCTCGATGAGTCCCGGGATGTCGGCGATCACGAGCGTCCGCACGTCGTCGACCTTGGCGACGCCGAGGCTGGGCGCCAACGTGGTAAACGGGTAGTCGGCGATTTTCGGTCGGGCCGCGGAAACACACGACAGGAACGTCGATTTGCCGGCGTTTGGAAACCCCACCAGTCCGACGTCGGCGAGCAATTTGAGCTCGAGACGCAACAGATGCTGCTCGCCCTCACCGCCCGGATCGTGACGGGTCGGCGCACGATTGGTCGAGGAGGCGAAACGCGCGTTTCCGCGTCCCCCGCGCCCCCCGCGCGCGATCGGCACGCGATCGTTCGGGTGGGAGAGGTCGGCGAGGATCGTATCCGTATTGGCGTCGGTGACCAGCGTCCCCACCGGGACGTGCACCTCGAGGTCCTCGCCCGATCGGCCGGTGCGCTGAGACCCTTCTCCGTGGCGGCCGCGGTCGGCCCGAAAGAGATTCCGGTACCGGAAGGGGAGCAGGGTGTTGATTTCCGGATCGGCGACCAACACGATCGATCCGCCGTCCCCCCCGTCCCCACCGTCGGGTCCGCCTCGCGGAACGAACTTCTCGCGGCGGAACGAGACGCACCCGTTTCCCCCATCGCCACCAATGACGGTAATACGGGCTTCGTCGACGAACATGGTTGGCGCGCCGGGCGAGCGCGGGTCGAGGTTCTACTCGACCGGCAGGATGCTTACGAACCGACCCATACGACCGCGGTCCGAGAACTTGACGGTGCCTCTCACGAGCGCGAAGAGGGTGTCGTCCTTGCCGCGGCCGACGTTGCGGCCCGGCTGGATCGGAGTCCCACGCTGTCGGACGATGATCGATCCGCCGGAAATGACCTGGCCGTCGAAGCGCTTCACGCCGAGGCGCTGCGAGTTCGAGTCGCGACCATTCCTGGAACTACCGCCCGCTTTTTTGTGAGCCATTGCCGAAAACTCCCTCAGAAGGCCGATATCAGGCCTGGATCGCCTCGATCTTCACTGCGGTGTAGTCCTGGCGGTGGCCACCGCGCCGGCGGCTGGCGTTCTGCCGAGGACGGTATCGGAAAATCAAGACCTTCTTGGCGCGGCCCTGCTCGATGACCGTTCCCCGCACGCTGGCACCGGACACCGTGGGTGTCCCGAGGTTGACGGAGTCGCCTTCGCCGACCGCCAAGACCTCATCGAACACCACAGCAGAGCCCGCGTCGACGTCGAGCCGATCAACACGGACGGTTTCGCCGACCTGAACGCGGTGCTGCTTCCCGCCGGTCCGAATCACTGCATACATACTTGAACTCCTCACCGTGGAAACCCGGAGACTATAGACGGGGGCCCTCGCGGGTGTCAATGGGCGGTGGGATTCAGCGTGTATTCAGGTCCATCAACACGGTCTTGACCACGGCCTTGAGGGTTTCAAAAACCCCGGTCCCGCGGGATGCCACGGCCTCGAACACGGGCTCGTTCTTGAGCCGGAGCGCCTTTTCGATCGCGGGCCGCGGGACGGCCGTCGCGAGGTCCCGTTTGTTGATCTGCAAGACGTAGGGGACCTTGTCGAAGGCGACCCCGTGCTCCCGCAGGTTCTCCTTGAGGTTGCGAATGGACTCGAGGTTGGCGTCCATTCTCGCTTCCTGGGAGTCGGCGACGAAAACAATGCCGTCCGCGCCCTTCAGAATCAGCTTGCGGGAAGCATCGTAGAAGACCTGGCCTGGAACCGTATAGAGATGGAAGCGCGTGCGGAACCCGCGAATCGTTCCGAGCTCGATCGGAAGAAAATCGAAGAACAGAGTGCGTTCGCTCTCCGTAGCGAGGGAGATCAGCTTCCCTTTCGCGGCGGTTCCCGTCTTGTCGTAGATGAACTGGATGTTCGTCGTCTTGCCGCACAGTCCGGGGCCGTAGTAGACGATCTTGCAGTTGATCTCTCGTGCGGCGTAGTTGATGAACGTCATGGCGTGGGGTGTCCGCGGTGCTGTCAGTTGAACAGGGCGTCGATGTCGTCGTCGGTGATTTCGGCGAATTGGGCGTAGCTCCCGACCGTCGAGGTTCTCTGCGCTCTGGACCGCGCTACGATATCCTCGAGGATCGAGCCCAACTCGATCGAGCATTTCTTGACACGAAGGCGAACGAGGCCGAGCGAAGACCGCTCGTCGAAGATGACGACGAGGATAGCCGTTCCCGAGACCACGTTGATATGGAGATGGTCGTGCTCGCCTTCGTGGAATAAGGTCGCGAACTCCGTCTCGCCGAGAAGCTTCGCCAATCCATCCGTGGCTGCGACGTTTCCCGCCGTCAACGCCGCGAGAGAGGTCGGATCGAGGCCGTCGAGGTGCCCGGTGGCAGCGAGCTGCTGGCCGTTCTTGTCGATCAGGAACGTGACCTTGGCGTTCGCGTCCTGGCGTAAGCCATCCAAGATCGCCGTAAGGCGCCTGTGGTCGGCTTCGTGAAGTACGAGATCGGAAACAGCCATACCCGCACTACCCCCCCTTGCGATGTCCCACATCCTGGGCCGGACTAATCTAACGTCCGCGATCGTCAAGGAGCAACAGGGCCGAATCGTTCAGTAATCACGCCGATTTTCGAGAGCTCGCTGGATCGTGACGTCGTCGGTGAACTCGAGATCGGCCCCCGCGGGGAGTCCCTGAGCGAGCCGCGTCGTCGCTACGTCCAGAGGCTTGAGCAGTCGGGAGAGATAAACGGCCGTGGCTTCGCCCTCGACGTTCGGACTCGTCGCGAGGATGACCTCGCGCAAGCCGTCGCGCCGGACGCGCTCCACCAGTTCCGTGATCTTCAGGGCCTCGGGGCCGACGTCCTTCAGGGGCGACAGCGCTCCGCCGAGAACGTGGTAGACCCCACGGAACGCGTTCGTCCGTTCGAGCGCGAGGATGTTGACGGCATCCTCGACGACGCACACCGTCGTCCGCTCGCGTCTGGGGTCGGCGCAGATCGGGCACAGCTCGGACTCGGCGAGGTTGAAGCATACGGCGCAGGGGCGGATGCGCTCGCGCAACTCGCGGAGTGCCTGAACCAGCGCGGCGACGTCATCGGCCGGGGCCTTCAGGACGTGAAACGCGAAGCGTTGCGCGGTCTTGCGGCCGACGCCGGGTAGTTTCGCGAATTCGCCGATCAGGCGTTCGAGCGGGGCTGCGAGCTGCGTCACGACTTCGGTCCGGTCACGAGCGTCCGGGGATCTTGAGGCCACCCGCGAGGTTTTGCGTCTTGCGCTCGATTTCCGCGTCGATTTTTCGCCCGGCCTCGTTGATCGCAACGATGATCAGGTCTTGCATCATGCCCGGATCGTCGGGGGTGATCGCCTCCGCGGTGAGAGTGAGGCCCACGAGGTCTTTCTTGCCGTTCACCCGCGCGGTCACGGCCCCCCCTCCTGACGTTCCTTCGACTTCGAGCGTTTCGATCTCATCCCGCAACTTGGACTGCATGCGTTGCAGGTCTTTCATCATCTTTTCGATGTTCATCCGTTCTCCTCGACGCCGAGCGACGATCCAGCGTCGTCCACACCGGGGCGCAGCGGCCGGACGTCCACGACCTGGGCTCCGAACTCCGTGAGCAACCGGCTCACGCCCGGGTCGTTGCGCGCGCGCTCGGTCAACGCCTGGCGCGACTCCTCGGCTCCCCCCGGAGCGGGCCGTGAGGTGGTGGGGCCGGTGGCCGCCAAGGCGGGGCCGGGCGCGACGGGTCGGGCGGTGACCGTCTCGCTCGACACCTCGACGCGGAGCGCGAGGGGCCGCCCCAGTGTCTGCGTGGCAATCGCTTCGACCGAGCGTACGTTGTCGTCCGTCACGAGCACACGCCGCACTCCCGCATCCGGCGGGCCGAAAGTTACGACGAGCGTTCCGCCATCGACGAGGATGGCCACCGCTCGCTCGAGCATGGCCCCCAACATGGGCCGAGCCTGCGTCACGGCGGCGATGATCGCCGAACGGACATCCTCGAACCCGGCGGCGGTGGGTGTCCGAAGCGACGCGACCTCGGCGCGCGTCGCGGGCTGCGTCCGAACCGGCTTGTGTGGGGGCTCGGCCTTACTCGGCTTGAGAGGCGCCGGATGAATCACGGGCGCGCCACCCAATGCCGCGAGGATGTCCTCGATTGGACGTACCGCGCCGAGGCCGGCCATCCGGATGAGCGCGCCTTCGAAGAGGAAACGCGGTTGACTCGAGGCCTTCAATCCGAATTCGAGGCCGGCCAGGATCTGGAAGACCCTTGTCCAATCCTGAAGCGAAAGTTGGCTCCCCGCATCGGCCAGGGTTTTGGCCTCGTCCGGGGTGCGCGTGAGCGCGTCCCCACCGTCGGGCCAAGCGCGCAAGAGCATCAAATCGCGCACGACGCCGACGAACTCACCCCAAAAATGAACGAGGTCGTGCCCCTCGTCCACGAGCGCGTCCAGCGACGCAAGGAGGGCCGCCGCGTCCCGGGAGGCGATGCCTCGAATGAAGTCGACGAGGACCTCCGTTCGCACCGCCCCAAGAACCTGCAGGGCGTCTTCGTCCGCGATGTCGGACCCGCAAAATGCGAGTACCCGCTCGAGAACCGACAGCGCGTCCCTCAGGGAGCCCTCGCCGGCACGCGCGATGAGTTCCAAGGTCCGCTCCGATATGGAAATCCCCTCGGCGTCCGCAATGTGGCGCAGGTGAACGGCGATGCTCTTGATCGAGACGCGGTGAAATTCGAAGACCTGGCAGCGGGAGAGGATCGTCGGGAGGAGTTTCTGGATCTCCGTCGTGGCCAAGATGAAGACGACTCGCGGGGGCGGTTCCTCGAGTGTTTTCAAGAGCGCATTGAACGCCGCCTTCGAAAGCATGTGTGCTTCGTCGATGATCAGGACCTTGTTGCGGTCCCGAACCGGCGCGTACGAGACGACCTCCTGCAATTCGCGAATGTTGTCGACGCCCGTGCGGGAAGCCGCGTCGAGCTCCATGACATCGATCGATCGCCCCTCCGAGATCTCGTTGCATGAAACGCACGCATTGCAGGGGGTGGTGGCGGGTCCTTTCTCGCAATTGAGGCTCTTCGCCAGGATTCGCGCCACCGAGGTCTTGCCTGTGCCCCGCACTCCCGCGAAGACGAACGCGTGGGCGAGGCGGCCTCCCGCGATCGCGTTTTTCAGCGTCCGCGCGACATGGGGCTGCCCAACGACTTCGTCGAGCGTCCGAGGCCGCCATTTCCGCGCCAGGACCTGATACATGCCGACCTCTGATAGCCCGCGGTCGGGGTGATTGTAACGGACTGATGGGGCCCAAGTGGACCTGCGGCACCTGGGTCGGTCCGCTTACCGTTGCTCCCTTCCGGGCCTGGCGGGATTCGCGGTGACACAGCGCACAGGGCTCGGGCCCCGCAAACTCACGACACCAAACCAGTCGTCCGACGAAAACCGCCAGGCGGCCGGTGATCGCCGGTTGGCGGAGAGAGAGGGATTCGAACCCTCGGTACGGTTGCCCGTACACACGCTTTCCAAGCGTGCACCTTCAGCCACTCGGTCATCTCTCCGTAACCCGACGATGCGCCTCTCGGCACGGCGGCTCCCGCCGCCCCTCATCACAAACGACCGGAGATCCCCGAACGATGGCGGAGAGGGTGGGATTCGAACCCACGTGCCTGGTCACCCAGACAAAGCGCTTTCGAGGCGCCCCCGTTACGGCCACTTCGGTACCTCTCCTCAATGGAATCCTCGGACTCCGCCCGCGTCGCTGTCCGGCGCTTGCGGAAAAAGTCGAGCAAGAGCTCCGATGCTTCCCCGGCGAGCACCCCTCCGGTCGCATCCACCCGGTGATTGAACTCGGCACCGAGCGCCCGCAGGGTTTCGAGGCGGCCGACGGCCCCGACCCTTAGGTCCGTGGCGCCGAAGATCAGGCGCGTCACCCGCGCGTGGATAGCGGTTCCCAAGCACATCAGGCAGGGCTCGACGGTACAGTAAAGGGTCGTCCCGACGAGCCGGTAATTCCCCAGTCGCGAAGCCGCATCGCGCAGCGCGAGGACCTCGGCATGCGCGGAAGGATCATGGAGCGCAAGCGAGGCATTGTGACCGCGACCGACGATTTCACCGTCGACCACGGCGATCGCTCCGACGGGGACCTCTCCGGCGTCGCGCGCGAGCGAAGCCTCCTCGAGAGCCACCCGCATGAAGCGCTCGTGCTCGTGCATCAGTGCCTCGACGAAGCATGGTCGGACCGGAGGGATTCGAACCCCCGACCTACTGGTTCGTAGCCAGTCGCTCTATCCAACTGAGCTACGGTCCGCCCGGTGCTGCGCTGAGAGAGTTGCCGATGATCTGCCTGAAAAAGCGAGCGCGGATACTAGCACCTGACTCTCCGGAGCGTCAACGCGGTGCCATGTCGACGCCTCTCGTAGGCGGTTGCACCACCCAAAAAAGGACCTATATTGCTGCCACGATAGGGCCGAAAAAGCGGAAAGACATAAGTTGGGGGTCTAATCATGACTGGTCAGACTGAAGCGGGGCGCCGGTTCTTCACAACGTCCGAGGTCGCTCGCTACTGTGCCGTGACCAATGACGGAGTGCTCAAGTGGATCAAGTCGGGCAAGTTGCGCGCGTTTTCTACCCCAGGTGGGCACTATCGCGTCAGTTCTGAAGATTTCCGCGAATTCTTACAAAAATACGATATTCCGATCGATGAGGCGTTCTTCTCCGGAGCCTCCAAGGCGCGCTCCGTCCTCGTCGTGGACGACGAGCCCGACATCCGAGAGATCGTTCGACGGGTCCTGAAGGAACTGGAGCCTAACCTACGTGTCGAGGAAGCGTCCGACGGATACGAGGCTGGGATCAAGATTGGCGCGATGCAGCCCGATCTCGTCATCATGGACATCATGATGCCGAGGGTCGACGGACTCTCCCTCTGCCGCTCGATTCGAGAAAACCCCGACACGCGTTCGATCAAAGTCCTCGCGATAACGGCCTTTCCGGAGCACGACGCCATCAGGAAGATGTACGACGCGGGAGCCGACCTGTGCCTCATGAAGCCGATCCAGTTCGAGCATTTCCGGCTCGAGGTGCTCAGGCTTCTCAACGACGCTTCGCGCGGCCAGGCTGCCAGCGCATAGAGCGCACTTTAGTCGGCGACATGCGATAGCCTAGAGGACCGCGTTCTCAGTAAGCGCCACGTCCCGCGAAGGGAGGTCCTCACGATGAAGCTCGGCTCACAGACTCAGGCCATGATGCTCTGCGCTTTGATGTTGGCCGCCGCGTTCTCGACGATTCGTGCGCAGGAGGTGACGGAATCGTCCTTCCCCGGCGAATACGTTCTGGGCGTCGAGGACAGGCTCTCCATCTCGGTGTGGAAGGAACCCGAGCTATCCCGGACGGTCATCATCCGTCCGGACGGCAAGGTCACCTGCCCGCTCGTCGGCGACATCCAGGCCGCCGGACGCACGGCGAAGCAATTGAGCGCGGACCTTACGACCGCCCTCGCTCGATTCGTCAAGGAACCGGTCGTCAACGTCACGGTCGAGTCGATCGAGAGCTACAAGGTTTATGTCCTCGGAGAAGTCTCGACGCAGGGCGCGCTCATCCTGAGACGTCGGACGCGTCTCCTCGAGGCGATTGCGCTCTCCGGTGGGATGACGCAGTTCGC
>JAQBEH010000082.1:0-3874 GCA_032124015.1 Acidobacteriota bacterium
CTACCTCCCGTTCCAGTTCAAGGTGGCGAACGTCAATCGTACGAGCTTGACCGAGATCCTCCAGGCCAAGTTCACCATTACCGTAAGGTCCAACAAGTTCGATGCGCTCACTCGCGCCACCGAAATCTTGCTCGACCTCGACTTCAACGCCGCTGGTGGTGGATCCGCGACGCCTTCGCTTTACGAGGATTTCGAAGCGGGCTTCGGGAAGTTCACGCTCGACAATCTCGACAGAGGGCTCAACAACCTGTCCGCGTCGGATGGCTGGCGCTGCCAGGCCAACGATCCGTTCGCCCTCAACTCGAACGCGTCCGGCCGAACAGACTGCTTCCTCGGCTTCACCTCCGATCCGGCCGCAGGCGTGAACGACTGGCACGTCCACACCTCCGTGGCGAGCTCGCATGCCTTGGGCCGAGCGTTCTCGGGCAAGCAGTCTCTTCACTTGGGAATTCATACCGCGAGCACGCCGTCTGACGACACCACACGCCTCAAACACATCATGGCCATCAAGACGATCGTACCGGTCAACATCGGTCTCGCCGGTTCGAACCCGGAACTCAACTTCGCGCAGCAGGTCTCCTTTGTTGACAACGCCGCCGGCGTCAATGTCAGCGTGGGAGAAACCGTGCAGAACGGTGTCGTTGAGGCCAAGATCAACGCGACAGGAACCAACTGGGTCAAGCTCTACCCCTACGTCAACGCTTACGACCAACAGGGAACGGACGACTTTGCAAACTGCATGTTCGATCCCACGGACGACGGTAACAACGAGGACAGCTTCTTTGACCCGACCGACCCGAATCGTCGGCTCGGTCCGTCCTCGACCTGCTACCCCGAATTCAACTTCGCTCGGCAGGGCCAAACCGACTATCGCAAGGACTTCGACGTGAACGACATCGGCCTTGCCGAAGGCCCCGGCCTCCAGCCTTGCGCCAACCCGCCCAGCGCTCTTTGTTTGGCCGCGAACACGCCGAGCGTGATCGGGAACCCCGGAACGTGGGTGCGACCGAGGTTCTCGCTCGTCCCGTTGGCCGGGCGTTCCGTCTTCCTGCGGTTCCTCTACACAGCGATCGAACTCGGTGGAACCGAGACGATGCTCACGTTCTTCGGACGTGGCAACATCAGCGGTGACGACGGCTGGTACATCGACGATGTCCACATCGACGGTGCCTTGACCTCGGCGATTATCCTTTCGGTTGACGGAGCGTCGATTACACCACTCGCCTGTGGCAGTTGTACCGCGATCACAGCGGATCTCACGGCCGCGCCGAGCACCCTGGCCGCTCCGGGCCAGATCGTATCGGTTTCTGCAAAGAACTCGTCCGCCGACCGCTGTCTCAACGGCGTCCTTCAGTACCAGTTCTGGAACGACGCCAACGGGAACGGGAACTTGGATCCCGCGAATGGCGTTGGCGACTCCGGCGATGTTCTCCTTCGCGACTGGACGGATAACTCGACGTTCGTCGACGCCCCCCTCCAGACGACCAACTACGGCGTCAGGGTGAGGTGCTCGACCGCCAAGTCCTGCGATGCCGCTTCGAACGCGTTCTCGAAGCAGGTGCAGGTCACCTGCCCGACCGCCACCAACGCGGTCTTCCCGCAGAACATCACGTTGACCAAAGTGCTCGGTGCATCGATCACGATCAACTGGTCCTCGGCCGCGTCCGTCGACGCGATTCGAGGTTCCTTGACCGGTACCCCGCTTGCCCCGGCAACCTTCGCTCTCAAGGGGCACAGCAGCTTCTCGAACACGGTCAATCTCTGCCTCGCCACGAACTCCGCATCGACCACGACCTTGGCCGATGCGACCGATCCTGGCCCTGGCAACGGGTTCTACTACCTCGTGCGTGGTCAAGTGCAGAAGTACACGACGGGCGTCCCATCGGAGCGGGGCTACACGGGGTTCTGCAACTCCGCCAGGCCGCGAGATACCGATCTCATCGCGGATCCGGTGGTCTGCCCTTAGTTTCAGAGCACCTCAGGTATCCCGGGGAGGGGCTTCGGCCCCTCCCCTTTTTTTTGTTCCATTCCGGCCAATTCGGGGAAGGCCGCCCGTCCACCGGTGCCCCGAGGTGGGCCGACCCGAAGTGGACGGCCATGGCGCACGGTGGACGCAAGCTTGTCGACTGTCGAGCGAGTGTATTTCGCCCGATGCGGTTGATGCGGTCGACCTCTCAGGACTGGATTCGAATCCGGCCGCGTGTTGATTCTCAAAACCTAGGGACCCCTGCCTGAGGCTTTTCTCAGAAGCATCCCCCCCCCCTGTAACCCCGAGTTTCTCAAAACCTCCCCCCCCCCCTCCTCGCGGGACTGAATGGCCATCGACCACCCTCCTCGGCTTCGGCTTGGCCGAGACGGGAGGGCAGGTGGCGTATCGCGAGGTGGGACTGTTCGAAGTGAAGGAAGTCCTGAGGCTGTGGATCGGCGGCGCTGCGAAGAAGCAGATCGCCCGCCAAGTGGGTTTGGATACCAAGACGGTGCGTCGCTGTGTCGAGATCGCTCAGGCGAACGGAATCGAGGTTGGCCCGGGGCCACCCGGTCTGACCGACGAGCGTCTGAGCGCCGTGCTGGTCGCCCTGCGCGGATTCCGGCCCAAGCTGAACACTGATTCCGGGCGATGCTGAACACTGATTCCGGGCGATGGTGAACACCGATTCCGGGCATGGTGAACGCTCGTTCCGGGCAAGGTGAACACCCCGGGCGTCCCGCCTCATCGGTAGCGACCTGGTATCCCAGGGGTCTTCCCAAGGAGGCCCCCCGGGATGTCGGCCAAGAGGATACGGATGAGCCAGTTGAGAGAAATTCTCCGGTTGAAATTTGAAGTGGGGCTGTCCCACCGGGCGATCGTCCGGGCCTGCGGCGTGGGTCTGGGGACCGTGACCGACGACCTGCAACCGGTCGAGGCAAGCGGGACTTCGATGGCCGCTTCCCGGCGACCTGGACGACGTCGCGCTGGAGGCGCGTGTTTTCGCTGGATCGAGCGCGGCGAACGCAGGGCGTGCGCTGCCGGAGTCGGCGTGGGTCCACCGCGAGCTTCCGCGTGACGGCGTCACCTTGCAGCTGCTTTGGCACGAGTTCATCGAGACGCATCCGGACGGGTACCGTTACAGCCAGTTCTGCGAGTGGTACCGGCGATGGGCCCGAGAACTCCACCCGTCGAGTTCTTCGTCACCGCGCTCGGGGCGAGCAGCTACATCTTCGCCGAGGCGACCGACGCAAGATCTACCGTCGTGGGTGGGGTCGCACATCCGGATGGCGGAGTCATTCGGGGGATCGACGGCGATCTGGGTCCCGGACCATCTGAAGAGCGGGATCACGACGCCTTGCCGGTACGAGCCGGAAGTGAACCGGACGTACGCCGATCTGGCGGCCCACTACGGTGCTGTGGTGATCCCGACCCGGGCTGGACACCCGAAGGACAAGCCGAAGGTCGAGGCGGCGGTGCTGGTGGCGCAGAGGTGGATCCTGGCCGTGCTGCGGAACCGGATCTTCTTCAGCCTCGCCGAATTGAACGTGGCGATTCGGGAGTGCGCGGAGTCGATCAACCGGCGTCCGATGAAGGTGCTGGGCGTGAGCCGACGCGAGCTCTTCGAGCAACTGAACCGTCCCGCTCTCGTGCCGTTACCGGGCGACCGGTACGAAATGCGCGAGTGGAAGCCCTGCCGGGTCAACATCGACTACCACGTGGATGTCGACCACAACCTCTACAGCGTGCCGCACAACCTTCTCCACGAGAAGGTCGAGGCTCGCTTCACGCAGACCACGGTCGAGGTCTTCTTTCGCGGCCAGAGGGTCGCCTCGCACGCACGGCTGATGGGGCGAGGAAAACCCGCGACCAATCCCGCGCACATGCCGGCGGCCCATCGGGCGCACG
>JAQBEH010000083.1:0-6473 GCA_032124015.1 Acidobacteriota bacterium
ACTTCCGTTGCCAAGGCTCGATTCTCCGCCTAATCCGTTGCCCCCTCGAGTCGCGTGGAGTCCCCTGCAGTCCCCTGGAGTCCCCCCCAGTCCTGGAGACATCTTGGAGACGGCGCTGACTCGGGGCTTACTTCGTCGCCCTCGAGGCGGCGCGTGCCGCGGGCACCTTCCGTCCTACGCGCCCGCCGGGCGTCCGCGGCGTCGGCGCATCCTCTCAATTGGGCGGCGTTCGTCGCGGCGGGGGATTGGAAGCAGAGGAGGATGGGCCTGCTGGCCTCCAACCTCGGTCCGCGTGATCGGGTAAGATGCGGTCATGGCGTCCTTCGCAGGGGCTCTTCGCGCCTTGAACGAGCTGAAAGCAGGCGGGGTCGTCGACGAATACGCCGTCGCCGGGGCCATGGCCCTCGTTTTCTGGACCGAGCCGATCCCGACCTTCGACCTGGACGTGCTCGTCTTCCTGCCCGAGCAACCGTCGCCGATCGTGTCGCTCGAACCGATCTATCGCTGGACGTCCGCGCGGGGTTATGCGTCGCAATCGGAACACGTCCTGATCGAGGGTGTTCCCGTGCAGTTCCTGCCCGCGCACAATGCGCTCGCGGACGAGGCCATCGAGACGGCGGCGACGCTGGATTATGAAGGTGTCCCCGTGCGGGTCGTGCGTCCCGAGTACCTCGTGGCGCTGTACCTCGAACCGGGGGCGCGAACTCTGAAGCGCCGGGAGAGAGCCGCCGCGCTGAAGGAGTCGACATCCATCGATCCGACGCTGCTGGCCGAGATACTGGGCCGGTTCCATCTGGAGCCGTAGCCGATGAAAGGCAAGAGCGACGGCAGAGGAAGACCGGACGCGAAGCTGCTCGCGTCGCTGCGCGAAGCGAAGGCGGACCACCACCGCCGGCAGGCGCAGTTGCCGCTGCCCGAAAAGGTCCGACTGGTGGTGGAGCTGCAGCGGTTGTGCCTTCCGCTGCTCGAGCGGAGGAGGCTGCTGGCGCCCTGGGAGCGCCCCTGGCAGATCGAACCCTAGCATCGAGAGATTCTCGGTTGAATTGATTCTCGGTCGAATTCGTTGCCCTCCAAGTTCAACGAGTCCCCCCCAGTCCTGGAGCCAAGTTTAGAGACGGTGTGGTGCGCCACCGAATCCATAGGGGCGCGGATTCCGGGTGAAAACCGAAGATTGGTGAAGGCGGCGGGAATCGAACCCGCGTCCGCGTTGACGACAAACGGAGACGGCGCGCGACTTCCGTTGAATCTCGCGGTCAAGCCGTTGCCAAGTCCCGATTCCGAGTCTCCTGGAGTCCCCTGCAGTCCCCTGGAGCCACCACATTCTTGCAGACATCTTGGAGACAGCGCTGACTCGCGGCTTCCCGTTTCGCTGAGGGCACCTGAGGAACGCCTGGAGGAGGAGCACCTCGAGCGCTACGTCTGGGAGAATGAGGAACGCTACGAGCCGCGGAAAGGATCGCTGCGCAAGATCGTCCCCACAGCCGTCGCGTCCCACCTCGCCTGCGGCCGGCTGGAGGGCGGCTTCGCGAGGATCCGTTGCCCGAACTGCCGGGCGGAGCACTTGTTCGGCTTGCTCGCGCGCACGGCTCGTGACGCGATCGTCCGCGCGATCCTCGATCGCAACGACGTCGCACCAGGTCTCGTGGTCTCAATCCAGACGTTCGGCTCGTACGCCGCCAACTTCCATCCCCATGTCCATGCCCTCGTCACCGACGGCGCACTTACAGAGGAGGGAGAGTTCCTGCGGCTGCCGTACTTCGACGCGCGGCTCGTGGAAGAGGTCTTCCGCCGCCGCGTGCTCCAGCGCTTGCACCGCGGCGATCAGGACGCGAGCCGCATCCTGCATCGCCACATGGTCGGCATGACCGAACACGCCGCTGATCGTCGCGCACAGTGTCTTGTCGTTCAGTTGCTGGATGACGTGGGGCACGTTCGTGACTTTCGCGGTCTGACGCGTGGTTGGGTGCCCGGGAGGATCGACATTCGAGCGATCTTTCGCAGATTGATCGTGCGCGATCCGCATGGCACGCTCGGGCTGCGGAGGCGCCAGGAGCAATTCCGCCCGAACATCTAGTCTTCCGTAACCGAAGACTCGCGGTCAGGGACACGCCCGGGGGGACGAGGCGATCTCCGCGTCGCGCCCGCCCACCTGCGCCGGCTGGCCCTCATCGAAGGTGCCGTGGGCCGGGCACGCGATCGTCGCGGGACGCAGCAGCACGAAATGGCCGAGGCCTGCCGCGGGTGTGCCGTTGGGGTCGTCCACTGTGAGCAGGCTCGTATCGTCGGCGAGGCAGGCTGTCTCGGCGGCGGGAATCGCCGTAAGCGCCGCCGCGAAATCGCCGCCCGACGACCGCAGCGTCTCCAGATCGCCGCACACGACGTCGTAGGCCGTCGCCCCGCCCGAGCTCCACGTCCAAACCGCGTCATCGGTTCCCGACTTGGAGCCGGAGAGCGAGCCCGAGTAGCTCGGCACCGGGCACGGTGGCGTCGCACTGACTTCGGTGCCCAGAGCGCTCGCACCGCCGGCGTTGGCCCCGCCCGTGAACGACGAGGACATCGTGTAGTAGTAAGTCGTCCCATCGGTCAGCCCGGAATCGACGTACCCGAGGGCCGACGTGCACGCAATCGTCTGGTACGGCCCGCCGGTGTAGAGCGAACGGTTGACGCGGTAGCCGGTGGCACCGCTCGCCGACGGCCAGACGAGCGAGACCGTCGCATCCGACGCCCCGGCTGTGACGGGGTCCGGCGGTAGGATCGTGACGATCTGCGTCGCGGAAGTGGTGTGGGTCAGCGATCCCGACACACCTTTGATTGTCAGCGAGGTGGCGTAGGGGATCGCAGCCGTCGTCGCGTTCATCGTCAGAGTGGAGGATCCGGATCCCGGAATCGTGGAGGGACTGAAGCCACCGCTCGACACGCCGCTGGGGAACCCGTTTTCGCTGCTGACACTCAGCGCGACGTCTCCGGAGAAACCGGCGAGCGGCGTGATCGTCACGGTGAACGTCGCGGAGCCGCCGGGGACGACCGAGCGCGAAGCGGGCGTAACGGCGATCCCGAAGTCGGCCGTGGTCGGAAGGACGGTGATATCCCGCGTCGGCGGGCTCGGATCGGAATTTCCCGCCGCGTCGATGAGGGTCAGAGATGCGCGGAACTTGCCGGCGGTTGCGAACGCGACGCTTCCGGGGTTCTTCGCCGTCGAGGTCGCCGGCGATCCTCCGGGGAACACCCACGAATACTGCGCGGCGACGCTGGTCGTGCCGAAGGACACGCTGCCCCCCGCGTCGATCGTCACGTCCGAGACCGGCGTGGTGATCGATCCGTCCGGCGGCGCGGCGGTAACAGTCGCGAGCTCGACCCACGCCGCCCGTGATGGCACCCCCGCCGCGTCCAAGATGAACAGCATGTAGATCCCTGGAGGCGCGACGTTGCCGTTCGGAGGGAGCGTGAGCGTCAGCGTCCCCGATCCGGTGCACGGCGGCTGGGGCGACGGTCCGCACAGCCCGATCAGGCGCTGATCCATGTCGGACGCGTGCGTGGTCGAACCGGGGCGCACAAGGACGGCGGAGCCGATCGCAGACGTCGCCGTGTAGTCGACGTTGAGCGTACCCCCGTAGTTGACGACCGCTGGGCTGACGTTCGTGATGGCCGGGCGGTCGGTGGTGATCAGACGGTCGTCCGCGTCGTAGAGGTACGGCGGCGTGTAGATCTCGATCCGCCCGAGGTACTTCCCCCGGTCTCCGGGATTGCTCCCCATGCTCGCAACGGTTGCGTCCGGGAGGAGGACGGCCGTGGAGTGGTACAGCCGCGAGAATGAAGAGGCTCCCGCGGAGCTCATCGCGTTTCCCACAGGATCGTACAGGTCGGCGCTCTTGCCTCCTGGGTCCGGATTCTCGTTGGACGCCGACCCGCCTTCCGCGAAGACGGTGCCGTCGGGGAGGATGACCGCGTTCATCTCAATGCGCGGCGCCGACATGTCGGGACCGGCCGTCCAATGGGGCGAGGCGGCGGAGAGGTCGATGAACTCCGTCGTGCGCGTCACGGGGCTTCCACCGCCGAACATCATGACGATCGGCGTGTACGACGGTGGATGGAGCGGGAGGAGAACGGCGGAGCCGTACCGGCGGTCCACCGTCTTGGCGACGGACGATGCCCACGTCTTCGGCACGGGATCGAAGATCCACGCGTTGGTCGTCGACACTCCCCCGCCGTGCGCGGTGAAGAACACCTTCCCGTTCGGCAGCAGGAATTGTCGCGGGAACAGCGGCGGAGTGAACTGTGCCGTGCTCGCGCTCCCCCAACCCGACCCGGCGCTGCCAAGACTGTAGATTTCGACCGTCTTGTTGGTGCTTCCACCGTTGCCGAGCCCCGAAAACGCCATGATCCGGCCGTCGCCCAACGTCGTCGCCGTTCCATACCAGCGGCCGTTCGCCATGCTCTGGGACTGAACGTATTGCTCCGTGACGGGGTCGAAAAACGAAGCGCGGCTCTCGCCGATGAACGAGTAGTTCCCGGTCCCCCCAATCGTCAACGTCCGGCCGTGGGGGAGCTGCGCCGTGCCGCTGCAGAAGACGTCGTAGTTGATGTTCTGGATCACGAGGCTGCTGGCGTCCTCAACGGTCGGATCCCACAGCACGTTGCGAAAGGTGTCAGCGCCGGCGGAGAAATTGTCGGCGTCGTTCTCCGACCCCGCGACGACGAGCACCTTGCCGGTATGGAGCAGCGTCGCCGAAATCGGGTTCACGGGCATCCCGTACGGAAGCGTGCGCCAGGTGCCCACCTCGTGAGGCACGTTGTTCGGGCACTGCCCGCTCGCAGGCTCCGTTGCGGCTACCGTCACGACAACCAGCCCGACGATGAGGGTCGATGTCTTGAACATCACAGCAGTTCCAAGTACGCGATCAGGTCGTCCTTCGCTTGTCCGAATATCCTGAACTGAAACGTCGCGTTGTAATGCTCGATGACCGCGTCGAGCGTAGCCGCCGAGTTGTCGTGGAAGTAGGGCGCCGTGTGCTTCACGCCGCGCAACGATGGGGTGTCGAACGTGTTCAGGTCGTTCAGATCGCCCGTGATCGCCGCGCGTCCCGGATCGGGCGTGATCGTCTCGACGATCGTCCCATCCGCCTGCTTGAACGCCAGGCGCAGCATCGGAAAATCTGGGACGTTCGACTCGCTGACGAACACGCTGGCGAATTGGGACACCGCGGGATTCTCGGGATGGTCGGCCAACTCGCCATCGTGGCACTTGCGGCAGTGTGCGTCGAACGACGCCTTGCCCCGCAGCGCCGCCTCGCTTTGAACAGGGACCGAAAAACCCGGCGCCTTGGCCAAGGGGTCGGAAGTATCCCTCAGCGACCGCATGCGAAGCGGATACAAGACGTCCCGCTCGAATCGTGCGAGCGCGTCCAAGTCTTTGGCGGTCGGATCGTGCCTCGGCTGCATGTGACCGCGAATCGCGCCCAACGCCTGATCCTGAAGCGTTCCCGCGCGGCCATCCTGGAGGTACGGCGCGGTGAACTCCACGTTGGCGATCGACGGCGCGCCTCTCAGGACGGTGATGCTGCGGCTCAGCGGGTCATCCACCGACGAGACGTTCGGGTGGAGCGGAACGGCGACGTGGAACACCGCCCACGTCAGGAGCGTCGTGTAGTCGCGGCCGCTCCCGTCGTCGCTATCGATCGCGCGAAACAGCGGGTGGCCCGGATCCGACTCATGGCGTTGTCGGATCAGCTCGGGTGAAACGGTGAACTCGTTCCGCGGATCGTGACAAGTTCCGCAGGTGCGTCCGTTGCCGGAATACGTCTCGTGGAAGAAGAGGTCTTCGCCCATCTCGACCGAGACAACCTGAGGAACGTGGGGGTCGGGACCCGTCGCGGTCCCCTGGCCGGAGCCCGCCGCGAGCACCATCGACGACGCCGTAAGAAGGACGGCACGAGGGATAACCCGCGCGCAAATCCACCCTGCCATGACCCGCCTCCACCCCCGGCGAACACTCCTATACGTCGGAGTGATCGCCGATTCAATGGGGGACTGCCGGGCGGACGTCGGGCCTTTCAGCCCCTTCAGGAGTGTCGGCGGTCGGTCAGTTGCAGACCGTGCTGATCCGCTCCGTGCCGTTTTTTGCGAATCTGCAGTGCGTCACCGATTGTATGGGGGCATGAACCTGCGCCAAAGAGCGTTGGTGAAGGCGGCGGGAATCGAACCCGCGTCCACGTTTACTAGAAAAGAGCGATGGCGCGCGACTTCCGTTGTCAGCGCTCGATTCTCCGCCTAATCCGTTGCCCCCGCGAGTCCCCTGGAGTCCCCTGCAGTCCCCTGGAGTCCCCCCCAGTCCTGGAGACATGTTGGAGACGGCTATCACGTTCACGACGGTCACTTCGATTGGTTCGGCCTGACGCCGCGAGGCGACCGAGTGGCCCCGCATCGTCCTTTTCGGACAGCAGGCCGAGATCTTCGGCGATCGCGCGGTAAAAGGC
>JAQBEH010000084.1:0-8884 GCA_032124015.1 Acidobacteriota bacterium
GGGGCAGCACCACACCCCAGCGCTAACGTGCACGACGGCCAACCGGAACAGCGACGGCGACTCGCCGCGGGACCTCGGCGACAACTGCCCGCTCATGACGAACGCGAGCCAGGGCGACGTCGACGGCGACTCGCAGGGGGATGCCTGCGACAACTGCGCGAGCCTTGCGAACTTCGATCAGGCGGACGAGGACGGCGACGGCATCGGCAGCGCGTGCGACAACTGCCCCAACGTCGCGAACGTCGATCAGGCCGACGGGGACGGCGACGGCATCGGCGACGTCTGCGACAATTGTCTCGGAGTCGCGAATCCCAGTCAGGCCAATGACGACGCGGATACACTCGGCGACGCCTGCGACAACTGCCCGACCGTGTCGAACCCGAATCAGCTCGACGGTGACGCCGACGGCCATGGCGACCTTTGCGACAACTGCCCCGCTATCGCGAACACCGATCAGGCCAACGCCGACGGTGACACGCTCGGTGATGTTTGCGACTCGTGCCCGCTCGATGCGGCAAATGATTCCGACGCCGACGGTGTTTGCGGCGACATCGACAACTGCCCCGCTATCGCGAACACCGATCAGGCGAACGGCGACGGTGACACGCTCGGTGATGTTTGCGACGCCTGCCCGCTCGATGCAGCGAACGACGTCGACGGCGATGGCGTGTGCGGCGACGCGGACAATTGTCCGGTGGTTGGAAATGCGAGCCAATCCGACATCGACAACGACGGACTCGGCGATGCCTGCGACCCCGACCGCGACGGCGACGACGTTCTCAATGGTGACGATTGCGCACCCGACGCTCGAGGCACGACCGCGAGTCCGGGTGAGGCATCCGGCCTAAGAGTCGACGCGGACAAGCAGACCTGGCATTGGAATGGGGCGGACCAGGGGCACGTTTACGGTGTGTACCGTGGGTCGAAGGCCCCTGGCGTGGCCTTCGCGTACGACCATCAGTGCGTCGTGGCCTCGGTGGCCACGCGCTTCGCGACCGAGCCCACGATCCCTGCGCCCGGCGAGCTCTTCTACTTCCTCGTCGCCGGCCGTAATTCGTGCGCGGAAGGCAGTCTCGGCGCCGGGTCCGGGGGGCCGCGGCCCCAACCCTCCGCTTGCACATCGGATCCCGCCGCGGACGGCGACGGCGACGGAACGCCCGATGTCGATGACGTCTGCGCTGCGGTCGCCGATCCCGGGCAACTCGACACGGACGGGGATCGCGTCGGGGATGCCTGCGATCTCTGTCCGAATTTCTCGGATCCCGACCAGGTGGACGTTGACGGCGACGCGGTGTGCGCCAACGTCGACAACTGCCCGACGAACGCGAACGCAGATCAGGCCAACGCCGACGGCGACGCACTCGGTGACGTGTGCGACAACTGCCCGGCGATTGCGAACGCGGATCAGGCCAACGCCGACAACGACGCTCTTGGCGACGCTTGCGACGCGTGTCCGCTCGACCCCACGAATGACGTGGACGCCGACGGAGTTTGCGGCGGCGTCGACAACTGTCCGACCGTAGCGAACCCGACGCAAACCGACACGGATGCCGACACCGTGGGCGACGCGTGCGACGCCTGCCCGCAGGACGCCGCGAACGACGTCGACGGCGACGGAGTGTGTGGCGACGTCGACAACTGCCCAATGGTCGCGAACGAGAATCAGTTAGACACCGACGGTGACACCGTGGGTGACGCCTGCGATAACTGCAAGAAGATCGCGAACGTGGGCCAGCAGGACGCCAACGGAAACGGTGTGGGCGACGCTTGCGTCACGGCCCTCATCGGATCGTGGACGGCGGGCCTGACGCACGCCGCCGGGGCGGGTGACGATCGCCTCTTGATGTTCATGGTCGCCTACGAGAACGCGACGGACATCCCTATCAGCGCCGTGAGCTACGGTGGCCAAGACCTGACTCGGATCGACGGCGCGATTGCCGGAACGACGTCCAAGTTCAGGATCGAACTGTGGTACATCAATGAGGCGGGGATCGCGGCCGCCACCGACACCACGTTCGTCGTGACCTACGCCGGCGCGACTCCGACGAGCCAGCAGTGGGCCGCCGCGACCTATCGCAACGTCGACCAGACCGCGCCTGTCGGCGCCAGCAGCATCAACTCGACCGACGCGTCGACGCCCAATCCGCTCCCGACGTCAGTTGCCGTGACGGCCGATGGAGAGGCCGTCGGGGCGGTTGTCGCCAGCGAAACCAGCACCTTTGCGTGGAACAACGGTTGGACCGAAGGAACGGACCAGAGCGTCCCCTCGTTCAGTAGCAGCTCGGCGGACCACCCGGTCACCGCGGACGGTACCGACACGGCAAGCGCGACCTGTTCCAACCAGACGCTAGCGGCGATCGTCGCCGTTTCCTTGTCGGTCGCCAGGTAGCGGGCCCGGGTGGGTGACGGTGGGGAGCAAATAGGGAATCATTCCTGCCCTACCGGGGCGTTCTCCTCATGGTGGCCTGCGTCGAGGCGTCTTACATTCTCGGTGCAAGGACAAAGACAAACCCGAGGAGGACGCCATGACCACGAGAAAAGCAGGCGAACAGGCAAAAGCGGGCTTTTACTTCAATCTCACGACCTGGGAGATGGACCTCCACCGCAAGGACGGCGCCCTCCCCGGCGGCGACAACGATCGCTACACGCGCGTTCCCACCGTGGCGCTGCTCGTTCTCGGCCCGGTCATGGGCTTCTTCTTCGTGATCTTCCTGCCGTTCATCGGGTTCGCGCTGTTCGCCCGCGAAATCGGACACCGCGTGGCCGGTTGGTTCGGACGGAAGACCCGCGAGGTCGCCAAGGCTACGAGCTCGACCCGCTAGACCCGGATCACGCCCCGCCGCAGCGCGAACCGGATCAACTCCGTTCGGCTGTGCACATCGAGTTTTTCCATGAGGTGCTCGCGGTGGGCCATCGCGGTCTTGACGCTGATGTCCAGGGTCTCGGCGACGTCCTTATTCGAACTTCCCTCGGCGACGAGCTTCAGAACCTGTTTCTCGCGGTCGGTGAGCGTCTCGTAAGGGTCTTCGGCCTGTTCGGGCTCATGCTCCCGCCCCTTTTCTTGGACGACGTCGCGAGCGATTTCCGGATCGAGAACGAGCCCGCCGCGCTCCACCGCGCGGATCGCTGCGACGAGCTCCGACGCGGCGGCCTTCTTCAAGACATAGCCCGAAACCCCGGCCTTGAGAAAGCGTGTTACGTATTCGCGATCGTCGTACTGGGTCAGCACGAGGATCTTCACGTCCGGCTTTTCCTTGCGGATGATGAGCGTCGCCTCGAGGCCGCCCAAACCCGGCATCGCGACGTCCATCAGCACCACGTCGGGCTCGAGGCGACGCACCTCGCGGACGGCCTCGTCGCCGTCTTCGGCCTCTCCCACGACCTCAATGTCCTCGGTCGCCTGGAGGAGTGCCCTCACGCCCGCACGCATTAGGCCGTGGTCGTCGGCGATCAAAACCCGGATCTTGGCCATGCTAACTCTCCGCCGGAAGCGGCACCCGCAGCGACACCTGCGTGCCGTTGCCTGGCGATGATGTCACCTTCGAAGTCCCGCCGATCAGATCCATGCGTTCGTGCATGCCCAGGATGCCCAAGCCACGGCCCGAAGGGGACGGACCACCCACCGAGGCGACGTCGAAGCCGAGGCCGTCGTCCTCGATGTCGACTTCCAGGACCCGGCGGTTCACCGCGACCTCGATGAGCACCTTTTCGGCCTGCGCGTGCCGCACGATGTTGTTGATCGCCTCCTGGACCGCGCGGAAGACGGCGATTTCCATCTCGAAGGGGAGCCGCTCGATCGGTTCTTCGAACTCGCAGAGCACCTTGACCCCCTTGGGCCCCAGGTTGCGCTGGGCCATCCAGTGGATCGCCGGGAGCAAGCCGAGATCGTCGAGGATGGACGGGCGGAGGTCGTAGATGATCCGGTGCAACTCATCGAGGCT
Source organism: Acidobacteriota bacterium (assembly GCA_032124015.1). Taxonomy (GTDB): domain Bacteria; phylum Acidobacteriota; class Polarisedimenticolia; order Polarisedimenticolales; family DASRJG01; genus DASRJG01. The sequence goes on from JAQBEH010000084.1 coordinate 3,942, forward strand.
CCGGGTCGCCATCGCTTGCGCGTCTTCCATCCCGGCCGCGTCGAGCTTCATTTTGAGCGCCGTGATCGTCTGGCAGGTCTCGTCGTGCAGCTCGCGCGCGATGCGCTTGCGTTCTTCTTCCTGGGCCGTGATCACCTTGCGGAGGAGGAGGCGGCGCGTTTCGTCCTTGGCGAGCGCCTGGCGCATCGCCTCGAACGACCGGCCGAGGCTTCCGATCTCGTCATGACCCAGAGGAGGCAGCGGCCGCGTCAGATCGCCCGCGGCGATGCGCGCAGTGGCTTCGGAAAGCGCAGCCAGTGGGCGTTTCACGCTGCGTGACACCCCCCAGGCGAACACGGCGGCGATTCCCGCAAGAGATGGCGCCAAGATCAACCAGCGCCGCTCCAGCGCCCTCACCGCGGCGAATAGCTCCCGGGCGGGCTGTGCCAAGACGAGAGTCCACGGGAGGACGGTGAGCCGCTGCGAGACGACGACGTCCGACGCGGCGTCTCCTTGTGACGGGCTCCCCGCGAGGACGTCGCCGTGTTCGTCCCTGAGCTGCAATCGCGCGGAGGCCCCAAGTGCCATGGGCTGCACCAACGCGGCCCACGCGGGATCGCTCAGATCCAGGATTCCCACCGCCGCGACGGAGATCTTCCCCGTGCCCCCACGCAGGGGGACGACCGCGAAGCGGAGCCGGCCCTTTCCGCCCCCGGCGGGTCCGCACACGGTCGGCATTCCGGTCCGGATCGCCTCGCGGACATCGTCGCACCCGGCAAGTTCCGCCAAGGTCGCGGGGTCGTTTTCGATGCCTTCCGCCAGGATGTTCCCCGCTCCGTCCACGACCACCGCGCCCTCGAGGAGGCGCGACCGTAACTGCGCCAGGCGTAGCGCGTCGTGCTGGGCCTCCCGGATCGAAGCGGAGCCGTCCGGGCCCGCGGGCACCGCCGCAAGCGCTTCGAGCATCGCGCGGGCGCCCTGTTCGACCTGCCGCGACGCGCTTTTGACCAGGGCCTCGCGCTCGCGAAGGAGCGCGTCGCGCATCATGCCCACGCTCGTCAGGCTCGACCAACCCAGAAGCGCCATGGGGCCTAATGCGGCCATCAGCACGAGCACCGCCAGCCGCGTTTGGATCCCGCGGCGAACGGGCGCGGAGGAGGCTAGCTCACTCATCCTTCTTCTTGGGATGCTCGCGGGGCGCCACGGATTCCCCGGTCAGTCGTGCCAGCTCGAGCGGGTGCTCGGTTTCCATGCGGTGCCGGCTGATCTTCCCGTTGAAGATGGTGAAGTCGAACGGGAAGACGTCGGGGTTCAAGTGCGCGTTGTAGATGTGCCAGGTGAGCACGACGAGGAAGGCCATGAGGCCTTCGTTGCTGTGAGCCACCTTGGCGATCGGGATCAAGACGCCGGGGAAAAACCGGGTTGCGAGCAGGGGGAAGTAGAGGATCAACCCGGTTGCGACCATCAAGAGGCCGCCCATGATGATCCCCCAGTACTCGAATTTCTGGCGGTAGTCGTAGCGGTCGAACCGCGCCTGTTCTTCGGAAGCACCCAGGTAGTAGCGCAGCGTCTTGATCGCATCCGCGAAATCCTTGCGTCCGGGAATCATGCTCGGCCTGGATTTTCCGGTGACGACGAGGGTGATGGCGGTTCCCATGTGGATGGCGGTGAGGAGCGCGAAGGCGATCCCGGCGAAACGATGGAGCGCGCGCGCGATCTCGACGCCGCCCATGAGCGCGAGGGTGCCGCGCGCCCACCCCGCGTCGCTGAACTTCTGAGGGAACCCCGTCACCGCCAGGATGATGAACAGGCTCATCACGAGGGAGTGCTCGATGCGCTGACGCCGCGAGAAACGAACGAACGCGTCCTTCATCGGTTCACCACAACACGCCAGAGGTGCAGCATCACCTGGAGGACGAGCCCCCCGATGATGAACGGGATGAAGATCAGGTAGAAGATCTTGACGCCGTAGACCAGCGGCGCCTTCTCCCAACTGGGCTCGTAGTGCGAGAGCCACGCGTCGGGGAAATTCTCGGACGCTTCAGGGTGGCACTTGCGGCAGGTCTTCACGAGATTGGCGCGCAGCACCGGAGAGTTTTCCGCATCGGTCGTCGTGATGTCGTGGACACCGTGACAGTCGATGCACAGCGCCGTCACACGCGCTTCGCCGCTTGCGCCGCTCCCCCGCGCCCTGCTCGTCGCAGCCGTCACGCCGTGGAAGTCCGAGAGGTACGACTGAACGACGTTTGTGGACAGGCCATATTTCTCCATCTTCTCGGTGTCGGTGTGGCACCGCGCGCACAACTCCGGCGTTTTGACGATCCACGACGTGACCCGAGGATCCGAGATGTCGTGCGCCCGGTGACAGTCGATACAAACCGGGACGTCTTCGTTGCCTAGGGTCAACGCCTCTCCGTGCACGCTTTTCATATACGTGTCGGCGACGTCCGGATGGCAGGCGGCGCAGGTGTCCGAGATCCTCGTGCGGGGCTTTCCGGCCGGGGCGACATCGTGCGCCCCGTGGCAGTCGACGCATCCTGGGGCCATCTCATTTCCATTCGCGAGCAGCTTTCCGTGGACCCCGTCCGCGGAGAGCGCGTACTTGTCGAAGTGGCACGGCTTGCACGTGTCGCCGAATCCGGCGTGAAATTCCGAGGCGTTTTTGACCGCCCGCTCGGGATGGGGCAGCTCGTCCATCCGGGGGTGGCAGTCGGTGCACCGCAAGCCCTTTCCGTGGACCGACGCCGCGAGCATCGCCCGATCGACGGTGAGCGATACGGTCTCGCCGCTGTCTAGAACCGCCGTGAAGTCGCGCTCGCCGTGACATTCCAGGCACGAGGCGACCTCCTGCTCGATCGCGTCCTCCGCCACGACGGCGGGGGCCAGCCCCGCCAAGAGGAGACCGAGGACGACTACGATCATGGCGGCCGACAGTCTAGGCATGTCAGAGCCCCTTGACCGACTTCACTCCCCAGGCAAACGCCTCTTCGTTGAGCGGGATCAGGGCGCACTTCGATTGCAGCGCCTGGCGGATCGCGGTCAAGAGCGTCTCTTCGGGGAACACCCCGGTCGCGGCGCACAACGCGCCCAAAGCGACGACGTTCTTGACGACCACGCGGCCGAGATCGTTGGCGATCTGCGTGAACGGAACGCCGATGACGCGCACCGCGGGGCCGAGCCTTGGCTGCTCGGCGATGACGGAGCTGTCGTAGATCACCGTTCCTCCAGCCGCGACCTGGGGGCCGAACTTGGCGAGGCTCGGAGCGTTGAAAGCGACGAGGACGTGCGGATGCGGCGAGGCCGGGGACAGGACCTCTTCCCGGGCGATGTGGACGTCGGCGTAGGACGTTCCCCCGCGGGATTCGGGTCCGTAGCTCGGGATGTGCGTCGCGTCGTACCCTTCGTTGATCGCGGCGCGTGCGATCAGTAACGCCGCCGTCTGCGCACCGTCGCCGCCGGCTCCCGCCAACTTGAACGCCACGTCGGCGGGATCGAGGTGCGCTGGGAATCCCGAGGCGAACCGTGGAGCTTTGTCGGTGGCGGCCTCGATTGCGTGCAGGAGCGTGTCCACCTCGAAGTTCGGAGAGGAGGGCAGCTCGCGCGGGGACGCCTCCACGTCTTTCTTGACGCCCAGAGGGAACACCGGCGTCATCTTGTCGCGCACCCAGCTTTCGGCCTCCATGGGGGTCAGGCCGAGATGGGTCGGACACTCGGCGAGGACCTCGACGAAGGAGAAGCCGCGATTTTCGACCTGGAGCTGAATCGCCTTCTTGATCGCCTTTTTCGCGCGGACGCGCTGCTTGTTGTCGTAGAGCGCCACCCGCTCGACGAAAATCGGGCCGTCGAGCTGGGCGATCAACTCGGCCACCTTGAGAGGCTGGCCCATCCACAGCGGGCGCCCGACGGGGGTCGTCGCGGTCGATTGGCCGATGAGCGAGGTCGGGGCGAGCTGGCCGCCCGTCATGCCGTAGATCGCGTTGTTGACGAAGATGACCGTGATCGGGATCCCCATCTGTGCGGTGCTGATGATTTCCGCAAGGCCGATCGAGGCCAGATCGCCGTCGCCCTGATAGCTGATGACGATCGATTCGGGATTCGCGGTCTTGTGGCCGATGGCGACGGCCGGCGCGCGTCCGTGGGCGGCCTGCGTGTTGCCGACGTCGAAGTACCAGTAGAGGAAGACGCTGCATCCCACCGGCGAGACGGCGACCGTGCGGTCCTGGATGCCGAGCTCGTCGATCGCCTCGGCGAGATACTTGTGCGCGAGGCCGTGGCCGCAGCCCGCGCAGTAGTGGGTGCTGTTCCCCTTCAGACCCTCGCCGTGCGCGTGCCTTTCGAACCGCTCGTAAAAGACCGTGCTCATGACGCCGCTCCTTCGAGCGATACGACGCGCTCGACGATTTCCTTCTGGCCCGGGAGGACGCCCCCCATCCGGCGCACGGAATCGATGACCACCCCCTGCCCCACCCCGCCGTGACTCAAGGCGAGGCGCAGCTCGTCCTCGAGCTGGCCGGCGCTCGCCTCGACGACCACGAACCGCCGTGCGTGACTCGCGATGGGGCGCAAGGCGTCGATCGGAAAGGGCCACAACGTGACGGGGCGGAACAGCCCCGCGCGGATGCCGCGGGACCGCAAATCGCGCACCGCGCCTTTCGCCATCTGCGCCGGAGTGTTGCAGGCGACGAGGATGACCTCGGCGTCGTCGCACAAGAACGCGTCGGCGCGTTGCTCAAGCTGGCTGATCTTCGCGTACTTCGCGTTGAGGTGAACGTTGTGCGCCTCCAGGTCGGCCTCGGCCAAGAAGATCGAGCAAATCAGATTCCCGCGGTGCGCCGCGTCGCCAAAAACCGCCCACGACGGCAAGCCGGGCTTCACGAGATCTTTGGGCAGCGAGACCTTCCCGGTCATCTGTCCGAGATAGCCGTCGCCCAAGATGACGACCGGGTTGCGATAGGTGAACGTGA
>JAQBEH010000085.1:0-23971 GCA_032124015.1 Acidobacteriota bacterium
TCGATCTGGCGGCGGGCGTTGAATGCCGACGCTGTGTTCGTGAAGATCTTGGAAACGACCGCCATGACCTACGTCGATCTCAATTCAGGGACCGACAACTGGGAGTACGAGGTCACGTTCACGGTCGAGCCCTAGGGTCTAGCTAGCTGAGTTCCTCGGCCCGGGCCGGTGCGAAAGCACCGGCCCGGGCCTTTTCTTTTTTGTGCCCCGCCTCCCGTCGTAGAGTAGGCCGATGAGCGCTCCCCCCGGTTCCATCAACCCCCGGCTTGCGCGCGGCCTTCTGCTGATTTGCTTCTTCTTTTCGGGCTTCACCGCGCTGCTCTACCAGACCGTCTGGATGCGACTGGCGCTCGCCAGGTTCGGCGTCAATACGTCCGTCGTCGCGACCGTTCTCGCGGTGTTCATGCTGGGGCTCGCCGCGGGTAGCGTGCTGGCCGCGCGACTCGTCGAGCGCGTGGAGGCCCGCTTCGGGATCGGCCCGCTGCGCCTCTACGCCGTGGCCGAGCTGGTCGTGGGCATCGGCGGCCTGACGGTGCCCGCGTTGATGTCCGCCGGGCGGGAAGCGCTCCTCGCCGCAGGGCCTGAAAGCGGCGGTCTCTACAGCGCGGCGAGCACGTTGATCCTGACGGCGATCCTCCTCCCGTTTTGCACCGCGATGGGGCTCACCTTTCCCGCGGCGATCGCCTTTCTGAAAAGGGCCGGCGCGGCGGGAGAGGGACACGAGCCGTTCAGCGCGCTCTACCTCGCAAACGTGGCCGGGGCCCTTTTGGGCGCGGTGGTGACGCCCCTGTTCCTCGTCGAGTTCTTCGGCTTCCTGGCGACCTGCCGGGGCGCCGCCGTCCTCAATGCCGCGATCGCGGCGGCGACGCTTGTGGCCTTCCGGCGCGGCCGGCTCGCCCCCGCGAGGCCGGCGGCAGAGGCTCTCGCACTCGTTCCCCGGGACCCGGCCTCGCGCATCCGGAGGCTCGCCCTGTTCGTCACCGGCTTTTCGACGATGGGGATGGAGGTCGTGTGGATGCGGCTCTACCCGACGATCAACGGGACGTTCGTCTACTCGTTCGCCGAAATCGTGGCGATCTACCTGCTCGCGACCACTTTCGGCTCGTTCGTGTACCGGCGGCTGCGCCGGTCCGAATTCGCGGGGCGGATCGGGCTGTGGTTCCCGTGGCTGTGCGCCGCATCGCTTCTCCCGTTGCTTTCGGCGTCGGTCACGTTTCCGGAGATCAACGTGATCCTCCGTGTCTTCATCGGGCTGGCGCCGTTTTGTGCCCTGCTCGGTTTTCTCACGCCGGCGTTGATCGATCGCGAGGCCGGAGACGACCCGGCGCGTGCCGGGAACGCCTACGGGATCAACCTCCTCGGCTGCGTGATGGGCTCGCTCGTCGCCGGTTTGGTTCTCCTCCCCTCGATGGGGACCCGGGGAACGGCGTTCGTCCTCGCCTCACCCCTCTTCTTCTTTCTGATCGCACCTTCGGTCCGTCGCGACGGCCACGCGGTGTGGAGCGTTGCCGCCCTCGCCGCCTCGGCCGCGATCTGGTTCTCGACGACGTTGTTCGAGGAGAAGTTCGAGACAGCGCAGGTGCGCCGGGACCACGTGGCCACGGTGGTGGCCGCCGGGACGGGGATGAATCGAAGTCTCTACGTCAACGGGTCGGGGATGACCGCCCTGACGACGATCACCAAGATGATGGCGCATTTCCCCGCGGCGCACCTGTCGCGCCCTCCCGGGCGGCCGATCGACGCTCTGGTGATCTGCTTCGGAATGGGGACGAGCTTCCGGTCGCTGGCCTCCTGGGGGGCGAACGTCACCGCCGTCGAGCTCGTGCCGTCGGTCCCCGAGTTGTTCGGCTACTTCGCCCCGGATGGACCCGAGATGGTGCGCGCCTCGTCGGGGAGGCTGCGCATCGTCACCGATGACGGTCGCCGGTTCCTTGATCGGTCACGCGACACATTCGACTTGATCACGATCGATCCGCCGCCGCCCGTCGCGGCCGCCGGAAGCAGCCTGCTCTACTCGAAGGAGTTCTACGCGAGCGCCAAGCGCAAGATGAAGCCCGGCGCGATTCTCCAGGCGTGGCTCCCCACGGGCGACCGCGAGACGGTGGCCGGCATGACGCTGTCTGTGCTCGAGTCGTTCCCGTACGTCCGGGTGTACGGGTCGATCTATGGCGTTGGCTACCACGTCATCGCCTCGAACGACCCGATCCCGCGCCTGTCGCCCGAAGAGCTCGTCGCCCGCATGCCTGAGGCCGCCGTCCGCGATATGAGGGAGTGGAACGACTCCCCGCCGGCAAGCTTTTTCGGCAGGATGCTCGGCTACGAGTACGGCGTGGACTCGTTGTTGATCGACCACCAACGAGCGGCGACTCTCGCAATAACCGACGATCGCCCGGTCAATGAGTTCTTCCTCATGCGCCGCCTGGCCAAGGGTCGGGTCAAGCCGCCTACTTCGGAAGGCAAAGGGCCTCCGGCCGTAACCGTCCCCCAGTGACCGGCCAGAAGACCCCGGGGTCGTCAAACAGCGCCTCAGCGACGTCGTAGCTGTTCAGGATCGCCACGCCGTAACGCCCGTCGGATTCCAACAGCACGGCGGCGAACGCCTTGTCGGCGAGCGCTTTCCGCATCTCGGCCTCGAGATCGCGCCGCGCAGGGCCATCGTCGTCGAGGAAGATATTGTCCATGGCGAGCGTGTGTGCGTAACCGCGCTTTCCCGCCAGGCGCGCGAGGTAGCCGTGGTGCGGCACGAAGATCTCACCGGGGATGGCCTGGAGGCGGGCCACGAGTTTCTCGCCTGCCGCGCGGTCAGCGAGGGTTGGGATGTGCGCCCTGGGGTCGTAGGCCAAAAGCGCGAGCTGGACAAGGAGGGCGAGCTGGGCGGCGAGTGCGGCACCGCGCCAAGAGGCCGCCTCGGTGGTCCGCGCACGCACCTCGAGCTCGTGCAAGCAAAGCGCCGCGAGAATCGCCACCGCGGCGAAAGCCGGGAGGAGGTTGTTGACCTCTGCGCCCACCATGTTGCGCACCGACCACGAGCTTGTGACCATTCCCGCCGTCATCAACGGGAAGAAGAACCGCGTGCGCGCGCCGGAGCCCCGAAGGCGGACCGCGACGTAAAACGCCGCGAGGAGCGTCGCCAACGGAAGGGCAGGGAGCAGGTCGACCGTCAAGAACGCGGTCGATCCGCCGTCGAGGCGCGGGTGCCTTGAGGGCAAGTAGACGCAGTAGTAGTGGAACCACCCGCCGCTGGCTCGGTCGAGAAGAAAGCCCCCGCCGCCCATGCAAAGCGCCAGGGTGCCTGCGAACCAGGGCGCCCGCCGGAGGTCGGCCAGCACGAGGTAGAAAAGGAGCGGTGCGACGATGACGAGCGCCGACTGTTTGGTCAGGAAAGCAGCCGAAAGCAGCACGCCCGACGCGACGGCGCCCCACGCCGTACGGAAGGTCCGTAGCACGAGGATCCCCGCCAGCAAGAGCATCAGGTAGAACGAGTCGAGCCGCGCGATGTCGAACCAGCCGCCGACCCGGTCGAAGGTCGCCGCAAAGAGGCCCACGGCCACGCCGCCGGCGAGTATCGACCCCGTCTCGCGCCGGACGATCTGAAAGAGCAGCACGAAAACGCCGATCGACGAGAGGAACGAAAGGAGCCTGAGGGGAAAAAATCCGGGGCCGAGCGCGCCGGCGAAAACCGCCGCGGCCTCGTAGTAGAAAGGCGGGTAGAGGAACGACACGAACTCGATCGAAGGCTTGGCGTAGACCGGCAGGCCCACGAGCACGCGCCGGACGTGATCGACCATCCCCCCTTCCATCCACTCCAGCTCGAACGGGTAGCCCATCCGGGAGAACGCGACGAAAAGGTAGGCCAGGACGTAGGCGCCCCCGACGCCGATCAGCAGGGATGCGGCGAGACTTCTCGCTCGATCCAGTGGCGGCGAGCTCACGCGGCGCCGCTCAGTCTTCTTGCGCGGGTTTCTCGCTGGGGAGGGGGTCGCCCGGGAGAGCTTCGTCCGGAGGCGGTTGAGGGCCTAGCTGGATTCCCGCGAGATCCGGGTCCTCGCCATCGGGCAGGGCCTCACCATCGGCGGGGCGATCCTTCGCTTCCAGCCGGCGCGCCTGCTTTTCTTTCTGTTTCTCGCGTCGGGCCAGTTCCTTTTGGCGCTTCGCGAAGGGTCCTCTGGATGTGGCCATGGCTCGAATCCTCGGGTGTGCAGCGTCGCGGCCAGCGCAAGGGAGCCTACAGACTAGCATCCCGGTCGCGTCGCTCCCAATTCTCCCTTCACTTTGGCGGGAGGTCATGCGCCGGCGCTTCGCGCATTCCGTGAGAGGGGGCTGCGTTACACTGGGAAGTCGGGCGCTGGGTGCGGCCCGTGCAGTGTCTGGACCGGAAAGGGACGTGTCGTCCGATGGCGAAAAAGAAAGACAAGGGGAAGCGCTCGTACGGGGCGGCGTTGTCGATTCTCGGGTTGGTCCTGGCGGGGGCCTTTGCCTTGGCCTACCTACGCTCCGATCGCTTCAGCGCTCCCCACTATGCCTCGGGTTCGCTTGCGGGCTATAACGTACTGCTCATCACGTTGGATACGACGCGGGCCGACCACCTCCCGGTCTATGGATACAGAAACGTCAAGACGCCGGGCCTCGATCGTCTCGCCGCGACCAGTTTCATCTTCGAAGATGCGATCGCTCATGTCCCGCTGACGCTTCCCTCCCACGCCTCGATCCTCACGGGCCAGCTTCCCATCGGCCACGGTGTTCGCGACAACGAAGGATTTCTGGTCGATCCGAAGGTCGAAACGCTCGCCTCGATCCTCAAGAAAAACGGCTACGCAACGGCCGCGTTCGTCTCGGCGTTCGTGCTGGACGCCCGCTGGGGGCTCGATCAGGGTTTCGATTTCTATTTCGATCAGTTCAATCAGTACCGCGAGGTGAATCGCGACGACATCCAGCGGCGGGCCGAGCAGACGGCCTTGGAAGTCGAGACCTGGCTGCCGGCGAACAAAAATCGGCGCTTCTTCTGCTGGGTGCACTTCTACGATCCCCACGACCCGTACGACCCGCCCGAGCCCTACGCCTCCACGTACGCGCAAAACCGTTACGACGGAGAGATCGCCTACATGGATCAGTCCGTGGGCAAGCTCTTGGCGAAGCTCGACGAGCTCGGCGTGTCGGATCGCACTCTGGTCATCGTCACAGGGGACCACGGAGAGGGACTGGGCGAGCACGACGAGCTGACGCACGGGATGTTTCTCTACAGCACGACGCAGCACGTGCCCCTTCTCATCAGGGTCCCCGGCGGCAAGCAACGTCGGATTTCAGGAATCGTGCGTCACATCGATCTCGCTCCGACCGTCCTCGACCTCCTCGGGCTCCCGCCGTCTACCGCCATGCAGGGATCGAGTCTGATCCCGGTGATCAACGGAACCGAGACCTCCCATCGAACGGCCTACGCGGAGAGTCTCTACGCGCTGCACCATTACGGATGGAGCTCGCTGAGAAGCCTCACGACCGACCGATACGACTTCATCGAATCTCCGAAGGCCGAGCTGTTCGATCGCCGGAAAGACCCCGGACAGCTGCGCAACCTGATCCGCGACCGCGAGCCCGTCGCCTCCGACCTCGCGGAGCAGTTAGGGGCCATCGTGGAGCAGTACACGCGAAAAGACCTCGAGGGCCCGAAGAAGATGGATTCGGATACCGAGGAGAAGCTGCGCTCGCTGGGCTACCTCGGTTCGCCGGTTCCAAGCACGCCGGAAAGCCTGAAAACGGACCCGAAGGACAAACGGCAGATCGTCCGCGACGTGAACGAGGCCGTGAAGGCCCTGGCTCGAAGGGACTTCCAGGCGGCCCTCGGCCTCGTGCTGCCGGTGGTTCAAGCCGATCCGAACATCGTGGACGCGCACCTGGTCGCGGGCTCGGCTTTCGCGAACCTTCAGCAGTACGACAAGGGCTTGGACGAGCTGTTCAAGGTCCTGGCCGTTCGGCCGGACCACACGATGGCCCTTGCGACCATCGGCACGGCGTACGAAGGGATGGGGAACCTGAAGGAAGCCGAGCGCTGGTACTTGAAAGTGCTCGAGATCGAGAAGGACCACGGCTACACGATCGTGAAACTCGCCAATCTCTACCGCCGGTTGAACGAGCCGTCGAAGGCGGACGCGTACATGTCGAGAGTCATAACGCCGGCCGAAGACTCGGTCGGGGCCGCGGACGACGCAAGGGCCCGCTCGAGGCAGTACGCGGTCCAAGCCGAGATGAACTTCGGAGCCGACCGGTTCGCGGACGCCCAGCGAGACCTGAAATCGGCGATCGAACTGACCCCACGCGACCCCGAACTCCACTTCAATCTCGCCCAGGTCTACGAAAAGATGGGGGACATCCCGAACGCGATCCTGAACTACCAGAAGGAAACGGAAGTCTCACCCTCCCATCTCGGTGCGTACATGAACATGGGGCTGCTTCAGCTTCAATCGGGGCGTGCCGATGACGCCGCAGCCACGTTCAAGAGGCTGCTGGCGCTGCAACCGGGAGACCCCCGGGCCGCGTTTCTGCTGGCCGAGTCCTACAACCTGCTGAACACGAACCTCGAGGAAGCGTTGCAGCTGACCCGGCAGGGACTGGCCCAGATGCCGGACTACAAGCGCGGGTACGAGTTGATGGCCGAGCTACAGAAGAAGCTGGGGCGCGACTAGTCGTACCGCTTCCGCATTTCCTTCCCCATCGTCACGACGGCGAGCCGGCGCGAAAAGAGGCGGCGCATCGCGAATGACGCGATGCGGTTGCCCCGGCCGGTGATGACGAGCGGATGGCGGCCGAGGGCCGCGAGCGCTTCGCGGGCGACCTCCGCCGGCTCTTGCGGTTTCGGCGCGAACCGGGACTCGGCGCGAGGCGGTGTGGCAAGCTCGTAGCCTGGGGTGAGGGTCGCCCCGGCGCAGCAGGCCAGAACATCGACCCCGCGCTCCTTCAGCTCGCTCCACAGCCCTTCGGCCAGCACCAGGTTGAACGCTTTCGTGGCCCCGTACGACGCGGCGAACGGCGTCCCTTGAAACGCGGTCAATGACGACATCAGCACGATGCCCCCGCGGCCGCGCCGGGCCATCGGGCCGCCCAACGCGTGGGCGAGGAGCACGGGGCCGCGCGCGTTCACGTGGACGCTGCGCAGATGGGCCGCAACCGGCGTATCGAGGAACCGCCCGACCGAGGAGGCGGCGGCATTGTAAACGAGCAGGCCGATGTCGAGGCCGTGACAGGCCTTGACGATCGCGCCGGCCGCGGCTTCCTCTCCGAGGTCGCACGGCAGGGTGCGGACCTCGACACCGTGCGCCGTCCGCAGCTCGTCCGCCAGTTGTTCGAGGGGAGAGGCGCGTCGCGCGACAAGAACGAGATGTAATCCGGCGGCCGCCAACTGGCGCGCGAAAGCCGCGCCGATTCCTTCGGACGCGCCGGCGACCAGGGCGGCCGGGCCATAACGGGTCGCGAAGGCATCGTCTTTCGGGTTGGGCATGGCGCGCGAGTATAGGGGGCTTCCCTACCAGTCCGATTCCGGAATAGATTTGTCCGGAATCTCCGGGCAGCGAGGTGATCCCCGGTCACACACTAGCGGTTCTCATGCGCGAGGAGCCCTTCATGCTGACCAAGGTCGTCGACGGAAACGAAGCCGTAGCAAGCGTTGCCTATCGGGCGAGCGAGGTGATCGCGATCTATCCGATCACCCCGTCGTCGGCGATGGGTGAGCTTTCAGACGAGTGGGCCGCCCAAAAGATGCCAAATCTGTGGGGGGCCGTTCCCGACATCATCGAGATGCAATCGGAGGGGGGCGCGGCCGGAGCGATCCACGGAGCGATCCAGGCCGGGGCGCTCGGCACGACCTTCACGGCATCGCAGGGTCTCCTGCTGATGATCCCGAACATGTTCAAGATCGCGGGCGAGTTGACGCCGTTCGTCATGCACGTCGCCGCCCGCACGGTCGCCACCCATGCGCTGTCGATCTTCGGCGACCACAGCGACGTCATGGCCTGCCGTCCGACCGGATTCGCGATGCTGGCCTCGAACTCGCCGCAGGAGGCTCACGACCTCGCCGCGGTGGCCCATGCCGCGACGCTGCGCGGGCGGATCCCGTTCCTCCATTTCTTCGATGGATTCAGAACCAGTCACGAGCTCCAGAAGGTGCGCCACCTTTCGGACGAGGACCTGATGGCCCTGTTCGGTCTGGGGCTCGTCCGCGAGCACCTCGCGCGGGGCTTGACCCCGGATCGCCCGAGCTTGCGCGGCACCGCGCAAAACCCCGACGTGTTCTTCCAGGCACGTGAGGCTGGAAACCCCTTCTACGACGCCCTCCCGGGCCACGTGAAGGCCGCAATGGACGTCCTGTTCGAGCGCACCGGCCGCCGCTACCACCTGTTCGACTACGCGGGCGCTCCGGACGCGGATCGCGTGATCGTGCTGATGGGCTCGGGGGCCGAAACGGCACAGGAGACCGCCGATCACCTGAACGCACGCGGAGAAAAGGTCGGCGTCCTCAAGGTCCGCCTCTTCCGGCCCTTCCCGATCGCCGATTTCGTCGCGGCGCTTCCGCCGTCGGTGCGCAGTCTCGCCGTGCTCGATCGCACCAAGGAGCCTGGCGCCGTCGGCGATCCGCTCTACCTGGATGTGGTCACGGCACTTCAGGAAGCCGGGCGCGAGATGCGCGTCGTGGGCGGCCGGTACGGCCTGTCGTCCAAAGAATTCACCCCCGCGATGGTCAAGGCGGTGTTCGACGAGCTGAAGAAGCCGGCTCCGAAAAATCACTTCACCGTCGGGATCGTCGACGACGTCTCGCATACGTCCCTTTCGATCGACGAGAGCTTCGACATCGAAACCAAAGACGTCGTGCGGGCGGTCTTTTTCGGGCTCGGCGCCGATGGCACGGTCGGGGCGAACAAGAACTCGATCAAGATCATCGGGGAGGGGACCGACGGCGAGGTGCAGGGGTACTTCGTCTACGACTCGAAGAAGTCGGGAGCGATCACGATCTCGCACCTGCGCTTCGGCCCGCGCCCCATTCGCGCGCCGTATCTCATCCGCGGGGCGAGCTTCGTCGCCTGCCACCAATGGAACTTCCTCGAACGCTACGACATGCTGGCGCTCGCCGAGCCGGGCGCGGTCTTCCTCGTCAATTCCCCCTTCGGCCCCGACGCGGTGTGGGACCAGCTGCCGCGCGATGTGCAAGACGCCATCGTGAAGAAAAAGCTCCGCCTCCACGTAGTGGACGCGGCGGGGGTCGCAAAAGACCTAGGGCTAGGCGGCCGCATCAACACGATCATGCAGTCCGCGTTTTTCGGGCTTTCGGGTGTGCTCCCACGCGACGAGGCCTTGGCGAAGATGAAAGAAGCGATCCGCCACAGCTACGAGAGAAAGGGGCCCGAGATCGTCAAGCGCAACGTCGAGGCCGTCGACGTCGCGATGTCCCGGGTCTCCGAGATCAAGGTACCCGCGAAGGCCACGGCGACCGATGCGCGACTGCCGGCGGTCCCTGCCGCGGCCCCGGACTTCGTCCAGAGGGTCACGGCGATGATCGTGGCGGGCCACGGCGATCTCCTTCCGGTCAGCGCGTTTCCGCCGGACGGGACCTGGCCGACCGGGACCGCGAAGTGGGAAAAGAGAAACCTGGCCGCCGAGATCCCAATCTGGGATCCCACCTTCTGCATCCAGTGCAACAAGTGCGCGATCGTCTGTCCCCACGCCGCGATCCGGGCCAAGGTCTACGAGCCGGAGGCGCTCGCGGGGGCGCCGATCGCGTTTCGCGCGCAGGATTTCAAATCGCGCGAGCACCCCGGGCTCAAATACACGATCCAGGTCGCCCCCGAAGATTGCACCGGGTGCAACATTTGCGTCCAGGTCTGCCCCGGGCGCGACAAGTCGAACCCGAAGCGGAAGGCGATCAACATGGAGCCCCAGCCTCCCGTGAGAGAGCAAGAGCGGGAGAGTTTCGAGTTCTTCTTGGACCTCCCCGAGATGGATCGCACGTGGATCACGCCGGACGTCAAGAGCACCCAGTTCGCCGAGCCGCTGTTCGAGTTTTCGGGGGCCTGCGCGGGGTGCGGCGAGACCCCGTACCTGAAGCTCCTCACGCAGTTGTTCGGTGATCGGCTCCTCGTGGCCAACGCCACCGGTTGCTCGTCGATCTACGGGGGAAATCTGCCGACGACGCCGTGGACCGTCAACCGCGAGGGCCGAGGCCCGGCGTGGGCGAACTCCCTCTTCGAAGACAACGCCGAGTTCGGTCTCGGGCTCGCAGCCGGTGTCGACGCCCACCTACGCCTCGCTCGCGTGCTCATTGAAAGATTGCAGGGCCGCCTCGGCGACATGATGGTCGGCGCGCTCCTTGCGAGTGCGCAACCCGGCGAGGCGGGAATTCGCGACCGGCGGGCCCAAGTCGCGGCCCTTCGCGCGATGCTCCCTTCAATTGACGACCCCGATGCCGGCCGGCTCCACGCGCTGGCCGATTATTTCGTTCCGAAGAGCGTGTGGGTGATCGGCGGCGACGGCTGGGCCTACGACATCGGGTTCGGAGGTCTCGATCACGTGCTCGCCACGGGCCGGAAGATCAACGTCCTCGTGCTCGACACCGAGGTGTACTCGAACACCGGAGGCCAACAGTCCAAGGCGACGCCGCTCGGAGCCGTCGCAAAGTTCGCCGCAGCCGGGAAGGAGATACCGAAGAAGGACCTGGGGCTCATGGCGATGACGTACGGGCATATCTACGTGGCCCGGGTCGCGATGGGGGCCAAGGACGCGCAGACCGTGCGCGCCTTCGTCGAGGCGGAGGCGCACCCCGGCCCCTCGCTGATCATCGCGTACTCTCCGTGCATCGCGCACGGCTACGACCTCGCGTTTTCGGGGCAGCAATCGAAGCTCGCCGTGGACAGCGGCCAGTGGCCGCTCTACCGCTTCGATCCGGCGCGCGGCGCAATGGGGGAGCCGCCCCTGCAACTGGACACGGACCACCCGACCGTTTCGCCGGTCACCTACATGCGCAACGAGGCGCGCTTCCGGATGGCGGAGATGGTCGATCCTGCGCGGTTCAAGCAGTTGCTCGCAAAGGCGGCCTCGCACGCAGCGCACCGGGGCGCGATCTACCGGCAGCTCGCCGGGATCAAGGTCGGAGCCGATGTGCAGCCCGTGCCGCCTGCCCCCGAACCCTCCCCCGCGGCGAAGGAGTGACCATGGATCTCTCCACGACGTATCTCGGCTTCGAACTCCCGCATCCCCTGATCCCGGGGGCGTCGCCTCTGGCCGACGACATCGACGGCGTGCGGCGCCTCGAGGACGCGGGCGCGCCCCTGATCGTCTTGCGTTCGCTTTTCGAAGAGCAGCTCGTGCACGAGCAGCTGGCGGCGCACGCCGGCATCGACGCTCACGAGAACGCCTTCGCCGAGGCCTTGTCGTACTTCCCCACGACCGAAGGATTCCGCTTCGGCCCCGACTCGTACCTCGAGCATCTGGCGCGCGTGAAACGCAGCGCCGGCGTTCCCATCGTGGCCTCGCTGAACGGGACGACTCCGGGGGGTTGGGTCGAGTACGCGCAGCTCCTCGAGGCCGCGGGGGCCGACGCTCTCGAGCTCAACCTCTTCCTGGTGCCGACCGATCCCGAAGAAAGTGCCCTCGACATCGAAGACCGGCTGCTCGCCCTGATTCGGTCGGTCCGAGGGCACGTGAAAATGCCGCTCGCGGTCAAGGTCTCGCCGTTCTACACCTCCCTGCCTCACTTCGCCCGCCGGGTCGAGGCGGAAGGGGCCGATGCGCTCGTCGTGTTCAACCGGTTCTACGAGCCCGACATCGACGTCAGCAACCAGCAGGTCATGCGGACGCTCACGCTGTCGAGCTCGACGGAGCTGCTTCCCCGTCTCCACGCCCTCGCCATCCTGTCCGGGCGCACGCGCCTCTCGCTCGGGGTCACCGGCGGGGTTCACACCGGTGTCGACGCGTTGAAGGCGGTGATGTGCGGCGCTGACGGCGTGCAGATGGTCTCGGCCCTCCTCGAGGGGGGGCCGAAACGGCTTCTGACGGCGCGCGCCGAGTTGGAGTGGGTCCTCGAAGAGAACGAATACGATTCCCTGGCGCAGGTGAAAGGCAGCATGAGCCTGACCCGTTGTCCGGACCCCAAGGCCTACGAACGGATCAACTACATGCACATTCTTCAGAACTGGCGGGGCTAGCGAGGGTCTCGACATCCGCCAGCAAGGCCTCGCGGACGGCGCCGAGGCGATCCCATTCCCGCGGGTAAGACACTTGCCTCACGGGAACGACGTCGACAAGGGCGCCGAGCCGTTCGAAGAGCCCGCGTGAGCGCTCCTGGTCGTCCAGATGGAGTTGGAACGACGCCCTCACGAGCGCCATGAACGCCTCGCGCTCGGGAAGCGGGGCGACCTCCACGGTGGGTCCGACTCCGAGCAGGTACAGCGCCCGCAGCGGCTCGGCGCCTGTCGCGAGCGTGAAGCCTCCGCTGTCCCGATCGAGCCGCCGTTTTTCGGTGTAGTGCGCGACCGGCGCCGCTCCCACCCGTTCGTCGAAGAGGTGAGCGAGCGGATCGGGGAGGAGCCTGAGGCCAGGGTAGGTCGCAAGCGCCTCGTAGCCCGAGGCCGCCGCGCCCCGCACCAGGATGCCGTCGTCACCTAACAGCGGATGCCCGGCACGCGCGAATTCAGCGCAGAGCGTCGACTTGCCCGCCCCTGAATCCCCGAGGAACCCGATGGCGCCCTGAGGTGTTGCGACGCAACCCGCGTGGATGACCAGACGGCCGCGGTGGGTGAGGACCCTCGGAAGCACCTGGTCGATCAGAAGGTGTTCGAGAGTGCTGGGAGGGAGCGTCTCGTGAGGGCAACAGGTGATGGCGCTGCCACCAGCTTCGATCAGGAACGTCGCGAGCCCCGGCATGCCCAGCCGATAGGCGTCACCGTCACGGGTGCACGACAGAAGCACGCCGCCGTCGGGCGAGCGCCAGTGGTGGTCCCATCGGTCATTGGAGGGTTCGGCCCGTGCAAAACCAGCGACGATGACGACGCACGTTGCGGGGCCGGAGACGGCCACCGGAAGCCTCCCGAGCGGCACCTCGCTCTGAAGAACGAAATCGGCAAAGCGGTAAAACAAATCTACGGGCGCGGTTTTTGTCCGCTCGACGTTTCTTGGGCCGTGCCGGAGCCCCCGGTCGTCAGGTCCTTCAACTTGCCGTACTTCGTGAGAATCGGCTTCTTGTAGGCCTTCAGCTTCTGGGATGCCATCGCGTCGATCTCCTGTGATGTGCAAATGCCCATCATCCCACCAGGGGGAGATGGGGAAGCCTCGCTTGGCCGTTCGCAAGGAAGCGCGGATCATACCGCTCCCGTCTCGTTTTGCGAAGCCAAGACGAAAGAATAGCCGCAGTCCAGAGGGGCCCGGCGGCCGTGGCGTCGCCGCGGCGGTAGCGGTCGTACAGCGCCCGCACCTTGGCGCGGTCCACATACGGCGCGAGTTCTCTCATGTCGGAGGCGAGCTCGCGAGCCAAGAACGGGCCCGATTCGGTGATCACGGCGGACAGGAATCTCCAGCCGAGCCGCACCCAGCGGCCGCGACGCCAGCGAACTTCGTCGGGGAGGAACCCGGCCGCCCCCTGGCGGACGATTCGTTTCGACCAGCCGTCACGGACCTTTTGATCCCAGGGGAGCGCGAGACAGAACTCGACGACGCGCTTGTCGAAAAACGGGTGGCGCGCCTCGATCCCCCGCGAGGCGGCGACCCGGTGGTATCGCTCCAGGGCGGCGCCATTTTGAGGGTGAGCGATTTCCTGCGCCTGGCGCTCGCGCGTGCTGAGCGTGGGATAGTGGTCACGGTACTCCCAGAGCGACCGAAGGCGGCCGGGAAGGTCGATCCTTGCGGCACAGTCGTGGCTGATGAACGACTCGGCGAGCGCGGCCCTGATGCCGAGTCTTCGTCGATAAGGGCGCACCGCGGCGCGGAGGAACTGGGGAGCGACGGCGCGGTAGGTATTCGCGAAGAGCAAACGTGAAGTCGAGGACCAGGGATCGTAGGTGTCCCTGTAGAAGCCGGCAAAGCCTCGCGCTTCGCGAAGCGCCGTGCCCCATTGGCCCGAGCGCAAAAGGCCGGTGAGGACATCGGGCTCGTGCGACGCGACGGTGTCGCCGTCCACACCGTCGAGGACCGCGCCGAAACCGCGCCGCCGCGCTGCGGCATACAGTAAGAGGGGAAGCAGCATCGGGCCGTCGAAAGGCTCTTCCATCGACGTGACGAACGACGCGAGCTCGTCCTTGTACGCCCCGATCTCGCCCGGACGAATCATGATCGGGTCGAGTCCCGGCAGTTCCAGGACGGCACGGATGTGACCCGACTCCTCGCAGCCTGGGTCGTCGGTCAGGGCCGAGAGCGTGGTGAGCGGCGAATCCTGGCCCCTCTGCAAAATTGCTCGCGCATAGCCGACGATGGCCGAGGAATCGAGCCCGCCGCTCAGCATCGAAGCGACCGAGCCCGAAAGCCGGCAGCGGACGGCCTCGGTGAAGATCTCGCGGAACGCCTCGACGTACTCCGCGTCGCTCCCAAGGCGAATTTCAATCGAGGGGTCAGGCTTCCAGTAAGGCGCAACCGAAGTGCGGCCCGCATCGAACGTCAACCGGTGCCCAGGGGGGAGCCGAAACACCCCGAGATAGAAGGTACTCGTCTGGTCGACGCACTCGAGCTCGGGCACGCAGACGTCGGCGACGCGCCTCTCGTCGAGGTCGAGAGGAAGACCGTCGACGTCGCCGATCGCCGACGCGCGCGTGGCGAAGGCGAGGCCCCCCTCGGACGCGCGGTAGTAGAAGGGCTTGACGCCCAGGTGGTCCCTCGCTCCAAACGCGCGCCCGGTCCGATCGTCGTGGATCGCAAACGCGAAATCGCCCAGGAGTTTTCCGGCGCAAGCCTCACCCCAGCGCTCGTAGGCCTTGAGGATCAGCGCGAGATCGGCGAGGTCCTTCCGCTCTTCGGGCCCAACATCGAGCGCGCGAACAAGCTCGTCCCGGTTGTCCAGCCGGACCTCGCCGGCGATGGTTCGACCGCTCACGCGGCTCGTTCCGGCGAGGCCCCGAAATCTTGATCCAAGGCCGGGAAACGGAGGGCGATGTCGTCGGCGTCGTTCACCGGCCGGCCGAGGTATTCGACCCACGCATGAGCGTTCAGCGTCCCGCTTTCGCGGTTGACGCCGACGCGCACGACCGTCTCGATCCCTTCGCGTTTCAAGAGCCACCACAGGAGGAGGGAGCGTCTCAAGCAGGTGGCCCGGACGGGGCCCCGTCCGGCGGCGATGGCCACGACCCGGGCGGCGCTCCTGGCCCGCGCCTCGGCGGCTTGCGCCGTGGGGAGCGGCGCGCCTCGCGGTCGCGACCGTCGGGCCATGAAGGCGCGCGACCTCTTGAAACCGAAGATCGCGAGGCCGCCCGCCACGAAGGGCGTCGCAACGAGACAAACGAAAAGGAGCCGCCTCTCCGGGCCGGTCAGGGCACGGAGCTTGGCCAGATCACCCACGCCCGGCCCGCAGCAACCCGCGGCCCACGAGATCTTCGATGAGATCGACCATGTCGCGCTCGAGCTCGTTCGGAGCGACGTCGTATTCCTCGATCATGACCGCAAGCGCGTCTCGAATCGTCGGGGCGGTCGTCACGAGTTTCCAGAAACGGGTCCCGACGGGATTCAACCCGAAGTAGGTCTCGGTTTCGAGATCGAGAAGGATGGCCTCGTCGCCCAGGTCCTTGCAAAGCACGCGGGGCGTCGCGAAGGCGCGCTCGTCGAGCGAAACGGTCATGGCGTCGGCTCCCTCAAGGCGGCTCACACCGAGCCGCGACGGACGAGTCCCCAAAGATGCCCTATGTGGCTGACCGGCCGGCCGTAGCGCGCGGCGATCCACCACGCCTCCGGCCACAGAGTGCGGCCGATCAGGCGCGCCCCGTCGCGCGGATGATCGACCAGCGCCAGCATGAAGGCGTGGCGCCGAGATGGGTGCGTCAGATCGCGTCCGGAAAGGAGCGCGAGAGGCGTCATGAAGGTTCGTAGCGCCGCGCGCCGGGTACGACCTGGGCGGAGCCCGGAGAGGGCGGCCTCGCACCCGGGAAGGCCGATCAATCGGTTCGCGGTGTCGAGCACCAGCCACGTTGCCGTTCTGAGCCGCCAGGCCCGCGCACGCTCAGAAACGGCGCCCCAATCGATGCGATGCGCGCGCGCGAGGACCGCAAGGTCCATCATCCCGCGCAGCGGCGCCTGGCCGAACTGATTGACGACGACGTGAAACGCCGTCTGGAGGATCGCGTCTTCCGCCGCAAGGCGCGAGGCGTGGCGACCCGGGCCCATCGGCGTTTTGCGCCGCCAGACGGCCTCGGTGTCCGGATGAGCCGCGCGCTTCATCCACCAGCCTTGGAACGCCCCGTAGTGCAACTCGACGAGTCCGTACTCGCCCCGCTCGTGCCGGAAGATGAGCTCGCCGCAAGACCGTATCTGGAGCGCGTCCGGGCGGCCGGGGAGGCCGGGCTCCTGCTGGAATAGGAGCGTGCGGAGGCCGAGGACCGCCCGCGGCATGTCCTCGTCCCGGACCCAGATGTCGAGGTCGTTCATGGAACGGAAGGACGGGTCGCGGTAACCGGAGCAAGCGACCGCCGCCCCCTTGAGGAGCACCATCGGAAGGTGCTCTTGTTCGAAGCGTCGCTCGATGCGGTCGAGTGTCGCGAAGTGGGCGAGATTCCCCGCGGCGGTGCCGAGCGCGGCCCCCCGCAACATCGCCGCCAACTCCGGGTCGTTCGAAACGGCCCAGGCGAAGCCGAGGGCTCCAAGATCGTTCCGGATTAGCCACGCCGCGAGTTGGATCGGATCGGCCGCCTCGGCGCCGATGAACGAGCCGTCCGGACCGTGGAGGCCGGCGGCGGTCTGGGCGAGTGAAAACAGCAAGCGCCGCGCGGAGCGCTCATCGCGCCACGGCGCGCCAACGGGAGCCTCAACGGATTCGGAAGGATCGGCCACCACGCGTGGAGGCTAGCGGTGGACGCGGGCACGCGTCAAGATCAAGGACGTGGACGAATCCGATCTCATCGCTGGTCATGACGGAAAGCTCCGATGCGCCTGGTGCGCCGGGCACGATGACTACCGCGCCTACCACGACGCCGAATGGGGTTTCCCGGTCGGGGACGACCAGCGCCTCTTCGAGAAGCTCTGCCTGGAGGGGTTCCAGGCGGGGTTGTCCTGGTTGACCATTCTCCGGAAGCGCGAAGCCTTTAGGCGCTCGTTCGCGATGTTCGACTTCGAGAAAATCGCGCGGTTCGGCCTCCGTCACGTCGAACGGATGCTGAAGGACGCCTCGATCGTCCGGCACAGGGGAAAGATCGAATCGACGATCGGGAACGCGCGGCGGGCGATCTCGCTGGTTGACGAGTTCGGGTCATTCGCCGCCTACATCTGGCGGTTCGAGCCCGAACCGTCGCCCCTCCTCACGCGGCGAACGACCTCGCCCGAGGCGGTCGCCCTCTCGAAAGACCTGAAAAAGCGCGGATGGACGTTCGTCGGCCCGACGACGACCTATGCGTTCATCCAGGCGATGGGGCTCGTCAACGACCACCTCCCCGGGTGCTCGGCACGCCCCCGCGCCGAAAAGGCCAGAAAGGCGTTCCGGAGGCCCTAAGAATCGGTCGTTTTTACCGTTTTTTTAATCGTTTTCCGTCCCCGATTCACGGTAAGTTTTCGGCTCCACATGAATCGAGGTGGATGTGTATAGACGGGTCTTTCCGGGCCTACTGGTCCTGGCCTCGCTCGTCCTTGGTTCGACCGCCTTGGCGATCGAGCCCGACGGGCGGGTGGCCTTCCGGTTCTCGTGGCCCGACGTGAAAGCAGGGGATGCGCCTCGTCTCCGGTTGTCGCTGACCGCAGTGACCGACCTCGCCGACGTCCACCTCGTCGCGAAGATCCCCGCCGATATCGGATTTTCCCTGCGCGACGGGGCCGGGGAGGGGGCGTCGTTGGACGAAGGCCTCGCGATCGGGAGCCTCGCCGCCGGACGCTCGTTCGTTGTCGAGTTCGACGTCGCCAAGCCGCTTCGAGGTGGCGGCATCGTCAGCGTCGTCCTCGAGGCAACCTCCGAGGGCCGCGTTGTGAGCGAGAGTGTCGGCGTCCCCATCGGTGTGCCGGGAACCGAGCCCACGCTGCGAAACGGCGCCGTCGAGTTCCCCGCTTCGAGCCCGGACGCCACGCCTTGAACCGCGTTGTCCGCGTCCTCCTGATCGCTTGGCTCATCGTGGCCGCGGGCGCCGCCGCGCACGCGAACTGGACGGCCAGCGGAATCGTGAACTACCAGGACCGGGAATTCGACCAGACCGGGTTCACCGGCGTCCAGCCGCTGCTCGCCGCCCGCTTCGTCGACATCGAAGTCGTCGATGCCCAAAATGGTTCGGTGATCGGGTCCGGCGCGACGAACGGGCTGGGCGCGTTCTCGTTCACGGTCAACGATGGGAGAACGCGCAATATCTACTTGCGCGCGTTGACCAGGTCGACCCAAACGTCCAACCTCTTCACCAAAGTCGTCAACGTCTCCAACACCATTTACGCGATCGCGACGGCCACGATCAACGGCCACACCGCAACGACCAACGTCAATTTCGGAACACTGGTCGCCGCCGTCGGCGCCGGCGGCGAGGCGTTCAACCTCTACGACCAGACCGTCTACGGCTCGGACTACCTCGCGTTCGTCCAGGGAGCCCGCCCCGACTCGTCCCACGCGATCACGGTGACCTGGCAGATCAACGGCGGCATCGGGGGTTCGACCTCCAGCAGTACGGCAATCGACATGCGCGACACCGGCGGGTATGACGACACCGTGTTGCTGCACGAGTACGGCCACTTCGCGGTGTTCAACTACTCGGCGTCGGACAATCCGGCGCTCGCTCACTCGCTGGCGGACTGCAATCAGGACCCGCGCATGGCGTGGGACGAGGGCCAGGCCTCGTACTTCTCGGGTGCGGTGCGACGCCTTTCCGGCATCCACCACCCGAACCTGTACGTGCGCACGGACGGCGGTGCCGGGCCCGGCCACCTCGTCGTCTGGTTCGACATGGAAACCGAGTCGCAGTTTTCGTGCAGCGGCGACTTGAGCGAAGTCTCCGTCTTCACCGCGCTGTGGGACATCACCGACAGCGCGGCCACGGACGATCTCACGCCCGGCGTCGACGACACGCCCATCGACACGCTGGCTCTCGCGGAAACCGAGCACTGGCAGGTCATGACGAACGGCCTCCCGGGGAGCACCTACATCACCGCCGAGGATTATTGGGACAAGTGGTTCGCATCCCCGATCTCGAATGGGTTTTTCACGGAGATGCGTTCGATCTTCGCGGACGGGGTCGAGATCCGCTTCTACCCCGACGCCTACGAGCCGAACGAGACGCAGGCCGCCGCGAAAGCGGTGCCCGCCGATGGTTCCTCGATCCCCCTGACGCTGTTCGTCGACCCCGACGGCGATCGTTCGGGTGGCGGCACAGCCGACGTCGACTGGTTATCGTTCTCCGCGACGACCGGCTGGTCGTACACGATCGAGACGACGAACCTCCTGTCGGGGTGCGACACGATCCTCACGCTTTACAACGCCGGCGCGACGCAGCTCGCGACCAACGACGATCGCACCGGCGGCGATCTGTCGTCGCTCATCAACTGGACCCCGACGACAACCGCGACCTACTATGTCGAGGTCACGCGCAAGGGCTCGAACATCCAATACGGATCGTACGACCTGCGCATCACGCCGCCCTTGGACGACGATGGCGACGGAGTTCCAGACGCCTTCGACAATTGCCCGGCGATCGCCAACGCGAGTCAGGCCAACGGCGACGGCGACGCGCTGGGCGACGCTTGCGACAACTGTCCCTCGGTCACCAACCAGAACCAGCTCGACGGCGATTCCGACGGCCGCGGCGACGCCTGCGACAACTGCCCAACCGTTGCGAATGGGAGCCAAACCGATACGGACGCCGACGGCAAGGGCGACGCCTGCGACAACTGCCCCGCGGCTTCGAACGCGAATCAGCTCGACGGCGATGCCGACGGTCTCGGGAACGCCTGCGATAACTGCCCAACCGTCGCGAACGCAAACCACGCCGACCTCGACCTCGACGGCATCGGCGACGCCTGCGACCCCGATCGCGATGGCGACAGCGTCCCCAATGTCGACGATTGCGCGCCGGATGCCCGAGGCACTTCGGCGATCCCCGGTGAGGTTTCCGGTTTGCGATCCGACGCGAACAGGCAAACGCTGCGTTTTAACGGGGCGACCCAAGCCCACGTCTACGGCCTGTATCGCGGCTCGGTCGCGCCCGGTGCGACGTTCGCCTACAACCACCAGTGCGTCGCGCCATCCAGTCCGCAACGCTTGGTCGACGACGCGGTGAACCCTGCGTCCGGCGAACTCTTCTACTTCCTCGTCGGCGGCCGCAACTCCTGCGGAGACGGAACCCTCGGCTCCGGCTCCAGTGGAGCGCGACCCGCCTCGGCTGTTTGCACCTCGGACCCGGCGGCGGACGGCGACGGCGACGGAACGCCCGACCTCGACGATGTGTGCGCGGCGGTCGCCGACCCCGCGCAGGTCGACGCGGACGGAGATCTCGTCGGCAACGCGTGCGATGCCTGCCCGAACGCGTCGGATGCCGAACAAATCGACGCGGACGGCGACGGCCTGTCGTCGGGCTGCGATGCGTGCCCGCTCGACTTCGAAAACGACCTCGATGCCGACGGCGTGTGCGGCGACGTGGACAATTGCCCGTTGATCGCGAATGCGGACCAGGCCAACACCGATAGCGACGCCCTCGGTGACGTGTGCGATGCGTGCCCGCAGGACGCCTTGAACGACGTCGACCACGACGGGGTCTGCGGCGATCTCGACAACTGCCCGTCGATCGCAAATGCGACTCAAGCGAATGCGGACGGAGACGCGTTAGGCGACGCGTGCGACGCGTGCTCGATGGACGCCTTGAACGATGCCGACGCCGACGGGGTGTGCGGAAACCTCGACAACTGTCCCGCGGACGCCAACGTCGATCAGGCGAACGCGGATGGGGATGCGTTGGGTGACGTCTGCGACACGTGCCCGCTCGACGCTGATAACGACCTCGATGCCGACGGCGTGTGCGGCGACGTCGACAACTGCCCCGTGATCGCCAACGCCGACCAGGCCGATGCCGACAACGATGCTTTCGGCGATGCGTGCGATGTCTGCGTGGCCGACGCCGGAAACGACGCCGATGGCGACGCGGTGTGCGGCGACGTCGACAATTGCCCGGCCATCGCGAACGCGGATCAGGCGGACGCCGACAGCGACGCAACCGGCGACGTCTGCGACAACTGCCCGGCGATCGCGAACGCCGATCAAGCCGATGCCGACGCCGATACGTTCGGCGACGCGTGCGACGCGTGCCCGTTCGATGCGGCGAATGATGTCGATGCCGATGCGGTGTGCGGCGACATCGACAACTGCCCGGCACTCGCGAATACCGACCAGGCCAACGCCGACGGTGACGCGCTCGGTGACGTTTGCGACGCGTGCCCAATCGACGCGGCGAACGATGTCGATGCCGATGGGTTCTGCGGAGATCTCGACAATTGCCCGGCCATCGCGAACGTAGATCAGGCGGATACCGACAGCGACGCAATTGGGGACGTCTGCGACAACTGCCCGGTGGTCGCCAACACGGATCAGGCCAACTCCGACGGCGACGCACTCGGAGACGTTTGCGACGCCTGTCCGCTGGATTCCGAAAACGACGTCGATGCCGACGGCGTGTGCGGCGACAGCGACAATTGCCCGGCGATCGCGAATGCGGACCAGGCGAACGCCGACGGTGACGCCCTCGGTGACGTTTGCGACCCCTGCCCGCTCGATGCAGCTAACGACGTCGACGCCGACGGGGTGTGCGGCGACGTGGACAACTGCCCGGCGATCGCGAACTCGGATCAGGCGAACGCCGACGGCGATGCTCTAGGCGACGCGTGCGACGCGTGCCCAATCGACGCGGCGAACGATGCCGACGGCGATGGCGTGTGCGGCGACGTGGACAACTGCCCGGCGATCGCGAACTCGGATCAGACGAACGCCGACGGCGATGCCCTAGGCGATGCGTGCGACGCGTGCCCGCTCGATGCCGGAAACGACGCCGACGGCGACGAGGTCTGCGGGGATGTCGACAATTGCCCGGCGATCGCGAACGTGGATCAGGCGGACGCCGACAGCGACGCATTCGGAAACGCCTGTGACAACTGCCCGGCGATCGCGAATGCCGATCAATCCGATGCCGATGCCGATACGTTCGGTGACGTGTGCGACGCCTGTCCGCTCGATGCAACGAACGACGAGGACGCCGACGGGGTGTGCGGTGGCGTCGACAATTGCCCGACGGTTGCGAACACGGATCAGGCGAACGCCGACGGCGACACTTCGGGCGACGCCTGCGACAACTGTCCGACGGTCGCGAACCTGATGCAAACCGACACCGATGGCGACGCCGTGGGCGACGCCTGCGACAACTGCCGGAAGGTCGCAAACACCGGCCAGCAGGACGCCAACGGAAATGGCGTGGGCGACGCCTGTGCCACGGCCCGCGTCGGATCCTGGACGACGGGCCTGACACACGTCGCCGGGGCGGGTGACGATCGCCTCCTGATGTTCATGGTTGGCTACGAGGACCAATCGGACATCGCCATCAGCGCGGTAGGTTACGGTGGCCAAGACCTGACTCGGATCAACGGCGCGATTGCCGGGACGGGTTCCAAGGTCAGGATCGAACTGTGGTACCTGAAAGAGGCGGGGATCGTGGCCGCCACCAACACCACGTTCGTCGTGACCTACGCCGGCACGACTCCGGCGAGCCAGCAGTTCGCCGCCGCGACCTATCGCAACGTCAACCAGGCCGCGCCTGTCGGTGCCAGCAGCATCAACACGACCAATGCGTCGACGCCCAACCCGCTCCCGACATCGGTGGCCGTGACGGCCGACGGGGAAACCGTCGGAGCGGCGGTCGGCAGCGAAAACGCGTCGTTTACCTGGAACAACGGGTGGATCGAAGGAACGGACCAGAATGTCGCCTCATTCACCACCACCTCGGCGGACCACATCGTCACCGCGGATGGCATCGATACGGCGAGCGCCACCTGTGCCGACCAGAGGCGGCTAGCGATCGTCGCCGTTTCGCTGTCGGTGGCCACGGCGTCTTGCCCGCTCGACGAGGACAACGATATCGACGGCGATGGGGTCTGCGGCAACGTCGACAACTGCCCGGCGATCGCGAATGCAGACCAGGCTAACGTCGACGGCGACGCTTTCGGTGACGGTTGCGACGCGTGCCCGCTCGACGCTGCGAACGATGCAGATGGCGACAGCGTGTGCGGCGATGTGGACAACTGCCCGGCGATCGCGAACACGGATCAAGCTGATGCTGATGGTGACGCACTCGGTGACCTTTGCGATACGTGCCCACTCGATGCCGCGAACGACGTCGACGCCGATGGGGTGTGCGGCGAGCTCGACAACTGCCCGGCGATCGCGAACACGGACCAAGCAGATGCTGACGGTGACGCTTTCGGTGACGTTTGCGACGCGTGCCCGCTGGATTTCGAAAACGACGTCGACGCCGACGGCGTTTGCGGAGACGTCGACAACTGCCCGGCCATCGCGAACGCGGATCAGGCCAACGTCGACGGCGACGATTTTGGTGACGTGTGCGACGTCTGCCCGCTGGATCCCGTAAACGACGTCGATGGTGACGGGGTGTGCGGCGACGTGGACAACTGCCCGGCGCTCTCGAACACGGACCAGGCCAACACCGATGGTGACGCCCTCGGTGACGTTTGCGACAACTGCCCGGCGATCGCAAACGCAGATCAGGCTGATTCGGACGGTGACGCGCTCGGTGACGTTTGTGACCCGTGTCCGCTCGATGCGGCGAACGATGCCGACGCCGACGGG
>JAQBEH010000086.1:0-3829 GCA_032124015.1 Acidobacteriota bacterium
TCCGCGGGCAGCGTTTCGACGGCTTCAATCACACGCTGTTTGACCGATTGCTGTGCCAACGAAGCCTCCAAGCTCGTGGGGACCTCCCGAGAGAGTACGGTCAGATCACGATTCGTTCAAGTCGTCGTCCCAATCGGCCCAACGCACGCGTTCAGCGGCGCGCCGCGTGACGCGACCCGTGCCCTGCACGGGGCGTGACACGCGAGTGCGTCCGCTGGAACGCGATGTTAGGCAACTCTCGCTCACTTCGGCGCGCTCTCGACGCGACCTGGGGGAACATATCGGGGTTTGCCGAGGACCGTCAACCACGGGCCCGCCTCCGACAGCCTCGAGGTAGTGGCGCAGCCGACTGCTTCGAGCCACGAGTGGGAAGACGAGATGCGATAGGCAAATACCAAGTAGTCTTGCCCGGCCTCGAACACCGGCCCTAGCACGGACAAGTCGCTTCGCACTGTGATGCGCGGCGATCGGACGCCGCGCCACGACTTGGCCACTGCGAACTCGGTCTCGTGCAGCCACTTCGAGAGCGGTTTGGCTTGTAGCGCACGACCGACGAACACTGAATACGATTGAGGCAACCCCGCGAGCTGCTGAGGGAGTGGACGCGGGTCGACCGGACACTGCGAAGCAAAACAGTTAACGCCGGCCCCAGAGAGAGCCACGAAGAGTAAGACATTGCGAGCTCGTCGATTCACGGTCTTTGTCCGGGGGTTGCCTAACGCTCGCGATCAGTTGCGGGGTGGGTTGGCGCGACGCGTGCGCAAGCACGCGGCGTGACAACGCACACCGACAACTGCATCGCGTTGTTAGGCTTCACTGGCTGCTCCCTTCGATGTGCTCTCGGAAGCTCTGCCTAGCCTCGCCGATGAAGTTAACCAGCCGGTCTTCGTGCACAGGAACAACGGCAATTCCTTGGCGTTCCGCCTCAGCGGGCAGGTTGGTCTGAAATTGACCGATTGGAACGAAGAGCGTGGTTGGGAATTTCTGCTTGTGTGCCCAGCCTGTCTTGAGCAGGCGCTTCACTTCGATCTTTGAGGGCTCTAACTCATTCACCGGCACCATAGCGTTTCCCAGGATGAAGCAACTTGCCGCATCCATTAGGCAGATGCAATTGAACGATCCATCTTGCTCTGTCGCAATCGGCGCATCATTCAACTTGAAGGCGATCCAGGCTTCATTGACATGAAACTGGTTCGGATGCAGCACAGTCGACGCCTCCGTGAAGCCTAACGCACGGCTAAGCTGCGGGCCGTCCGGCGCGGGCCTTGCGCAAGCAAGGCCCGTGACGGGCGGACCGACAGCTTGAGCCAGTAGTTAGATTGCACGCCTACCATCTTGCTCGCTTCGGCGCAGTGGGCGCCAGCCGCATTCGGACGGCTTCGTCCGGAAATACGTGCTTGAGCGGCCCGATCGGAACACCACTGAGGCGAAGCGACAGCTCGAGCAAATTCCCACACTCACCGGATTCGATGTGGACACCGGCTAAGAACCCCAAGTCGTTCAACACGCCCACAGTACTCCGGCTCGCTGTTGGGCCGAACACGAAGCCACCATTGGCGTCGACTTCCTGCCTGACAGCGCTCGGTGGCATTTGGAGCTTTTCGAGCACCGCGCTCAGCGCCACCTGAAAGCGCGGAACGATTGTCTTCGACTCCCGCAACGTGATGACGACCGGAAGCATAGTTGTTTCGCTGATGAAGAGGACGAGAGGGACGCGACCAACGAACAGAATATTGCCGTACCAATCGCTTAGCTGCGTCGTTGAGTGTGGCAAGTCGGAAACCGTAGGCACCTTTAGACGCGTCCTGAGCTTCTGAGTACATCTGAATACGAGCACGTCGGTTCTCGTGCAATCTAACGATCGCGCTCAGCGGCGCGCCGCGTGGCGCGGCCCGTGCTTTGCACGGGACGTGACACGCGAGTGCGGCCGCTGCAGCGCGCTGTTATGCGTCCAGCCTCCTGACCGTGCAGATCGAGTCCCTCTTCGTGGCGATACCGATTCCAAGACTTTTCCAAGGAACGCACCTCATCAGGCGACGCGATTTCAAACCGTGCCAAGGAGAGGATCAAGGCCCGGAAAGAGACTCTCGGCGCGGCAGCGTGGCCAGTGGACCCGCAACTCCGGCAAGTCATCAACGGCGTCAGGATGCCGCGTTCCGACCGAATCGATTGGAGCATGGTATCGAGCCGGTCTCGGAGTTCGACCAGCTCGGCCATCGATATCGATTTGTTCCAGTCACGCCGCAGGACGGTGACCATCTCCGGAAACCAGGTCCTCTGAGCGTCACCTGCAGGCATTCCGAGCCCTTCCATGGAACGCATAACGTTCCCGATAACCCGCTGGCGGAACGGGCGCGCGGCTTGCGCACGCAAGGCGCGTGACCGGGACGACAGACGGGTTGATCGGGTTGTTCGGCGGCGTGGCTGGACGTACTATTCCCGGCATGACTAGAGCAGCCAAAGCCGTGCTCGCCGATGCCTTGCGCCTCGGCCCAGATGAACGTGCCGAACTGGCAGTCGAGGTTCTCGCGAGCCTGGACGGACCCGCCGACGCGGACGCCGATTCAGCGTGGGAAGACGAAGTTCGTCGCCGAATCGCTGCGATCGATGCCGGGACGATCGAATTGGAGCCGTGGGAGGACGTGAAGCACCGCATTGAGAAAGACGTTCTAGGCCGGTGATTCGACCGATCCGCACAGCAAAGCTGGCGTCTGAAGAACTGACCGCAGCTGTTCAGTGGTATGAACGGCAACGGCTCGGACTTGGTGGGGAGTTCTTCGACGCGATTCTCGGAACTATCGACCGAATCTCTGAGACACCGGAGGCCGGTTCGAGCTTCAGAACGCTCGATGCCCGTCGAATGCTGGTCGCGGGCTTCCCCTACCAGATCGTGTACCGCATCAACGCCGACGCCATTCGACTTCTCGCGTTCGCTCATTTGAGGCGTCGTCCCGATTTCTGGCGGCATCGTCGTTGACATCTAGTCCGCCGAACGGCTCGGCGTTCAGCGGCCAGCGACAGCGCTGACGGGACCCGCTCCTGCCCCAGAGGTATGCCGCCAGACGGAAACCAAAGTCAATTGAACCCAGCTGTCGCTGGCCCGCTGCAACGCCTTGTTGGGCGGCATGCTGCAGGAACTCTCGCTCTACGGCGCTGGAGTGACGGTGATCGCCGAGGATCCTTCCCAGTCTTTCGGGAGGATTTGGAAGTTGAAGAGCCTCACAGGAACCTGCCCCTCGTTCCGTGCATGATGGTCTATGTCGCCCGGTTCATAGAAACAGTCGCCCGGCCCGAAGACATGCGAGACACCTTCTTGGACATAGGTTAGCTGGCCCTCGAATAGGCATCTCAATCCAGGGCCCGCGTGATGGTGATTGCCAATGAATCCGCCGATCTCGTAGGTTACTAATGCGACACGGAGCTTGTACTTCCCGTTGAGCTCGCTCAGGTGTCCCGTGACTAGATCCTCGTGCTTCAGCTCTGCCGATATGCCGCTTCGCTCAACTGAGCCAGATTCTGACTGAGCGAACGAGGGAGCGGCGCCCCACGAGATGGCAGCCGCGAGGCCGCAGAGAGCTAGGTGGCGCACGAATTTGTTGGTCATCAGATCCTCCGAGTGTGTTGTCTGCGTGTGAGGCCCGGCCAAACCCGCGAGCCCGCGGGCTTCTCGGCCGTCGCTCATGCCGCCCAACGCTGGCGATAACCCGCGCACGAGTCGCGGCGCGCCGCTTGCGCAAGCAAGCGGCGTGACGCGGCGAAGGGCGTCGGGTTGATCGGCTTGTTGTACAGCACTGCATCCACGACAACCGCCACAGCCGCGACGGCCACC
>JAQBEH010000087.1:0-5256 GCA_032124015.1 Acidobacteriota bacterium
GCCGCCCGATAGAAAACAGGGAGACAGGAAGAGGGGACAGCAACTCTAAGGGGACAGCAACCGTTTTCTGGGAAGAAAACGGTTGCTGTCCCCTTAGAGTTGCTGTCCCCTCTTCCTGTCTCCCTATCCCCTATCCGGCGGGAGGATGCCGGAGGCCTCGAGGTAGCCGAAGCCGTGCCGCTGCGCGTAGACCGCGCACTCCTTGATCTTGCGCATGAGGGTCGTCGCCATCGGACCTTCGCCGCCGCGTGCCGCCGCGCTGATGATCCGCGCTCCTTGCTCGGCGAGGAACTGAAGGAGCTGGTCGATCTCGCCGGGCGCAACGAAGGCCCCCACGTCCCGCGGCCGCCGAAGCTCGAGACCGAGCGCGTCCCTGAGCGCCGGAAAGGCCTCGCACGCCTCGGCGTAGACGCGCCATGCGGGGGCCAGGCAGTCGGGCGCGCGCACGCCGGCCGCGCGGCAAATCGTCTCGAGTCCGTCGACATCCCTGGCGATCCAAAAGGGCGTTTGGCGAGCGTGCATCTCCAGCGCGCTCCACGGCAGCTCTTCGGGCAGGGCCTCGGCCGCAGGACGGGGCGCCGCGTCGTCATCGCCGAAGCCTCGCCCCTCCCTCGCGCAGCGGGCGAGCTCGTGGATCTTCGTCAGGAGGCGCAACACGTCGCTGCGATAACCGAGATCGGAAGAGAGCTCGGCGATCTCGGCGGGTTCGATCTCTTGCGCGAGCTTGGCGTCGATGCGCGACAACTGGTCACGCACGATCTTCTCGACGGCCGCTTCCGAAGTGGCTGCGGTGTACGCGTCGACCGCTCCGGCGACTTTCTCCGCGGAGCCTTCGGCGATGAAAAACGGCCGGCCTTCCAGGTGGAGGTCGGGGTCGAACCCCTTCGCGGCCTTGACCGCCATCTCGTCGGGGCGGTAGTCGATCTTTTCGAGGTTGGTGCGCAGCCGGCGCCACCGGCTTGCGGCCGGATCCGCCTCAGGGGGCACCGACGTGGCGGCGAGTTGCTCGACCGCGATGGCGAAACGGCGCGCCGTCCAGGCGTTTCGGCGCAGATCGGAGGCCTGCTGAACGAACGCGTCGGGATTGACCTTGCGGCCTTGGACGAGCGGAGCGATGAACTCGTCGAAGAACGAAAGATCGACCGGATGAAACGAAACGTACCCCTTCATCGCGGCCGGAGTCTAACAGGCGCTCGCGTATGATGGCGTTTTCGCGCCAAGTCCGCTCCCAGGAGGCCCCCCCCATGCGCGTCGCACACGTTCTCGTCGCGGTCTTGTTCACCCCCTGTCTCGCATTCGGCGCGCAGTCCAAGGGGAAGGCCGCCCTCGACCCCAAGCCCGCCGCCGCGGAAAGTGCGCTCGCAGAATCGGCGCTGGCCGCGCTCAAGGCGCGCGCGATCGGACCGGCCGTGATGGGCGGGCGCGTCTCGACGATCGCGCTCGACCCGGCGGATCCCGCGACGTTCTACGTGGGCCTGGGAACGGGTGGCATCATGAAGTCCGCGAATGCGGGGGCGTCTTTTTCAGCGATCTTTGAGAAGGAATCCGTCGCCGCGATCGGCGCGATCGCTGTCGCGCCGTCCGATGCCAAAGTCATCTGGGTCGGAACGGGCGAGGCGAACGATCGAAACAGCTCGTCGTGGGGGAATGGGGTCTACCGGTCGGAGGACGCGGGCGTCACCTTCAAGCGCGTCGGCCTCGAAGGATCGAAGACGATCGCGCGCATCGTCGTCCATCCCACCGATCCCAAAACGGCCTGGATCGCGGTGATGGGCGATCTATGGACGCCATCCCCCGGCCGCGGACTCTTCAAAACGGCCGACGCCGGCGCGACGTACAAGCGCGTCCTGGCGGCGCCCGCTCCCTACGACGACCGCGTGGGTTGCGGCGAGGTCGTGATCGACCCGTCGAACCCCGACGTGCTGTACGCGACGCTGTACGCCCGGCGCCGCACGCCGTGGTCGTTTTCGTTCGGCCCCGCGGTGACGGACGGGAAGGACCTGGGCGGCATCTTCAAGTCGGTCGACGGCGGCGCGACGTGGTCCAAGCTCACCGCCGGTTTGCCGAAAGAAACCGGCCGGATCGGCCTGGCGGTGTTCGCGAAGAACTCGAAGATCGTCTACGCGACCGTGCAGTCCGACCCCGAGGCGGGGGGCTGGGCCGTTCGCGTGAAAACCGGCGGCGTATTTCGCTCGGACGACGCGGGACAAAGCTTCACGCGCGTCAACCCGTTGAATCCGCGGCCGTTCTACTTCAGCCAGATTCGCGTCGATCCGGAAAACGACCAGAGGGTCTACGTGCTCGGCTACCTCGTGCACGTGTCGGACGACGGCGGCAAGACGTTTCGCGAGGACGCGTTCAAGAAGGTCCACGCCGATTGCCACGCGCTGGTGATCGATCCGGGAAAGCGCGAGAGGTTGCTGCTGGGAACCGACGGCGGCGTCTACCAGTCCTACGACGCCGGGAAGACCTGGGACTTCCTGAACCGGTTCGCCGCGGGCGAGTTCTACCGCGTCAACGTCGACCTGGGATCCCCATACCGGATCTGCGGCGGGCTGCAGGACAACCTCAACTGGGTCGGGCCGTCGCGCACCTTCACGAAGGACGGGATCGTGAACTCCGACTGGATCAACATCGGCGGCGGCGACGGGTTCTCGTGCGTGTTCGATCCGAACGATCCGAACGTTGTGTACGCCGAATCGCAGGAGGGGGAGTTGCACCGCTTCGATCTGGGGAGCGGCGCGATGAAAACCTTGAAGCCCGAGCCGAACGAGGGACAGCCCCGCTTCCGGTTCCACTGGAATGCCCCGTTGATCGGGAGCCTCCACGAGCCCGGCGTTTTGTACCTTGGGGGCAATCGTGTCTTCCGCTTCGTGGAGAAGGGGGAGCTCTGGTCCACGATCAGCCCGGATCTCACGGCGAGGATCAGTGACCGCCTCGAAGCGACGGGCAGCGGCGCCGAGAGCTACGGCACCGTCTACACGCTCTCCGAATCGCCGGTGAAAAAGGGGATGCTCTGGGCGGGGACCGACGACGGGAAACTGTGGGTCACCGAAAACGAAGGGAAGGACTGGGCCGACCTCACCGCCGCGCTTCCCCGGTCGGTCAAGGGGGAGTGGCTGTCGCGCATCGAGGCGGGGCACAAGGACCCTGCCGTCGCTTACCTTGCCGTCGACGCGCACCGCTCGGGAAACTTCGCTCCGCTCGCGTTTCGGACCGCAGACCGCGGGAAGACCTGGACGTCGATCGCCGCCGGCCTTCCCGGAGAGGGGCCGGTGAAGGTCGTGCGCGAAGACCCCGTGAATCCGAGCGTGCTGTACGCGGGAACCGAGTTCGCGCTCTGGGTCAGCGTCGACCAGGGAAATAACTGGGCGAAGCTCGGCGCTCTCCCCACCGTCGCGGTCGACGACATCGTGGTCCACCCGACGGAGCGCGATCTCGTGATCGCCACGCACGGCCGCAGTGTGTACGTGATCGACGACCTGACGCCGCTGCAAGACCTGACCAAGGAGGTCAGGCAGAAGGACGCATTCCTGTTCCCCGTGCGCAAGGCGCAGGGCCGCTCCCTCCTCCCGGGTTGGGAGGATTCGTCCGGTTCGACCGTATTCCGCGGCGCCAACCCGCCGGAGGGCGCGCTCCTTTCGTTCTGGATCAAGGAGGGCGGGCCCGAGCCGGTCAAGATCGCGATCACGAACGCGCAGAAGCAGACCGTGGCCAATCTGACCGCCACCGCGGTGTCCGGGATCAACCGAATCTCCTGGGACCTGAAGCCGACGAAGGACGTCTTGACCGAGTACGGAGGCGAGGGGGCGTTTTTCGTGCGCCCCGGCCGCTACGAAGCGACGCTGACCTACGGCAAGGCAACCTCGACGCAGTCGATCGAAGTGGCGATCGCTCCGGGAATTGAAACGCGCTGACGCGCCATCGGAGACGAACTCATGGACTCTCGCGAACTCTGGGCCCGTTACAAGGCGTGGCTCTACGACGATCCGCCGACGGGGTTTCGGCTCGACGTCAGCAGGATGGACCTGGCCTCCGATCACGACCAGGCGATGGGGCCAGCGTTCGCCGAGGCGTTTGCGGCGATGGATGCCCTTGAAAAGGGAGCGATCGCAAACCCCGACGAGAACCGCATGGTCGGGCACTACTGGCTGCGCGCCCCGGAACTCGCGCCGAGCCCCGAGATCGTAGGCGCGATCAGGGAGACGCTGACGCGGATCCTCACCTTTGCCGAGGCCGTGCACCGCCGGCAGATTCGCCCCGCTTCCGGCGAGAGGTTCACGGACCTTCTCACGATCGGCATCGGAGGCTCGGCGCTGGGCCCCCAGTTCGTCGCGGACGCTTTGGGGTCCTCGTCGGACCGGCTCGTCCCGCACTTTTTCGACAACACCGATCCCGACGGGATGGAGCGTGTATTCGGACGGCTCGGCGCGCGTCTGGCCACGACGCTCACGGTCGTCATCTCGAAATCAGGCGGCACGCCGGAAACCCGCAACGGGATGCTCGAGGCGGCCGCGGCCTACGACCGTTTGGGCTTGACTCTGGGCCGGCACGCCGTGGCGGTCACCCAAGAGGGGAGCAAGCTCGACCTCTACGCCATCGAGCACCGCTTCCTCGATCGTTTCCCGATGTGGGACTGGATCGGAGGGCGGACCTCGGAGCTGTCGGCCGTCGGCCTTCTCCCCGCAGCGCTGCAAGGGATCGACGTGACCGCGATGCTCGAAGGCGCCGCCGCGATGGATCGCCTGACGCGCGTCCCCGAGGTGCGCCAGAACCCCGCGGCGCTTCTCGCTCTGGCTTGGCACACGGCGGGCAACGGTCGTGGCGCCAAGGACATGGTGATCCTCCCTTACAAAGATCGTCTCGCCCTCTTTTCGCGTTACCTCCAACAGCTCGTGATGGAATCGCTCGGCAAGGAGCGCGATCTCGCAGGCAACATCGTTCATCAGGGGATCGCGGTCTACGGCAACAAGGGATCGACCGACCAGCACGCGTACGTCCAGCAACTGCGCGAGGGTGTCCCGAACTTCTTCGTGACGTTCCTGCAGGTCCTGCGCGACCGCGAGACGCCGGGGATCGAGGTCGACCCGGGTGTGACCGCCGGCGACTACCTCCACGGGTTCCTGCTCGGCACGCGCAACGCGCTTTGCGACAACGGTCGCCAGTCGCTGACCCTGACGGTGCCGGACGTCTCACCACAGACCGTCGGCAAGTTGATCGCGCTCTATGAGCGGGCGGTCGGGCTGTACGCCTCGA
>JAQBEH010000088.1:0-101884 GCA_032124015.1 Acidobacteriota bacterium
GACTCGCGTCTTGGCGGCGGCTCTCATCCGTTCCCGATCGCTTCGAATGGGATGGAAGCCCTCGTTGGCCGAGGCTCGAATGCTGAGAACACTCGAATCCGTGGCGTCTTGCAACCCGCTCGCGTTCTGATCAAGCTCACTGACTCTGAGAGCCCTGATGTAGGAGGCCCGCGCCGAGGATATCGGGCCGAGTGAACCCGTGCGTATGACCCTGATGGATGCCAGGTCCCCGTTCGCAAAGGAAAAACGATCGCCCAAGGGGAGCGCCGAAGGGGTCTTTCCGACCCGCGAGCTGCCGTTGATCAAATCGTCCTCAACCCCAACCTGCCTCGTATGTCTACGAGGGACTCAAGATCCCGTCAACAACCAGCTCGGGTTCGCTGGATAAAGTGGCGCGCCCAGCCGTTCTTCGTTCTACTTCTGCCAATCTTCAGGACGCACTTCGGGCCCCGGTCCAGTGTGGGAACCACTCCGCCACCGACGCCCCGCAAAGTCGCGGGGCGTTCCGGGCGCCGGGATCCGGCGGCGATCAGCGTGGTGGGCAAACAATGCTGCGCTGGGGAACTCGCCGGAACCAAGGGAGCCTGCCAGCTTGGGATGTTGTTCCCCGTCACGAGGCACCAGCCGTTGGCTTGGAGCATCGACACGGGGTACCCGTCCAGGACCCGACTGTTGGCGCTGGCCCTCGCGAACACGAGGACGCCGATATCCCCACAACAAAGACGGATCGGACAACGGAGCGCAGTTCAAGCACGAGCATGATGGGCACCCTGATCCCCGTCCGAATCTAGGGTTGGATCAAGGGCGGGTCAACCTGCGCCCCCCGGCGTCAACGAAAGCCATGATCGCCGCGCTCGATCGCGGCGAAGCGCTCGAATCGGGAGTCGTTACGGTTCACCCTCCACAGCGTGGCTTCACGCAAGGTATCTTACGTCGCCCCGGTCTCGCTCTTCCGACCAGTACGTGAGGCCGCTCCCGGATTCGGGTCCGAGAAGGTGTTGTGCGAGAATCTGATCGTATTTCTGTCAGGATGGGAGGAATCGGCGATGCTGGATCTGTCTTGGTCGGCTCGGACAGGCCGTCCGCTGAGAGTGCTCTTCCTCGGGGCCCACAGCGACGACATCGAGATCGGCTGCGGGGCGACCGTCCGCCAGTGGTTGTCGGCCGGAGTGACCCTCGATGCGACCTGGGTGGTCCTTGGAGCCGAAGGCGAACGCGCCGCGGAGGCGCGCCGAAGCGCGGACGATTTTCTGCGGGGCGCAGCCACCGCGCATGTCATTGTCGGGGGGTTCCGCGACGGCTTCCTCCCATACGTCGGTGCTGCTGTGAAGGACTTCTTTGAAACGCTCAAGGCGTATCCAACGCCGGACGTGATTTTCACCCACCAACGGAACGACCTACACCAGGACCACCGGCTCGCCTGCGAGCTGACCTACAACACGTTTCGCGATCATCAGGTCCTCGAGTACGAGATCCCCAAGTGGGACGGCGACATGGGGGCACCGAACGCATTCGTCTGTGTCGGCGAGAGCGCGGCGCGTGACAAGGTCGATCTCGTCATGAACCACTTTGGGACGCAGCGTGGAAAGGACTGGTTCGATAGAGAGACGTTTCTCGGCCTCATGAGACTGCGCGGCATGGAGTCCCGGGCGCCCGAGCGCTACGCGGAAGCCTTCTACGTCCGCAAGGCGGTGATAGGAGTCCCGAGGGCCGCATCGGGCCGTT
Source organism: Acidobacteriota bacterium (assembly GCA_032124015.1). Taxonomy (GTDB): domain Bacteria; phylum Acidobacteriota; class Polarisedimenticolia; order Polarisedimenticolales; family DASRJG01; genus DASRJG01. The sequence continues at coordinate 1,726 of JAQBEH010000088.1, forward strand.
AGATCCCCCGCAGGTGCGTCTCGGGCCCTGCGTCTGAAGCACTCCTCCTCCCCTCGGGCGCGCACGACGAGGAACTGGTTCCGGAAAACCTCGATTCCGTCGACCGGGTCGTGGTCTTCGTGCGCAAGTAGATGGGTACAATTTCCTTGGCGCAGCCGGGAGACTCTGGCGCTTTCGATCTGCGGAGGAAGAATTACCTCTTTGTAATTTTTGCAACCTCGGTTGACCGGAAGTGCGGATAGTTCGCCGCGGGAATAGTCGTCTAACTCTATACTTGAAAGCAAGTTACGTTCATAACGCCTATACGCTTACCAAAGGGAGAAATGGTGGCATCGAGCTTGCTTCTCCCGTGCCGTGTGGTCGTTGCCTGAAGGGGAGAGTTCATGAATCCCGTCGGTCGCAATGTTGGTATGCTCCTCGTGATCGCGACGATGGCGGCCACGACGTTTGCGGGTGAGATTCAGATCGCCTGGGACGTGACACCAGGGGCCTCCGGGTACAAGGTCTATTACGGGACCTCGTCGGGCGTTTACGGCCCCCCGGTCGTCGTCTCTGGAACCTCAACGACGATTCAAGGTCTTCAGGATTGCGTCTCCTACTTCGTCGCGGTCAAGGCCTTCAATGCGGCAGGCGACTCGCCCAACTACTCGAACGAGCTGTCGGGCTGGTCGCATCCGTCCATCACCTCGGCAACGCCGTCGACCGCGATGCAAGGCGACCAGATCGTCATGGACCTCGTGGGAGCCAATTTCCTGCCGGGCGCCGTCGTCGAGCTCGGGAATCCTCACGTCAACCTGACGTCGGTCAGGACGCTCACCTGCAACCGGATCCAACTGATCGCCACCGTTGAGCCGTCCGGCCCAACGCTTCGCGCTGCCCTGATCGGTCGATTCGACCTGACGGTTTCCAACCCGGACTCGGTTTTCGGCCTGAAGTCCGAGGCCTTCGAAGTGCTGATTAATCCGTCGCGGTTCGACATCAACCAGAGCGACGCCGCGACGACAGACCGCATCGACGGCAAGGACACCGTCTACCTGTCGCGGCTGTTCGGGATGAACGAGTCCGACCCCAACTTCGACGCGGATGACGATTTCGATGGCGACGGCTGGATCGACGGCCAGGACTTGGCCTACATTGCGAGCAATCTCGGCCGGTGCTGGTCGGCTTCGACCAAGTCCTGGAGCCTTGCCGCCTGTCCGACGGGCTTACAGTGAACGGGGGAGCGATGAAACTCGGAACACTGGTCCTGCTCTTGGCGCTGATTACGGCCCCCGCCTGCGGTGGTGGCGGCGGCTCCGATTCGGGCATCGGCCCCTCTCCGAGTCCGCTCTCAGCCAGCTTCGTCGCCGACCAGCCCACTCCGGGCGCGAAAACCGTTTCGATGGTTCAGGCTTCGAAAAGCAACGACGTCGTCAGCGTTTACGTTAGTCTGACCGACACCTCGAGTGTTTACGGCGCGGCCTTCGAGATCGCGTTCGACACGGCCGGGGCCGCCTATCTGGGCTTCACTCATGGCGCCGCGTTCGAGGCGGGCGGCGGCGCCCCGAACTACACGGTGGAGGGAACGTCCAACCCAGGCCGCGTCGTCGTCGGGGTCGCCCGGACCAGCGGCACGACTACGAACATCGTCGGATCGAAGGCCGTTCTCGTCCTGCAGTTCCGCGTCAAGCAGGTCGGCGCGTTCCCGGTCACCTTGCAGAACGGCACCGTCTACGACGGCCAAGTGCCCCCCAGGCCGATCGCCTCGATTCAGTGGTTCGCCGGTGCCCTCACCGGAATCTAGGCACGCCGCCCCGGGTTCGAAAGAACCACACCAAATCTTCGAAAAACAGTGCCTCCCAAAGGTTGCCCCTGCTCGATCGGGAACCTAGATTGCCGCCTTGTCAGCACGGGGATCGACTTTGAATCGAACAACGACCACACGGGATGCGGCAGCGTCCTTGGCCGCCGTCATCGGGAGCCGCGCGGAAACAGCCCGCGAGGACTTCTACCGCCGCCTCATCGAGGGGATGCGCTGCGGCATTCTCGTGATCGAGCGCCGCGGCGGCGTGGTGATGGTCAACGAGCATGCCCGCGCGATTCTCGAGCTTCACGAGTTGCCCCTGTCCGGGGCCGCGATCGAAGACGCTCTCGTCGATCATCCGCAGCTCGCAACGATCCTCCGTGAGTCGTTTTCGATGTCGCTCCTCCCCAACCGCGCGGAGATCGATCTCAAGAGCCGTTCCGAGAGCGGAAAGACGATCGGCTTCACCTTGTCGCTGGTTCCGGGGGACGATGGCGCACCCGCCGGCGCCGCACTGTTCTTCAAGGACCTCACCCATGTCGAGCACAAGGAAGAGCAAGAGCGCCTCAAAGACCGCCTGGCTGCGCTCGGCCAAATGGCGGCCAACCTGGCCCACGAGATCCGAAACCCCCTGGCATCGATTGAGGTGTCGACTTCGCTGCTCAAGCGCCGCCTTCCCGTGGAAGCCGTCGAACGCGATTTGCTCGACAAGATCATCGCCGAGGTGCGACGCCTCAACCGGACGATCACCTCGAGCCTTGAATTCGTGAGGCCCGTCTCCCTGTCGCTGTCTCCCGCTTCTCTCGACGGCGTCCTCGACGATGCGTTGACGGTTGCCGTGGGGCGCCGCGGCAAGCCCGGCCTGCACGTCCTTCGCACCGCCGGTTCCGATGGTCCGGAGTTTCTGATGGACCGCGGACAGCTCCGGCAGGTCTTCGAGAATCTGTTCCTGAACGCGATGGAAGCGATGGGGGAGGAAGGGACCCTCACGATCGAGGTTTCGACGGCCCGCGCGCCCGTGGCCTCATCGACGCCCTACCGTCCCGCCGGAGCGCCGGTGGCCCGGACGGCGTTCGAGTCCTTCGCGGTCATCCGCGTCTCCGATACGGGGCCCGGCATCCCGGAAGAGCACCTCGACAAGCTCTTCTATCCGTTCTTCACGACGAAAAAGCACGGTTCCGGGGTCGGGTTGTCGATGGCGAGAAAGATCGTCGATTCGCACCGCGGTGTCATCGACGTCGCGAGCAGGCTCGGCGAGGGAAGCACATTCACCGTCCGGCTCCCCATGGTGGCCTGTGGGAGCGTGGAGATGCACGCATGAAGAAGATGCTGGTAGCTGAAGACGAAAGCACCTTGCGCGAGGGCATCGCGACGGCGTTCCGGGACCGGGGCTGGGACGTCGTCGAAGCGGCGGACGGCGCCGAGGCGTTCGCGCGGCTCGAGGAGGCCGTCTTCGATGTCCTCGTAACGGACTACCAAATGCCCCAGAAGAACGGTCTCGAGGTCTTGAAGCGCAGCAAGATGATCAACGAGGGAACGGTCGGCCTCGTGATGACCGCCTACGGAACCGTTGAGTCCGCCGTCGATGCGATGAAGGCCGGCGCCTACGATTACGTGCTCAAGCCCTTCGATCTCGAAGAGATGGAGATGAAGGTCGAGCGCGCGATCGAGCACCGGCGCCTGCTCGCGCGCATCGAGGCGTACGACCGCACCGAGATCGTCCCGCGCTTCGAGAACATCGTGGGCGAGAGCCCCCAGATGAAGGACGTGTTTCGCACGATCGAGAAGGTCGCTCGCTCAAACGCGACGGTCCTCATCCTGGGTGAGACGGGTGTGGGGAAGGAACTCGTCGCCGAGGCGTTGCACCGCAACTCGAGTCGCGCGGACCGGCCGTTCGTGAAGATGAACTGCGCGGCGCTCCACGAAAGTCTGCTCGAGTCGGAGTTGTTCGGCCACGAACGCGGCGCCTTCACCGGCGCCGACCGTCAGCGAACCGGGCGCTTCGAGCTGGCGAACGAAGGGACGCTCTTCCTCGACGAAATCGGAAACATGACGCCGTCGACGCAAACGAAAGTCTTGCGGGTTCTTCAGGAGCGCGAATTCGAGCGCCTGGGTGGCTCGCGAACCGTCAAGGTGGATGTGCGGCTCGTCGCCGCGACGAACAAGAACCTCGAGGAGGCGATCCAGCGCGGAGAATTCCGCGAGGACTTGTACTACCGTCTCAATGTCGTTAGCGTAAACGTTCCGCCGTTGCGCGAGCGTAAGGAAGACATCGTCCCCCTGGCGTCGCACTTCATCGATCGTTTCGCGAAGGAGCTCAACAAAGACGTCCGCGGGCTCGAGCCCGCCGCGGTGCGCGCCCTCAAGCGCCACACCTGGCCCGGGAACATCAGGGAGCTCGAAAACACGATCGAGCGGGCCGTTCTCATGGCGGAATCGCGGTTCCTTCAGGAGGACGACCTGAACTTGGGCGCATCCGGGCGGTCGCCCTCCGACAACGTCGCCTCGCTGAATCTGCGGCTGCCACCCACCGGGATCGCGCTTGACGAGCTCGAGCGGCAGGCGATCCTGGAGGCGCTCCGGATCAGCAATTGGGTTCAGAAAGATGCGGCGAAATTCCTGGGAATCTCGTCTCGCGTTATGAACTACAAGGTCGCGAAATACGAGATCAAGAACACCCGCTGGAGCAAGAACAAGCTCGTCGGGTGATCGCGTCGGCTGGCGCCCGTGCTAGCATCGCGACCCGCGCCCTGCGGGCCTTTCGCGAGATGGTGGCGCCATGTCCGAACGCGTCGATTGGCATACGTATTTCATGAACATCGCGCACCAGGCGGCGACGCGCTCGACCTGTGACCGGAAGCACGTCGGCGCGGTCATCGTGCGCGACAAGACGATCCTGTCGACCGGATACAACGGCTCGATTCGCGGGATGCCACACTGCGACGATGTCGGTCACCTCATGGAAGACGGGCACTGCGTCGCGACCGTGCACGCCGAGGCCAACGCGATCATCCAGGCGGCCAAGAACGGCGTGCGCATTGAGGGGTCTGAGATCTACACGACCGCTTCCCCCTGCTGGGCCTGCTTCAAATTGATCACCAACGCCGGAATCCAAACGATCTACTACGGCGAGTTCTACCGTGACGTCAGGAGCGCCGAGGTTGCGGCACAATTGGGCATCCAACTCATCGATCTGAGCCAAGGGGCGCCGCGGTAGCGGACACGGCAGCCGCGCGGACAAAAGAAAAGGGCCGGTGTTTCCACCGGCCCTTTCCACGAACGGCCTGAGTTGTCTTGAAGACGAGTTACTTCTTCGCAGCCTTCTTCTTGGTGGTGGTCTTCTTCTTCGCAGCCTTTTTCTTCGTTGCCATTTCCCTGACTCCTATCCCCGGTACCTTGATGAGCACCGCCCGGGAAACGGGGCTCAAGATCTGGTGGCATCACCAAATCTTGCCCCAATATAGAGGGTGCCACGCTGCTGTCAAGAGATATTCAGGCGAATCTATGACGCCTAGGGAGTCTGGCTGGGTAGGTTCGGCGGCGGGATGTTCGCGTTCTTGAACATCATCAGCAGGCCGTTCTTGTCGATCGCCTTCAGATAGGCCTCGCTGGCCGTGACGAGGTCGCGCTTCACGAGATCGACGAGCGCGTCGTTCATCATGATCATCCCGTGTTTGCGCGAGGTCTGCATGATGCTCGGTATCTGAAACGTTTTGCCCTCGCGGATGAGGTTCGCGATCGCCGGCACGCCGACGAGGATCTCGTGAGCCGCGATGCGGCCGCCGCCCTTCCGCTTCAGCAGTGTTTGCGAGATCACGCCCTTCAACGATTCCGAGAGCATCACGCGGATCTGAGACTGCCGGTCGGCGGGGAATTGGTCGATGATCCGGTCCACCGTGGACGGCGCCGTCGACGTGTGGAGGGTACCGAAGACGAGATGGCCGGTTTCGGCGGTCTCGATCGCGATGGCCACCGTTTCGAGGTCGCGCATCTCGCCCACGAGCACGATGTCCGGGTCCTCGCGGAGCGCTGCGCGCAACGCTTTTTTGAAGCTCTCGGTGTGGATCCCCACTTCGCGCTGGTTGATGAGGCACTTCCGGTTCTGATGCACGAACTCGATCGGGTCCTCGATCGTGATGATGTGATCGGTGCGGTTCCTATTAATGTGGTCGACCATCGCGGCAAGGGTCGTCGACTTCCCCGAGCCGGTCGGTCCCGTGACGAGCACGAGGCCCTTTGAAAGAAAGCACAGGTCGAGAATCGCCTTCGAGAGGCCGAGATCCTCGGCCGTCGGAATCTTGGTCGGAATGACGCGAAAAACGCCCCCGGGACCCTTGCGTTCGGCGAAGACGTTGCAACGAAATCTCGCAAGGCCCGGAATCTCGTGCGCGAAGTCGGTGTCGGCGCACTCTTCGAATTCCTTCTTGTAGCGCGGTTGCATCAACTGGAAGATGAGGCGCGCCGCCTCTTCCGACGGACATTCCTTGGCGCCCGGTATGCGGATCATCTCGCCGTGAAGCCGGAGCATCGGGGTCTCGCAGGGGGAAAGGTGCAAATCGCTCGCCCCAGCCTCGACCATATAGGAGAGATAGGCCTCGATGGCGGGCGCGCCGGGACGGACGTTCCCGAGGTCGATCGGCTTGAGCCCCGGATGCTCCAGGTGGGCGCTCGTTTCCATGACCGCAGCCGTCGCGGCCGTCGGGGCCGGTTCGGGGGCCGGGGCCGGCGCGCCGGCTTGAGCGACGATGCGGGCGATAAAGCCGGCCTCGCCGAGTCCCGCTTCGATGGCGAAAGCGCGGCCGTCGCCCAAGGTGTAAACGAATCGCGTGGCGGCGCCGCTGCGGATCGCGCCGCCGTCTCCGGCCGTGCCCAGCTCGGAGATCAACGAGACGATTTGGGCCCGCGAGAGCGCAGAGCGGGACACCGGCTTGTCCCCATCGGGGTAGCGGAACGCCGGCATCGCGCCTTCCTGGAAGAAGAGCTCGCGCGCACCTCGATCGGCCAAAGCGCGCAACATGGTGTCGAGTTGGGGCACTCCGGTCCTCCCCGGACCCGTCTTCCCACGATGTGATGGGCCCGGGACCGCTCAGAGAAATATAGGTATCGAATGAGAAGAGGCCACCTCGGGGTCAAACCCAACCTGGTTGCGGGGTTTTTCTGCCCCGCGTAGCATGCCCTACGGGTCATTGGAGGAAACGAAGATCATGGAACGGAAGACTCTGGGGACTGCCACGGCCGTCGCCCTGGCCGTGGTCGTCATAGCCGGCTCCGCCGTCTTTGCCGCGCCGGAAAGATTGACGGCCCCCGCAAAGCTCACCGCCAAGGCTCCGGAGCGGTTCAAGGCGCGCTTCGAAACGATGAAGGGAACGTTCGTCATCGAGGTGCATCGCGAGTGGTCCCCGAATGGCGCCGACCGTTTCTACAACCTTGTCAAGAATGGCTATTACGACGGCGTGAAGTTCTTCCGCGTTGTTCCTGGTTTCGTCGTCCAGTGGGGCATCCACGGAGATCCTTCGATCGCGACGAAGTGGCTCAAGGCGACCATCCCCGATGATCCCGTCAAAGAGAGCAACAAACGTGGATTCGTCACCTTTGCGATGAGCGGCTCGCCCAACAGCCGATCGGTGCAACTGTTCATCAATCTGGTCGACAACGGGCGTCTTGATGCCATGGGCTTCGCGCCGTTTGGCGAGGTGTCCGAGGGGCTGGATGTCGTCGACAAGCTCTACGGAGGCTACGCCGAGGGGTTGACCAAGCTGCAGGGCCGCATCGCCGCAGAGGGGAACGCCTTCCTCGAGAAGAACTACTCCGACCTCGACGCCATCAAGAAGGCCTCGATCGAATGACCCCGATCCGGCGTGCGCTCCTCGTCCTGTTGATCGGCTGTGCGAGCCTCGGAGTCGCCGAGCAACAGGGGCGCCCGCAGGGATGGTACGCGGTGGTCGAGACGTCGATGGGGTCGTTCACGTTCAGGCTGCTCCCGGAACAAGCTCCTCAGACCGTCGCGCATTTCGTTGCCTTCGCCCAAGGGCGCATGGAGTTCGTCGATCCGTACACCGGGGACAAGAAAAAAGTCCCGTTCTACGACGGCGTAGCGATCCACAAGACGAAGTTCGCGCAGCGATTCGAGGCCGGCGATCCGACCGGAACGGGGCACGGCATGCCTCCCGTCTGGGTCCCGGCAGAGCCTGGGCCGGTCAATTTCTCGCGCCCCTACCGGGTCGGGATGACGGCGGCATCGATGAAGCGAATCAGCGGCGTCCTGTTTTTCGTCACGATCGTCGCCGAGCCGTATTTCAATTCCAAACACAACTGTTTCGGCGAGATCGTCGAGGGGCGCGACGTCGTCGATCAGATCTGCCTCGTGAAAACCGACGACAAAGGGGCGCCGCTTACGCCGGTCGTCATTCGGCACATCACGATCGTGAAATCGGGCGACCCGCCGGCCCTGCCCGATCCCGTCCCTTACGACCCGCCGATCCCCGTCTTCGGACTGACGTCCGACCCCAAGCCCTGATCGCTCGCGTCGGACGGCGGCAGGGGGGGGAACTCGAGCGTAAACGTCGCGCCTCGGCCCAGTTCGGATACGACCGACACCTGACCGTCGTGCAGCCGCATCAGGTGTTTGACGATCGCCAGTCCCAACCCGGTTCCGCCCAGCTCGCGTGAGCGCGCTTTGTCCGCTCGAAAGAAGCGGTGGAACACCTGTTCCAAAGCCTCAGGAGGAATCCCGACTCCGGTGTCTTTGACGGTGATTCGCGGGCGCCCTTCGCGCACGTCCCCCGCGATGAGTACGACGCCGCCGCGATGAGAGAACTTGATCGCGTTGTCGACCAGGTTGACGAGCACCTGCCAGAGACGCCGGTGGTCCGCGATCAACGGAAAGGGGGAGGGGAGTTCGAGTTGGACCTCGACGCCGCCGGCCTCGGCGCGAAACGCGAACTGCGCGACCACGTCGTGCGCGACCTCCGAGGCGTCGACCGGCGCGAGGTCGAGCGCGACCGCGCGCGTTTCGATCAACGACAGATCGGTGAGATCGTCGATCAACGCACCCATCCGGTCGGCATGCTTGCGGACGATTTCGAGAAACCGCAGGCTCTCGTCCCGGTCGGCGAGGCCTTCTTCGATCAGATTTTCGACGAACGCCTTGATCGAAGTGAGCGGCGTGCGCAGTTCGTGCGAGACATCGGCCACGAATTCCCGCCGCACGCGCTCCAACGCCTCGAGGCGCGTGACGTCGAAGAACAGGATCAGGGCGCCGACGGGCTCGTCGGGTGTGCTTCCGGAAAGAGGTGAGACGCGCAGTTCGAAGGAACGGCCGGGGCCGGGGAGGTGGAGCAAGCTCTCGCGGATGGCCCCTCCCGGCGGAAGGGACGCTTCGAGTTCGCGGAACACCGCCGGATCGCGGACGACCTCGACGAGAAGCCGCCCCACCGGATCGAATGGTGTGCGGAAAAGCTGGAGGAACGCCTCGTTGGCGACGCGGATCTTCCGGTCGGGGCCCAGGACGACCATCCCCTCCTTCATGGCGCTTACGATCGATTGCAAAACACGGCTTTCGCGGCGCCCGTCTTCGACCCGGCCGGCCAACTCGGCCACGAGCCGCGTCATCGCCGAAGCCAACTCGCCCGCGGAGCCGCTTCCTTCCACGACGAAGGCCCGAGGCGTGCCGTCCTCCGGAGAGTTGTCGATCTCCGCCGTCAGCAACTCGACCTGACGATCCAGGGCGCGGTAGGCGAACCAGCCGACCGCCGTCGGAAGCACCAGCGCCGTCGCGCCCAGGATCAGCGCGAACCCGAATGTCTCGATCCCGGCGAACTCGCTCCGCGCCGCGATGCGCGCCAGCTGCAGCACGCCGAATCCCAAAAGGACCACCGCCAGCAGAGTGACGCCGGCAAGCGCCGCCAGAACCTTGCGCTTGCCGTTCACGCGCCGCTCCGGTAGCGATACCCGACGCCCACGACCGTCTCGACGCGTTCATCAACCGGCGACCCCAGCTTCTGCCGGAGCCGGCGCACGTGCACGTCCACCGTGCGCGTCTCACCGGGGTAGTCGTACCCCCAAACGGTCTCGAGGAGCCTCTCTCGCGTGAGCACTCGCCCGCGCTGGCGCATCAACTCGACGAGCAGGTCGAACTCCTTGCGTGTGAGAGCAATGGCCAGGCCGGAAACCTCCGCGTGGCGGGCGCCGACGTCGACGCGAAGGGCGCCGTCGGCGAGCGCTTCCGGACCCTCGGCCGCCCGTTCGGACCGGCGCAAGACCGCGCGGACACGGGCCAGAGCCTCCTTCGGGGAAAACGGCTTGGTGATGTAGTCGTCCGCCCCCAGATCGAGCCCGGCGACGCGGTCGGACTCGCCGATGCGCGCGGTGACCATGATGACCGGGGTCGCCGCGGTCGCCGGATTTTTGCGCAGATGACGGCACACCTCGAACCCGTCCATGCCGGGGAGATTGACGTCGAGAAGCACGAGATCGGGCGGCCGGTCCACCGCCAGCCGAAGCCCCACCGCGCCGTCCTGCGCGGTGACGACCTCGAAATCCCCGTCACGCTCCAATTTGAGGCGCAGAGACAACGCGATGTCGGGGTCGTCCTCGATCACGAGGATCCGCTGTTTCATGGCGCTTGGTCGTCGGCGGTGATCGCCGGATGCTTGATCACGAGCCCCTCCGCCATGAAGACGATTTGTTCGCCGATGTTGGTGGCCTGATCGCCCATCCGCTCGAAGTACTTGGCCACGAACATCAAGCGAAGGGCCCGCGTGGTCGTTGACGGGTCCTCGGTCATGAACGAAAGCAGCTCGCGGAACACTTGCTCCATGCGCTCGTCCAGCTCGTCGTCCATCGCGATGACCGCGCGGGCTGCGGCGGCGTCGCGCTGCACGAACGCGTCGAGCGCCCCGCGGACCATCTGCTGGGCGCGCCGGGCCATGAGCGGAATGTCGATGAACGGCTTCAGCTGCGGCTCGGCGTTGAGCTCGATCGCCCTCTCCGCGACATTCGTGCACAAATCGGCGATTCGCTCCAGGTCGTTCGTGATCTTCATCGCGGTGATGACGAAGCGGAGGTCGCGCGCGACCGGCTGGTGCAGTCCCAGGATCTCCATGCCGATCTGATCGATCTCGAGGTCGAAGCGATCGACCTTCTCGTCGTCGCGGATGACGCGCCGAGCCAGTTCCGAATCGCGGCCGACGAGCGCGGAGACGACGTTTCCGATCGTCTCCTCGACGCAGCCGCCCATGACGAGGACTTTTTCCGACAAAACGTCCAGTTGCTCCTGAAAGTGCCGCTGCAGCTTTTCCATGATTCCCTCTCGACTAGCCGAAGCGGCCGGTGATGTAGTCTTCGGTTTGCTTCTCTGCCGGGTTGATGAACAGCTTTTGAGTTTCCCCGTACTCGACCATCGTTCCCAGGTAAAGGAACGCGGTAAAGTCGGAGACCCTCGTGGCCTGTTGCATGTTGTGGGTGACGATGACGAGCGTGTAGCGGTTCTTGAGCTCGAGCATCAGCTCTTCGACCTTCGCGGTGGCGATCGGATCGAGTGCGGAGCAGGGCTCGTCGAGCAAGATGACCTCGGGCTCGACGGCGATCGCCCGCGCAATGCACAACCGCTGCTGCTGACCGCCGGAAAGGCCGAGCGCGCTCTCGTGCAAGCGGTCCTTCGCCTCGTCCCACAGCGCGGCGCCGCGCAGGCTGCGCTCGACGATCGGGTCGAGGTCGTGCTTCCGGTTGATCCCCTGGATCCGGCAGCCGAAAGCGACGTTTTCGTAGATCGACTTGGGGAACGGGTTCGACTTCTGGAACACCATTCCGATCCGGCTGCGGAGCGCGTTCACGTCCAGGTTGGGGTCGTGAATATTGGCCCCCTCGAACTGGATCGTCCCTTCCGTCCGCACGTTATCGACGAGGTCGTTCATCCTGTTGAAGCAGCGCAAAAGAGTCGATTTGCCGCAGCCCGAGGGGCCGATGAACGCGGTGATCTTCTTTTCCGGGATCTGCATGCTGATCTCATGCAGGGCCCGCGACTTCCCGTACCACAACGAGAGGTTGTCGACGGTGAGAATGGCGTTTTCGATCACAGGGCGCTCGTGACGTACTTCCGGCGCAGCCGGTTTCGGAGCAGGATCGCTGCGAGGTTCACGACGGTGACGACGGCGATCAGAAGCAATGCGGTGGCAAAGACCAGGGGCTTCGTGGCTTCGACGTTCGGCGACTGGAAGCCGACGTCGAAGATGTGAAAGCCCAAGTGCATGAACTTCCTCTCGAGGTGGATGTACGGCGCCGTTCCGTCCACCGGAAGCGCCGGCGCCAGTTTGACCATCCCGACGATCATCAGCGGCGCGACCTCGCCCGCGGCCCTCGCCATCGCAAGGATCATCCCCGTGAGGATCCCGGGAGCCGCCGCGGGGAGAACGACCTTCACGATGGTCTCGATCTTTGTGGCCCCGAGGGCGAGCGACCCTTCGCGCACCCCCCGCGGCACCGCGGCCAAACCCTCCTCAGAGGCCACGATGACCACAGGGACCGTCAGCAGCGCCAACGTCAGCGCCGCCCACAGGATACCGCCGGTTCCAAAGGTCGGCGTCGGGAGTGCGTCGGCGAAGAACAGGTGGTCGATCGAGCCACCGACGAAGTAGACGAAAAACCCCAGGCCGAAAACCCCGAAGACGATCGACGGGACCCCCGCGAGGTTGTTCACAGCGATGCGCACGACGCGCACGAGCGGCCCCTGCTTTGCGTATTCGCGCAGGTACAAGGCGGCCAGAACGCCCAAGGGGAGCACCGCGAACGACATCAGGAAAACCATCATCACGGTGCCGAAAATCGCCGGAAAGATCCCCCCTTCGGTGTTCGACTCGCGGGGATCGTCGAGAAGGAACTCCCTCACGCGCGAGGCGTAGACCGACAGCTTCCCGAAAACGCCCAACGCGTTCGGGTGGACCTCGCGAACGACGGTGGCCGACGGCACGTCCTTGCGCTGCCCACCGCTCGTTTCGAGGTGAAGCGTGCCATCGGCTCCGGTTTCCTCCGCGAACCCGTAGAAATTCCCCCACTCCGTCCGCTCGAGCACGACGGCGCTTTTCGGGTAGGTCCGCGAGGCGATCTGTGACTCGTCGACCCACTGGAACTCGGCGCCGCCTAAGTCCCGGTTTCCGACCTTGAGCTTCACGCGGGACGCTGAGACGGCCAGGGCATCCTCTTGAGGGATCGCCTCGCGATCGTGCAGCTCGCCCATGACCTTCGTGCCGTCCAGGAGCGTCAAGACGACGATCGCCCGCGGCCAGAACGCGCCGGCGCCGTTCCAGAACAAGATCCCGAGCAGACCGATAACGAGAAGCAGGTTCAACGCGAGCGTGCCCCCGGTCAGCCACGTCATCGCGCGGCCGAAGCTGTCGGAGGGGCGCTTCATCTCGGCCATCTATCCTTCCTAGAGTGAGGAGTACTTGCGGCGAAGGCGCTGCCGGACCAGCTCTGCCACCGTGTTGACGGCGAAGGTGAGCACGAACAGCAACAATGCCGCGAGGAAAATCGTTCTGTAGAGCGTGCCCCCGGCCGGGGCTTCCGGGATCTCGACGGCGATGTTGGCCGAGAGCGTGCGGAAACCATCGAAGGGACTGGCGTCCATGATCGGTGTGTTCCCGGTGGCCATGAGCACGATCATCGTCTCGCCGATGGCGCGGCCGAATCCCACCATCACGGCGGCGAAGATGCCGGGGGAGGCTGTCGGTAGGACCACGCGGGTGACCGTCTGCCAACGCGAGGCGCCCAGCGCGAGCGAGCCCGAGACCAGGCTCCTCGGGACGTTCGAGAACGCGTCCTCGGCGATGGCGAAGATGATCGGAATCACCGCGAAACCCATCGCCAGTCCGACGACGATCGCGTTGCGCTGGTCGTAGCGGACGCCGAAGACCTCGAGGATCCACGTGGGGAACGTGGCACCGAGCACGGCTTTTTCCAGGAAGGGTTCGAGGCTGAGGCAGACGCCACCGGCCAACGCCAGCACGACCACGAAGAAGAAGACCTCGGTGCCGGCGTGGATTCGTGCGCCGAAGCGTCGCGTTAGCCGCTCCCACGACACCCCGGCCAGGATGATGGCGGGCGGCATTACGAGGACCATCAAGAGCAGTGCGGGAAGAACGCGCTCGAGCATCGGCGCCAGCCACAATCCCGCGAGGAAGCCCAACACCACGCTCGGAAGCGACGCCATGATCTCGACGACCGGCTTGACGACGCGCCTCAACGACGGGTGGAGAAACTGCGACGCGTACATCGCCGACAGCACGCCGAACGGCACCGCGAGCAGCAGGGAGTAGAACGTCCCCTTGAGCGTTCCATACAGCAACGGGGTCAGCGAGAGCTTCGGCTCGAAGTCTTCCGTCCCCGAAGACGACTGCCAAGAGTAGCCTGGTTTTTCGTACCCCTCGTACCAGACCTTACCGAAGAGCGCCCTCAAGCTGACCTCGGGATGAGGAGCCGAGATCGCGAGGGCCGCTGCGCCGCCGGCCCCGGCGACGACCGCGCCGTCGGCCTTCGGAGCGTAGGCGATCGCGGTGGCGTCGGGCACGGGGGCCTTCCCGGACCAGAGCACGCGCTCGGAGGTCGAATACATCAGGGCCATCGCGCCGCCGGCATCCAGAGCGAGGAACCCCTTGCCGCGCGGCGACGGAACCAGGGCATGAATGGCGGCGGCAAAACTCGGGAAAGAGCGCGCATGGCGCAACGATCGGTCGGCGCCGATCCGCTGCGGGAACCACACCTCGATCGCTCCGTTCTCTCGTCCCACGACGAGCGATCGGTCGCCGATCAGCAGCGTGAGTGCCGAGACCGGCGACGGGAACGGCGGCGAGAGCAGGGGATCGGCCGGCGTTCCGTCGCCGTCGATCCGAAACCACGCGATGCGTCCGTCCGCGAGCCCTGCATAGACGTTTTGCTGCGCCACGTCGAGAAGCAACGAGGTCACACCCGTTGGGAGGGCCGCCTTGCCGCGAGACGAGGAACGCACGACCTCTCCGGTCATCGCGTTTTCGGTTGCGGTCTCTCGGATCAGCACGAGCGTGTCGTCGGCCGTGGCTCCGGCGACGACGAGGTTCTCTCCGTCGGCTGAGACCTGCGCGGCGGCCCGCGTGATGGGACGACGCGCGGCATCGACCACGACCTCCGCAGCAGGCGGAAGCGCTGCCGCGACGACGCGACGGCCACCCGCAAACGTCGCGGAAAATACAACCCGCTGGACGACCACGCGCCCGTCGGACGTGGCCACGACGAACGCCGTCGAGCCCGGCGGAACCGAAACGGATGCGGGATCGACCGTCCCCGAAACGACGGCCGCTTCGGCGATGACCTCTCCCGTGGCGATGCGCGCGACGCGGACGTGGCCGTCGGCATCAAAAGCTGCGACGAGCTCCCGGTACTCGTCGGTGAGAACCGAAAGCGCGGCGCCGCCCGGGATCTCGTGGAGCCTCTCGGTCGAAACCCGCGCCCCGCGGGCGAGCGGCGCGACTTCGTGAACGATGAAAAAGAGAATGCCGAGGATACTCGCGATGATCGCGAGCCCCCCGGCGGTAACCACAAAACGCGCCGCCTTGTCGGCGAACAGGCGGCGCGGCGACGTCCGTTTCACTTCAGATCACTTCACTTCAGCTTCGGCAGTTCCTCGGCGACGTGCTTGCCGAGCAGCGGGAGGTAGCCGTCCTTGATCACGACTTCCTGGCCCTCCTTGGAGAGCACGAACGTCAGGAACTGCTGGACGAGCGGGCCGAGCGGCTTGTCGGAAGCCTTGTTGACGTAGACGTAGAGGAAGCGGGCGAGCGGGTACTTCCCGGAGTAGACGTTGTCTGCGTCGTCGCCAACGAATGCACCGCCGGTCTTCGCGGCCAACTTCAACGACTTCACGTCCGAGGTTTTGTAGCCAATCCCGCTGTAGCCGATCGCGTACTTGTCCGCGGTGATCCCCTGGACGACCGCCGCGGAACCGGGCTGTTCCTTGACGGTGTCCTTGAAATCCCCCTTGTAGAGGGCGTGTTCCTTGAAGTAGCCATAGGTTCCCGAGGCCGAGTTGCGGCCGTAGAGGCTGATCGGTTTGGCGGCCCAGGCGCCCTTGAGGCCGAGCTGACCCCAGCTCGTGATGTCTTCGGCCTCCCCACCCTTCCGGGTCTTGGAGAAGATGGCATCGACCTGCGGCATGGTGAGCTCGGTCAAGGGATTGTCCTTGTTGACGAAGACCGCGAGGCCGTCCACGGCGACGCGGATGGGAGTCGGCTTATAGCCGTACTGTTTCTCGAAGCTGTCGATTTCCTCGGGCTTCATCAGGCGGCTCATCGGTCCGAGCTGCGCCGTGCCGGAAATCAGCGCGGGAGGCGCGGTCGAGGAGCCCTTGCCCTCGATTTGGATCTTGACGTTCGGGTACTGCTTCTGGAAAGCCTCCGCCCAGAGGGTCATGAGGTTGTTGAGCGTGTCCGACCCGATCGAGTTCAGGTTCCCGGACACGCCTTCGGTCTTCTTGTAGTCCTTGATGCTCTTGTCCACCTTGACGGTCTGGGCTGAGGCCGGAAGCGCGGCCAACAGCGCGCCTGTCAGGGCGATCACGCCGAGGACATCTCTTGTCGTCATCACAGAGGTCTCCTTGAATCGTTGAGGTCTTCTCAAAACGCCAGTACGAACTGCACGCGAAGCTGCTGGTCGGTGATGTCCTGCCCCGGGAGTGAGACGATCCGGAGCGGGGCGAGAAGCGAGGGGGAGACGCCTCTCAATGCGAGTGTCGAGAGCGAAGCGAAGTTCTGACCGTACTTGATCTGCCCGATGTCGGCCTGGACCTTCATGTTGTGGTTCTTCCAGAAGTACCCATAGACGAGCCGCATCTCCGTCTGCTTCGCGTCGGCCACGTCCTCATCGGGCTCTACGCTGGCGTAGCGGACGGCGAGCTCTTGCGATTTCGGAACGATGAAGACGCCGAACTGCGCGTCGAAGCCGTTCGCATTGATATCAGGGCCGATGGTCGGGTTGTTTTGTTCGTCGGTCTGCATGAAGTACTCCGCCAGGGCGAAGTAGCGCTGGTACTTCCACGCGAACTCGAAGCCGATCGCGCTTTGATTGTTGGGATTCTGGAACACGCCGACGGAGGACAGTCCCTTGGGAACCTCTCCGAACCGGTACGCGAGCCCGAAGTGCAGCTGGTTGGTCTGGGGGTCGTCGATCGCGCCGTCGACCAGCTTGTACTCCCCCAACGGGTCGTAAACGATGCGCGCCGTGTAGAGGAACCCCTTGTCGTCCTGCGGGTTGTTCTGCCCCGCGCCGTTGAACGCCGCGGCCTGATAGCCGAACTTGTTCTTGAAGAACTGGCCGGAAAGCATGACGCCGATGTCCCGGCCGGGAGCGAACTTGGAACTCGCGATCGAGCGGTCGATGAACTCCAGTCTCGTATCGGAGGTCAACTCCTCGATGCCGAACGGAACCTTGTACTGGCCGGCGCGGACGGTCGCATAAGGGCTCTTTGCGAACTCGACGTAGCCGTCGGTCAGCCGGCTGTTGGTGATGTTGACGTTGGCGTCGGATTTCAGGGACGACAGCTCGATCTCGAACTTGTAGCGCATCCAGGGCTTGAAGACCGTTCCGAGGATGTAGAAGCGCAGCCTGGGGATTGAAAACGCCACCGAGGTCCCGTCGTTTTGCAAATATCCCGTGCTCGCGGGGTCAAGATCGGCGCTGAACTCCTCGCGATCGTCGACCGTCATCCGAAACTGGCCCCACGCTCCCATCGTCAAGGCGTTGTCGCCGGACTTGAAGGTGACGAACCCCTTTGTGGGGTCGACGGTCGTTTCGGTCTTCGGCGCCGGCGGGGCCTCGTCGGCCGCAAGAGCCACCGGCACGAGCGCGATGCCCAGGATCAACACTCCGATCAATGAACTCCAACGTTTCTGGTTCACAAGGCCTCCGTGCCTCGTCGACTCGCGATCCGACCACCCCTCTGTGCGCCGGCTGGAGTCGACACGTAGATTCGACGGTCTCGCAATTGCCAGCATGTAACACGGGTGTTAAGGGCGTGTTAATTCGGTTCCGGCTAGTAGCGCCATCGATCGCTCTCTCGCCGCGCGCGATCCGAGGCCTTGCAGTCCGCGCTGTTTCTGAGCTAGATTCGTCGACTATGAAAACCAATCTGCTGCCCATCGCGCTTTGTGCCGTCATCGGATCGTTCCTTGGCCAGGATCTGTGCGCCGAGCCGCCCAAGGAGCCCAAGATCGAGTTCCCCCAGGCAAGCCCTTCAGCCACAGTGAAGGAGCGCGTCGGTATCACCGACGTCGAAATCGAATACTCGCGGCCCGGCGTCAAGGACCGCAAGATCTTCGGCGGACTCGTTCCCTTCGGTGAAGTTTGGCGCACGGGTGCCAACTCTGCGACGAAGATCACCTTCGGCACCAGCGTGAATTTCGGCGGCACCGAGGTGCCCGCGGGGTCCTACGCGCTGTTCACGATTCCCGAGAGCGGCGAATGGACCGTGATTCTTAACAAAGCCGAAGGCCAGTGGGGTTCCTACGCCTACGACGCGAAAAACGATCTGGTGCGAGTGAAGGTCAAGCCCGTCGCCCTGACGGAGATGGTCGAGACCATGACCCTCAGCCTGTCGGACCTGCGCGATGACGCGGCCACGCTGAACATCACCTGGGACAAGACGCGCGTTCCGATCAAGTTGCAGACGAACCTGGTCGCGGTGCTCGTGCCCCAGATCGAAGCGGCCATGGCGGGCCCGGGTAAGAAGCCCTACTTCGACGCGGCGATGTTCTACTACGCGCATGACCTCGACCTGAAAAAAGCCGTCGGTTGGATCGACGAAGCGATCAAGCAGCAGCCCGACGCCTTGTGGATGATCTACCGCAAGGGTCTGATCCTGGCGAAGCTGGGCGACAAGCCGGGGGCGCTCGCCGCGGCCAACCAATCGCTCGAACTGGCCAATAAGGCCGGCGGTTCCATCGGCGCCGAGTACAAGCGCCTGAACGAGGCGTTGATCGCCAGTTTGCGTTAGCTCGATCGTTCGCGCTGCCATGCGCTGCGAAGTGTGAGAATCTAGGCGTCCTGTGATGCGCATCGCGGCCATCGACGTCGGCAGCAACTCGATCCACATGATCGTGGCCGAGGCCCGTCCCGACGGGCACTTCATCGTGCTCGATCGCGAAAAAGAGATGGTGCGGCTGGGCGAGAAGAGTCTCACCACCGGCCGCCTGCAGAAATCGGCGATGGACCGCGGGCTTCGCACCCTCAAGACGTTCAAGAGCATCGCCACGCGGCACGGGGTCGCCCGCATCCGTGCGGTGGCGACAAGCGCAGTGCGCGAGACCGGAAACGGCGGCGAGTTCATCCAGCGGATCTACGACGAGTTGGGCCTACGCGTGCGCGTCATTTCGGGGCTCGAGGAGGCCCGCCTCATCCACCTGGGCGTCGCCCAGGTCGAGGACCTCGACAGCTCGCCGACGCTGATCCTGGACATCGGCGGCGGCAGCGTGGAGATTGTCCTCGCCGAGAAGGGCCGACCACCCGAGCTGCACAGCCTGAAGCTTGGAGTCTCCCGCATCACGGAGGCCTTCCTTTCGGAAGACCCGCCGCGCGCCAAACAGGTCGCGAAGCTCGAAAAGTACCTCCGCGCGGAGCTCGAGCCGGCGCTGGCCATGGCGGCTCGACGAAAGGTCAAGCGGGTCATCGGCACCTCCGGTACGGCGCTCACCCTGGTCTCGATGGCCGCGCATCGCCTCGGCGTCCACCCCGGCACGCAAGTCCACGGCCTGGCCGTTCCGGCCGAGGCCGTCTCGCGGTTGAGGCTCGGCCTGGCGCGAGCCGACCGCGAAGCGCGCCTCGCGATGCGCGGGATGGACCCGAAGCGCGTCGACCTGATTACGTCGGGGGCGATTCTTGCCGACGTGGTGCTGCGGCGCGTCAAGGCGACCCGGATCCAGGCGTGCTCCTGGGCCCTCCGCGAGGGGTTGCTCCAGGACTTCATCGCGAAACATGCGAAGGGGATCGAAGAGTCGGCCCGGATCAGCGACGTCCGCCGCCGGAGCGTCTTTCGCCTGATGCGCCGGTTCGGCGCGCCCCAGGCCCACAGCGAGCAGGTGGCGCGCCTGTCGCTCCGCCTGTTCGACCAGCTCCGCGGACGATTGGGGCTTCGGGTCGAGGCCCGGGGCTGGCTCGAGTCGGCGGCGCTCCTCCACGACGTCGGGCACCTGATCGAGCACGAGGAGCACCACCGCCATTCCTACTACCTCATCGTCAACTCCGAACTCTACGGCTTCCAGAGGGATGAAATCGAGGCGATCGGCCAGATCGCGCTCCACCACCATCGCAAGGGAACACCCAAGCCGGGGGAGGCCGGGGGAGAACCGCTACCGCGAGACGTCTGGCGCCAGGTCAAAGCGTGTGCGGCGCTGTTGCGGCTGGCCGAGGGGCTCGACCGCTCCCACTACGGCACCGTTTTGGACGTGAAGGTCAGGGGGCGAGGGCGTCGGGTGAACGTAAATCTCGTGACGCGGGACGCCGACGGGGCGCTCGATGTGTGGGAGGGGCGACGGAGAACGGACCTCTTGGAGAAGCTGCTCGGCGCCGAGGTGGCGCTCACCGCACAAAAAAAGAGGGGACGCCGTTGACGGCGTCCCCTGATATCTATTGGTGTTTCCTGCGAAGTGCAGAAGTTACTTCTTGGCCGCTTTCTTCTTCGTGGTCTTCTTAGCCGCTTTCTTCTTCGTTGCCATGGTGTCTCACCTCCTTCCGGCGGTCGTCGCATCGACGACCTGCGTTTTCGATCACGCTGCCGAATATAAAGGAGTGCCTCGGCATGTCAAGACTGATTTTGCGTCGTCAACCGAGTCGGGTGGTCGCGCGCTCACTCAGAAACCACGACTGCGCGTTCAAAGCAGGTGTGTCCGCGTCGCGCGCGATGCGCGAATACGTTCCGTCGGCGTTCATCACGCGCGCCTTCACCGTATCGGCGAGATACGTGCCGAGGATCTCTTCTCGCACGACGCTCACGAGGCGCGGATCGGTGACGGGGAACAACACTTCGACGCGTGCGTTGAGGTTGCGCGGCATCAGATCGGCGCTGCCGAGGTAGACCTCCTCGTCGCCGCCGTTCCGGAACGAGAACACGCGGCTGTGCTCGAGGAACCGGCCGACGATCGAGACGACGCGGATGTTCTCGCTCACCCCGGGGATCCCGGGACGAAGGCTGCACATCCCGCGCACGAGGAGGTCGATCGCGACCCCGGCCTGTGACGCCCGGTAGAGGCGCCGGATCATCCGACGATCGACCAAGGCGTTCATTTTCATGATGATGTGGCCGCGCCGGCCCGCCTTCTGGTGCTCGATCTCGCGTTCGATCAGACCCTCGATCGTCTCGCGCAGGTTGATCGGGGCGACGGCGAGCTTTCCGTAGTCGGTTTTGGCCGAATAACCCGTCAGATAGTTGAAAAGATCGGTCGCGTCGGCCCCGATCCGGTCATCGCAGGTCAGGATCCCCAGATCGGTGTACTGCTGGGCCGTGACCGTGTTGTAGTTCCCGGTCGCCAGGTGGGTGTAGCGGCGGATCCGGTCCCCCTCCCGACGGACGACGAGCGCCACCTTCGAGTGCGTCTTGAGGCCGAGGAGGCCGTAGACGACGTGGACGCCCTCATGCTCTAGGGCGCGGGCCCACTCGATGTTGCGCTCCTCGTCGAACCGGGCCTTCAGCTCGACCAAGACCGCGACCTGCTTGCCCTCCTCGCGGGCGTCGAGCAGGGCCCGAACGACGGGGGCCTTCCGGCCGACGCGGTAGAGCGTCATCTTGATCGCGAGCACGTCGGGGTCGACCGCCGCCGCCTCGAGGAACTCGAGGACAGGCGCGAACGAGTCGAAGGGGTGGTGCAGCAGAATGTCGCCGGCGCGCACCGTCGCGAAGATGTCGGTTTCTTTCTTCTCGAGGCGGCGTGGCAGGGCGGGGAGGAACGGCGCCTCCTTGAGTTCGGGGCGATCGACGGCGTACAGCGCGCCGAGGTTGACCAGTGCGAGGGGGCCTTCCGTCTCGTGAGCGTCGGCACGGTCGGCCTCGAGATTGACGAGCAAGTTGTCGAGGAGCCGGGCCGGCATCGTCGCCTCGAACGTCAGGCGGGTCACGAAACCAAACTGCCTTTGGCGGACGCTCTCTTCGATCGTCTCCAAAAGATCGCCCGCTTCCAGCTCCTGGATCACGAGATCGGCGTTGCGCGTGACCCGGAACGGGTGCACCTCGACGATGTGTTCCCCAGGGAAAAGGGCGTCCAGGTTGGCGGCGACGAGCTGCTCCAACGGGACGAACGAAAAGCCGGAGCTTCCCGAGGCGTTGGGCACCGGTACGAGCTGCGGCAGGGTTCCCGGCACTTTGACGCGCGCGAAGTGCTCGTGGCCGGCTGGATCCCGGATGACCACCGCGAGGTTGACGCTCAGGTTCGAGATGTGGGGGAAGGGCCGCGACGGGTCGATGGCCAGCGGTGTCAGCACCGGGAAGACCTCGGTTTCGAAGTAGGTCCGAAGCCCGATTCTCGCTTCGATCGAAAGACCATCGTAGTCGAGGACGTGGATCCCCTCAGCCTGAAGCGCAGGCATGAGCCGGTCGCGCCAGATCCGGTGCGCCTCGTGCTTGATCTCGTTGGCGACGCGCCGGACTGCGGCGAGATGCTCGGCGGGGGTCAGCCCGTCGGGGCCGAGTTCCCGCACACCCGCCGCGACCTGTTGCTTGAGTCCGGCCAGCCGGATCATGAAGAACTCGTCCATGTTCGAGCCGAAGATCGACAGGAACCGGACCCGCTCGAGAAGGGGGACCGTCGGGTCGTTCGCCTCGTCGAGCACGCGCCGTTGGAACTCGATCAGGGACAACTCGCGATTGACGTACAGCTGCGGGCTCTCGAGGTCGATCGCTTCTCTCTTGGAGCTATTGTCGATTTCGGCCATGAGCAACCAGGATAAGTCTGGCACTTGAATGTGACAAACGTGTCACGGGACGAGGACCTTCCGGCGGCGGCGCTTGCTGGCGATTTCGAGGTCGAAAAGCCGGATTTTCCTCTGGAGCGTGCGCACGCCGATTCCCAAAAGTTGCGCGCTGTGCGTGCGATTCCCGCCGGTGTGTTCGAGCGTGGCTCGGATCAGCTCGCGTTCCATCTCGCCGATCGTCGTGCCGGGGGCGATCGTGGACCTCGGCGGCGCCGCCCGGTCGCGCAGCACCGATGGGGGGAGGTCTTCCGGAGTGATGCGGTCCCTCGAGCTCGAGACCAAGACGCTCTCCAGGATGTTCTTCAACTCGCGGACGTTCCCGGGCCAGTTGTAGGCTTCGAGGGCGGACAGCGCCTCCGCCGAAATCGCCTTCCTGGGGACGGCGTTGTCCCTGGCGAGCTCTTCCAGGAACGCCTCGACCAGTGCGGGGATGTCGGAGCGGCGTTCGCGCAGGGGCGGCACCTGGATCGTGACGACCTTGAGCCGGTAGTAGAGATCGCGACGGAACGTGCCCCGTTCGACCATGGCCTCGAGGTCGGAGTTGGTGGCTGCGATCACGCGGACGTCGACTCTCACGTTCTGCTCGCCGCCGACGCGCATGAACTCCCGCTCCTCGAGGACGCGGAGCAGCTTCACCTGGGTGGCAAGATCGGTCTCGCCGATCTCGTCCAGGAAAAGGGTGCCCCGGTGAGCGGTTTCGAACTTCCCGCGGGCCCGCGCGTGCGCGCCCGTGAACGAGCCCCTCTCGTGCCCGAACAGTTCCGACTCGATCAGGTTCACCGGGATGGCGGCGCAGTTGATGCCGAGAAACGGGAAATCGCGGCGCGGCGAGTTGAAGTGGATCGCCCGCGCGACCAACTCCTTGCCGACGCCGCTCTCCCCGAAGATGAGCACCGTCGCCCGCAGCGGCGCGACGCGCAAGATCCGGTCGAGCACCGCGCGCATCGCCGATGAGTGACTGACGAGGTTTTTGACGCCGTAGTTCTTCGAGACCTCGTGTTGCAGCAGGGCGAGACGTGAGTCGAGGTCGTGCCTCTCGAGGAGGCGCACGAGCCGGGCGCGCAGTTCGAACGCGTCGGTCGGGCGCAAGACGTAGTCATCGGCACCCTCCCGCAACAGGCGCACCGCCTCGAGAATGCGCACGGCATCGACGATGAGCAGGATCGGGGTCGAGGGTGCGGTACGGCGAAACGCTTCGATGAGCTTGTCGTGCACCGCGCGGTCGAGATCGAGCAGGACCGCGTCGTGAGGGCGGCGCTCGTTCAATTCGAGAGCCTGCCGCCCGCTGACGGCTAGCGTCGCCGTGAACTTCGATCGGGCGAGGACGCCACGGACTCGTTCGGCGTGGTCTCGGTCGGGGTCGAGAACGAGGATGCGCTTCTGATCGGGGGCCAAGCCGCTCACGGGGCCGAGTATATAGAGGAGAGGCCGAATTCGGCCATCGTGGCGTAGTCAAGCACTCAATTCGGCCAAAGTGGCCACTACGCCTTTTGAGAGGAGCGTTTTCATGGAGGAGAAACGCACGGTCGCCTTGGTATAGGTCTTGATACATTTCTGTATTGCCCTCGAATTGATCGGGGTGGGGAGGTGCCGTGGCAACGAAGAAAGCAGCCGTCAAGATCGAGCCCAAGGCCAAAGTCGTCGAATACAGCATCGGGACACAGATCTACCAGATCGATCCGGAGCGGCACAAGGTTTACCGGCGCTTCGTCGAGATCGAAACCGGCCGGGCCTCGACGATCTTTGCGAGTTGGCGCGCCAGCAACGTCTAGCGTGCGGCGCCGTTTCGGGTTCCTCCTCGTCGCGCTCGCTCTCTCCGCAGTCCTGACTCGTGAATCCGACGGGATCTCGTGGACTCCCGTCGACGGTGCTCCGGGTTGGCGCACCCCACTTCCAGCCGAGCCCCGTCCGGACGGCGCCGTGGCGACGCCCCTTCTGGCGCCCACGTGGTTCGCGAAGATCCCGATCGCGACGATTCAACTCGCCCCCGTCGGGAGTTTCGATCTCGCCTCGGCGCGCGGCAAGGTCTTGCTGCTCGACTACTGGGCGTCCTGGTGCGGCCCCTGTCTCAAGGAGCTCCCGCACCTCCAGCGCTTGCATCTCGCGCGTGGCGGGGACGGCCTGGTGGCTCTCGCCGTCAACTCCGATGAAGACGCCACGGTAGCCTCTGAGTCCGCGAAGCGCCTCGGCCTGACGATGATGATCGGAGTGAACGATCCCGACGTGCACAAGTCTCTCGGGGTGCGCACCCTCCCGTCGCTCTTCGCCTTCGACAAGCAAGGACGGCTGCGCGCGCGTTGGGACGGGTACCGGGTCGGAATGGAGAAAGAGATCGTGGCGACGGTGGACAAGCTTCTGGCCGACGACGCGAACGGAACGACCCGCGAGATGGCCACGATCCTCGTCGGCCAGGGGCGTCTTCAAGCGCGTTGGTATCGCGATCTACCGGGAACGGCCGACGGGGTCGTCGGGTTGCCCTCGGGAACCGCCGGCGGCGCTCGCGTCGTCGCTTCGGGCGGCGATCAGATCCTCTCGTTCGACGCGGACGGCGAAGTGATCGCGCGCCTCAAGACGGAAACTCCGGCGGGCCGGCTCCTCGACTTCGGCACCACCGCCGACGGCACGCGCGAGCTCGTCGCCTTCCGTCCGGGCGGGACCTCCCTCGACGTGATTGCGTTGCGGTCAGGGACGGAACGAAAGATCGAGGTCCCTGCCCCCCTGCTCGACCTCGCCGTCTGGAACGATGCCGCGGACGGCGCGCGGCGCCTCGCCATCGCCACGATGAACGGCGCGGCGGTGGCCGCGGCCGGCGACGACCGCGCCAAGTTCCTCGACGGGGCCGCCGGTGTGCGCTCGGTCGCCCCCCTTGAGGGAGGCGGCGTGCTCGCGCTGCAAGACAACGGCACGCTCGGCGCGCTTGGCGCAACCACCCAGCTTTGGGCTCACCCGGCGCCCGGCGCGGAACGTCTCCTCCTCGCCCGGGAAACGGGCGCCGTGACGGCATCCCGATCGGTGACCGCCGCGGTTTCGGGGCAGTTTCTCGCGGAGGGCGGACGCCAGCTCGCCGTGGCCACCTACTCGGGTCACGTGACCCTTTTCGACGAAGCGTCGGGGCTCGTCCTGTTCGATTCGATCTGGACGGGTCTCCACGACCTCGCCACCGCCGACTTGGACGGCGACGGTCGCGACGAGCTGCTCGTGGTCGCCGGCCGTTCCGTCACAGCGCTCGGAGCGGCGGCGCACTGAACGGGCGTTCCGACCCCTGGGAAAGCCTGCGCGACGACATCGTCTCCTGCGCGCGCTGTCCGCGGCTGCGCGCTCACTGCGAGGAGGCCGCCCGCGTGAAGCGGCGCGCCTTTCGCGATCAGGCGTACTGGGGGCGCCCGGTACCGGGATTCGGCGACCGAGGCGCGCGCGTGGTGCTGTGCGGCCTCGCCCCCGCGGCGCACGGGGCCAACCGCACCGGCCGGATGTTCACCGGGGACGACTCCGGGAACTGGCTCTACGCCGCTCTCTACCGCGCGGGGTTCGCGAACCAGGAAACCGCGAGCGGCGGAAAGGACGGCCTGAAGCTCCGCGACGCATTCATCACGGCCTCCGCCCGCTGCGCGCCACCCGGCAACAAACCGACCCCTCAGGAACTCGCCGCGTGCGCGCCGTTTCTCGCACGGGAGTTTGCGCTGCTCGATCGCGTTCGGGTGGTCATCGCCCTGGGACAGATAGCGTGGAACGCGATGCTTCACCACGCCCGGCGCATCGACCCCGCGTCCGTTCCGACTCCCCGTCCCAAATTCGGTCACGGCGCGGAGGCGCGGGTTCGCGTGAGGGCGGGCGACAGGCTCGTCACATTGTTGGGCAGTTACCACCCGAGCCGGCAAAATACCAACACCGGCCGCCTCACACGCTCCATGCTCGATGGCAGCTTGGCCCGCGCCCGCGATCTAGCGCAATAGGGTCCACGGAAACGGGGACGCTCCCCGTTTCCGTGGACCCTATTCCGCTAGGCCCATGGCCGCGAGCACCGCGCTGACGTCGGTCAGGTCCGCGAGCAGGGTGTCGGGGCCCGCGGCTTCGAGCCGTTCCCGCGGCACCCAGCCGGAGACCACCGCGATGGCACGGAAGGCGTTGGCCCGCGCGCAGACAATGTCGAGCTCGGTGTCCCCAACGACCATGACGCGGTCGGCGGGGAACCGGAAGCCGGCGCGTCGCGAGAGCCGCTCGTGGGCGATGCGTGCGATCTCGTTGCGCTCGGGGTGGTCGGAGGCGAACCCGCCGTCGACGAAATAACGGTTCAACTCGAAGGCGTCGAGTTTGACCCGCGCTCCTTCCTCGATGTTGCCGGTGACGAGGCCGAGAAAAACGTCGGGCCGCGCCGCCAACAGGTCGAGGAGCGGCCGCACGCCGGGCATCACTCGCCGCCGCGGGTCGGGAACGGAGAGCGTTTTCCGCAACGCGTGCAGATACGCCTCCTGGAGCTCCGTGTAACGCGCTTCGACCTCGCCTGCCGGAATCCCGGCCTCGCGGGCGATGTCGGCGATGATCGTCGGGTCGGTCTTCCCGTCGAATCGCACCCGCGAGACGGGCCCCTCGATGTCGTCAAGGCCGAAGACCGACCGGAAGGATTCCTGAAGCCCGGATCGGCCGGCGCCGCCGGTGTCGACGAGGGTGCCGTCGATGTCGAAAAGAACCAGTGTGGGGCGCATCAGTCTTCGCCGTACTTGGTGTCGTCGTGGTTCATGGGGTCGTCTTTCCGAGAGCCAGCGCCGCGAGCACGACGCCGAAGTAGAGCATGCTGATCAGGCCGTTGGCGTTCAAGAACGCGACGCCGACGTTCGAGAGATCGTCGGCGCGGACCAGGCGGTGCTCGACGACGAGCACGCCGGCGACGACGACGAGGCCTATCCAGTAAACACCGTGAAGCGAGGCCGCGACGCCCACCGCCGCCATGGCGCCAAGGGCCAGAACATGAAAAGCTCGCGCCAACACGAGCGCGCGCCGCACGCCGAATCGCGCGGGAATCGAGAACAGTCCCTCGCGCCGGTCGAACGTCGCGTCCTGACAGGCGTAGATCGTGTCGAACCCCGCGACCCAGAAAGCAACCGCCACCGCGAGCCACACTGGCACCGGAGCGAAGTGTCCGGCGATCGCGAGCCAGCCGCCCACGGGAGCGATCGAAAGCGCAAACCCCAGCACGAGGTGGCTCGCCCAGGTGAACCGCTTCGTCAGCGAATAGAAGAACACGATCAGCAGCGCGGGAACGGAGAGCGCTCCGCAAAGCGCGTTCAGCTGGAACGAGGCGACGACGAACAACGAGGCGAGCGCCGCGGTGAACGCCCAAACCGCGCCGCGCGACAGCACACCGCGCGGCAACTCGCGCCCGGCCGTGCGAGGGTTCCTCGCGTCGATGGCCTGGTCGGCCAGCCGGTTGAACCCCATCGCGGCGTTGCGGGCGGCGGCCATCGCCACGACGATCCAGGCGACCTGGCGCCACGAGATGCCGTAGCGCGCCGCGGCCAAAGCGGCGCCCGACAGCGCGAACGGCAGCGCGAAGACGCTGTGGGAGAACTTGACCATCCGTCCCCACGTGCGGACGGTTTCGACCACGCCGGAAGACGCGCTCACCGCGAGGCCTTCTCCCACGCCGCCTGCAGGAGGGGGGAGACGCTCTCCGAAGACCAGGTCACCGCCTCCAACGGATCGTCGTTCGGATCGTTCAGTCCGACGACCGCGAGCGCTGCGAGCTTTCCCTCCTCGATCGAGCCGAGGTCCTGGGCCATCCCCAGGGCGCGCGCGCCGTTCAACGTCGCGATCCTCAGGGCCGCGGCGGGGGACACGCTCGGATGCTCTTGCCGCAGGTGCGCGACCTCGGTGAACGCGTCCACGTCGGGTGCGGTGGCCAGCGAGTCGGTCCCCAGTGCGACGGGAATCCCGGAGGACAGGAGCTTCGGCACCGGGGCTTTCCCGACACCCAGCCTCTGGTTGCTGCGCGGGCAGGTCACGACGGTCACCCCCCGTGCCTGGAGTCGCGAGAAGTCCTGATGGTCGAGGTGGACACAGTGCACCGCGAGCGTCCGCGGAGTCAGGACGCCGAGACGCTCGAGGTACTCGACCGGCGTCTGCCCGGGGGCCTTGAAGGCCGGATCCCACGCGCCGCGCTCGATCAAGAAATCCTTGAACGGGCCGGTTCCGTCGCGCAGCAGCTGCGATTCTTCCTCGCTCTCGGCGACGTGGATCGAAAGCATCTCTCCGGAGGCCACAGCCCTGCCACCCAACGCTTTCAAGAGGGGAAACGACGTCGTGTGCGCCGCGTGAGGCGTCAGGATGGTGGTGAAACGGTCTCGCGCGGCCAGGACCTCGGGATCCGAGTCGATCGTCTCCAGCCGATGCGCCGCCGCTTCCAGGATCGATTCCGTGTCGGAAGCCGCAAATCCGAAAATCTCGTGGAACGCGAGCCCGCGCAGGCCGGAGCGCGCGAGGAGCGGCGCCGCCCAAGCTCCGTTGGCGATGTCTCCGACGGCGACGGTGCCCCTCCGGATCATCGTCTCGAGGGCCTTGCCGGCCGCCTCGGCGGCCGCCCCGGCATCGACCCCGGGTCGCCGCGCGACGAGATCCCGCAGCCACGTCATGAACGTACCGCCCGCGGGGGGCTCGCCGTTCATGAACGACAGCTCGACGTGGGTGTGTGCGTTGACGAGGCCGGGGATGATCACCGTGTCGCCGAGATCGCGCACCTCGACGCCCGGGTGGGCCTTGACCAGGTCCTTCCGCCGCCCGAAGGCGGTGATCCTCCCCTCGTGGACCAGAACCGCTCCGTTCTGAATCGGAGTCGAGGCCACGGGGAGAATGTGTTTGGCGGCATAGACGATCATTCGCGCAGCGATTATACGCACCGGAGCGAGCTGGGAGCCGCATGCTAAACTCGTTGCCGCGTGTCCTTTGGAGGAGATCGACGCGTGACCCTCGTCCAGCTCGGACCTATCAAATTCGATCCCAAGGCTGGTCCGCCGTGCCACGATTGCTCCGCGAAGTGCTGCAAGTACTTCGCGCTGCAGATCGACACGCCGACGACGCCCAAGGACCACGACCACGTCCGCTGGTATTTGCTCCACGAGCACATCGCGGTCTGGGTGCAAGACGGCGACTGGTATCTCGAGGTTCGCACGCCGTGCCGGCACCTGCTCGCCGACAACCGTTGCGGCGTCTACCACACGCGACCGCAGATCTGCCGCGAGTACGGTTGGCCGGACAAGGACAACCCCGAGGACCCCTGCGAGTACTTCACGGGGGACGGCGGCTACGATCTCTACTTCGAGACGGCCGAGACGTTTGCGGCCTGGTCCACGGCCGAATTGGCCCGCCGCGAGGCGCGGCTCGCCAAGCGCCGTAAGACCGTCAAGAAAAAGGCGATCGCTTGAGAACGGCGGCGCGTCTCGCCGTCATCGCTCTCGTCGTGCTTCCGGTTTCCGGCGCGCGCGCCGATACGGCGGCCGACGTCTACAAGCAGATGGGCCTCAAGGTGAAAGACGTCATGAACAGCTCGGTGGCGACCGCCCGAGTTCTTCCAGGGGACGCCAAGCAGGTCGTCGCCGTCGTGACCTACCTCACCGGGAAAAAGGACGAGGCCAATGCCTTGGGCGTCCGGTTGGACGTCTATCGGACCGCGGGCAAGGAGCTCATCCCCTTGTTCACGCGGGACGCCGCCAAGGAAAACGGGGGCTACGTCGGGCGAGGCGAGGTGGCGATCCTCGATCTCGACGGCGACGGCATCAGCGAGATCGGTTTCTACTACGACAACCTCAAGAACGACTTGATCCAGGACCGTCTCTTGGACATCATCGTCTACGAGGGAACCGGTTTTCGCGTCGCCTGGAGCGGCAGTGTCAGCTACGATGCCACGAAGGCCGTGCGCGACGTCCCCCTCGACCGGCGGGATCGCTACCTGCGCAAGCTCGACCTCAACAATACGCGCCGCACCAAGGGGATCACGCTTTTCATGACGAAAACGATGATCGCGGTGGCAGGCTCGCGCCTCCCCCAGGCCAAGCAGGTGCAAGAGACGTTTCCGCTCAAGCCCGAGGAGCCGTAGGCCCGCTCTTCCTCCGGTCGGCGGCATCCGCAAAGAGCGCCGCGACGATCTCCAGATTCAGATCCTCGATCCTCTTGAACCGGACGGAGGCCGTACCGACCTCGACGTCGCCCAAGGATTTCTTCCGCTTGGCCAGGAGGTCGGCCTCGGCGACGTAAAGCTCCAGGCCGTGCGGCCGCGCCGCGAGAGCGAACAGCGGCCCGTTCCACTCCCAGGTCGGCAGCCCGTATTTCATGGTCGGCTTCGCCTGCGGCGCCGCCTTTTCGATCATCCCTCGCAGGGTCTCGAGCGCTTTCCGGCGCTCCGCCGGGAGCTCGTTGAGGTACGCCGTCACGGTGCCCGCGTTCGATTTCATGCGCTTCGCGTTCTCACGACGAAGTCCACGTCGCAGTCCAGCACGCGAAGCAGCCCCAACACCTGATCGACCGACTTGCGGTAGTTTGTCTGGTCCAAGAGCCGGTAGATCTGCGTCAACGACGTCTTGAGTCGCCGCGCGAGTTCCCGCTTCGAGAGCGGGGTCGATTCCATCCGCGCTTGAGCCTCAATCGTGAGCTTGTAGAGCAGGAGATCCCGCATGTATCGCGGATCCTCGTGCGCCTCCAATACCTGCTCGATATGAACCGAACCCACTCGTCCAGAGCGCAATCGGTGCGAGAACGCTTCCCGTCCGAGCTCCGCGTCGACCGCGCATTCCACGATGTCGTCGTCCGACGTCGGAGCGGGATCGAGCCTCGAAAACGGATAGGGATACGTCTGGCGGGATGTCCTGACGTTCACCACGTGACGACGGCGGTTCAGCGTCACCGATCGAATCTTCAAAGGGCACCTTCCCCGACGAGCCGGTCCAACAGTCTGCGGAGTCGATCGGTGGCCTCGCCCTTCATCGGTCGCCCGTGTTCGAGATCCGACTTCACGACGAGTTGCGCGTCACGAGACTGATACCTCGCAAGGTAGCACTTGTCAAGCGCCTTGGGGAACTCTGACCCTAATCATCCCTGCCGGGCCGGAAAAAGCGGGCCCGTGTGTTGCGCCCCGGCAACCGGTCGGGCCCGCGGCCACCTGATATCGTCCTTCGGCCATGATCGCCTTATCGAACATCTGCAAGCAGTACGGCCGCCGCGTTCTCCTCGTGGATGCGTCGTTCCAGTTGAACCCAGGCGAGAAGGTCGGCATGGTCGGTCCGAACGGGGCGGGGAAGACGACCGTCTTCCGGATGATCGCCGGCGAGGAGTCGCCCGATTCCGGCGAGCTGTCGATTCCGAAGCGCACCACGGTCGGCTATTTCCGCCAGGACGTCGAGGCGATGGGCGGCCGTCCGGTTCTGGACGAGTCGATCGCGGGAAGCGGCCGCCTCGGCGATCTGCACCACGAGTTGATCGATCTCGAGCACGCGATGAGCGATCCGTCGCGAGTGGACGAGATGGAGACGATCCTCGCCCGCTTCGGCGAAGTCCAGCACGAGTACCAGGAGCGCGGAGGCTACGAGCTCGAGGCGCGTGCCCGCG
The DNA here is from genome assembly GCA_032124015.1 of Acidobacteriota bacterium. Taxonomy (GTDB): domain Bacteria; phylum Acidobacteriota; class Polarisedimenticolia; order Polarisedimenticolales; family DASRJG01; genus DASRJG01. The sequence goes on from JAQBEH010000088.1 coordinate 34,079, forward strand.
AGGTCCTCCACGGCTTGGGGCTCGAGGACCGGCAAATCGACGGCGACGTCTCCGACCTCAGCGGCGGTTGGAAGATGCGCGTGGCGATGGCCAAGGTGCTGCTCGGGAAGCCCGACGTCCTGCTGATGGACGAACCGACCAACCACCTGGACATCGAGTCGATCCTCTGGCTCGAGCATTTCATAAGGGACACGCGCTCGGCCGTGCTCTTGACCTGCCACGACAAAGACTTCATGAACCGCGTCGTCGACCGCGTCGTCGAGATCGACGGCGGCGAGATGGTCTCGTACTCGGGCAACTACGATTACTACGCGCAAGAGCGCGTGCTGCGAGAGGCGCAGCGCGAGGCCGCCTATTCGCGACAACAGGCGATGCTCCAAAAGGAGCAGCGTTTCATCGAGCGTTTTGCCACCCACGCCGCCAAGGCCTCGCAGGTACAAAGCCGGGTCAAGAAACTGGAGAAGATCGAGCCGGTCGAGCTTCCGCGACGCCGCAAGCTCGTCAACTTCGACTTCCGCACGCCCGCGCGCTCGGGGGACGACGTCGCGATGCTCGAGTCGGTCGTCAAACGATACGGCGATCGCACGATCTACGACGGGTTCGACTTTACGATCCGTCGCGGCGAACGCTGGTGCGTCATGGGCCGGAACGGAGCGGGGAAGACGACTCTCCTCAAGATGGTCTCGGGGGCCCTGGCCCCCGATGCCGGGACGGTGCGCCTCGGAGCCTCGCTTCAGATGGGCTACTTCGCGCAGCAGTCGCTCGACCTGCTCGACCCGAACGTCACGCTGTTCGAGCAAATGCAAAAAGACTTTCCGCTCGAAGGCCAAGGAACGCTGCGCACGCTGCTCGGCGCATTCCAGTTCTCCGGTGACGACGTGGACAAGCCGATTCGCGCGCTCTCGGGCGGCGAGAAGTCGCGCCTCGTGATTGCGCGCATGCTCCTCAATCCACCGAACTTCCTCGTGCTCGACGAGCCGACCAACCACCTCGACCTCGAAACGAAGGAAATGCTCGTCGCCGCGCTCGCCAACTTCGAGGGAACGATGCTCTTCGTCTCGCACGACCGCACGTTCCTGCGCGGCCTATCCAATCGCGTGCTCGAACTGCACCCCGACGACGGCGACCACCGGCCCAAGGTGTTCCTCGGCGGCTACTCCGAGTACGTCGTGGCCACCGGGCAGGAAGCTCCGGGCGTACACACGTAGGGGTTGCACAACGGCAACCTCGAGGCCTTGCCCTTTTTCACCTGAGCGCCGTACTCTTCGTACATGTCGCTCCCGTTCCGCAACCGCGCTATGACAGTCGAAGACCTGTACGTGTTGCCCGACGACGGCTTCAAGTACGAGCTCCAAGCGGGGATGTTGGTTTCCGAGCCGTGTCCGGGGTTCCGTCACGGACGCGTGATGGCGGTCGTCGCAGAACTCTTGTCGGCCCACGTCAGGCGGAACCGGCTTGGCGTCGTACTCGCCGGCGATTCCGGCTTTATCCTGGCTCGGCAACCGGACACGGTCCGCGGACCCGACGTGGCGTTCGTATCGAACGAGAGCTACGAGCGATGCGGCGATACGGTGAAAGCTTTTTCGGGAGCCCCGGATTTGGCCGTCGAGGTCCTGTCTCCGAGCAACACACCCGCCGGGATTCGCGCGAAAGTCGCCGACTATCTCGCGGCCGGCACGCGGCGCGTGTGGGTCGTCGACTCCGAAACGCGCTCCGTGACCGTCTATGCCTCGCTGCTCTCCCCTCATGTGGTGGGCGAGGACGAACTCCTCGAAGGGGACGACGTCATTCCCGGATTTCGAGTCCGCGTCGGCGAGTTTTTCGACGTTTGACGGGCTGCGACTAGGGGCGGCGCCCGACCACCTGCACGACCGAGGCGACCCCCGTGTGGTAGGCCCCCTCGCGAACTTCCCGGTCCAGTTCGCGGGCGTGGACGAACTCCAGTCCGGCGAGTTCTTCGACCAGTCCGGCCAGCGATACCGTCATGTCCGGATCCTGGGGACCGCCGGTGCCGCGGCCGATCTGTTTTGGGGAATAAGCCTCCAGCACGAGAATGCCGCCCGGTCGCAGACCCCGAACGGCCGCGGCGTAGAGCTCGACCCGCACACGGCTGGGGAGATGACAGAAGATCGACACGATGCCGGCCCAAGCCCCTGGCTCGATGGGATAGCCCTCAAGGTCGGCGCAGATGGTTTCGATCGTCAGATCGCGGTCGGCGGCCAGTCGCCGCGCCTTGGCGAGGCCGACCTCCGACTGATCGACGGCGACCACTCGGTGGCCGAGGCCGGCGACGTACACCGCGTTGCGGCCCTCGCCCTCGCCGAGGGACAATACCGGGCCGGCCGGAATCCGCCCGGCGACAGCGGCAAGGAACTCGTTCGGCTCGGTGCCGTAAGCAAATCCAGGCTCGGAATATCGCTCGTCCCACATGGCGAACCCTCCGGCTTCGCCGCAAAAACGCGAGCGGTGACGCGGGCGTGCGGCGACAGATTGTCTCTCCTCAAACGATTTGCAGGACCGTGTCCTGGTCGGTTCCCCACCACAGAAATCGGGGAAACCAGGGCGCTGTCCGCACGGCGTACCCAAGTCCGGTTCCGGCAGGGAGCAAGAGCATCCCGATCCACGCCTACCAGCCCAAGTGTGATGGTAAAGGTATTCGCTCAATGGTCTCGACACTTCTCAAAAGAGAGTTGCCCGTATCCCCGGACTAAAATGTTACCTATCTCGCCGACCGTTCATACTTCAATCTCTAATTCACTCATCAAGGAATGACCCCGCCTTGTGCTCGGTCACCGCCATCTGAAGCCATGCACGGAAGTCCTCGGGACCGATCAACTCGTCGCGCCGGTCTCGCGCTGATGGGTCGTCCCAGGTCGTGTAGTGCAGCTTGTCGTTAACCGCACCAAAAAACACGTGATCGTATTCCGAAAAGTACTCGTTCGGCGTCGCCACGTACGATGCGGTGAACTGTAGCCACAACGGCTCGACGGTCGATCCTCCGGAGAGTAACGCTTCCAGCAGGGGCAAGAGTCTTTCTCGCGCGCCCGTCTGGGTGAGGTCATTTCCGCAGAACGTCGGGTTGAGCCGGTTGTTGGGCGTCCGGCCTCGGCGCTCCGTCAGCCCGCCCGGCGTTTTGCAATGAGCTTCCGAACTTCAGGAACTAGTTCGACGGGCACTTCCATCGACGTGTGAGTGGTCGACTCGAAGGCTTCTTGATCCTCTGCCGCGGCCGCATCATCGCTCTGCGACTCGTAGTGATCCAGGACTCGGCGGACACGAGCTTCGTCCCAGCCCTGCGGTAGCTTCTGATCGCTCATGCCTTCTTCTTACGCCTCCGGCGCAACGCACGCAAGGCCTTCGGGCCTAGTTCATACGCCGTGATCACAAAAACTGAGCCAGGCTGCACGTCCGGGACGTACACGACACGCAAAAAACGACCCACGCGCGTCTGCCCGATGGCGACCCTCGCCCCGTCGCGACCCGGGCGATCTTCAAGGGGGCGACCAAGCACATCTTCGACTTCGCGTTCATTGACGGCGTGGCCATAGATGTGTGGTTCATCGGTGCCGGAGTCGATGTAGTAACGGGCGTCCACCGGTGGATGCTACCCCTGAACCCAGTGTTCTCAGTCCTTCGAGCTACTTTCTCGGTTGCGGTTCCGGAACGCCCAACGCACACGATAACCCCGTCGGGTTGATCGGGTTGTTGGACGGCGAGCCTGGGGGCTCAGAGGTCTTCTGGCCGGAGACCTGTGCGCTTCGCGATTCGCGCCAGCATTCGGGGCCCGATCTCTTCATCGTCGTGGAAAGCGAAGACGAAGTCGGGCCACCCGTCGCGTGACATCGTGCGATGCGAGCCGGATTGCCGCTTGATCGCCCATCCGACCCTCTGAAGCGCTGCAAGTACCCGCCGAGCCCGGGTGCTTGGCCAATTGCTCATGCTGCCTTGAACGCAATATTCAGGAGGCTGGGACCTTCTTCACCGTGATCGAGTCGGTCGGCGACTACGCGCAGCGCGAGAGCCTGGACTTTCGAGACGGCTTCCTCGCGCGTGGCGCCGTACGCCATGGCGCCGGAGAGCTCAACGACCTCAGCGATCCAGCGACCGTCGGTTTCCTGTTCGACCTCAACTCGAAACGTCATCTGTACTCCGACCTGGTTAGGTGCCGGAGAATATACGTCTGAACCGGGAATTCGCACAGTCACGGTCCGAGCCCGTTCAACTTGATTTCGACACAACGCCAGGATAGCTGGGATATGCGGTGCCGGTAATAAGAGTCATCGCGTCCTGTGGTCGGCACCGTAGGCGCCTTCGCGACAACGAGTTGTCGCTTGGCCAGCCGTGACGGCTGCTCGAAAACGCTGCAGCGTTGCGGAGCGCATCGAAATGTACGGGACCTGGTAGCTGGTTCGCACCCGCGATTGTGCGTTGATACCGTGGGTTGAAATTCTTGAAGATTGCCCGCATCGGCCACTCCTTCACCACGATGAGCGGGTCAGGTCGACGCCATGGAGCAGTCATACCGCAAGAAACGGTCACGGTATGGATTGGGTCGCCGGCGCCAGGTCCCAGGCCTAGTAGGTCGGCCAAACCCCCGGCGTCACCAGCTCGACCGAGTGTCCCTCGGGATCGCGGAAGTAGATGCTGCGTCCGCCGCGGTCCCAACCTACGCGGCTCTCGATGGCGACTTCCGCGGTTGCAAGTCGCGACTCCCACGCGTCAAGCTCGTCGGCGTCGACGGCGAACGCGACGTGGGCGGGGCCGCTCGCGTCGTGGCCGGGGATCGTGCCTCCGGAACTCTGTGCGCCGGTGCGCGATTCCCCTCGCGCGAAAAGAAGCAACACGGTCGCTCCTCCGGCGTCGAGCGCTACGAGGCGGGCGTCGTTGAAATGAACGGGCAGGCCGAGGACTTCACGGTAGAAGCGAGCGGTCGCGGCTAGATCGTCGCAGTAGAGCGAGGTCTCAAGGACGCGCCGGATCGAAGGCATGGGCCGGTTCTCCTTCAGTGGGCCGTCTTGAATGCCTCGTACGCCGCCGTCACCAGCGCCTCGACGCCGGTCATGATCGTCGCCTCTGCGTCGGGGGCGAACAGCGACGAATGGAGGCCGGGCAGCATCGTACCGTCGCGCTGCGCCTGCTCGAGAACCTGCGGGTTGATCGCGCCCACCCACATCATCAAGATCGGCACGCCGGGTTCCGCGTACCGGGAGAAGTCCTCAGCCGCCGTGATGGGGACGGCCTCGCGCACGCGCGCAGGTCCCAGGGATTTCAGAAGCGCCGACTCAACACGCATCGCGAGGACGGTGTCGTTCACCGTCACGGGGGTCCCGTCGCTGACCGTCACATCGGGCGGCTTCGGAGCGTTGGCGGCCATTGCTTCGGCGCGGGCAATGCGCTCGATGCCGCGGAGCAGCCGCTCGCGCACCTCGGGCTTGTAGGCGCGCACGGTCAGCTGCATACGTACCTCGTCGGGGATGATGTTGTGCTTAGTGCCGCCGTGGATCGAGCCCACCGTTACGACCGCGGGGTCGAACGGATTGTTCTCGCGCGAGATGAGCATCTGCAAGCCGAGGACGATCTTCGCGGCGATGACGATCGGGTCGATGGTGTTACTCGGGCGTGCGCCGTGTCCGCCCTTGCCATAGACGACGATGTCCACCGAGTCGGCCGAGGCCAGGAGGGGCCCTGCTTTGATTCCGACGATTCCTGCAGGCAGCACGTCGTTGTCGTGGATGGCGAGCGCGAAATCAGGCTTCGGGAACCGCGTGAACAGCCCATCGGTGAGCATCGCCTCCGAACCGCCGCCGACCTCCTCGGCGGGTTGGGCGACCATCATCAACGTCCCACGCCAGCTCTTGCGATCGTTGGCCAGCGTCGTTGCGGCGCCGATCCACGCGGTCATGTGGATGTCGTGACCGCAGCCGTGCATCACTCGCACCGTCTCTCCCGCGGGGTTCGTCGCCGTGGCCTTGCTCGCGTAGGGGAGGCCCGTTTTTTCTTCGATCGGGAGCCCGTCGAGCTCGGTGCGCAGCATCACCGTCGGGCCGGCGCCGTTTTTCAGGATCCCCACGACCCCCGTGCGCCCGACGCCCGTCGTGACTTCGAAGCCTAGCCCCTTCAAGCGCTCCGCCATCTTTGCGGCGGTCGCCGTTTCCTGGAACGACAGCTCGGGGTGCGCGTGAAGGTCTTCGTAGAGCGGTTTCAGCTCCGGCCAAAGCGACTGGGCGTTCGCAGGCCAGGCCAGAATCATCGTCAACGACGCGGCAACGCAAGTGGTACGGCGCATGGAGTCCCTCCTCGGAGGCGAGAAGGATAACCCCGCATCCCCCGTATACTTCAGCCCGCATGCGGGACCCGAGTCGAAAACCGCCTCCCCCCTTCAGGCCCTGGGCGCTCCTTGCGGTTGTGGCCGCGCTCCTGTTTGTGGCCTACGTCAGGCTGCGCGTCGCGGATGTCCCCCTGGAACGTGACGAAGGGGAGTACGCCTACGCGGGGCAGCTGATCCTTCAAGGCGTTCCTCCGTACGAGTTGGCCTACAACATGAAGTTCCCCGGGACCTACTACGCGTACGCCGCGATCCTCGCGCTGTTCGGGCACACACCCTGGGGGATTCACGTCGGTTTGTTGCTCGTCAACGCCGCGACGATCCTTCTCGTGTTCGCCATCGGCCGGCGGCTCCTCGGCGAATTCGCCGGTGCGGTCGCGGGGTTGAGTTTCGCCATTCTCTCCGTCGACCGGTGGGTCTGCGGTGTGTTCGCCCACGCCACGCACTTCGTCGTTCTGGCCGCGCTGGCGGGCCTGTTGCTGTTGTTGCGCGCGATCGAAAACGAGCGCAGAGCCTGGTTCTTCTGGAGCGGCGTCTTCTTGGGTCTGTCGGTCGTCATGAAGCAGCACGCGATCTTCTTCCTGCCGCTCGGCGCCGCGCTCGTCGTCTGGAACGGGAGCCCGGGGAAGGCCCGGTTCACGGCGGCGAAAGTGAAGACGATCGGCGTCATGGCCCTGGGTGCCGTCTTGCCTCTGGCTCTGGTGGTTGTTTTTCTGCTGGCGCGGGGTGCGCTGGGGCGTTTCTGGTTCTGGACATTTCACTACGCGCGCGCGTACGTCTCCGAAGTGGCCGTTGCGAATGCGCTCCCCAATCTCGTCGAAGGGTTCAAGGCCGCAACCCCCGTGAATCTCGCGCTCTGGATTCTCGGAGGGCTCGGTCTCGTCGCCCTCTGGGTCGCGAGCTGGGAATCGAGGGCTAGGATCGTTCTGACAGGATGGCTCATTGCGTCGTTCCTGGCGACATGCCCCGGGTTTTATTTCCGCCAGCATTACTTCATCCTCCTTCTTCCCGCGGTGGCGCTCCTCTGCGGCGTGGCCGTTTCTTCCCTGCGGCAGCTTCTTGCGCGGTCCGTCCCACGCGGCGTTGCGGCGGCGCTGTCCGTCGCGGTGCTCGTTGCCTCGATCGGCCTTTACGTGACGAAGGAGCGGAGCTACCTGTTCTCGATGGGACCGCGAGAGTTGAGCCGTGAGGTCTACGGGAACAGCCCCTTCATCGAGGCCGTGGAGATCGCCAAGTACATCCGGAATCGCACGGACGCCAACGATCGCATCGCCGTCGTCGGCTCCGAACCCGAGATCTACTTCTACGCCGATCGGAGGGCGGCCACGGGCTACATCTATACCTACCCGATGATGGAGCCGCAGCCCCACGCCAAGGCGATGCAAGCGGAGATGATCCGGGAGATCGAGTCGGCCCACCCCCGCTTCCTGGTCTTCCCGTGGATCGAGTCGTCCTGGCTGGCGAGGAAGGAGTCGGATCAGGGAATCATCGTCTGGGCGCGGCGCTACGTCGACGCCTGCTACGACCCGGTCGGCATCGCCGACATCATCTCCGAAAACGAAACCCACTTCACGTGGGAGGAAGAAAACGTCCGCGACTACGTGGCCGTTTCCTCCAACCTGGTCTACACGTTTCGGCGGAAGAGCGACGCGCCATGCACAGCCGGCGAGTGAGCGGCGTCGACTCGGGAGCCACCAACCCCGCTCATTCGTACCGCAGGGCCTCGATGGGGTCGAGTGCCGCGGCCTTCCGCGCGGGGTAGAAGCCGAAGAAGATTCCGATCAGCGCCGAAAAACAGAAAGCGATCGCGATGGACGCTGGGTCGACGGAGATCGGCCACCCGGCGTACTTCGCGATCAAGCGGGACACGCCGATCCCGATCGCTACGCCGATGCCGCCGCCGACGACCGAGAGCGTGACGGCCTCCAAGAGAAACTGCGCGAGCACATGTCGAGACTTGGCGCCGATCGCCATGCGGATTCCGATCTCGCGCGTTCGTTCGGTCACCGACACCAGCATGATGTTCATGATCCCGATACCGCCCACCACGAGCGACACGACGGCGATCGAGGCCAGAAGCGTCGAGAGCGTCTTCGTGGTCTCGCTGGCCGAAGCCGCGATCTCATCCTGGGAGCGCATCATGAAATCCTCGTCCTGGCCGGGCGCGATGCGATGGCGCTGGCGTAAGAGCGCCTTGATTTCGGTCATCGCATCTTGAATCGCATCGGGCGAGTTCGCGGACACCTGGAACATGCCGACACGGTTGTTGCCCGTGATGCGCTTCATGGCGGTGGTGTAGGGGATGACGATCTGGTCGTCCTGGTCGTTCCCCATCGTGCTGCCGCCCTTTTTCTCGAGGACGCCGACCACCTTGAACGGGACACTCTTCACCCGGATGATCGCGCCGATCGGGTCCGAGTCCGGGAAGAGGTTCAAGAGAACGGAATGCCCGAGCACCGCGACCTTGGCGGCGCCCTTGACGTCGGTCTCGGTGAAAAAGCTCCCCTGCGCGAGGTTCCACGAGCGGATGAACGGCCAGTCGACACCCGAGCCGAAGATCTCCGTCGCCCAGTTGTTCTCGGCGGCGACGACCTGGCCGCCGCTTCGCACGCCCGGCGAGACGTAGGCGACCGACGGGCACTCGGCCCTGATCGCCTTGGCGTCGTCTTCGGTCAGCGAGGACTGCGCCGAGAAGATGCGCGCGCCCCCCTGGGTGACCGCTCCCGGGAAAACCATGATGACGTTGGCGCCGAGTGAGTTGATGTTCGCCTGGATCGAGGCCGAGGCGCCGTTGCCGATGCCGCCGGTGACGATCACGCATCCCACGCCGATGACGATCCCCAGGATCGTGAGCGCCGAGCGCAGCTTGTTCCTCACGATCGAGCGCAACCCGACCTTTACGATGTTCGCCGTCCGCAGGAGCCCGATTCTCATGAGCGTGCAGCCTACGCCATAGGGAATAGGGGACGCTCCCCTTTTTCGCAGCAAAGCGGTATCCGGGGAGCTTTACAAGAAAAAGGGGAGCGTCCCCTATTCCCTACTCGTAGCGCAAGGCTTCGATGGGGTCGAGTGCTGCGGCCTTCCGCGCGGGGTAGAAGCCGAAGAAAATGCCGATCAGCGCCGAAAAGCAGAAAGCGAGCGCGATGGACGATGGGTCCACGGAGATCGGCCATCCGGCGTACTTCGCGATCAAGCGGGACACGCCGATCCCGATCGCTACGCCGATGCCGCCGCCGACGACCGAGAGCGTGACGGCCTCCAAGAGAAACTGCGCGAGCACGTGGCGCGACTTGGCGCCGATCGCCATGCGGATGCCGATCTCGCGCGTCCTTTCGGTCACCGAGACGAGCATGATGTTCATGATCCCGATGCCGCCGACGACGAGGGACACGACGGCGATCGAGGCCAGAAGCATCGAGAGTGTCTTGGTGGTCTCGCTGGCCGAGGCCGCGATTTCTTCCTGGGAGCGCATCATGAAATCGTCGTCTTGACCGGGGGCGATCCGGTGGCGCTGGCGCAAGAGCGCCGCGATTTCCGCCATCGCGTCGTGGATCGCGTCGGGTGAGTTCGCGGACACTTGCAGCAGGCCGATCCGCTTGTTACCCAGGATGCGTTTCATCGCGGTGGTGTAGGGGACGACGATCTGGTCGTCCTGGTCGGTCCCCATGGTGCTGCCGCCCTTCTTCTCGAGGACGCCGATCACCTTGAACGGGACGTTCTTCACCCGGATGATCGCGCCGATCGGGTCCGAATCGGGAAAGAGGTTCTGAAGGACGGAATGCCCGAGCACCGCGACCTTGGCGGACCCTTTCACCTCGGCCTCTGTGAAAAAGTTCCCCCTGGACACGTTCCACGAACGGATGAACGGCCAGTCGACGTCCGCGCCGTAGATCTGCGTCGCCCAGTTGTTCTCGCCGGCGACGACCTGGCCGCCGGTGCGTAGTCCCGGCGAGACGTAGGTCACCGACGGGCACTCGGCCTTGATCGCGATGGCGTCTTCTTCGGTCAACGAAGACTGCTCCGAGTGGAAGTGCGCCCCGCCCTGCGTGGTTGTGCCCGGGAAGATCATGATGAAGTTGGCGCCCAGGGAGTTGATGTTCGCCTGGATCGAGGTCGACGCGCCGCTGCCGATGCCGTTCGTGACGATCACGCACCCCACCCCGATCACGATCCCGAGGGTCGTCAGCGCCGAGCGCATCTTGTTCCTCGCGATCGAGCGAAAGCCCACCTTCACGATGTTCAGCGCGCGCAGCAGGCCGGTCGTCATGGGTGTGCCTCCGCGCCGGCCGCCGAGACCGTGCGCACCTGCGTGATCGGCTCGTCCTTCACGATCTTGCCGTCGCGCAGTTGGATGACCCGTTTCGCGTGGCGCGCGATGTCGGCCTCGTGCGTGATCAGAAGCACGGTTTTTCCCTGGTCGTTCAGGTCCTGGAAGACGGACAGCACGTCTTCCGAGGTGCGCGTATCGAGGTTGCCCGTCGGCTCGTCGGCCAACAGGATCGGCGGGTCGGTGATCAGGGCGCGTGCAATCGCCACGCGTTGTTGCTGACCGCCGGAAAGTTGGGCGGAGGTGTGCCGCTCGCGTCCGTCGAGCCCGACGCGGTGGATCGCCGCGCGCGCGCGCTTCAATCGCTCGCCCGAGCCGAGGCCGGTATCCCCGTAGAGCAGCGGAAGCTCGACGTTTTCGAGCGCGGTCGTGCGGGGGAGCAAGTTGAAGCTCTGGAACACGAAACCGATCTTGGCGTTTCTGATCTCCGCGCGCCCATTCCCGTCCAGGCGTGAAACGTCGATGCCATCCAGGGTGTAGGTCCCCGAGGTCGGGCGATCGAGGCACCCGAGCAGGTGCATGAGTGTGGACTTCCCGGATCCCGACGGTCCCATAATGGCGACGAACTCTCCCGCCGCGATCGAAACCGACACGCCGTCCAGCGCGCGGACCTCGACCTCGCCCAGTGTGTAGATCCTGACGAGATCGCGGATCTCGATCACTACCGTCCCCCGCCACCGCGGCGTCCGCCCATGCCCGGAGGGAGCGTGCCCTGCCCATCGACCTTGGCCGTCGCGAAGCCGACGGCGATCGTGTCGCCGGGCTTCAGGTCGCCTTCGGACACCGCCGTGAAGCGCCCGTCGGTGATGCCGGTTTTCACGGGAACCGCGTTCAACTCGTTGCCGGCGCCCACGACGTAGACCACCTGCTTGTGCCTCGAACCGCGCTGGCCCGACGCGAGGGCATCGGCGGCGGCCATGGCCCCGTGCCCGGCGCCGCTCCGGGCCGCCGTCCCCTCGAGCGCGGCCCTCGTCGCGGCGTCGTTTCCTCCCGCGCGTCCCGTCTCGATCGGCTTGAACCGCAGCGCGGCGTTGGGCACACGAAGCACGTCTTCAATCTTCGCGACCTCGATCGTCACGTCGGCCGTCATCTTCGGCTTGAGCTTTCCTTCGGGGTTGGCGACGTCGATGATCACCGGGTAGGTGATGACGTTTTGGTTCTGCGTGGCGTTCAACCGGATCTGGGAGATGGCGCCGACGAAATTCTCTTCGGGGTAGGCGTCCACCGTGAATCGGGCCGCCTGGCCGGTCGCCACGCGGCTGATGTCGGACTGGTCGACGTCGGCCTGCACCTGCATCTTCGTCAGGTCTTCGGCGATCGTGAACAGGGTCGGCGCTTGGAACGACGCCGCCACCGTCTGCCCGACGTCGTACTGCCGATCGACGACGACGCCGTCGATCGGCGAAAAGATCTTCGTGTACGAGAGATTGGTCTGGCTCTGCCGGAGCGCCGCCTCGGTCTGCGCCACCTGGGCCTTCGCGCCTTCGTAGTTCGCTCTCGCGGCGTCGTTGTCCGACGCCGGCGTCAGCTGTTCTTCGAGCAGCCGTTGGCTGCGATTGAATTGGATCTCGGCGTTTCTCATCTGAACCTGGGATTGCAGCACATCGGCCTGCCGCTGCTCGACTTGGGTCTGAAACGGCGTCGGGTCGAGTGTGGCCAGGAGCTGTCCCTTCTTCACCGGGGAGTTGTAGTCCGCGAGAAGGCTCTGGACGATCCCCGAGACCTGGCTTCCGATCTGGACGGTCGTCACCGCCGAGATCGTCCCGGTCGCGGTGACCACCGCGGTCACGACCCCGCGATCGATCGTTTCGGTCCGGTACCTGACCTGCGCGGTCTTCCCGTCCCGCCGTAGATAGAAGGTGACCGCCGCGGCGACCGCTGCGACCACGAACAAACTCAAGAGAATGCGACGTGCTTTCATAGCGCGGCATGGTTTCAGAAGCCCGGTTCCGACGCAAAGGGGCACTCCGGACCCGGGCCGGTCTATGCTTCCCACATGGAACTTGGATCGCTCCTCCTCGGGTTGGCGCTCGGTGCCGTCCTCGGCGCCCTCGCGGCTGCCCTCTGGGCGGCGAGGGTCAACGCCACGGTGCGCGAGGAGCTGGCCCGGACGCAGGCCGACCTGGCGGGTCAGACCGGACAGGCGGAAGCCGCGACGCGGCAGCGCGAGTCGTTCGTGGCGCTTTCGACCGAAGTTCTCCAAAACTCCCAAAAGTCGTTCCTCGATTTGGTGCGCCCCGTCGAGACCTCCCTCAAGCAGGTCGACGAGAAACTCCGTTCGATGGAAAAAGAACGCGAAGGGGCCTACCGCGAGCTGAAATCGCAGGTCGTCACGATGGGGCAGGCGTCGGAGCGCCTCCGCACCGAAACGGCGACGCTCTCCCAGGCGCTGCGCGCGCCGCACACGCGCGGCCGCTGGGGGGAGATCCACCTGAAGCGGGTCGTCGAGTTGTCGGGGATGCAGACCCACTGCGACTTCGTCGAACAGACGACGATCGGCGGCGAGGGCGGGGTGCAGCGGCCCGACCTGATCGTCAACCTCCCCGGAGGTAAGCAGCTCGTCGTGGACGCGAAGGTACCGCTCACCTCGTATCTCGAGGCGCAGGAAACCACCGACGACGACCTCCGCGACCGGAAGCTCGGGGAGCACGCCCGCCAGGTCAAGGATCGGATCACGAGCCTCGGGCAGAAGAGCTACTGGCAGCAGTTCGACGAGTCACCCGAGTTCGTCGTGCTGTTCATTCCCGGCGAGTCGTTCTTCTCCGCCGCGGTGCAGCGCGATCCCGAGCTTTTGGAATACGGCTTCGGCCGCGGCGTCGTCCCCGCCAGCCCGACGAATCTCATCGCGCTCTTGAAGACGGTGCACTACGCGTGGCGCCAGGAGAAGGTCGCGAAGAACGCCGAGGAGATCCGGGACCTGGGCGCCGAGTTGTACGACCGGCTCGGGACGATGGCCGGCTACTTCAAGGACCTGGGCGCCAGTCTCGACGGCACGATGAAATCCTACAATCAGGCGATCGCCTCGCTCGGCAGCCGTGTCCTCGTTTCCGCCCGCAAGATGAAGGAACTGGGCGCGGGCGGGCCGAAGGAAATCCCCGAACTCGAACCGATCGACCGTGAGACGTCGAAGCTTAGTTGATCACCGCGCCGGTGCCCGCGATCTGATAGATGACCGTCGGCGCGTCCGGCACGTTGGCCGCATCGAGGACCTGGCCCTTCTCTTCGGCCTGGTGCTTGGCGTGCGCTTCGGCCTGTTCCGCCGTCAGTTCGATCTTCGTGAAGACGCCCTCGGCGATGGCGCTTTTTCCCTTGGCGTCCATCGGGAACACGATGACGCCGTCATCGACCTTGATTCGAATCGTCCCGCCGCCGCTCTTCAGATCCATCCAGCAGCCGCGCTTCGCGCAGACGTCGATGACAACGCCTTCGACGCGCACGGTCTGGCCGATGTACTTGTCGGCGTTGGCGACGAGTTCGGACACCTGGACGACTTCGGTGCCGTCCACACCCTTGCCGTAGGTCTTGCCTGTTTCGGCCGTGGCGGCGGGAGCGATCATCATCAAGAGAGCGGCGATGAGAGCGACGATTCGCATGGGAAACCTCCGAAAGACAAAGGTGCTGCGTGGCCGAAAATGGTAGCGCGGACGGGATAGGACGGCTCTAGGACCCAACGGACCTTCCCGGGCGCGAGAGCCGGCGCCGATCGACGGTAGATTGTCCCGGAAAGGACCGCCCCTTGCTCGAATTTACAGATGGATCGACCGCAATCGTTCGCGGCGCGCTCGACGCCGGCTGCACCTTTTTTGCCGGCTATCCCATCACCCCCGCCTCGCCGATCCTGATGCAGATGATGCGCGAGCTGCCGAAGGCGAGCGGCGTCGCGGTCCAAGGCGAGGATGAGATCTCCTCGATCGGCATGTGCATCGGCGCCACGCTGGCGGGCGCGCGCGCGATGACGGCGACCAGCGGCCCGGGCATTTCGCTCTATAGCGAGAACATCGGGCTCGCGATCATCGGTGAAGTGCCGCTCGTCATCGTCGACGTGCAGCGGCTCGGCCCCGCCACGGGCGGAGCGACGACGGTCGGGCAGGGCGACGTGCAGTTCGTACGGTGGGGGACGGCGGGCGGCTACCCGATCGTCGCGCTAGCGCCCTCGTCGGTGGCGGAGTGCTATGCGTTGACGCGCCGCGCCTTCGATCTGGCCGAGCGCTTCCGCTGCCCCGTCTTCCTGCTCACCGACAAAGAGCTGAACATGACGACGAACACCGTCGACGTTTCCGCCTACGAGAAGCCCGACGTGCGCGAGCGCAGCGTGCTTCCCGCAACCGAGCCGCCGTACCGCTACGTCCCCGCCGCCGACGTTCCGCCGCTGGCCCAGTACGGCGGCGACGGGCTCGTCCGCTTTACCGGCTCGACGCACGACGAGCGCGCGATCATCACCAAGGCTCCCGCCAAGGTCGCGCAACTGAACGAACATCTGCGCGCCAAGATCGAAGACTACGCGGACGCGATCGCGTTCGTGGTC
Source organism: Acidobacteriota bacterium (assembly GCA_032124015.1). Taxonomy (GTDB): domain Bacteria; phylum Acidobacteriota; class Polarisedimenticolia; order Polarisedimenticolales; family DASRJG01; genus DASRJG01. The sequence continues at coordinate 49,256 of JAQBEH010000088.1, forward strand.
GCCGACCTGCAACTTGGCGCCACGACCCTCTTCGTCAGCTACGGGGTCACCGCCGGCGCGATGCGCGAGGCGGTGGTCTCCCTGCGTGCCGCGGGCGATGAGGTGTCGTCGCTGACGCTGCAAAGCCTCTGGCCCGTCCCCGAGCGCGCGATCCGCGAGGCGCTCGCCGGAATCTCTCGCGTCGTCGTCGCCGAGTTGAACCACGGCCAGTACCGCCGCGAGATCGAACGGCTGGCCGGAGGCACCGAGGTGGTCGGTTTGCACCGCGTGGACGGCGAGCTGATCTCCCCCGAGGCGTTCCAGGAGGCTGTGCGATGAGCGGCCCGACGACCATCACCGTGCTGTCCACCTATCGCAACGACACGCCGTACCCGTTCTGCCCCGGTTGCGGCCACCACGCAATCCTCGAGCACCTGAACGCCGCGCTGGTCGCCCAGCAGCTCGACCCGCGCCAAGTCGTTTTGGTCAGCGACATCGGCTGCTCGGGGTTGTCCGACCAGTACTTCGCGACCAGCGCCTTCCACGGGCTTCACGGCCGCAGCATCACCTACGCCACCGGCATCAAGCTCGCGCGCCCCGATTTGAAAGTCATCGTGATCATGGGGGACGGCGGCACCGGCATCGGCGGAGCGCACCTGCTGAACGCCGCGCGGCGCAACATCGGGCTGACCGTGCTCGTGTTCAACAACTTCAACTTCGGCATGACGGGCGGCCAGCACTCCACCACGACCCCCGCAGGCGCGATCACCTCGACGACGCCCGGCGGTAACCTCGAACGGCCCCTCGATATTTGCGCCACCGTCGCCGCGAACGGCGCCGGCTACGTTTGGCGCGGCACCAGCTTCGACAAGGACCTGTCGGAGCGCATCGCCGAGGCGGTCCGATCCGAGTGCTTCGCGCTTCTCGATATCTGGGAGCTGTGTACGGCGTACTACGTGCCCAGCAATCACGCCTCGAAAAAGACGCTGGCCACGACGCTCGACGAACTGGGGATGAAGGCCGGTCTCTTGCACCGGGCGAACTACCCCGAATACGCCGCCGCGTACCGCGAGGCGGCGGCGCCGTTTCGTGGCAAACCGCTCCCAGCGCCGCGCCCGATCGCGCCGCGGTTCACTTCGTCTCTCGATCGTCCCTTCCGCCTCGTGATCGCGGGCAGTGCCGGCGGTAAGGTCCGCTCGGCCGCCAAACTCGCGGGGGAGGCGGCGTTGCTGTCGGGCCTGTGGGCCGCGCAGCGCGACGACTATCCCATCACGGTGAAAACCGGCCACAGTATCGCCGAGCTGATCTTCAGCCCCCGCGAGATCGACTACACCGGGATCACGCGTCCCGACGCGATGATCCTTCTGAGCCGCGACGGTGTTTCCAAGGTGGGGCGCCAGCTCGCCGCGCTGAAGCCCGAAGATCGCGTGTTCGCGCTCCCGGACGCGGGCGAGATCAAGACGAAGGCGACGGTGCGCGTCATCGACCTGACGCAAGCGCCGGTGCGTCTTGGCGCGGGGCAAGTGGCGCTGTACTGCGTCGCTCTCGCGCTGAAGGAACTGGGCGTTTTCCCGGTCGAGGCGCTCGAGGGCGCGGCGACCCTCAGCCCCTCCGGGCACGCCGCGGACAACGCAAAAACGGTTCGCGCAGCGACCGTGGTGGCCTAATTGCTCTCAAATACGAGCTTTTTCCGCTGGAAACGGCGTTTCGGGTGCTTTTTTCGGCCTTCTGCGCCGGGAACGGCCTCGTAGGATCGTCCAGGGGACGCGATCGCCGCCCTGGCCGGGCTGGTGGACCTCCTGAAATCGACCAAAACAGGGCGAAAACACCTTCCGTCGCCTTGACCAAACGACCCCGCCTACGCGTCGATCGTGATGTGCCCGGGCTGCGCCGCGACGCGGGCGAGCCAGGCCCGGATCGCCGGGTAGCGCGTCAGGTCGAAGTCGCCTTCCTCGGCGACGTGCGTGTAGGAGTACAGCGAGATGTCCGCCAGCGAATAGCGCGAGCCGACGAAGAACTCGCGATTGCCGAGGTGCGATTCCATCGCGTCGAGGGCGCGGTAGCCGCCGGCATGGCGCTTCGCGATTTCGACCGCGTCGATCTCGCCTCGCTTGGAATGCAGCAAGTGCCGAGCGACGGCAATGTGGGGTTCGTGATCGTACTGTTCGTAGAACTGCCACTGCAAAACCTGCGCGCGCTCGAAGCGATCGTCCGGCACGTACCGCGTACCATCGCCGAAGTACCAGAGGATCGAATTCGACTCGGCGAGCGAGCGCCCATCATCGAGGACGATCGTGGGCACGCGCAGCGCCGGGTTCAAACCGCTCAACTCCGCGGGCCGGTTCGACCGGTCGGAGACCGACAGCTCACGCCGTTTGTAAGGGATGCCGAGGTGCGCGAGCAGCAGCCGGACCTTGTAGCAGTTTCCCGAAGGCACGCTGTCGTAGAGCAACATCGATGAACCCTCCGTCTAACCGGGGGGTCATCATAGGCTAGAGATGGCCTCGGCCGATCGTCCGGACGAGGCGATCGAACGAGGAGTTGCCCTTGACCCTCGGCGGCTTCCCCCCGTTCTCGGCGGCGGCGAGGCTTGCGGCGAGTTGGGTGTAGTTCACCGTAGGTTCGCCTGCCGGTGCGGGCATAGACCCTACGGCCGCCGGCTGGATCCTCGAGAGCACGAGCCGCGCCCATCGGGTCGTCTCGGCGTCGATTGCGTCGCCGGGCCAAGCCGGCCATCCGGTCGGCTGCGCGAGACCGACGAGGTAGTCGAGCGCTTTCGTCTTCGCGTTGGCGAGCGATGCGTCGCCGGGCGCGGCCACGGCCGCCTCGGCCAACGCCCATGTGGCGACGGCGTGGACGGCGACGTCTTGGGCGATCGCACCGGACGAATGTTGCGCGGCGAGTAGCGCCGCGAGCGCCGGTATCCCCTCGGACTTCGAGAGCTTCCCGTCGTCGGCGAGATCGGCCAAAACACGGAAAGCGGTGTCGAGCAATCGCGCACTGGAATCCCACGGCCTGTCCTGAGGCCCCAGCATCGTTTTGAAGTCGCGCTCACGCGCTCCGTTGACGTTCGGGTTCCCGTCACCGTCCGGATCCTGGACTCCCGGAGTGAGGCCGAGCACGTTTTGGTAGAAGCGGCCCGCCACCGGCATGTCGGCAACGAAGTCCGCCGAAAACGTGGTCGTCGGAGCGAACCCACCTTTCGCGGGCCCGAATTTGGCGCCGGCACCGGCCATCATGACGATGACCTGCTCGATAGCGCCTCCCACGACGCCACCGACGGTCGTTTCGAACGACACACCTTCTGGCAGCGGCAACGCCTGGCGCACGCGGCACGGTTCCCCGGACGGGTTGACGACGACCGAGTCGTCCACAGCGACGAACGAGGTGAATGGGCTCATCAGCCGATAGCCGATCGCGAGCGCGGTCACCTCGGCCTTGATCGAGTCGGAGGTCGGGATGCCGGGATCGCGCAACAACTCTTCGATCCGCCCTCGGGCCCACAGAGAGGCGAGCGCCTCGTTTCTCGATTCGAGCTCGGGGAGGACGACGTGGAGCTTCTGCTCGAAGTAGCGGCCGCCGAGCTTGCCGCGCACGACGACGTTGCCCTTGCCTGCGGCCAGGTAGCGGCCGACGAGGGTGAGGGTCTGTCCCGACCCGAGATCGCGCAGGCGCTCGGGCGCAATATCGGCGACGGGGAGCGCACCCCAGTCGATCGCCAGATTGGTCAGATAAGGAAGCGTCACCCAGGAGCGGAACGCCTCGAGGGCGTCGTCGGCGCTCTCGTCCGGGCGCACGAACACGGAAGCGCCGCGCCCGAGCTCGGCCATGCGATCGAGCAGGTGGTGGTTGACGGACGTGCCGATCCCGACCGTGTAGATGCGCGCGTCCCCGATAACCTTGCCGATAGCCACCAGGATCTGGTGATCGTTCCCGACGAACCCGTCGGTCAGAAATACGACGACGCGCAGGCGGTTCGGATCGGCAGGGCGCGCAAAGGCCGCTTCGAGCGCCGGGAGGAGCTCGGTGCCTCCTCCTCCTTGCTGTTGGTTCAACCAGGCGAGCGCCTGTTCGACGGCGTTGCGGTCGTTGGGGAGCGGATCCTCCGAAAAAATTGTGTTGTCGCCCGCGAACCGGATCAGGTTGAACGTGTCGCGCGGGCCGAGTGCCTTGAGCGCCCTGGCGGCCAGCCGCTTCGAAGCCGCAAGCGGGACGCCGTTCATGCTCCCCGAGGTGTCGATGACAAACGTGATCTCTTTTGGCATTGCCTCGGCTGGTCCTACTTCGCCCTTGGGCTGCACGAGGAGCGTGAAGAAGCCGTCGAGGCCGTCACGGTGAGCGAGTAGCCCCAGCGCGGGCTTTTCGGAGGAGACGCTCCAGCGAAGCAGGAAGTCCTTGTTGGGGATCGCGTCGTCGTCCGCGAGAGCGACCGTCGCGCCGCGAGCGCCGGTCTTCTTCACGACCGTCTTGTGGCTGGGACTCTCGAGGTTCGTCAGGGGGACGCCGGCGTCGATCGTCACCGCGATTTCGACGTCGTGGCCGGAGCGCGTCCCCGGGGGGAGGGTGGGGGGCGTGATCCGATCCGCATCGGTTACCGATCCGCCGGGGACGTAGCGCGGGCCGACGACGAGCGGGAACGTGAGCCGGTACACACCGCGCTCGTAGTGCAACGTCCAGACGGTGCGCAGGCGGACGGTGATCGACTTCCCCGGTTCCAGATTCGCGATCGACTGCGTGAAGACGTTCGGCCGCTCCTGCTCCAAGAGGGCGGCCTGGAACCCCGCGATGCGCGCCCGCTCGTAGACCGTGCGCGCTTCTTCGCGGGGTTTGATCTCGCCGCGGATCGTGCGGTCGCCCACCTGAAGCTCGAAGTCGTCCACCGCCGCGAGGTCGCCTAGAGGAAACGTGTAGACCGCCTCAACGGTCTCCTTGAACGGGTTGGCGAACACCTGTTCGATCGTCGCGCGCGCCACGAAGGCGGTCACCTCGATGGCGATCCGGGTGTGGCGCAAGGGAAGCTCGACGATGGCGCCGTCCGCCCGGGCGACGCTGAGCGCGCCGGGGGTCGACGGCTCGGTCTCGACGGCGGCGACCGGCCGGGACTGTGCCACGGCGAGGGTTGCGAAAAGGACGGCGAGAAGGCGGGTAGGGAAACTCATCACGTGTCCTCCCGAGCGGCTCGTTGGGGCTCTTCTAGGGATATGACAGTTCCATATGCGCGGAGTTCCCGAAATCGTGCTTTCATCTCTGATCGCGCTGCGGCGTAACCGCGATTGTGGAGCCGCGATCATGACGGTTCGACGCATCGGAACCTGGAAGGACACCCTCCGCCGGCTCGCGGACGCAGCCGTCGCTGCCTTGCTGCCCGGCGGCGCTGCGCTTTTTCCGGTCCTCGCTCAGGTTGACGGTTACCTGTTCCCGCAAGAGGCGGTGTTCCTCTATTGGCTGGCACGCACCGGTGAGGGGGAGGGCGCGATCGTCGAGATCGGCTCCTTCCGGGGCCGGTCGACCCTGTGTTTCGCGTTGGGGATCAAAGCGCGACGACCAACGCGTATCGTCGCTGTCGATCCTCACGTCTATGGGACCGAGGGTGATCTCCGCGAAAACCTCGCCCACTTCGGTGTCGGCGAGTCCGTCGAGTTGATCGTCGCGCCGTCGGTGACGGCGGCCGGGGCGTGGATTGGATCCGTCCGCATCGTGTTCGTGGACGGCCACCACGGGCAGTCGAGCGTCGAGGCCGACGTCGACGCCTGGCTACCCTTCCTGGCGCCTGGGGGTTTCCTCTTGCTTCACGATTCGACAGACCTCAGCTCGTTCCCCGGACCCGCGGAGGTCGCGAAAGCGCGACTCGGCGTCGGCCCCCTCTTCGACGCCGTCGGGGTTGTCGGGGGTATCACCTGGGCCCGGCGCGCAGGCGCGGCCTCGCTGCCGGCCCCGAAGACCTGCGGAGCGAAGACCCTGGACGCGGGGATCCGATTGGCCAAGCGGTGGGGCAGGAGTCGGCCGGCCCGCTAGCGTGTTGCGTATGAGCAACCCACTTCAAACAAACCTCTTGCCGAAACGGAATTCTGAGCGTGTATCCATAGTCACGTAAAAGAGCGGGTGGGTGGTCAGGTCCCGGGGGGGTTGGGTGGAACACATCGAAGAAACCCAAGGTAGCGTGGCGTTTGGCGCTTACCTCAAGAAACTGCGCGAAACGCGCCGGCTCTCCTTGGACGCAGTCGAGGAGCTCTCCGCCACGTTTCCCGACAAGGTGACCAAGTCGCATCTCTCGCGCATCGAGAACGGCTTGGCGCTCCCCAACTTCCCACGCCTGATGGCGATGAGCCATATCTACGGCGTGCCGATCGGGTCCCTCGCCGAGCGCTACGAACTCGAACTCCGGCGTTCGATGACGCCTGTCGATCTGACCGGCAAATCCGACGACGCCGTGCTGAAAGAGTGCGAGGGTCTGGTCTACAGCGGGGACTTCAACGAGGCCCTGATTCGCGTGTGGGCCCTCGCCGACCGCGTGCGCGCAAACGGCGGGCCCGAGGAGACGATTCTCGATCTCAGACTGAAGATCATCGTCTGCCTGATGAAGCTCGGCCGGTATGAATTCGCCAAGAGGCACTGCGAAGAGATTCTCAGCGGCCCCAGGGTCCACGAACCGTTGAGGCTTCGCGCGTTGCAGCTCTACGCGAACGCTTGTTTCCGGCTTCAATTGCACGACGTGGCGCTCTGGGCCCTCGACGCCTGCGAGCAGGGGGCTCTTCAGTTGGGCGGGCCCAGCCGATTTCGCGCCGACGTTTTGGCGCTTCGCGGCAATCTCTATCAAGACGCGGCGCGCCCCGTTGATGCGCTCGCGGCCTACGAAAAAGCGCTCGAGATCTACGGCGCGGCTGGAGACGCGTACGAAGTGCTCGCGGTTCGCCTCAACATGGCGATCGCCGAAAGCGATTGCGCCCGTCTCGATTCCGCCCGCGACATGCTCGAAGCTCTTCTTCTCGTGCTCGAGGCCGGTCAGCACGAGCGATTGCGCGCGATGGCGCTCAGTCATCTCGCTGTCATCCACTACCGAAACGAGAGGTTCGATGCCGCGGAGGGTTTCGCCATCAAGTCGAACACCATCGCACGACCTCGCGAGTACAACGCGATCGTGTTCCGAAACTGTTTCTATTTGTGGCAGATCGCGAAGTCGCGGGGCGACGATGGCGCCAGCCGCCTGAACGAGCGCACTCTGAAGAGCTACCTCGCGCGCATCGAAGAAGCGCTTCCGGAACTCGACGAATTCCGTCGGCTCATCGCAGGGGACCAGTCATGAACGCCAAACACACCCCAGGGTTCGCGGCTTGGACCTTCGTCTTCGCGATCGCTGCCGGAATGCTCGTCCACGGCATCGCGCGCGCGGAAGTCGGCGTCGTCGCCAGCCCGGGTCTAACGTCGCACCGCATCGTCTATCACCTGGGCCTTACCGAAGACCCGACGCCCTTCGGCTCCATCTGGCGGAAGCTCTCGCCCATCGACGTCGTTCACGTCACCCTGAACCCCGAAGGCGAGGCCAACGGCGACGGAATCCCGTCGATCATCTCGGACGCGAACTCAGGCCTGATCGCGGCCGCGTGGTCCCGCAACTCGACCAGCGGGTTCGATATCGTCGTCAGCCTCTTCGTCGCCGACGCCTGGACGACCCCTCAAGTTGTCGTCGCCACGCCGGCGAACGAGCACGACCCGCAGGTCGTGCTCGCGCCCGACGGCTCCGTGCACATGTTCTATTGGGTCGACAGCGCGACGCCGCAGGTGTTCCACACGACGGCGCCGTCCGATCTGTCGTCGTGGTCCGCCCCCGTTCTCGTCTCGGAACCTGGAGTGGCTTCGTGCCGGCCCGCGGGAGCGTTCCACAACGGCGTCTTGCGCGTGGCCTACGAGGTCCACAACTTCGGGAGCGGCAACACGCCGAGGGAAGTCGTGCTCGCGCGATTCGAAAACGGCGCGTTCACACCCGAGGTCGTCGCCATGACGAACAACCTGAGCGACGTCCGGCCCCAGGTCCACAGCCACGCCGGACGCCTCTGGGTGGACTGGGTCGACACCGAAACGACAGGCGGATCGGGAGAGCTCGCCTGGACGCGGCAAGACGCGCAGGGGCAGTGGGAAACCATCCAGTTCGCACCGTTCGCCAATCGCGAACAGCGCGACTACCTGGTGCGCGGAGGGGCGAGGTTCGCGGCGATCGAGTAGAAAACCGGGGCCAATCATCCAATGGGAGACCTGACCCCAATCATCCGCTTCAGCGCCGCGAGCACGGCGTCGAGGTGGCCGCGAGGTCTCGTGTACGCGCCCGCGTGACCCACATAGTCCACGACCTCGAGCCTCGCACCGGGAATGCGTGAGGCGAGGCGGCGCGCTCCGGCGAGGGGCGCCACGAGATCCCAGGCGCCCGCGACGATTTCGACGGGGATGGCGGCGCCCTGTGGGGGAAGCCCGGGCTCGTCGCGGAACAGCAGTTCGAGCTTCCGCTTCACGGTGGCTGTCGGGGTCGCCGCTTCGAGCGAGGCGCCAAGCAGCGCCGGGAGGCGCACCCACAGCGGGGGCGCGAGCCCTTCCCACGAGGTCAGCCCCAAAAATGCAGTCGTGAACATCACGCGAGCGGCGAGGTCAGGGTCGGAGCGGCGCTCCGCCCAGCCGAGCGACGCCCGATGGAGGCGCGGGCGCCACAGCGGGTCGGGCGGGTGGGACAGCAGCAGGCCGGAAATGCGCTCCGGGTAACGCGCGGCGGTGGCCAGCGCGATCATGCAACCAAAAGACGTCCCCCACACGAGGGCGCGCATCTCCAGCGCGCGGTCGATCGCCTCCTGGACCTCGTCGGCGTAAAGGTCCCAGTCGAGCTTCCGATTCGGTGGATCGTCCAGCCTGTCGCCGCTGACGTCGAGGGCGGCGACGCGGAAGCCGGCGGCGACGGCCGCGGCGATTTCCTCGTCGTAGAGCCGGATGCCGCCCGCGATCCCCGCCAGCTTGACGACGAACGGGCCGTGGGTGCCGTGAAGCGTAAGTTTCACGGGACGCCTGCGGAGTCAGCCTCTCTGGCCGTTCGGATCATGGGTTGCATTTCGTACGTTGTTAAGTACATTCTCGCGTACATTATCACTCATCACGGCGGAGGTTGATATGGCCAGGGTGCGCCCCAGCGAAGATGTTCGACCCCTTTCGGAATTCCGAGCCAACGCGTCCTCTTTCATACAACAGGTCCAGGGAACGGGGCGTCCGATGATCCTCACGGTTCACGGTCGAAGCGCGGCCGTGCTCGTCGATGCCGTTGAATACGACGCGATGCTCGATCAGCTCGATTTGCTGCGCGATTTGCGGACGGCCGAAGGGCAACTGACGAAAGGCCGCGGCGTGACGCACTCCGCCGCTCGTACCAAGACCCTGGGGCGTTCCCGAGGGTGAGGATAGTCTGGTCGCCTCTGGCGCTCCTACGGGTCGAAGAGATCATGGATCACATGTCGAGCGATCGGCCGGGGACCGCCGCGAAGTGGGCGGAAGGGCTGTTCGACCTCGTCGGTCGACTGCAAGCGTTTCCCGATCGCGGACGCGTGGTCCCTGAACTTCGCCAACCGTCGATTCGCGAGTTGATCTACGGCGACTACCGCGTTGTCTACCGGATCGACGGCTCCAAGATCGGCGTGCTCACCGTACGCCACGGGAGGCGTCGATTCGAGGTCTCGGAACCTCGGAAGCGCCCTCGGGCATAATGCCAGGTGAGACGATGCCCGACACCAAAAGACACGCCATCCGCTTCGTGTTCGTCCAGCCGCGCTACGGCGGAAACGTCGGCGCGGCCGCGCGCGTCCTCAAGAACTTCGGCTTCGACCGGCTCGACCTCGTCGATCCGCGGGAGGGGCCGGACGACGTCGAAGCGGTTCGCATGGCCGTCGACGCCGCCGACGTTCTGGCTGCCGCGCGAACGCACGCGACGCTGGACGCCGCGTTGGACGGCGCGGCGACCGTCGTCGGGACCTCGCGCCGGATGGGAAAACATCGCAAGCCCCACCACCGTCTCGACGCCTTGGCGCCGCTCCTTCCCGGCCTGGCCGCGCGCGGCGAGGTGGCGCTGGTGTTCGGCCGCGAAGATCACGGACTGAGCGACGCCGATCTCGACCGGTGCACGCACCTCGTCTACGTGCCGACGGGGGAGGCGTACCCCGCGCTGAACGTCGCGCAGACGATCGCCATCGTCGCGTACGAGCTGCGGGGCGCTTTGGAGGCCGCGACGCCCGAAGCGTTGGACCCCGACGAGGAACCTCTCGGCGATCACGCGGGCCGCGAGGCGATGTACGCGCACCTCGAAGAAGCGCTGCTTTCGATCGGGTTTCTCAAGTTGGGTCAGCTCGAGGGGATGATGCGCCGGCTGCGCCGCATCCTCTCCCGCGCGGAGCTGACCGAGGGCGACGTGGACGTCGTGCGCGGGATCAGCAGGCAGATCCTCTGGCTGGCCAAACAGGCCCGGCTCGATCTGTCGAAGCAGCCGTGAACGCTTCCGAGCTGACGCAAGCGCTCAAGGACCAAGCGGTGGCGCTCGGGTTTCACAAGGTGGCGATCGCACGCGCTACCCCGCTCGAGCGCGACCGCGCAGCGCTTTCCGCGTGGCTTCGCGGCGACCGGCACGCGACGATGGCGTGGATGGCGAAAGAGCCCGACAAGCGCGCCGATCCCGCGGCGATGCTCCCTGGCTGCAAAAGTGTCGTCGCGCTCGCCGTCAACTACTGGCCCGGCGAGGCCGAAGTCGAAGGGCGCGAAGGCCGTGCGCGCGTCGCGCGCTACGCGCAGGGTCGCGACTATCACAAGGTCATGGGACGGAAGCTCAGGGAGCTTGCGGCGTGGCTCACCGCTGAGAGCGGCGCCGCCTCACGGACGTTCGTCGACACCGGGCCGGTGCTCGAGCGCGCCTGGGCCGAGCGCGCGGGCCTCGGTTGGATCGGGAAGAACGCGAACCTGCTGACGCGCGACCTCGGGTCGTGGATTCTCCTGGGCGAGGTCCTCACGTGCGCCGTGCTCGAAGCCGACGAGGGACCGCACGAGGACTTCTGCGGCACGTGCACGGCGTGCCTCGACGCCTGCCCGACGCAGGCGATCACTTCTCCCGGCGTCGTCGATTCGAACGCGTGCATCTCGTACTGGACGATCGAGCACCGCGGCGCGATCCCTGAGGCGCGGCGCGAAGGCGTGGGCGACTGGATCTTCGGCTGCGACGTTTGCCAGGACGTCTGCCCCTGGAACGTCTCGTTCGCGAAGCCGGCCGGGGACGATCCGTTCGCCCTCCGCGAGGACCTTCGCGGCCTCGATCCCGCCGAGATTCTGGGGCTCGACGAGGCGGCGTTTCGCGCGCGCTATTCGGGGACTTCGGTGATGCGCGCGCGCTTTGACGGGATGCGCCGGAATGCCTGCGTCGTCCTCGGGAACCGCGGCGATACCCGTGCCCTTCCGGCGCTTCGTGCCGCCGCCGGCGATGCCGATCCGGTCTTGCGCGAGCATGCCGTCTGGGCGATCGCGCGGATCGAGGCCGGCGCGCGCTGAATCGAGGCTATAGTTTCCCGTGGGGGGAGAATCGATGGCCGAGGGCCCGAACCGCAAGCACAGACCAGGGCGCGCGAAGCGTCGCATCATGGTGAAATACGGCCTCTCGACAGCGGACAAGACCGCCTTCACGAAGAACCTCTCAGAAACCGGACTGTTCATCCTGACCAACCAGGTCTTCAAACCGGGGACGACGATTCACGTTCAGCTCCAGTTTCCCCAGGAGACCGTCAGCATGTGGGCCCAAGTCATGCGGGCGAAGGTGGTCCCAGCGCAGCTGGCCCACGTTCTCGAATGCGGGATGGGGGTGCACTTCATCGACCCGCCCCACGACTGGAAGACTTTCTTTCTCGAATGGAAAAAGAAGGCCGGAGTCATCGAAGAAACATAGGCCTCGAAACCCCTATATCTTGTGGCACGTTCCTTTCATACCCCGATATTTTGTGTAATTCACGCTTGACACGTCCTTTCTCGTCCTGCTATCACAGACGAGCTTCGGACGGGATTCGCTGAGGAGCTCTCGGGTGGGATGCGGCTCTTCTGTGAAATGAGATGAAACCCTCGCGCCTTTCTTCCACCGGAAGTCGCGTGAGCCAGCAATCAGGAGGACGCCAACGATGCTTGAGCGCGAGCCGAGACCCGCGAAGGACGATCGCTCGGTCCAAGTTTCCGGGGAAAGGAACACCGCAAAATCCTCGACCCCGAGCCCCCGCGACGGGATGCGCTTCGCGCGCCGCTTCACGAAACAGGGCGTCCATCCCTACGACGAGGTCGAGTGGGAGCTCAGGGACGCCGTGATCTCCTCCGGTTCGGGGGAGGTCGCCTTCGAGCAGCGCAACGTCGAGGTGCCGAAATTCTGGTCGCAGCTGGCCACGAACGTCGTCGCGCAGAAGTACTTTCGGGGCCCCTTGGGAAGCCCGGAGCGCGAGCACTCGGTGAGGCAACTGCTCGACCGCGTGGCCAAAACAGCAGTTCAGTGGGGGCGAGAGGGGAACTACTTCGCGACCGTCGAAGACTCCGAGATCTTCGAGTCCGAGTTGACCCACCTGCTGCTCCACCAGATGGTCTCTTTCAACTCGCCGGTCTGGTTCAACTGCGGCGTCGAAGCGCACCCGCAGGTGTCGGCGTGCTTCATCAACGCCGTGCAGGACACGATGCCGTCGATCCTCGAACTGGCCAAGACCGAGGGGATGCTCTTCAAGTACGGCTCGGGCACCGGTTCGAACCTCTCCGCGATCCGCTCGTCGCGCGAACACCTGGCCGGCGGAGGCACCGCGTCGGGGCCGGTTTCGTTCATGAAGGGGTACGACGCGTTCGCCGGCGTGATCAAGTCGGGAGGCAAGACGCGCCGCGCGGCGAAGATGGTGATCCTGAACGTCGATCACCCGGACATTGAAGATTTCATCCATTCGAAGGCCGACGAAGAGAAGAAAGCCTGGGCCTTGATCGACGCCGGTTACTCGGGCGAGTTCAACGTCCACGGCGGCGCCTACGATTCCGTGTTCTTCCAGAACGCGAATCACTCGATCCGCGTGACCGACGAGTTCATGCGCGCGGTCGTTTCGGACGGCGAGTGGGTCACGCGCGCGGTCACGACCGGTAAGCCGATGGGCACCTATCGCGCCCGCAACCTGCTCCGCGACATGGCTGAGGCGGCCTGGATCTGCGGCGATCCCGGGATTCAGTACGACACGACCATCAACACGTGGCACACCTCGCCGAACAGCGGTCGGATCAACGCGTCGAACCCGTGCTCCGAGTACATGTACCTCGATGATTCGGCGTGTAATCTGGCCTCCTTGAACCTGATGCGCTTTCGCCGCCCCGACGGAGAGTTCGACATCGAGGCCTTCCGCCACGCGGTCGAGGTGACGTCCACCGCGATGGAGATCTGGGTGGACAACGCGTCCTACCCGACGCCCGCGATCGGAAAGAACTCGCACGATTTCAGGCCGCTGGGCCTGGGGTACGCCAATCTCGGCGCGCTCCTGATGGCGCGCGGGCTTCCCTACGATAGCGATTCCGGCCGCGCCTACGCGGCGACCATCACCGCGCTCATGTGCGGCGAGGCCTACGCCACCTCGGCGAAGATCGCGGCGCACAAGCAGCCCTTCGCGGGCTACGAGCGGAACCGCGAGCCGTTCCTTAGCGTCATGCGCAAGCACAAGTCGCTCGTCGACGGGATCGACGGCCAGTTGGTTCCGCCCGATCTGCTCTCCTCCGCGCGCTCCTCGTGGGCCGACGTCGTCACCCTGGGGACCGAGCACGGCTTTAGGAACGGCCAGGCCACGGTTCTGGCGCCGACCGGGACGATTGCCTTCATGATGGATTGCGACACCACCGGCATCGAGCCCGACATCTCTTTGGTCAAGTACAAGAAGCTCGTCGGCGGCGGCGTCTTCAAGATCGTCAACAATACCGTGCCCCTCGCGTTGAAGAAGCTGGGCTACGCCCACGACGCCATCCAGGGCATCGTCGACTTCATCAACGAAAACGACACCATCGAAGGCGCGCCGGGGTTGAAGGACGAGCACCTCCCCATCTTCGACTGCGCGTTCAAGCCGATGAAGGGGACCCGCACGATTCAGTACATGGGGCACGTCAAGATGATGGCCGCCGCCCAGCCGTTCCTGTCGGGCGCGATTTCGAAGACGGTCAACATGCCGCACGATACGACCATCGAGGAGATCGAAAAGACCTACATCGAGGCCTGGAGGATGGGGCTGAAGGCGATCGCGATCTACCGCGACGGCTGCAAGCGAAGCCAGCCTCTTTCGACCGGAAAGGACGAGACCACGATCGCAGCGTTGGCGACGGCCCTCGAGCCGCTCGCGCGCCGCCGCAAGCTCCCCGACACACGCCGGTCGGTGACGCACAAGTTCTCGGTAGCCGGCTTCGACGGCTACATCACGGTGGGGCTGTTCGACGACGGCCAGCCCGGCGAGATCTTCGTTACTCTCGGAAAAGCCGGTTCGACGTTGGCCGGTTTCGCCGACGCCTTCGCCACCGCGATCTCGTTCTCGCTCCAGCACGGCGTCGAGCTGCGGTTCCTCGTGGACAAGTTCACCCACGTCCGCTTCGAACCGTCCGGGTTCACCGGGAACCCGCAGATTCCCATCGCCAAGTCCATCGTCGACTACGTCTTCCGCTGGATGGCGATCCAGTTCCTCCCGAAGGAAGAGCAGCCGTCGATAGCCGGCAACGGCAACGGCCACGATCTTGCGATCTCGGCCGATCCCGAAGCGTCCGGAGCGGCCACGGCGCAAGCCGCGGCGGCGCAGGCGCGTGAGCGCGACGTCTACGTGCGCCAGGCCGATGCACCGCCCTGCCACGAGTGCGGCTCGATCATGATCCGGAACGGCGCCTGCTACGCGTGCGTCAATTGCGGGAGCACGAGCGGGTGTTCGTAGGAGAAGCTTAGAGTAAGCCGAAGTCTTGATCAGCCCGTAATGTGTTTCGCAGCGGTTCTTTGACAAGCATCTTGGTTTCCTGGGGAGTGGTTTTCCGGCTGTTGTCCGTCCGGTTCCGTTCCGTCAGGTCTTGGGTTGGTTCATGCGAGGTGGTGCGTGACTCTTCGAAGGGTCATGTCGCCGGATGCGCAAGGATCCAAGGC
Source organism: Acidobacteriota bacterium (assembly GCA_032124015.1). Classification (GTDB taxonomy): domain Bacteria; phylum Acidobacteriota; class Polarisedimenticolia; order Polarisedimenticolales; family DASRJG01; genus DASRJG01. The sequence goes on from JAQBEH010000088.1 coordinate 64,404, forward strand.
GCTGATTCGACCAGTACATTGACTGGCAGACGACGGACAAGCACCCGCCCATCGAAACGATCGTTCGCGCCGTGGATTGTCGTGCGTGCGCGCCGCGACACGCCGAGGGCGCGTCTCAGGGGTTCGAGCTGTCACCGCCAATTCGGCAAGCCTGCTGGCTTTCAATTCCACGCAACGGAAGAAACTGAGATGAGAAAGAACCGCAAGAAGAGACGGACGAGGCATCGAGTCCATGACGGACCGATACGCATGAGTCCGCAGCAGCACGACCCGGTTCCGACTCACGACTCTCGACCCCAAGGGGGCATGCGGCGGTTTATGAAGATGGGTCTCCTGCTGGCCGAAGTAATCGCCAAGTTCGAGATAGTCTTCAAGGCCGTTCATGTCACCCGTCGAGTTCGCGGTTGTCGCGACAAATTCCCAGTAGGTCTCGGCCGAACCACAAACCGGAGTTGCCAACCGCGCCTGGCGACTTTGGCCCGTGCGCTTGGGATTGCGGCAGAAAAGATATGGGTTCGCTCTCGAGTCCCGGCCCAGTCCTATCGAACCAGATTCGAGCCAAAGCCAACGGGTGGGTGGCGTCGGATTCAGGCCCCGTTCAGGGATCTCAAACGACTGCAACGCAAGTTGTTGCGGTATTTGAGTTCCAGTTGCAAACCCCACCAGGCGGCGACTGCAGGAATCAAGAGAGCTTCGATTCTCCGTCATGCGCGACCACACTGCGGCGAGCGTTTCGTCGTCACGATCGACATCAAGGGCTTCTTTGACGAAGTCAATTACGGGCAGGTTGAGTTTGCGCTGAATCGTAATGGAATGAAATCCGACATGGCGAGTACTCGCCCCAACGACGTTCCAAGGCCGTCGACGCTCGATACGCGTTGCGTCAATCGCCTTCGTGGTCGAGTGGCGTTCATTCGGATGGTTCAGCCGAAACTCGGAAGGGAACTTCAACGACAACTCCGAAGCCTCCTCACGTCCCTTGTAACCGTGAATTGAAAGCGCATCGTGTCTGAAGTGGTCGCAATGACAGCGGGGCCCCGCTACAAAACGCGAAGCGGACTGCAGGTCTCACTCGCTCGATTCCCCAAGACGGAGCTCCATATCTTGAACGTGGAGCTCCGCGCCGCTAAGCCGCAGCTTGAACGCGATCGTAGCGGACGGACAGCAATCGGCATCCCCGCGCGTCCGGGCCGTTCCCTTCCCCGACAACGACGCGAGGTCGATCTGCGGCGTCGTGTTCAAGTCGTACCCTTGCGGGAGCCGCTCGCGAATCTCGGCGACGGTGTGGTTTTCGATCTTCCCGACGCGGCCGCTGTCCCACCTTGCGAACTCGCTGCCGCATTCGGTCGTGCCGCTCATGCACACGCGTGATTCGATGAGGGTCTGGCCCTCGAGCTCGAGAACGCGCAGCGGGGCTGGGAGGATCCGCGCCTCGTCCTCCTGTCCGGCGTAGAGCGAGGTCACGACGCGGCTCCCCTTGACTCCCTCGAACAGGACTTCGGTCAGCACGCGCCATCTCCCGTCGCCACGGGTGGGGCTCGGCCAAGCGTAGCGCGCGCTGTAGAGGACGCGGCCGCCGCGCTCCGCGAGCACGCGCCAGGTCATCTTGCACTCGGGGTGGCCGGGGCCGTCCCAACTCGGAACGGCCCTGTCGGGGGCGATGCACCACGACTGCGCTTTCGTGATGGACACCGGGTACCCGGCTAAGACTCGTCCTTCGGCATCGGCGCTCGTTACCGGTAAGGCGATGAGGCCGAGGAGGAGGGCGAGGCGAAGCACTCGACGGATAGGAAAAGCGGCCATGACGGACTCCTACGCGCCCCGTTCCAACATAGAGGCCGGTCGATGGCCGGGCAACCGGCGGACAACGTTGTCAACGTTGACAACCCGGACGCGTGTCGCCGAGCCGCTCACGCTCGGTCAAGCCGGACAGTCTCGAAACGACGGCACCCACGCGCAAATCGCTATACATCCCCGCCGATATTGAGGAACGCCCGCGGTACGGCAGAGCCGCCCGGGGGGCAACTGTTACGTTCTCGCGTTTTGCTTGTCGCCCGCAGAGTGAGCGGCGACGGACTACTCCGTGGCCACCAATAGGCGTACCCGCCTGCACGCCCAGGATCTCGAACGTCAAATGGATGTCGTGGTAAACCGCGACGAGTGCCTATCCAATGAACCGACGTGCCTCGCGGGTCACGGCGCATTCGCACCCGCCGGCTCCCGCAGCGCAGCGTCGATCCGCTTCTTCCACATCTCGTAAGCCTCGGGTCCACCGCCGCGTTTGCGGGCCAAGAGGTTGCCGTCTCGAATCAGGAGCTTCGTCGGGTACGAACTGATCTTGAGTTGGCGAAACAAGTCGTCGGGATCGGAGTAGATCGGAAGCGTCGCTCCGGCTTGTCGGGCGACCGTCAGGAGATCTTTCCCCTCAAAACCGGACGCGACGATGCTAATGAGACGGAAGCGTCCACCCGGCTCGTACTCATTCGCGAGGCGTTCGAGGTCGGGCATCTCGACGATGCACGGCTTGCATCCCAAAGCCCAGAAGTCGACGAGATAGAGGACACCCGGCGCGTCGAGCGTGAACGTGTTCCCTTCGGCGTCGCCGACGCGCAGGGGCCCGATGGGGCCGGGCGTCGTGCCCGCGGCCGATGCGATCGACGTCATGACGAGCAGAAGCATGGCGATGACGAGGCGGCACGGATGGGGCATATCGCACTCCGAATCCTGGAAATTCTACCTCGTCGGCCAGATCATCGCCGGGATCAGGCCAGGTCGAAACGATCCAGGTTCATCACCTTGGCCCACGCCGCCACGAACGCCCGCACGAACTTCTCCTTCGCATCGTCAGAGGCGTACACCTCGGAGAGCGCGCGAAGCTGCGAGTTCGACCCGAAGATGAGGTCCACGCGCGTCGCGGTCCACTTCGCGTCCCCCGTCACGCGATCGCGCCCTTCGAAAGCGTCCTGCGCGTTTGAGGTCGCTTTCCACGTCGTGTGCATATCGAGCAGGTTCACGAAGAAGTCGTTGGTGAGCGTCTCAGGGCGGTCGGTGAAGACGCCGTTTTTGGACTGTCCGTAGTTCGCATTCAGGACGCGCAGGCCGCCGATGAGCACCGTCATCTCAGGGGCGGTGAGCGTCAGGAGCTGCGCCCTGTCCAAAAGCAGCGCCTCGGCCGAAACGGTGTACGCTGCCTTCTGGTAGTTGCGGAACCCGTCGGCGATCGGTTCGAGCATACCGACGGATTCCACGTCCGTCTGCTCCTGCGACGCATCCATGCGCCCCGGCGTGAACGGCACCTCGACGTCGAACCCGGCCTTCTTCGCCGCCGCCTCGACCGCAGCACCGCCGCCGAGCACGATCAGGTCGGCGAGCGAGACCTTCTTGCCGCCCTTCTGCGCTCCGTTCCACTCCTTCTGAATCGTCTCGTAGGTCGCAAGCGCGCGCGAGAGCTTGGCAGGCTGGTTGACATCCCAATTCTTCTGCGGCGCGAGACGGATGCGCGCACCGTTTGCGCCACCGCGCTTGTCGGAGCCGCGGAAGGTGGAGGCCGACGCCCACCCGGTCGCGACGAGCTGCGAGATGGACAGCCCCGAGGCGAGGATCTTCTTCTTGAGATCCGCGATGTCCTTCGCGTCAATCAGCGGATGATTGACGGCCGGAATCGGATCCTGCCACAGCAGCTCTTCCTTCGGGACGAGCGAGCCGAGGTAGCGAGGGCGCGGGCCCATGTCGCGGTGCGTCAGCTTGAACCACGCACGCGCGAACGCATCGGCGAACTGATCCGGGTTCTTGTGGAACCGCTTGGAGATCTCCAGGTAGATCGGATCCACCCGCATCGCCATGTCGGCCGTGGTCATCATGGGCGCGTGCCGCTTCGAAGGGTCGTGCGCGTCCGGCACGAGCTTCGCCGCCGCCGGATCCTTCGGCTTCCACTGGTGCGCGCCGGCGGGGCTTTTCGTCAGTTCCCACTCGTAGCCGAGCAGCGTGTCGAAGTAGCCGTTGTCCCACTGGATCGGATTCGGCGTCCACGCACCTTCCAGGCCGCTCGTTGTCGTGTCCGCACCCTTGCCGCTGCGGAACTTGTTGATCCAGCCCAAGCCCTGCTCTTCGATGCCGGCTCCTTCGGGCTCGGGTCCCACGAGTTTCGGATCGCCCGCGCCGTGCGTCTTGCCGAAGGTGTGCCCGCCTGCGGTGAGTGCGACGGTTTCCTCGTCGTTCATCGCCATGCGCGCGAAGGTCTCGCGGATGTCCCGCGCGGAAGCGAGCGGATCCGGATTGCCGTTCGGCCCTTCCGGGTTCACGTAGATGAGGCCCATCTGCACGGCCGCGAGCGGATTCTCGAGCTCCCGGTCGCCGGCGTAGCGCTTGTCCCCGAGCCACTCCGCCTCCGGGCCCCAGTAGATGTCCTGTTCGGGCTCCCAGACGTCCTCGCGGCCACCCGCGAAGCCGAAGGGTTTGAGCCCCATCGACTCGATGGCGCAGTTGCCGGCGAAGATCATGAGGTCGGCCCAGGAGATCTTCTTGCCGTTCTTCTGCTTGATCGGCCAGAGCAGCCGCCGTGCCTTGTCGAGGTTCCCGTTGTCGGGCCAGCTGTTCAGGGGCGCGAAGCGCTGCGTGCCCGAGGAGGCGCCGCCGCGGCCGTCCGCGGTGCGGTAGGTTCCGGCGCTGTGCCACGCCATCCGGATGAAGAGCGGCCCGTAGTGACCGTAGTCGGCCGGCCACCAGTCCTGCGACGTCGTCATCAGCTTGAAGAGGTCCTTCTTGAGGGCCGTAAGGTCGAGCTTCTTGAACTCTTCCGAGTACTTGAACCCAGTGCCCATGGGATCGGACACGGGCGAGTTCTGATGGAGCATCGCGAGGTTCAGCTGATTGGGCCACCAGTCCCGGTTCGTCGTTGCCTTGCTGCCACCGTGCATGACCGGGCACTTTCCTCCGGTCCCGGGCGAAGTTCCTTCCATGATTCACTCCTCTCGTGCCTACGTTCAGCGGATATTTATCTCGTCGCCGTCAACAGCTCGACAAATTATCAGAAAAGCGGTGTGGCCTCATGTTGGAGAGCATCCCCGTCTTGCGCGGCTAGTCTTCCGCCCCGCCGATAAAGCGGTAGACGGCGGCGCCTAAGACTCCACCTACGATCGGCGCCACCCAGAACAGCCAGAGTTGGGCCATGGCCCAGCCGCCGACGAACACGGCGACACCCGTGCTGCGCGCCGGGTTCACCGACGTGTTGGTGACCGGGATGCTGATGAGGTGGATCAAGGTGAGCCCGAGGCCGATCGCCAACGGCGCGAACCCCTGGGGAGCCCGCTTGTCCGTTGCGCCGAGGATGATGATCAAGAACATCATCGTCATGACGATCTCGCAAACCAGCGCGGCCAACAGCGAGTAGCTCCCGGGCGAGTGAACTCCGTAGCCGTTCGCCGCGAAGCCGTTCGCGACGTTGAAGCCGGCCTTTCCGCTGGCGATCATGTAGAGCACGCCGCCGCCGGCGACCGCGCCCAGGACTTGCGAGGCGATGTAGGGAGCGAGCTTGTTCGCGGGAAATCGGCCGCCCGCCCAGAGCCCGATGGAAACCGCCGGATTGAGGTGGCAACCGGAGATGTGTCCGATGGCGTAGGCCATGGTCAGCACCGTCAGGCCGAACGCAAACGCCACGCCCAACAAGCCGATGCCCACATCGGGGAATGCCGCCGCCAACACCGCGCTGCCGCATCCACCCAGAACCAGCCAAAACGTCCCGAAAAATTCCGCTCCGTTCGCTTTCATGTCGATCTCCTGTTGGGGCGGGCCGCCCGCCGGGCCGCGAAGTCTAACCCAGAGACGGAAAAGGAAGTTGCTAGACTCCACCGGGGATCCCCATGAAGCGAACCCGTTGCGTTCTCCTCGTTTTCCTCCTGGTGCTTGGGGCGACCGCCTGCGGCCCGCGCTCGGCCAATCCGTCCTACGACGCCGCGCCGGAGCCCAAGTTCATCGGGCGCCAGACCTGCGAGGGCTGTCACGAGGCCGCGACCGCGAACTGGCGAGGCTCGCATCACGATCGCGCGATGGAAGTCGCCGACGAGACGAACGTGCTCGGCGATTTTGGCGGCGCCACCTTCACGCACTTCGGCCTTACCTCGACCTTCACCAAGAAAGACGGCAAGTTCTTCGCCCGCACCGACGGTCCGGACGGCAAGCTCTACGACTACGAGATCGCCTACACCTTCGGGATCGATCCTCTGCAGCAATATCTGATCCGCTTCCCGGATGGGCGCCTCCAGGCCTTGAACGTCTGCTGGGATACGCGGCCGAAAGAGGAGGGGGGGCAGCGCTGGTTCCACCTGTATCCAAAAGAGGCGGTCCCCTTCAACGACGTGCTGCACTGGACGGGGATCTACCAGAACTGGAATTTCATGTGCTCGGAGTGCCATTCGACCGACGTGAAGAAGCGCTACGACGCCGTGAAGAACTCCTTCGACACGACCTGGTTCGAAATCGACGTCTCGTGTGAGGCGTGCCACGGCCCCGGGTCCAATCACGACGCCTGGGCCCACGCGCGCCGCGCGAAGGTGGGGACCGCCAACTACGCCGATCTCGGCCTCGCCGTACGTTTGCGCGAGAGCGAGCCGGCCGTGTGGGTGATGGACCCGGCGACCGGAATCGCCAAGCGCGACCGGAAGCGCGTGTCGCGGAACGAGATCGAAACGTGCGGCCGTTGCCACGTGCGCCGGGGCGTCGTGACCGAAAACTACGTTCACGGTCGACCGTTGATGGACACGCACCGGGTCTCGCTGCTCACGGCGGAACTCTATTACGCCGATGGGCAGATCCTGGACGAGGACTACGAGTACGGGTCTTTCCTCCAGAGCAAAATGTTCGCCGCCGGCGTCACGTGCACCGACTGCCACGAGCCTCACTCGTTGAAGCCTCTGCCGGGCAACGGCGCATGCGTCAAGTGCCACCTCCCGTCCAAGTTCGACGTGCCGGAGCACCACCATCACAAGCAGGAGGGCAAGGGGGCCTCCTGCAAGGCCTGCCACATGCCGACGACCAACTACATGGTCGTGCACGCGCGCCACGACCACGGCTTCAAGGTCCCGCGCCCCGACCTGAGCGCGCAAATCGGCGCGCCCGACGCTTGCTCGAAGTGCCACTCCGACAAGCCGCTGTCGTATTCCGTGGACGCGTACGCGAAGTGGTGGGGGACGAAGCGCATCAGCCAGCCCCACTGGAGCACGACGATCGCCGCCGGACGCGCCGATCCGAGTGCTGCCGCATCCGCCCTCGCCGCGTTGATCGACGACCGGGAGCAACCGGCGATCGTGCGGGCGACCGCGGCGGACCTTTCTGAGGCATCGCTCGAGGAGGCTCTGCCGTCGCTGCTCGGCGCGTTGGCCGACCCCGATCCGCTCGTTCGAGACGCCGCGGTCCGCGCGTTATCGGAAACTGATCCGGCGATCCGCGCGAAGGTGCTCCCCCCGCTGACGCAAGACCCGGTGCGCACGGTGCGTATCGACGCGGGGCGCGCGTTGGCGGGTGCGCCGGCCGCGCTGCTTCCCCCCCCGCAGGCGCGCCAGGCGGCGGATGCCTTGGCCGAGTGGCGCGCGTCCCAAAACGTCGACGCCGATCGCCCCGAGGCCCGCCTCAATCTCTGCGCGCTCGACGCCGAGCTCGGCGACCTCGCCACCGCGGAGGTGGAATGCAACGCCGCGCTCAAGCTCGCTCCGGGCATTCCCGCGCCCTACGTCAACCTCGCCGACGTGCAACGGGCGGAGGGCCGGGAAGAGGCCGCCCGCGAAACGCTTCGCAAGGGACTGGAGGTTGCTCCCGACAACGCCGCGTTGTGGCATGCGTTGGGGTTGGCGCTCGTGCGCCAGCACCGGCCGGGAGAGGCGTTGGACGCCCTGAAGAAAGCGGCGGAGTTGGACCCTGGGAATCGACGATTCACCGAGGTTTACCGCATCGCCCAAGCGGAGTTGGCACCTCGGAATGGAAGGGGGGAGAGCCCTTGACCCGCCCGTTGCAGTTCGGATAGTTTGCCTCTCGCTGCCCGAACAATCGACCCAGGAGACCACCGTGCGTACTCATCAACGCTGGCTTACGACATTCGCCGTCATGTTCGCGCTGCTCGTTTCGGTGTCTGCCCTCCCCGCCCGTGCGGAGGCCCAGGCGACAACGCCGGCGGAGGCCGAGAAAGCTGAATTCGACCTCACCGTCTACGTCTGGGGCGCCGGAATCCAGGGAGACGTCGGGATCGGCGATCTTGCGACCACGGGGGTCGATGCGAGTTTCTCCGACATCCTGAGCAATCTCCACATGGCAGCGATGGGTGCCTTCTCGGTTCGCAAGGGAAACTGGGGCACGATCATCGACGCGATCTACCTCGACCTGCACGATACGGTCCCGACGAGCGACCCAGCAACATTCGGCGACGTCGACGCTGCCATGGGCACGCAACTCTACTCGGGCCTCATCACGTACCGCATCTACAACGCTCACAAAACGATGATCGACTTTGGATGGGGCGCGCGGTACTACCGGATCGACACCGACCTCGAGTTGACGTCGGGGACCTATGCGGGGAGGACCGCGAAGGCCACGATCGATTGGTGGGATTGGCTCGCCGGCGTGCGCGTCGTGGGCCACCCCTCTAAACGGTGGTCGCTGCTCTTCTACGCGGACATCGGCGGCGGCGGATCGCAGCTGACCTGGGAAGGAATCGCGGGTGCGGATTTTGCCTTCAACAAGGCGGTGTCGTTGGCGTTTGGCTATCGCTACCTCGCCTTCAACTACGACGAGACCCCGGTTCGTCTCGATTTGTCGCTCCCGGGGCCCTATGTGGGGCTTGGGTTCCATTGGTGAGTCGGAACGCCTTCGTTCAAGGACGTGGAGGACTGACATGAAGCGTATTGCGATCGTGGCGTTCGGCCTGGCCGGTTTCGTTCTGGTCGGTTCCGCTCGGGCCGATGATCTGACCGGGGTGGATCTCTTCATCTGCTCGGCGGGGTCGGTCTCCGCGTGCTGCGACGACGGCGAATGCGCCTCCGGCACGGCGGCGGAGCTGGGTGTCCCGCAGTTTCTGGTATTCGACCTGGTGCAAAAGCGAGTCGAAACGACCAAGGCCAGCCGGCTGAATCGCAAGACCGTCCTCGACAACGTCAAGCGAGCGGACGGTCAAATCGCCGTGCAGGGGATCGACAATGATCGCGCGTACAGCTTCATCATCGACGAAAAAAGCGGAGGGCTTTCGGCCACCGTCGCCATCCCGGAGGCCGGGTGTAACGTCGTCGGGTTCGGCTGGTGCACGCCTCTGACGGCTGGGAAGTGAGGACACCGATGACGATACGAACAGACAAGTCCGTGGTGCGGTTGATCGCGACGTTGACCCTGGTCATCCTGGTGGCGCCTTCGGTGGCGCTGGCCCAGGTGGCACCCGCTTCGGGCCAGAAGACCCTGGCCGCGACGATGAACGTCTACGCCTTCCCGACGAAGGGGCAAGACGCGTCGCAGCAATCCCAAGACGAGGCTGCTTGCTACCAGTACGCCCAACAGAACACTGGCACCGACCCCTTCCAGCTCCAACAACAGTCGGCGGCTCAGGCGCAGCAGACGGCGGCGGCCCAGCAGCAGGCGCAGCAGGCCGGCCAGGGCGCGGCTGCCGCGGGAGCGGTCAAGGGCGCGGCCGCCGGGGCGCTCGTCGGCAGCGTCGCCCACGGTTCAAGTACTGGCCAAGGCGCGGCCGTTGGCGCCGCGGCTGGACTGGTCGTAGGCCACCGCAAGAAGAAACAAGCTCAGGCGCAGGCGACGGCGCAAGTGAACCAGCAGGGGGCTGCGGCGCAGCAGGCGACCGCCGAACAGCTGACCAACTTCAAGAAGGCCTTCGGCGTTTGCATGCAGGCCAAGGACTACATGGTGCAGTACTGACGAACTAGGGGACGGCCCACAGTCTCTTCGGTCGGTATTCCCATGAGCGAAAGCCACGAGCGAATTCTCGTAGAGCGCGGCGCCGCCATCATCGCGGAGGCGTTTCGCGCCTATGTCGAGGGCTTCCGCGACGTGACGCGAAACGCCCGCGAGCATTTCGAGTCGGCAAATTGGCGCGGCGTTCAGCACGACGCGGAGGTCCGGTTCGATCTCTATGCTGATGCGGTGAACTCCGGCCTCCTGAAGCTCCAGGCGCTGCTCGATGCCCGCATCGACGACCGGCCGACGTGGACCGCGCTCCGTGGGGCCTATGCGGAGGCGATCGCCTCGCGGGGCGATGTCGAGTTGGCCGAGTCGTTCTTCAACTCGTTCACGCGGAAGATCTTCCACACCATCGGGGTGGATCCGGCCGTGGAGTTCATCTCGTCGGGGACGGTTCCGCCTCCGATCCCCCGCCCCGGCGCCGCGACCGTGCGCTTCCCGCGCGCCGGCTCGCTCCGCCGCCTGGTTCGCGAGATCCTCGAAGCGTACCGCTTCGCTCCAGGTTGGGAAGATGCCGACCGTGACGCGGGCAAGATCGCGATCGCGATGGAGGATCGGCTCGATGCGCGCGAGGTCCGCGCGGTGGAACTGGCTCGCCCGGTCTTCTTCCGCGGCAAGGCGGCCTACCTCGTGGGCCGGGTCGAAACCGATGGCGGCGACGTCCCTCTCATGTTGGCGCTCAGGAATCCCGACGGGAGGATCGTCGTGGACGCCATCCTCCTCGACGAAAACGACGTGAGCATCGCGTTCAGCTTCGCTCGATCCTACTTCTTCGTGGAGATGGAGTGGCCTCACGAGACCGTCTCATTCCTGAGGACGATCATGCCCAGGAAGCCGATTGCCGAGCTCTACAACGCGGTCGGCTGCAACAAGCATGGGAAGACCCTGCTCTACCGGTCGATCCTCCGTCATCTGGAAACAACCGACGATCGCTTCGGGATCGCGCCGGGGCAACGCGGCATGGTCATGAGCGTGTTCACGCTCCCCGGTCTCGATGTCGTCTTCAAGGTGATCAAGGATAGCTTCGACTACCCGAAGACGGTCACCCACCAGGAGGTTCGCGACAAGTACCGATTGGTCTTCCGTCATGACCGCGCGGGACGGCTCGTGGACGCCCAGGAGTTCGAGCACCTCGAGTTCGACAAATCGCGCTTTTCAGACGAATTGTGCCGCGAGCTGGGAAACGCTGCAACCGACGCCGTGGAATTTCGCGGGGACAGCGTCGTGATCCACCACCTCTACACCGAACGCCGCCTACGCCCTCTGGACATCTACCTTCGCACCGCGGAACTCCAGGCGGCTCGCGACGCGATCGTCGAGTACGGGCAGGTGCTCAGGGACCTCGCGGCGACCAACATCTTCCCCGGCGACATGCTGCTCAAGAACTTCGGCGTCACGCGCCACGGCCGGCTGATTTTCTACGATTACGACGAGCTGTGCCTGCTGACCGAGTGCAATTTCCGGGAGCTCCCGCAAGCGAGAACCGACCTCGAAGAGGTCTCGTCCGAGCCGTGGTATTACGTCGGTGAGCGGGACATCTTCCCGGAGGAGTTCCGCTCGTATCTCGGGTTGCGGAAGGAGCTTCTCCACACCTTCCTCGCCCATCACGAGGAGCTGTTGCACGTAGCTTTCTGGCGTCGCATGCAAGACCTCCACCATCGAGGCGAGGTCGTCGATATCTTTCCCTACCGCTCTTCGAGCCGTTTGCGCGGATCGGAGGAGGAGCCACAACGATGACGGACGTACGAGGCGAAACCATCACCCTGAAAGACGGCCGCATGACGGTCCCCAACCACCCGATCCTCCCTTTCATCGAAGGGGACGGCACGGGGCCCGACATCTGGCGCGCGTCGGTGCGCGTGTTCGACGCGGCGGTCGCGAAGGCCTACGGCGCTTCGCGCAAGATTCACTGGATGGAGGTGCTGGCCGGCCAGAAGGCCTTCGACCAGACCGGCAGCTGGCTTCCCGACGAAACCCTCGAAGCGTTCAGGACGCACCTCGTGGGGATCAAGGGGCCGTTGACGACGCCCATCGGCGGCGGCATTCGCTCCCTGAACGTCGCCATGCGCCAGATCCTCGACCTGTACGTCTGCCTCCGGCCGGTGCGCTGGTTCCAGGGCGTGCCTTCACCGGTGAAGCACCCCGGGTCGGTGGACATGGTGATCTTCAGGGAGAATACCGAGGACATCTACGCGGGGATCGAGTTTGCCGAGGGAAGCCCCGAGACGAAGAAGTTCCTCGAATTTCTCCGGAAGGAGTTCCCCGCCCCGTACAAGAAGATCCGCTTCCCCGAGACGGTCGCGCTCGGCCTGAAGCCGGTCTCGAAAGAGGGGAGCGAGCGCCTCATCCGCGCGGCGATCGCCTACGCCGTCCGCCACAAGCGCAAGAGCGTCACCCTGGTCCACAAGGGCAACATCATGAAATTCACCGAGGGGGCGTTCCGCAACTGGGGCTACCAACTCGCGGAGCGCGAGTTCGGCGAGAGCGTCTACACCTGGGAGCAGTGGGAGAGGACCCGGGCGGCAAAGGGCGAATCCGTCGCCAACGCCGAACAGAAGGCCGCGCTCGACGCCGGGAAAGTCCTGGTGAAGGACGCCATCGCCGACATCTTCCTGCAGCAGATCCTGACGCGCCCGACGGAGTTCGACGTCGTCGCGACGCTCAACCTGAACGGGGATTACTTCTCGGACGCCCTCGCCGCGCAGGTGGGCGGGATCGGGATCGCCCCCGGGGGCAACATCAACTACGTCACCGGCCACGCGGTCTTTGAGGCCACGCACGGCACCGCGCCCAAGTACGCCAATCTCGACCGGGTCAACCCCGGCTCCGTCGTGCTCTCGGGCGAGATGATGTTTCGCTATCTCGGCTGGGACGAGGCCGCCGACGCGATCCTGCGCGGCATGGACGGCGCGATCGCCAGCAAGCGCGTGACGTACGACTTCGCCCGACAGATGGAAGGCGCCGTCGAGATCAAGTGCTCCGAGTTCGCGGACAACCTGATCGCGCACATGTAGGGAGATTGGGGACATTTTGCCTTTTCTTACAAAATCAGATCGCTGAGAAAAGGACAGCCCCTTTTTCTCACAAAGCTCCCCGGATACCGCTTTGATGAGAAAAAGGGGCTGTCCTTTTCTCAGCGATCTGATTTTGTAAGAAAAGGCAAAATGTCCCCAATTCATCCCGGCGGCAGCGCGAGCAAGAGGCCGCCGACATCGGAGCGAACGGATTTCGAGCGGGCGAGGCCGCGGCGCAGGCGTAGGACGACCTCTGATGCGAGCGGGTCGCCCGAGGCGGATGAGTCGACGATGAGCGCCAGCGGGCCGCGCCGCGCGGCATCGAAGAAGAACGCGGCGACACGGGGCGCGACGACACGCACCGCCGCCGGCCGCCGCGCCCGCGCCTCGTCGTGGCCCTGACGGTCCCACACGGGAACACCTGCGATCAGGGTCAATGGAAGACCCCGGTGCAGGCCGTGCTTCTCGACGAGCGCCCAGCCGTCGGGGCCGAACCCCAGCAGCAAGGTCAGCACGACGCGCGCCAGGTTGGACACACGCGCGCCCGCGGTCCGCTCGAGTGTCACGCACGTCACCCCGGCGGCCGCGGCGCCTATCGTCAACTCGCGGTGCGTGGCCCGGGCGCGGCCGGCGTTCGTCGAAAGCACGAGTTCTCGCAGCGCGCCGGCCCGCACCCCATCGAGGGCGAATCGAACCTGGGCGCGCTCACCGAGTGGGAGCTCGCGGGTTCCATCGAAAACGGCTCGCGCGGACGCCGACCCGAGAATCGTGAGCGCCTCGGTCGCGTTGGCCGGGCGTTCGTCGCGCGGGCGCGCGGTGAGGCGGACCACGAGCTCGGCGAACCGCGTGGAGAGATCGGGCCTCAGCTCTCGCGGCTCCGCGGGCGGGCCGCCGAGGTGCCATCGAATCCAACGCTCGGGCGACTTCGAGGCGAGCGGCAGCCGCCCGGTCGCCAAAAAAAAGAGGAGGACGCCCAATCCGTAGAGATCCGCGCGTCCGTCGACCTTCAACCCCAGGATCGTCTCGGGGGCGACGTAGGGGATCGAGCCGGAGATGTGCCCCGGCTCGCCCGCCCGTCCCAACTCCGACGCGAGGCCGAAGTCGGTGAGCTTGACGCGTCCGAGCTCCCGGCGCGACGGCCCCACGAGGACGTTTCCCGGTTTGAGATCCCGGTGCACGATCCCGGCCCGGTGGACGTGGTCGAGCGCGCGCAAGATCCGGCGCGCGATCTCCTCCAAGACGGAAGGCGCTTCGGCTCCCGCGCGTAGCGCGCGGTGTACCGGGAGGCCGCGCACGAGTTCCAGGACCAGGTAGGGGGTCCCCGGAGGGAGCGGTCCCGACGACGCGCGCAGTAGCTCGTACGCTCGTACCACGTGAGGGTGGCGCAGGCGCGACCAGGCCGCGAATTCCACGGCGAGCGGATGCACCGGGTCGTTCGCCCGCGCTTCGTGCAACACCTTGATCGCGACGTCGCGCCTGAAGACCCGGTCGTACGCTCTAAAGACGCTTCCCTGGCCGCCCCGCCCGAGCGCTTCCACCAGAAAGAAACGCCCGTCGAGCGCCGGAGAGATCGATGCCTGTGCGGTAGCCGTCATGTGGTGACTCTTTCGGGGGAGGCGCAGGCGACCCTACGTTGAACTCGCCCGCGAAGACAAGAGCGCGGGCCGTATCGTGTTCCCGCGGAGGGAGTGCGAAGTTGTCGGCCCGGAAAAAGAAGAATACGTTGCGAGCATGCAACGCCTCATCGCAGTTGTTGGAGTGGCCCTCGCACTAGCCGCCGCGCAAGCGGCCCCGAAGTCCGCGGCTCCGGTCCCCTCGGAAGAGGCGCTCCCCGTACTCGCGTCCTCTCTCGCCTCGCGTCTCGCCGAAAAAGCGCTCCGCGCGCCGGACGGCAGCGACGTCGTTCTGGGCGCGTTCCTCGATGCGGGGCGGATGGAGACCTGCCTCCGCACGATCGCGCAAGGCGGTGGCTGGCCGGCTTCGTGGCTGATCGTGTCGGATTCGACGAGGCCCTACGACCTCGTCCTACGCATCGCCCTCGCCACGGACGGGACCATCGCCGATCCCGACACGGCGTTTTTCGCCACGCGCCGCGAGTGGGACGATGCGTCCTTCGACGCCGCGTTCCGGGCGGCCACGGGGAAAAAGCCGCCGCACGAGAGGCAGCGCAACCTCGTCATTCAGTCGTTCACGAAGACGATCGTGACCGACTACGTTTACGACCTTCCCGCTACGGGACCGGGAGCCAAGGGGCTTCTCGCCCTCCTCCCGGAGGGTTCGCTGATCCGTGAGGCCCCGGCGATCGACCTGCGGGACGGCAAACACCACACGCTCGCGATCGTGCTCATCCGGCCGCGGTTCGTCCCCGCCGATTGTTCCACCAAGGAGGGGCGCCGCGTGGGACACCGCGACGCCGGCGGGGTTTTGCTGGTGCTCGCGGGAGAGACCGAACTCGAGGATCAGCTCGATATTACGGAGATCGTCCGGGCGGCGGCGGGGAACGTTCTCGTCCCTCGCTTCGCCTGCGAACCGGACGACGTCGAACCCGGGGCCATCGACGCTCTCGTGGACGGGAGGTTCGAAGGGCGTGAGCCGGTGCGCCTGCTCGACCTTTCCGGCCGCGTCGCCCAGAGCCCGATCGCCGGGGTTCCCGTGATCGTCGGCATCAAGCGTGTCGACGGCGCCTTCAAACTTTTCGCGACGCCGGAAAAGGAGACACTCCCCTTTTTCTGATCAAAGCGGTATCCGGGGAGCTTTGTCGGAAAAAGGGGAGTGCCCCTTTTCCGCCTACGCGGAAGTGGGTTTGCGGTTCGCGCCAAGCCAGATGTAGGCGACGAGGCCCAGGAACCCGACGATCGACACCCCCTGCGAAATCATGTCGAAGTCGTAAAACGGGAGCTTGATCCAGTCCTCGGTGAATCCAGGGATCAGCCGCAAGCCTGCGCCGAACACGCCGCCTAAGGCACCGCCTGCCATCAACCCCGACGCGATAACGACGCCGCGCTCACGAAGGGTCCGCCCCGACTCGCCGCCCTGCTTGGCCGCCTTCTTGGTGACGAGGTGGTGCAGGTAGCCGCCGACGAGGGCGGGGGAGTTGAGCTCGAGGGGAAGGTACATGCCCAGCGCGAAGGTCAACGCCGGAACCTGCAGCATCTCCAGGACGACCGCGATCATCGAGCCGACGCCAAACAGGGCCCAAGCGACCGGTTCGCGGTTCATGAAGCTCTGGACGAGCGCCTTCATGATCGACGCCTGCGGCGCCGCCAGGATCCTTTCGGCGGCCGTGCCGTCGGGCGCGTCGCCGAAGAAGTACATCCGCGAGAGCATCGCGATGGTCAGGCCGGCGGCGATCGAGGCGGCGACGACGCCGAGGAACTTCACCCGCTCTTGCACCTGGGGCGTCGAGCCCAGCCAGTAGCCGGTCTTGAGGTCGGTGATGGTCTGGCCCGAAACCGACAGCGCCGTGCAGACCATGCCGGCGATCGCCATGACGAAGAACGTTCCTGTCGGACCCGAGAGACCGAACTTCAACAGCACGACCGACGAGATCATGATCGTCAGCATGGTCATGCCGGACACCGGGTTTCGCGCCGTGGTCGCGATCGCGTTGGCGGCCACCGACGTGAAGAAAAACGAGAAAATGAGCATCAGCACGAGACCCACGAGGACCGCGGTCCAGCCTCCGGCCCCGAGCGTTCCGAAGAAGATCCACGCGAGGATCGAGGTGACGATCGTCCCGATGAGCATCGTCATGATCGAGATGTCGCGATCGGTCCGCTCCAGTTCGACGTGCCCTTCGCCGTGCCGGAACGCTTTGATGGCGATGCCGAACGAGCCCACCACGACCTTCAACGACTTGAGGATCCCGAAGATCCCCGCGGTGGCGATCGCGCCCACGCCGATGAAGCGCACGTATCCGCGGTAGATATCGTTCGCGCTCATCGCCGAGATCGCTTTCGTTCCCGGGGGAATGAGCTCGGGAGCGTGGGAACCGAGGTAGAAGATCAGCGGGACGAGGACGAAGTTCGACAGCACGCCCCCCGCGCACAGGATCATCGAAGAGCGTAGGCCCATGACGTAGCCCAGGCCCAAGATGAACGCGACAGCGTCGAAACGGCAGACGATCTTGGCCTTCTCGGCGGCGTCTCTGACGAGCGGGACGAACTGGAAATCCACGAGCTCCTTCCAGACCCGAAACGTCGTCACGAAAAAATCGTAGAGGCCGGCGATGATGGTGGCCTGGATGAGGAGCCTCGCCTGGGAGCCGCCCTTTTCTCCGGTAACGAGCACTTCGGTGATCGCCGTCGCCTCGGGGTACGGGTACTCGCCGTGCGTTTCGCGCACGAAATAGCGGCGCAAGGGAATCAAGAAGAGAACGCCCAGGCAGCCGCCGGCCAGGCAGATGAAGATCGTTTGCAAGGGGTGCGGAGAAAGGCCGAGCGAGTACAGCGCGGGCAGCGTGAAGATCGCCCCCGCGACGACGGACGCCGACGCACCGCCGATCCCCGTCATGATCACGTTCTGGAGCAGCGGCGGGTCCTTTGAGACCACGCGCGTCAGGCCGATCGCGAGGATCGAGATCGGAATCGCCGCCTCCATGACCTGGCCGACCTTGAGCCCCGAGTAGGCCGAGGCGATCGTGAAGATCACACAGAACAACAGCCCCCAGAAAATCGAGACGCCGGTAGCCTCCGGAAACTTCGTTCCCGCCGGGACGACCGGCTTGTACACCTCGCCCGGCTTGAGCGGCTCGTAGGCGTTATCGGGGAGTGACTTGGTGTCGGGTGCCTCCATCGGATCTCCTGGTTTCTAGGCCTGCGCGTCTCGCGCGGCGTACACCTTCGCGTGCAACCACAGGCCCGCCGCGGCGACCAAGCCGACGGCGCCGAATCCCCAAAACATCTTTTCCGGATGGTGCAGCGACGTGCGCGCCCACGTCGCGATCGGGCCGCCGATCCATCCCGCGATCAAACTCCCGAGCGCGATCGGGAGGAACGCGAAGCCGAGATACATCCCTTCTTGTCCCGCCGGCGCGAGGCTCCCCAGGTACTTGTAGAAGTGCGCGGAGTAGATCATCTCGCCGATCGCAAAAACGACCACGCCCGCCGCGGCCACCCAGGGGGACTGGCGCAGCCCGATCACGGCGTAACCGGCGGTGCCGATGAAGGCGGCGATCCAGACGGCCCGCGCGGTCGTCCAGTTGCGCGTGAGGTAACCCGTGACGACCTGGCAGGCGATGATCAGCGCGGCGTCGAGCGAGATGATGAAGTTCGCCCGTTGCTGGCTCACCTGCAGGTCCTGCGTGAGGTAGGTCGTGAACGCGCCGTAGAACTGGAAGAACAGACTCCAGAATCCGGCGACCAGGAGGAACAGCGTCATCAATCGCGGCGTGGTCACGATACCGACGAAGTCCCGAAGCAACGCGCCCAGGCGTCGCTTCGGCGCGTCGCCCTCGGCCGCGCCGTCGCGATACAGCAAGAGCACGAGCGCCAAGGCGAGCGCGATCGCCCCGGCCGACGTCGGAAACACGAACGCGAGGCCGGCGGCGGCCGCGACGGCCCCCGAGATGTTGGGCCCGAGGAACCCGCCGATGTTGACGAGCGTGTAGTAGATCGAAAAGCCGACCGGCCGGCGTTCCTCGCTACACGTCCGCTGGACCGTGCCGGTGATCGCGGGCTTGATGATCGAGGCGCCGAAGGCGACCAGCGTGAGCGCCGCGACGACGGCGGGGAAATTCGGCGCGTGCCAGACACCCAGATACCCCGCGGCCAGGAGCCCGTAGGCCAAAAGCATCGCACGACGGTAGCCGAGCCAATCGGCGAACATCCCGGAGAGGATCGTCAGCCCGTAGACGATGAACCCGAGGTTCCCGCCCACGCGAATCGCGGCGCTTTCGTCGAAGTGACGAACCTCTACGAGGTAGGGGACCAGGACGGGCGCCATCCCGTAGAAGGCGATACGCTCGAACAGCTCGGAGATGTTGGCGGCCCAAAAAGGCTTGCTGAACCCGCGGACGTAATCGCGGAGTGAGACGCGCCGGTCGATCATGGCGCGGATCGTAACCCGAGTCAGGAGTTCCCGTGCGTCTTACTCGCGCGCTCGTCTGCCGGCCCTCGCCGAACTTCGCCGACGGCCTGACCGAAGGCCGTCACGGCGTCCCCACCTACTCCCTGGCCAAGGCCCAGCACGAGCGCTACTGCGAGGAGTTGGAACGCTGCGGCCTCCGGCTGACGCGTCTGTCGACCGACGCGCACTTCCCGGACGGGACCTTCGTCGAGGACACGGCCATTCTCACCGGCCGGGGCGCGATCATCACCCATCCCGGAGACGTAAGCCGTCGGGGCGAGGTTCCCAGTGTTCGCGAGGCGCTCGTGGGCTTGACGCCCTGGCTCGGTGAGATCCAAGCTCCCGGCACGGTCGACGGCGGCGATATCTGCGAGATCAACGACCGCTTCTTGATCGGGATCTCGGCGAGGACGAACGCGGAAGGGGCCCGGCAACTCTCCGCGATCCTCGCCGGCAATGGTTACGAGTCGACGATCGTCGACGTGCGGGGCGTCCCCGAGCTGCTGCATCTGAAGAGCGGTCTTTCAGCCCTCGATGACGGGCGCCTCGTGGCGATCGAGGCGTTGGCGGGCCGAGACGAACTGCGCGGCTACCCGCTCGTTCGCGTCTCAAGCTGCGAGTCGTACGCGGCCAACTGCGTGTGCATCAACGGCCGCGTTCTAATCGCGCGCGGGTTTCCCGTCCTCCAAGAAGCGCTCGTCAGGCTCCGCTATGACGTCGTCACGCTGGAGATGTCGGAGTTCCGAAAGATGGACGGCGGTTTGAGCTGTTTGTCGCTTCGACTATGACGTGCCGTGCTTCAACGACTTCACCATCGCGGTGAACGCGTCGCGCTGCTCGTTGACCGTGGCATCCGGGCCCGTGAACTTGAAGTACCAATTCGCGTCGGGGCCGGGCGCCACCGCGCCGAGCAGCCGGTAGCCGGGCTTGGGCGTCGCGGGGGCGGCGGTCATCGTCATGCCGCCGTTGTAGGTGCCGGAGACCTCGACCATGAAGACCTTCAGCCCGCCGACCTCGATCTCCGAGGTCTCCATCGTGCCGCCGGCCGAACTCCCGTCGGCGGCCGAGAACTGCTCGGCCCAACGACTGGCGTTGGCCATCGGATCGCCACCCTGGCCCGGACCGAAATAGAAGACGACGCATTCGCCGTCTCCGGCCTTGCCGGGGACCTTGTACTGCGCGCGGCGCATCGCCGACGCGGGTTTCTCGGAGATCCACTCCGACGGGGAGGTCCAGGCCAGGGCGGCCTCGCCCGTTCCGGCGCCCTCGGGAACGGGAGGTAGCCCCGGCTGCGGCGTTCCGGCGGCGTCGACCGGCGGATGTCCGGGGGGCAGCGCGCCGTCACCGCGGCCGGACACCAGCGGAGGCGCCGTCGCGGGGGTTGCGGCCGCTTTCGGCGCGTCGTTTTTCACCGCGCCCTGATCGGAACACCCCACGGTCATGCCGAGGGTGACCGCGACAACGAGAAGAACACTCTGTGCATCGTAATTGGTCATCATGGTCGTCAGGATAGCAAGAGTTACCCCAGCGCCGCGACCTTGACCGCGCGGGCTGCATCCGGATCCAGAGGAGGAGGCTCGACCTCCTCGCCGTCCACCAGCCAGCGCGCTAGGGCCGTCACCCCCGGGAGGTCGGAGCGGCACAGCCACGCCTCGAGGTCGTTGACGGGTTCTTCCCCCCAGGTGCGGGGGTCGTCGGAATTGACGGCGTCTTGGGCCGCGTTCCGCCGGTAGCGGCGGAAAAAGTCCTGGTGGAAGACGAGGAACCGACGCGTGCGCGCCCGCCCCTTCTCGTCGTCCCGGAAGTGCACGCGGCACAACGCGACGTAACGGCGAACGACCGCGAGGCGCTCGTCGGGCGACAGCTCGATGTCGCGCTGTTCGGCGAACTCGCGGAACAACCAAGGTTTGGCGAGAGCCCACCGCCCGACCATCACCGCGGCGCAGCCGGTCTCTTCCATCCGCCGTTTCGCCTCCCGCCACGTGAAGATGTCGCCGTTTCCGATGACGGGAACGGAAACCTCTCCGGCGAGCGCTTTCACGTGCTCCCAGCTGGCCGGGCGCCGGTAGCGCTGCGCGCGGCTGCGCGCGTGAAGCGTGATCGCATCGACGCCGGCGGCGGCCGCCGCTCGCGCGATCTTCAGATACGCGTCCTCTCCCTCCGACCAACCCAGCCGCAGCTTGATCGTCACGGGAATCGTCACGGCGGCCTTCATCGCGGCGACGATCGACGCCACCTTCGACGGCCGTTGCAAAAGCGACGCCCCGAAGCCGCGCCGCGTCACCTCGTCGATCGGACAGCCGCAATTGACGTCGACGAAATCGGCCCCCTGGCCTTCGGCGACCTTCGCCGCCTCGGCCATGACCTCGGGAATCTTCCCGGCAAGCTGCACGCCGAAGATCGTTTCCGAGGGGTGGCGCCGCAGCAGCGGGAGGTCCCCCCGGTCGCGCCCTCCGGTCCGGTGCGCGTATGCCATCTCGCCCGAGCACACGGTGGCGCCCCACTCGTTCGCCAGCAGGCGGAAGGGCAGATCAGTACCGCGGGTCATGGGCGCCATGATCAGGCGGCCGCGGAAGAGCTCGTCGGCCGTCCTCAATAGCGGATGTTCTGGTCGACGCCGTCTTCTTCGGGAGGGCCGTCGTCTTCGGCGGGGAGATCGCGCTCGAGTTGTTCGGTGATCGTCTTCACCTGGACTTCCGCAGCGTGGATCTTCCCTCGACAGAGCGCCACGAGCCCCGCGGCCTCGGCGACCAGCCCCGACAGTTCGTCGATGTCCACCTTCCCTTCCTCGATGCGGCTGAGGATCTCCTCGAGCCGCCCGGCCGCCTCTCCGTAGGAAAGCTCCTTCGCGCCCTTTGACTTACTCATCGTTGGCCCCTTCCGAGACGAGTTGCAGTCGTCCGTTTTTCAACTCCGCCGTCACGCGCGCGCCCGCTTGGGCCTGCGCCGGCGTGACGACGACGCGTCCGTCCGCCCCGCGCAGGATTGCATACCCGCGCTCGACGACGCGCCGCGGGTCGAGCAGATAGAGCCGTCGCGCCCGCACGGCGACGCGCTCGGCCTCCTGCGCCAGCGCGCGCGTCACGCGCGGCGCCAACGCGCAGGCCGCATCCGTCACGCGGCGCGTCTCGCCCGCGAGGTCCCGCCGGGCACCCTGGCCGAGTTGCCGCGCCGAAGCCCTGAGCGCGGCGCGCGAGGCTTCGATCCGCCGCGTCGTCGCGCGCGCCAGCCGCTGCGTCGCATCGCGCCGATTTCGCTTTTCGGTGCCCAGAAGTGCTTTCGCCTCTTCGAGGATCGAGCCTCCGAACTCCTCGACCCGGCGCAACGCCGCGCGCACGGCGTCCACGAGAAACGCCGCGGCCGCCGTCGGCGTCTTCGCGCGTCGCGCGACGTGGTCGAGCACCGAGACGTCCTGCTCGTGGCCGATGCCGCTGAGGATCGGGATCGGGAACAGCGCGACCGCGCGGCCGAGCGCCTCCGTGTCGAACCAAGCGAGATCGCCTCGGGAGCCGCCGCCGCGGCAGATCAGGATCGCGTCGAAGTGCTCCTGCCTCGCGCGGAACCAGTCGAGCGCGTTCAAGACCGACGATTCCGTCGCGCGCCCCTGCACGCGCGCGCCGTGCGCCGTCACCTTGAAGGCGAAGCCGCTCTCGCCGAGCGTGCGCAGCACGTCGTGGTACGCATCCGAGTTCAGGCTCGTGATGAGGCCGACCCGCAGCGGGAGCAGCGGGAGCGGAAGCGCGGCGTTTCGTTCGAGGAGCCCCGCGGCTTGTAGCTTGCGGACGATTTCCTCGCGGCGACGCGCCGCCTCGCCCAGGGTGAAGGCGAGGTCGAGATCCTCGATCTGGACGCGGTAGGCGCCCCAGGCGTCGTAGAGATCGACGCGAACACGCACGCGGATTGCGACCTCGTCTTCGAGCGTGAAGGGGTCTCCCGCGGACTGGAGCTTGCGCTCGATCTCCTGGCGCACGCCATCGAAGAGGATCGCCTGGACCTGGTACGCCTGCTCGCCTGTGGCTTCGCGCTCGATCAACGTGAATCCCACGTGCTTCTTGTGCTTTGCGCGATTGAAGCCGCTGATCTCACCGACGAGCCAGATCGCCTGGGGGAACGCTTCGGTCAGGGCCGCCTTGACCTCGCGGTTCAACCGGCCGACCGTGTAGTGCTCCGCGCCGTTGTCTTCGGGGTTCGCGTTCGCCTGGGTCGTTCGCAACGCCCTGGCGCCCCCGCGGGCAGCGTAACGAGCTTGCGCCTCGTCGTCGAACGTGAACCCTTCCGGCTGCAACAGGTCGACCAAGGCCACGACGTCGTCGTCGGGGACCGTCCAAATCTTGTCGGCGACCTGAAAGCGGCGGCGCGGGAGCGACTTCACGAGGTCGACCAGGCGGCGGTCGAACGGAAAGCGGATCTGGAACGACCCTGCGCCGTCGTGGACGACCTCGCGGCTCACGCGCTGGGACTCCCTGCTCCCGCCCTCACCGCTGCGACGATTCTCGCCGCGGCGTCGTCGATCTCTCCGGGCGTCGTCGGCCGTCCGGTCGTCAGTCGCAGCGTGGCCCTGGCGATCTCCGGCTTGACCCCCATCGCGAGCAACACCTTCGACGGGTCGGCCTTTCCCGAGTGGCAGGCTGCGCCGGTTCCCGTCGCGACGCCGTCGAGCCGGGCGAGCAGTTCGTTCGCGTCGATTCCAGGGAAGGCGGCGTACAGCGTGTTCGGGAGCCGTTTGGCTTCGGCCCCGTGAACGACGATCGCGGGGAACGCCTCGCGCAGTTTGAGTTCGAGACGGTCGCGCATCGCCTGCGCGTGCTCCCGCCACGACTCCAAAGAACGTGACGCCAAGGCGCACGCGGCGCCGAGCGCGGCGGACAGCGCGACGTTTTCCGTGCCGGACCGGCGGTCGTGTTGGTGGCCCGCGCCGCGAAGGAGCGGCGTGAACGGCGTGCCGCGCCTCAGGTAGAGCGCTCCGACCCCCTGCGGCGCGTACAGTTTGTGTCCGGCGATCGAGAGGCAATCGACGTCCAACTCGCGCACGTTCACGCGGATCTTCCCGACCGACTGCGCCGCGTCGGTGTGAATCACGACCCCCTTGGCGTGCGCGGCTCGGGCTGCTGCTGCCACCGGTTGAATGACGCCCGTCTCGTTGTTGGCGTGCATCACCGAGACGAGCACGGTGTCGGGGCGAATCGCGGATTCGATCGCGCGCGCGTCGATGACCCCCGCGGGGTCGACCGGGACGCGCGTCACGCCCCAGCCGCGCTGTTCGAGAACCCGGCACGCCTGCTCGACCGACGCGTGCTCGATCGCCGTGATGACGAGATGCCGGCCGCGATCGGCGAGCATCGAAGCGATACCGTGGATCGCCGCGTTGTTCGATTCGGTCCCGCCGCTCGTGAAGACGATCTCGTCGGGCTCGGCCCCGATCGACGCGGCGACTTCCGCGCGCGCCGTTTCGACGACGCGCCGCGCCGCAACCCCGAACGCGTGCGTCGAGAGCGCGTTGCCGTGAACATCGCGGAACGCCGCGGTCATGACCTCGAGCACCTCGGGGGCGATGGGCGTCGAGGCGTTGTAGTCGAGGTAAATCGGCTGTGGCATGGAGGTCTCCGGTGACAAGGCCGGTATTATCACGCAGGAGGTCCTCGATGAGCGATCCCGTCGTTTTGTCGTCCCGCAGCGTCCATGACGGACGCATCGTCAAGCTTTCTCTCGAGGAGGTCCGTCTCCCGAACGGGAACGTCACCACGCTGGAGCTGATCCGCCATCCGGGCGCTTCGGCCGTGGTCCCCGTGGATTCCGACGGGAACGCGATTCTCGTGCGGCAGTACCGCCACGCGACCGGATCGTGGCTGCTCGAGGTCCCCGCCGGGAAGCTCGACCATCCCGGCGAAGCGCCCGAGGACTGTGCCCTGCGCGAGGTCGAGGAAGAAACCGGCTACCGCGCGGGGAAGCTCGTCCCCTTGGGCTGGATCTGGACGACCCCTGGATTCACGAACGAGAAGATCTGGCTCTACTTAGCACTTGACCTCTCGCCGTCGCGCTCCAATCTCCAGGCCGACGAAGTGCTGACCGTGGAGTCGCTCCCGCTCGCGGAGGCCGCCCGGCGCGCCGTCTCCGGCGAGATCGTGGACGGCAAATCGGTTTGCGCGCTCGTGAGAGCCGCGGCGGCGATCGACTCCGGCAACCGGTAGGTCGTTCCCGTCGGATGGCCCTTCACGCGAAAACCCACCAGCTCGAGGCGGCCGTCGGCGCCGCGACGGAAGAGCGCTTCGTTCCGGAACGGAGGCTCCTCGGAAACGCTGCGGCGAGTTGAGATCATGCCCAGGCACTCGTCGTCGATCCAGACTCGCAGAAGTGCGGTCGAAGGCGTGTATGCGAATACATCGCGGATCGCGATCATGCCGGCTTCGTAGAGTTGGGCCCCCACGCGAAACGGTTCCGGCACTCTGAACCGGACCTCTTTTTCCGCGGCGGCCGTGGCGGGTCCCAAGGTCAGCGCGGCCATCACGATCCCCGCCACCAACCACCCTTGGTTCATCGATGCGATCCTGCTCTTCATGTGGAGTCCCTCCCATTCTCAAGAAGGGACCAGCAATGAATATGCCAAAACACGAAAATGCATATATGTAATTAGATCGTAAAATAGAGCTTTATTTGGTTTTCGTCTCACTCGGCTAACTGGCCAGGACAGAAGGTTTGCTGTGAGTTTCAGCCGCCGCCGCGCCGTGCACACGCGCCGTTTGCGCATCCGACCGCCGACGACGCCGCTACCGCCGTAATCCACGACCGACACATGTGTCGCTGAGTTCGACACACGAGGACAACGGAGGAGGGGGAATGTCCCCTCGTCCGTTGTTTTCGTGTGGTCAAACCAGATGAGGGAGGATGTCGCGCAGGTCGCTGGAGCGGACGACCGCGGAGGCCGCCGCCTCGAGCTCGGCGTTTTTGGGATTGAACGCGATCGAAAAGCCGGCCAAGCGCGCGGCGGACAAGTCGTTCGCGTGATCGCCGATGAAGGCGCAGCGGGATAGCGGGATGTCCTCGCGCAGCGCGATCGAGCGCAGCGCGATGCCCTTTCCGTCCATGTCGAACGGGGTCGCCCGCCAGTGCGCGATGCGCCCCTCGGCATCGAAGGCGAGGTGGTTCGTGTAGACCTCGTCGAAGGGATGGTCGGGGAAGAGCGCGTCGAGCATCACGTCCAACGTCCCCGAGATGACCGCCAGGCGGGCGCCGCGGGATTTCAACTCGTCGAGAGTTTCCCTCGCCCCGTCGACCAGGCTCAACGCGCCGAAGCTCCCGGTGATCGTCTCGCGCGTGGCCCCGGCATCGCGCCACGACGCAATGTCGAGGGCGACCCACTCGGCGTAGGAGATCTTTCCCTGCTTATAGAGGTCCCAACGCTCGATGTTCTGATCGTCGCTTCCGGTGAAGCGTTGGTTCAAGACCTCCCACACCGTCTTGTCCTCGGGGTGGTGCACGAGCGTGCCGTCCACGTCGAACGCCACGAGGTCGAAGCGGCGGGTCATCCGCGCACCGGCTCGAGCCGGGCGACGATGCTCTTGAACGCCGGAGTCCCCGATTCTGGATCGACCCGGCGCGGGACCACGGCGTTCACCTCGGGGTAGTACATCGCGAGATTCCCCGGGGGGATGTCGATGAACGCGGCAACGACGCGCATCCGCCCGACCTCGGTGACGACATCGACGGGGTCGTTCTCGCGAAGGCCGAGGCTCGCGCCGTCGGCCTCGGCCATCATCACGACGTCGCGACGGGTGATGCCGCGGTAGAGATCCTCGTCTTCGTAGACGACGGTGTTGAACTGGCCTTCGCTGCGAAGCGTCATCAGCCGGAACTCGCCGGGGCGGGGCCGGAACGAGGGGAGCCCCGTGACCTGCGTTCGCGCGCGACCCGACGGCGTGGCAAACGTCGGAACGTGGAAGGTGCGCCCGGGAATCTGGAACTCAGCCTTCGTCGCGCCGATGGCCGCAATAGGCGCATAGCCGGGGACGACGGCCGCCATCGCGCGCCGCACCGCGTCATGGTTCGTCATTGCCTCGAACGGGAAGGGACCGGGGGGGAGCAGGCGCGCCGCGAGCGCGCAGACGACCTCGACTTCGCTCCGGATCTCGGCCCCGGGCGCCGTCTCGCCGCCGTCCGACAGGCGGACGAAATTGAACATGCTCTCCTGTGTCGTGGCCTGTTTTTCTTCGTCGCGCGCGAGCACGGGGAGCACGACGTGATAGCGGCCGCGGCCGTGCACGTGTCCCTCGTTCAGCTTCGTTGCGATCGCGCACGTGGTTTCGATGCGCTGCAACGCCTGCGCGGCCCACAGCCTGTCCGGGTTCGAGCCGAAGAGGTTCCCCCCGAGGAAGACGGCGACGCGCATCTTCCCCGCCTGGGCCGCCTCCATGCAGCGGAAGGTGTCGAGCCCCGGCGTCGACGCGGGGGGGATCCCGTAGACCTCCTCCATCTTCTTGGCGAACGCCTCCTTAAGCGCGGGCGCGAACCCGACCGAGCCGACCCCCTGCACGTTGCTGTGCCCCCGGATCGGAAGCAGCCCGCACCCCTCGCGCCCGACCCAACCGCGTGCGAGTGCGAGGTTGGCCAGGGCGACGATGTTCTGTACGCCGTGCTCGTGGTGCGTGAGACCCATCGCCCACAGCAGGACGCCTCGGCGCGCCGCAA
This sequence comes from Acidobacteriota bacterium, assembly GCA_032124015.1. Classification (GTDB taxonomy): domain Bacteria; phylum Acidobacteriota; class Polarisedimenticolia; order Polarisedimenticolales; family DASRJG01; genus DASRJG01. The sequence continues at coordinate 92,111 of JAQBEH010000088.1, forward strand.
CGAGCGCCGTCACGGCGCGGTCGACGTCCGCACGCTTCAGCCCGCTTTCGGCGAGGAGCAGTTCCCACGGGGCCGCGCGCACGTCGGCTTCGACGGCGTCCCAGCCTTCGACGTGGTCGCGCACGAATGCGCGATCGATGCCGTCGCGTTCGACGATCCCCTTGAGGAGCGCCTTGCAGGCCGCGATGTCGGCGCCGACGTGCGGCTGCAGGTAGATGTCCGAAACATCCGAGCCGAAAAGCAGCGATCCCGGCCGCGAGGGGATCTTGAAGCGGACGAGCCCCAGTTCCTTCACGGGGTTGATGACGATCACGGTGCCGCCGCGCTCTCTGATCTCGACGAGCTTCACGATCAACCGCGGGTGGTTCGAGGCCGGGTTCGCCCCCGCGACGATCGCAAGGTCGGCCTTGTCGAGATCGTCGAGTACCAGTGTCGAGGTCCCCGTTCCGAGCATGCGCGAAAGCGCCACGCCTGAGGCCTGGTGGCAGTAGTAGGAACAGTTGTGAATGTTCGCGGTGCCGTAGGCGCGGGCCAGTGTCTGCATCAGAAACGCCGCTTCGTTCGACGAGCGCCCCGATCCGTAGAAAAACGTCGCCTCGCGCGGGGCGGCCCGAAGGTCGGCAGCCACGCGGTCGAGCGCCTCGTCCCACCCGATCCGGCGGAAGTGCGTGTCGCCCTCCCGCCAGGCGATCGGGAAGGCGAGGCGGCCGGCCGCTTCCATCTGGAGCGACGACCAGGTTTCCAGTTCCTTGATCGAATGCTCCTTGAAGAACGCTTCGCCGATGGGCGCTTGCATGTCCCCGGCCTGGGCCTGGAGGGACTTCTTGCAGACCTCGGGGAACGAGCCGCCCTCGTTGACCATGCCGCCGCGCTGGCCGCCCATTCCATAGGCGCAGGTCTTGCAAGCGTTTCTCGCGCGCATCCGCTTGTAGAGCTTGAAGACGCCACCCGCCTCGCGCCCCTTTCTGAAGGTGTAGGCGAGGGCGGCGAACCCGCCGGCGGCGGAGACTCGGGGCTTGGGCATGCGATCCTCGTGACGTCAGTTGGTCAAATAGGCGTACAAGTTTACCGTCACCGTCTTGTCGCTCGTGTTGTAGAAGTAGGTGCGATAGCGGGGGAAGCCGATCGGGACTCGGAGCGCGGTCGAGGCGAAGTACGGCGACGCGGCGGAAACCCCAGGTGCTGTAACCTCCGTCGCGAATTGCATCAGCCCCTTCTCCTCGAAGGCGCGCACGATCGATTCTTCATCGGGGAGCAGGAAGACGCCGACCGTGCCCGGCCGGAAGACCTCACCTTTGATCTGTCCCTGGAGGCCCAGCACCATGTTGGTGAAGCCGTCGCCCTCGACGATGCCGCCCTGGATCAGTCGCAACGAGTCCTTCGGGTTCACCGGCGACACGGTGACGTCGCGGAGCGCGGAGAACTTGGCGTGCTTGACCGGCCCCTCGATGGTGACGGTGCCGTTGACGTTGAAGACCTTGGGGAAGTTGGTGACGAGGACGCTGCGGACTTCCTGCGCGATCGCTGTTCCCGGGGGCGAGAGTACGAATGCCGCTGCGGCCGCGATTGCGAGCACGATCAGGACGGATTTCTTCATGGCGACCTCCAGGCCACAAGCCTACTCGGATCGGGTGCGATGAGCCCGCGCGGTCTGCCCGCGTCGTTCTATCGGCGCCCGGCGCTCGTCGTGGCCCGGGACCTCCTCGGCCGGACGCTTTGCCGCGAGTTGGAAGACGGGACCGTGCTCCGCGGCCGCTTGGTCGAGGTCGAGGCGTACGACGGCCCGAACGATCGCGCGAGCCACGCGTTTCGAGGTCTGACGAGGCGCAACCGGTGGATGTTCGAGGCCGGCGGGCTGGCTTACGTCTACCTCGTCTACGGCATGCACCACTGTCTCAACGTCGTGACGGGGGAGGCCGGATATCCGGCGGCGATTCTCCTGCGTGCGGCGGAGTCCCCGGGAGCGTCGTCGGCGTCGGGGCCGGGGCGCCTGACGCGCGCCTTCCAGGTCGATCGCACCCTGGACGGATCGTCGTTCCTGTCCGGACCCTTGTGGATCGAGGCGGGGGAGCCCGTCCCCGATCGCTCCGTACGCCGGACACCTCGCATCGGCGTGGACTACGCGGGCCCCTGGGCCTCGCGCCGCTACCGCTTCATCGTCAGCGGGAGATAGGGGGACATTCTGCTTCTTATTACAAATTCAGATCACAAGGGAAAGGGACCGCCGCTTCTACTGGTGATCTGAATTTGTAATTAAAAGCAGAATGTCCCCGATTGGAACCCGATTGTGACCGCGGGGGCTGTAGTTTTTCCATCATGTCGATCGTCCTTGACCAGATCACGAAGCGGATCGATCGTCACGCGATCGTGAACCAGGTCTCGCTCGAGATCGGGGACGGCGAGCTGCTGGTCCTTCTGGGTCCGAGCGGTAGTGGCAAGAGCACGATCCTTCGGATGATCGCCGGGCTCACGCCTTGCGATCACGGCCGCGTGATTCTCCATGGCCGTGACGTCACCGCGCTCCCACCGCAAAAACGCGGCGTGGGCATGGTCTTCCAGAACTACGCGCTCTTTCGTCACATGACCGTCGCCGAGAACATCGAGTTCGCCCTCAGGATCCGTACCGTCCCCAAGGACGAGCGCCGCCGCCGCCGCGAGGAACTGCTCGAGCTCGTCGATCTCGCGGGCTTGGGCGGGCGGATGCCCGGCCAGCTTTCCGGAGGCCAGCAACAGCGCGTCGCGCTCGCCCGGGCGTTGGCGCATCGGCCCGAGGTTTTGCTTCTCGACGAGCCGTTCGGCGCGCTCGATGCGAAGATCCGCGTCGATCTGCGGCGCGCCGTCCACCGCATCCAGCGCGAGATGGGGGTCGCCGCGATCTTCGTCACGCACGACCAAGAAGAAGCGTTCGAGGTAGCCGACCGGATCGGCGTGCTCCACGAGGGCCGGCTGCTCGAGGTCGGACCGCCGCACGAGCTGTACGCGCGGCCGCGCACCGAGTTCGTCGCACGCTTCCTCGGCGCGGCGAATCTCATCGTCGGCATCAACGAGCCGCAGGGCGTTCGCATCGGCCCCTGCCTGTTTCCGCTGAAGACCAAAGGGGGCGAAAGCGAGGACGCCGGCCGCGTGCAGGTGCTCTTCCGTCCCGAAGACGTCGCGGTCAAGGACGCCCCCGATGCGCTCGAATGGCCGTTGCTCGGTAAGGCGATCGTCGAGGACAACTCCTTTTTCGGTTCCATCGAGAGGCTGAGGCTGCGCATCCCTGAGTTGAAAGGCGTGCGCATGATCGACCCGCCTCCGGTTTTCGGCGAGCAGGGCATCGTCGTCGAGGCGAGCCGGTCGCAGCACCAGGCGCGCCGTTTCCCGCTGGCCCAGGGCGACGTCGCCTGGGTCGGACTGCGCCGCATCCATGCACTGCCACACCCGGGCCTCCGCCTCCTCGCCGTTTCCGGCGCCGACGTCGGCGACGCCTCGGCAATCGCGCTTGCCGTGCGCCTCGCCGAGCGCGCCGACGCGCGATTGACGGTGCTTGTCGGGGACGGTGGGGAGCGCATCTCCGGCGTCGAGACGCGGCGGCTGGTCGGGACGCTCGATGAGGCCGTCGCGCGGGAGGCCGAGCGCGATCCGGTCGACCTCGTCGTTCTCGCACCGTCCCGGGACGCCGCGCCCGGGGTCGTCTCGCGCGCGATGCGCGCGAGCGATCACCACGTCCTGGTCGTGCGCGAAGGCTCCGCGCCGCTCAAGCGCGCCCTCCTCTGCGTGGCCGGCGGCGAGCAGGGGAAAGTGGACATCCTCTTCGCCGGACGGTTGTTGCGTCACATCGGCGCCGAGGTGACGGTGTTCATCGTCGTCCCCGGGGAAGGGCCCGACGAGGTCGCCGACGCCCAGGCGGAACGATTCGTCGAGGCCGGCGCCAAGACCCTCGCCTCCTCGGGGATCACGGCCTTCACCGCCGTGCGGCACGGGGACGCCGCGACACGTATCGAAGAAGAGGCCGCCACCGGCGTCTACGGACTGATCGTCGTCGGCTCGCCGCCACTTCGTGCCGACACCTCGGCCCCGCTCGGAGGGCTCGTGGCAAGGCTCCTGTCGTCGCCTGACGTGCCGTCCGTTCTCGTCGTGCGGTCCGCGCCATGAGCCGGTCGTTGCGAAGTCGCTGTCTTCTCGCCGCCGTAGTGGCGGCGGTCGCCCTCGTCGCCTCTTGCGCCGTCACGAGCAAGGACTCGATCCTCAACGTCTCCTACGACCCCACGCGCGAGCTCTACGAGGATTTCAACGTCGCCTTTGCCAAGGAATGGAAGGCCAAGACGGGGAACAAACTCACGGTGCAGCAGTCCCACGGTGGTTCCGGGAAGCAGGCTCGTTCGGTCACAGACGGTCTCGAAGCCGACGTCGTCACTCTGGCTCTGGCCTACGACGTGGACGCGCTTGCGGTGTCGGGGCTTCTGGCAGCCGACTGGCAGAAGCGCCTCCCGGACAACAGTTGCCCGTACACCTCGACGATCGTCTTCCTGGTTCGCAAGGGCAACCCGAAGCGGATCCAAGACTGGGACGATCTCGCGAGGCCCGGCGTGGCCGTGATCACCCCCAACCCCAAGACCTCGGGCGGCGCGCGCTGGAACTACCTCGCCGCGTGGGGATTCGCGCTGAGGAAGTACTCAAACGACGAGACCCAGACCAAGGAGTTCGTGGCGCGCTTGTACAGAAACGTCCCCGTGCTGGACACCGGGGCGCGCGGCTCGACGGTGACGTTCGTCGAGCGCGGCATCGGCGATGTGTTGATCGCCTGGGAGAACGAGGCCCTACTCGCCATGCGAGCCTTCGGCAAGGACAAGTTCGAGCTCGTGGCGCCGCCGCGATCGATCCTCGCCGAGCCTCCCGTCGCCGTCGTGGACAAGTTCGCCGCCAAGCACGGCACGAAGGATCTGGCGTCCGCCTACCTCGCGTACCTCTACAAGGCGGAAGGGCAGGAGATCGCAGCGAAGCACTTCTACCGTCCGCGCGACGCGGACGTCGCCGCGAGGTACGCGTACCAGTTCCCGAACATCGAGTTGTTCACCGTCGACGAGGTCTTCGGCGGTTGGGACAAGGCTCATCGGGTTCATTTCAGAGACGGTGGCGTTTTCGATCAGATTTTCGGAGCGGGCCGATGACGGCCGCCGACCGGCGCGTGCTCCCGGGATTCAAACCGGCGATCTCGCTGACGGTTGGCTACGTGTCCTTGCTCATCCTCATCCCCTTGGCGACCCTCGTCCTGAAATCCGCGTCCATGGGTCCCGCCGCGTTCTGGGCGGCCATCTCCTCGCCCCGAGCGCTCGCTGCATACGGACTGAGCATCGAAACAGCGTTGGCGGGCGGAGCCATCAATGCCGTATTCGGAGTGGTCGTCGCGTGGGTGCTCGTGCGTTACGAGTTCCCCGGCAAACGCATCGTCGACGCCCTCGTCGATCTGCCGTTCGCGCTCCCGACGGCGGTCGCGGGCATCGCGTTGACCTCGCTCTACGCCGAAAACGGCTGGATCGGAAAGCAGCTCGCCCCGCTGGGGATCAAGGTGGCCTACACGCCGTTGGGTATCGTCGTCGCGTTGACGTTCATCGGGCTTCCGTTCGTCGTGCGCACGGTGCAACCGGTCCTTCAGGACCTGGAGCCTGAGATCGAGGATGCCGCGGCCGTGCTCGGGGCGGGCCGGGTGGCGACGCTCTTGCGCGTCGTGCTTCCCGGCGTGCTGCCTGCGTTGGCAACCGGATTCGCGCTCGCGTTTGCGAGGGGTCTCGGGGAGTACGGATCCGTCGTGTTCATCGCCGGCAACATGCCGATGGTCTCCGAAATCACGCCTCTCCTCATCATGATCAAGCTCGAGCAGTACGACTACGCGGGGGCGACGGCGATCGCCCTCGTCTTCCTGATCGTGTCGTTCGCGATGCTCCTCGCGGTCAATGCGTTAACCCGCCGCGGCGCCGCGCGGCTGCGCGCGCGCTGAGACGCCATGAGCGCACCCGCCGTCCCCCGCCCCGGCCACCGCGACGAAAGCCGCGTGACTCGCATCGTTCTGATCGGGATCGCAGGGACGTTCCTCTTGCTCTTTCTCTTTCTGCCGCTGCTCGCCGTATTCGCCAAGGCGTTCGAGAAGGGGGCGGCGGCCTACGTCGCCGCGATCGTCGATCCCACCGCGCTGGCGGCGATTCGCCTCACGTTGATCGTCGCGGCGATCGTCGTTCCGCTCAACGTGGTCTTCGGCGTCTCTGCCGCGTGGGCCGTCGCCAAGTTCGACTTCCCGGGACGTGGTTTGCTCGTGACGATCATCGACGCGCCGTTCGCGGTGTCGCCCGTCGTGTCCGGTATGGTGTTCGTGCTGTTGTTCGGCGCGCAAGGCGTCGTCGGTCCTTGGCTGATCGCCCACGACATGAAGGTCGTCTTCGCGCTGCCCGGCATCGTGCTGGCGACCCTGTTCGTGACGTCGCCGTTCGTCGCCCGAGAGCTGCTCCCGCTGATGGAAAGCCAGGGAAACGACGAAGAAGAAGCCGCGCTCACGCTCGGCGGATCGGGGTGGCAAATGTTCTTTCTCGTCAGCCTTCCCAAGATCCGATGGGGCGTGCTCTACGGCGTCGTGCTCTGCAACGCGCGTGCGATGGGCGAGTTCGGCGCGGTCTCGGTCGTATCCGGGCACATCCGTGGGTTGACCAACACCATCCCTCTTCATGTCGAGATTCTCTACAATGAATATCAGTTCGCAGCGGCGTTCGCGGTTGCCTCGCTCCTTTCGTTGCTGGCGATCGTGACGCTCGCCATCAAGGCCGTGATCGAGCGCCGCGTCCAGCCGCGCTCTCGGGGCTGATAGCATGACGCCATGCGGCGATCGAGCCTCGGCCTCGTCCTGATCGCGGTCAACGTCTCGCTCGCGTTGCTTGCGGTGGCGGGGTTGGCGGGCGCGGCGGCGGCGTTGCTTCGCCGCTTCAGCGACGAACAGGCGTTGGCACGGGTGCGTCTGGCCTCGGTCAGCGCGGAGCGCGCCATCGCGGGCCAGGGTGAGGCGCTCGCGACGATGACCCGCTTGCTTGCGGAGCACGAGACGTCGACCGATCTTCTCGCCGCGCGCCGTTTCGGGGAGGTTTCCAAAGACCTCGAGAGTTTCCGGGTGGCCGGCGAACTCACCGCGGTCGCCGTGTTGCGCCGCGGCGTCGTGATCGCGAGCGCGGGGCCGGCGTTCGACTGGATCGGGATCGCGGGCGGTGCTCCCACACCGGCATGGAGCCTCGATGTGCCGCCTTCGAGAGGCCTTCAACTCGCGTGCACGGCGCCTCTCCCGGCGAACCGCGCGTACCTCGTCGCCGCCGCCAGAGTTCTGGACTCAGGATTCGCGCGGCGATTGAGCGAGGAGCTCGGGGTGACCGTGAGGATCGTCGACAGGGCGCGGGGGATCGGGGACCTCGGCGACCCGATGTTGCCCCTGCGCGCGCGCCTTCTCCACGACGCACCGCCCGAGGCCAAGAGGTTCGACGAGACCGGCATCTACGCCACGGTGCGGGCGTTGCGCGGCCCCGACGGGCGCGTCGCCGGCTTCCTCGAAGTGGAGATTCCGACGTCTCGCGCGCGGGAATCGCACCTCCGCCTGGTGCGGCGGCTGCTGGCGTTTGCCCTCGTCATCGGCGGCATCGCGGCCTTCGCGTCCGTGCTGGTCGCCCGGCGCATCGCCGCGCCGCTCGAGCGCTTGACCGAGGCGGCGGATCGCATCGGCGGCGGAGATCTCACGACGCCCTTGGGAACGGAGGGTCTGGCGGAGATCGGGCGGCTCGCGACGTCGATGGAAGAGATGCGGCGCCGCCTCTGGCGGCTGACGGAGGATCTCGGGGCGCAAAAGGCCGAGGCTCGCGCGATGGTCAACGGAATCGTCGAGGGGGTCTACGTCGTTGACGGCGAGCGCCGCGTGATCCAGATGAACCCGCAGGCGGCCGCGTTGTTGGGCGTGAGCGCCGACGATGCGATCGGCAGGTTCTGCGGGGACGTCTTGCAACCGGATGTCGCCGGCAACACGCGGCCGTGCGAGGAGAATTGCCCGATTCTCCACGCGCGGTTCCGCGGAGAGGCCCGGTCGACCGAGCGTCTCGTCCTGAAAGACGGTCGCCGTCGTTCCGTCGTCGTGACGAGCTCGATGTCGGGAGGCGACCGCCAGTTCCAGTTGTTGCGCGACGAAACCGAGATCGAGACCGCGCGCCGTCTTCGCGACGCGGTGCTCGCCAACATTTCGCACGAATTCAAGACTCCGCTCGCGGCGCAGTTGGCCTCTCTCGAACTGCTCTTGAACCGCCTCCCCGAGCTCGGCCCCGACGAGACGCGCCAGCTGATCGTGTCGTTGCAGCGCGGCGCCCTTCGTTTGACCCAGCTCATCGACAACCTGCTCGAAAGCGTACGCATCGAGGCGGGGCGTGTCGTGCTGCGCCGGCAGGCGGTTCACCTGGACGAGATCGTCGAAGACGCCGTCGAGATGGTTCGCCCGCTGGCCGATCAGCGGGGGCAGGCGATCGACATCGCTTTGCCTCACCCCCTCCCGGTGGTCGTCGGGGACGGACCTCGCCTCGTGCAGGTGTTCGTGAACCTCCTCGCCAACGCGGGGAAGTTTGCGCCGGACCGCACGACCATTCGCGTGGGAGGGGAGGTCGCCGCGGGCGTCGTGACGCTCTTCGTCGAGGACGAAGGACCCGGGTGGAGCGAAGACGTCGAGCCGCAACTGTTCGAGCCGTTCGTGCGTGGGACGGGGGACGAGCCGGAGTCCTCCGGGGTCGGTTTGGGCCTGTACATCGCGAAGTCGATTGTCGAGAGGCACGGCGGAACGATCGACGCGCGCTCCGGGAGCGGCCGTACGCGCGTCGCGGTCAAGCTCCCCCTCGAGGGCGGCGATTGAAGATCTTGATCGTCGACGACGATCGCGAGCTGCGCGAGTTGATCGGATTCGCGCTGCGAAGCGCCGGCTATCCGGTCGTCGAAGCGGGCGACGGATGGGAAGCGTTGCGTCAACATGCGGCCGAAAAGCCCGACCTCGTGATCCTCGACGTCAACCTCCCGGGCCTCGACGGATTCGAGGTCTGCCGCCGGATTCGCGTCGCGTCCGACACCCCCGTGATGATGCTCACCGTGCGGGTCGAAGAAGCGGACCAGGTGCGGGGGCTCGACCTCGGCGCGGACGACTACCTCGCGAAGCCGTTCAGCCCGCGCACCCTGCTCGCGCGGGTGAGGGCGCTGCTGAGGCGAGGAAGCCCCGAGCGCCCGGCGCCTTCCGGTGCGGGGCCGATCGTGCTCGATCCCGATCTCCAGACGGTCAGCGTCGGCGACGCGGCGCCGGTGCGGTTGACCAACCTGGAGTTCCGCTTGCTCCAGCTGATGGTGGCCGCGCCGAATCGCACGGTGCCGCCGGAGCGCCTGCTGCGCCACGTTTGGGGGCATCGCTCTACCGGCGACCGCCAGCTGTTGAAACAGCTCGTCCACCGGGTGCGGCAAAAGGTCGAGGTCGACCCCGCCGACCCGCGCTATCTGAAAACCGTATCCGGCGTCGGTTACCGTTTGGAGGTTTAGGAAAAGGGGACACTCCCAGTGCTGTCCCAACGTTTGAGGTCGGAGCGTCTGTAAGTCGTTGATCATGAAAGCGTAAGCAGTGAGTTTTCTTGGTCTCGATTTGAATTGCGGATTCCGGTTCGGCGACCCTGCGAAGCACGACTTCGTGGGGGTGACCGATGAATCACGGCAAGCTGGTGTTCGCGCAGATGATGCAGCACCTCCCGCTGA
>JAQBEH010000089.1:0-22216 GCA_032124015.1 Acidobacteriota bacterium
GCGGGCATTCGTGGGCGGCGTCAGAGTAGTTCCCGGCGAGGCCCGCCTCGATATTCAGATGCGCACACTCCCGGCTGTCGGGAGCTTGTTACCTGCAAATTCCACCTGTCGGATGGTAGCGGGGGCAGGATTTGAACCTGCGACCTTTGGGTTATGAGCCCAACGAGCTACCGGGCTGCTCCACCCCGCGTCATGGTGTGTTTCTGACCCCGGGAACGATACCAGATCCGCTCTTTGCGTCAAGGCCGTGAGGCCCTTCCGGGTCGTCGCCCGGAAGAAGCAGCGTAAGTTCGTTCTTGGCGACGTAGCCCAGATCCTCGCGGGCGATCCGCTCGATGGCGGAGGGGTCGTCTTTCAGGCGATCGATCTCGCGCCGCAAGGCCTCAACGCGCTGCAGGCGCGCCTCGTGGACGGCTTTCAATTCGTTGTAACGATGCCGCTGGCGCCTCACGTCGAGGTAGCCGTGGTCGCCGAAAAAAACGGCCGCCGTGCCTCCGAGGAAGACGAGCACCAGGGCGGCGACCGCCCCCCGCTGTTTGCGGAGCTTCTTGCGCTCCAGTTCGGGGTCCGGGCTCGCGCCGGGGCGCACACCTTCCGTGCTTGCGCTGGCGTCCGACTGGAACGAGGCCGGGCGCGCGTCCGTCGCGCCGGACTTGAACGGCGGAAACAGCGCTCGGGCGGCCTCGTCCTTCTTGGCCTTCCCCTGCCGCCGGAACCGGATCAGATTACCCATCGGCCCTCGATCGGTCCCCTACGAGGCTCGCTTCGCGCGCGGGAACGCGGCCCAACCGGCATATTGCGCGTCCTCGCCCAGCTCTTCTTCGATGCGGAGAAGTTGATTGTATTTGGCCGTGCGCTCGCCGCGCGCCGGAGCGCCGGTTTTGATCTGCCCGAGGTTCAACGCGACGGCGATATCGGCGATCAAGGAGTCTTCCGTCTCTCCCGAGCGATGCGACACGACGCAGGAGTAGCCGGCGCGATGGGCCATCTGGATGCAGTCGAACGTCTCGGTCAACGTGCCTATCTGATTGACCTTGATCAGCACACTGTTGGCGATTTTCTTCGTGATCGCCTCCGCGAGGATCTTGGTGTTCGTCACGAAGATGTCGTCGCCGACTAACTGCACCTTGTCGCCGAGCCGCTCCGAGAGCTTCTTCCAACCGGCCCAGTCCCCCTCGGCCATGCCATCTTCGATCGAGACGATCGGGTACGTCTTGCACCAGCGCTCGTAGATCGAGATCAACTCGTCGCCGGATTTTTTCGGCTTCGCCTCGGCATCCAAGATGTACGAGCCCTTCTGGTAGAACTCCGAGGCGGCCACGTCGAGCGCCAGCACTACGTCCTTCCCGGGCTTGTATCCGGCCTTCTTGATCGCTTCGACCAGCACCTCGAGCGCTTGCTCGTTCGACGTCAGGTTGGGCGCGAAGCCCCCTTCGTCGCCGACCGCGGTCGAGAGCTTTTTCGCTTTCAACACCGCCTTCAACGCGTGGTAGCACTCGACACCGGCGCGCAGCGCGCGGTAGAAACTGTCGAACCCGACCGGCGCGATCATGAACTCTTGTACGTCGACGTTGTTGTCCGCGTGGGCGCCGCCGTTCAGGACGTTCATGAGAGGCACGGGGAGAAGCTTGGTGTTCGCGCCGCCGAGGTAGCGGTAGAGCGGCATGCCCAAAACGTCGGAGGCGGCGCGCGCGCAGGCCATCGAAACTCCCAGGATCGCATTCGCGCCCAACTTCGTCTTGTTCGCGGTGCCGTCCAACGCCTTCATCGTTTCGTCGAGGAAGACCTGGTTCACCGCTTCGAGGCCGATGATCGCCGGGGCGATCACCCGCTCGACATGATCGACCGCCTTGAGCACGCCCTTCCCGAGATAGCGTTTCGCGTCGCCGTCGCGCAATTCGAGCGCTTCGCGCGATCCGGTCGAAGCGCCCGACGGAACCGCCGCGCGTCCGATCACGCCCTCGGCGAGAACGACGTCCACCTCGACGGTTGGATTTCCGCGCGAGTCGAGAATCTCGCGCGCGATGACGTCAACGATCTGTCCGACGGATTTGGGGGCGTCCACTTGGAACTCCTATGTTGGTCCTTGCAGGCGACTATAGTTTCCAGTAACGCCCTCACATGAGGGAGAGCAACGCGACTATAGCGCAGCCTCCCGATCGCTCACAAGTGTAAAGCGGTCATCGTGATAGGCTCGGACGCGATGTCAGGAAACGCCGTCGTCTTGTGCACCGCGGGATCCGAAGCCGAGGCCTCGCGCATCGCAGGCATCCTCGTCGAAAAACGCCTCGCCGCGTGCGTCAACGTAGTGCCCGGGATCAATTCGACCTACCGTTGGGAGGGCGCCGTACGCACGGACCCCGAGTGGATGCTCATCGTGAAGACGCGCCGCGATCGCTTCGAGGAGGTCCGCGCCGCGATCCGCGAGCTCCACTCTTACGAGTGCCCGGAGATCGTGATGCTCGACATCGCCGGCGGTGACGCCGCGTACCTGGCCTGGATCGACGCCTGCGTTCAATCCGCCGACTAGGGGACAGTCCCCTATTTCAGCGCCTGCTTCAGGTCGGCGATCAGGTCGTCCACGTCCTCGAGCCCGGCCGAGATACGTACGAGCCCCTCGGTGACGCCGATGCGCGTCCGCTCGCGTTTCGGCACCGCGCCGTGCGTCATGCTCGCGGGATGCGAGATCAGGGTCTCGACGCCGCCCAGGCTTTCGGCAAGAGCACAGAGCGACAGCCGACCCAGGAATTTCTTTGCGTTCGCGAGCGAACCGAGCTCGAACGCGACCATGCCGCCGAATCCCGACATCTGCCGTTTCGCGAGCGCATGCTGCGGGTGCGATTTCAAACCCGGATAGTGCACCACGCTGATCTTGCGGCTCCCGCAAAGCCAGGCCGCGATCTTGCGGCCGCTCGCGTCGTGGCGTTCCATACGGACCGGAAGCGTTTTGATCCCGCGCAAGACGAGAAACGAATCCATCGGCGAGAGGATTGCGCCGACCGTGTTTTGGATCCAGCCGATGCGCTCGGCGTCTTCCGGGCGCGTGGTCACGACACAGCCCCCGACGCTGTCGCTGTGGCCGTTCAGGTACTTCGTCGTCGAATGCACGACGAGATCGGCGCCTAAGGCAATCGGCTGCTGGAAGTAAGGGCTCATGAAGGTGTTGTCGACCACGAGCCTGAGCTTGTGCTTTCTTGCGATGCGGCTGGCCGCCGCGAGGTCGGTGATCCCAAGCACCGGGTTCGTCGGGGTCTCGACATAGAGCATCTTCGTGGCGGGACGAATCGCCCCCTCGATGGCCGAAAGATCCGACGTGTCCACCCACGTGAACAGGAGGCCGAACTGGCGGAGCAACCCTTCGAACAGCCGATACGTTCCGCCGTAAACGTTGCGCGACACGACGACGTGGTCTCCCGATTTCAGGAGGTTCATCACGGCGGCGATCGCCGACATTCCCGAAGCGAAGCAGCGCGCCTCGAGGCCGCCCTCGAGTGCCGCGAGGTTTCGCTCCAGGGCACCTCGGGTCGGGTTGATCGTGCGCGCGTAGTCGTACTTCCAGCCGGCGCCAAGCGCGGGCTGACGGTAGGTGGAAACCTGGTAGATCGGCTGCATCACCGCACCGGTTGACGGGTCGGGGACCTGGCCGGCGTGAATCGCCTTCGTCGCGAAGCCGGTCTTGCGCGCGCGCTTTGCGGTGTCCTTCGAAGCCATGAACTCCTCCAGATGATTGGGCGGCGCAGGCTATCATGCACCCGGGGGGCACGATGCAGATCTACGAGAACATCCTACAGACCAGGGGAAACACGCCGCTCGTCAACCTTCGCCGGTTCCATCCGAAAGGGGCAACCCTCGCCGCCAAGATCGAGTCTTTCAACCCGGGCGCGTCCAACAAGGACCGGATCGGGATGGCGCTCATCGAGGCCGGCGAGCGGCAGGGCCTCTTGAAACCGGGTGGATGGATCGTCGAGCCCACCTCCGGAAACACCGGCTTGGCACTCGCCATGGCGGCCGCGCTCAGAGGCTACAAATTGGTCTGCACGGCCCCCGACAAGATCTCGAAGGAAAAAACGTCGCTCTTGCGCGCGTTCGGGGCGGAGGTCATCACCTGCCCGACGAGCGTCGCCGCGGACGACCCGCGCTCCTACTACAAGGTCGCCGAACGCATCCGTGACGAACGCGGCGCCTACCTCCCCAACCAGTACGAAAATCCCGCCAACCCCCTGGCGCACTACGCCTCGACCGGCCCGGAGATCTGGAAGCAGACCGAAGGCAAGGTCACGCATTGGGTTGCCGGGGTCGGGACGGGCGGGACGATCGGCGGGACGGCGAAGTACCTCAAGGAGCAGAACCCAACGATCCGAGTGATCGGCGTCGACACCGTCGGCAGCATCTACGCCTACTACCGGACCGAGGGGAAGCTGCCGCCCGCGGACCAGATCCACCAGTATCTCGTTGACGGGATCGGAGAGGACTTCCTCCCGTCCACCGTGTGGTGGGACTACATCGACGAGATCATCACGGTCGACGACAAGGCTGCCTACCGCGCAGTCTTCGAGCTGGCCCGCAAGGAAGCGATCCTGGGAGGCTCCTCGGCAGGCGCCGCGGCTGTCGCCGCACGGCGCGTGGCGGAAGCCTCCCCCGACAACGCGATCATCGTGACGCTCTTCCCCGATTCGGGAGAACGCTACCTGTCGAAGCTCAACCCCGACTGGCTGCGCGCGAACGGCCTGCTCGAAGAGGGGATGTTCTAGCCCTCACTTCCGGTTGTGGCTGTCGTGGTGACTGTTGCGCTGATTGTCGTGACGATTGTCGTGGCGATTGTCCCGATGACGCGCGCGGTACTCGCGCGTCATCATCACCTGCACGTTTGATCCCCCGCGGCGCCAGTCCATGGCGACTTCCGGGGCAACGCCGTAGTACTCGTGCGCCATGCGCACGGCGACGAGATCGCGGACCTGCCGGTCGCTCAACCTCACGGCGTATTGCGGGTCGTGCTTGTGCTTCTTGTAGTTCTTGTATGGCTTGGCGTAGGGCGGGCGGGGATCGACCGCGACAGGAACGTACCAAACATCGACCGGAAGGCCGACGCGCACTCCGACGTCGTACCAGGACAGCCCCTGATTCCGGTAGCTGAACACGATCTGGGGAGACTGGCGCGATTGCGCACAGATCTGAAGGAACACAGCCAGGTCGTCGGGGTTCGGGTACCTGCGCCCCCAGTCCTGAACCACCTGGGGTTGACGATCGAAGTAGTTCGATGAGATCGAGAAGAACAGGTTGCCGTCGTTACCCACGGGTGCATTCACGCCGAAACTGATGTCGACACCCGCGCGTGACACCGGGGCCGCAAGCGTCGATATCAGGACAACCAGCGACGCGGTCGAAATCCAGATGAGCTTTTTCATTGTGAGTCCTCCGTGCACCCCGATCGGGTGCGCGGTCCGACATCCTGCACGCCGCGTGCCCGCTCGCCGCCCCGAGAACTGCCGAGAATTTGATCGAAATTCGGGGACCGGCGGGGACCCGGTGACGGTTTCGTACTCGATCCGCTGCGGACGTCGTCTCGCGCTGGGGACACCCGTCAGGGTATGGGCTCGACGCTGATGCGGAAGACCGTGCCCTTGGACAGCTCGGCGCGCACGCCGTCGATCGAGAGCGTGTAGACGATCTGGCGGTCGGCGCGGAGAGGGAAAAGTTTCGTCCCTCCGCTGGCGACGCCGACGAGACGCCCATCGGCGTCCGTGATCGCGATCGCGACGCCGACCTTGGCCGCGACGGTCCCGAGATTCGAGATCGAGATCTTGACCTTGGGCCCGTTGAACGTCCCACCGTCCGTCCCGGCTTTCGGGAATATGAACTCCACCGAATCGAGACGGAGCCCCCCGGGCATCTCGGCGTCCACCTGCAGGGTCGTATCCGGCTTGAATGAATAAGCCTTGCTGAACAGCTCGGCGCGAGCGTCACTCGCGAAGACAATGAGCGCCACGGCCAGGACGAAGCCCGCTTTCTTGGTCAAACGATGCATGGTTTCTCCTTGTGCAGGGGACATCCTACGGCCGCAGGCCTGAGCGCCGCCAGGTTCCCGAGCGCCCGCCGCTTTTTTCGAGGAGCACGATCTCCTCGATCGCGATCGCCCGATCGACACCTTTCGCCATGTCGTAGAGCGCCAGCGCCGCCGCCGAGACGGCGACGAGGGCCTCCATTTCGACCCCGGTGGTATAGCGAGCTTCGGCCGTCGCCGTAATGCGCGCAAACCTCCCCCGCGCGACGAGCTCGACCTCCACGTCCAGCCGGGTCAACGGCACGGTGTGACAGAGCGGGATCCACTCCGCCGTGCGCTTTCCCGCCTGAATCCCCGCAAGCCGACAGACGGCGAGGGCGTCCCCCTTCGCGAGCTTGTTGGCGCGCAGGAGGCGGAAGGCCTCAGCCCCAAAGACCACCCGGCCCCGCGCGACCGCGCGCCGCAGGGTCGTCGCCTTCCCCGAGACATCGACCATCCGGACGGCTCCAGTCTCATCAAGATGTGTCAGCTTCGCCTTGGCCATGCGAGGATTATGACGGAGGTTCCCCCATGAACGACGTCCTTGCGAATCTTTCTCCCCGATCCGTCTGGGGGCACTTCGCCGCCCTCGCCGCTATCCCCCGCCCCTCCGGCCACGAAGAACGCGCCGTCCTATTCGTCACGGCGGTTGGCGAGTCCCTGGGTATCTCGCCCGCCCGCGACGCGCGCGGCAACGTGGTCTTGCGCATCCCCGCGACCCCCGGACGCGAGGGTGCGGCAACGGTGATCCTTCAGTCGCACCTCGACATGGTGTGTGAGAAGAACCGGGACGTTGCCCATAATTTCGACAGCGACCCGATCAGGCTGCGCCTTCAGGGCGAGTGGGTCACGGCTTCGGGGACGACGCTCGGAGCCGACAACGGGATCGGCGTCGCCGCCGCCTTGGCCGCCGCGACCGACCCTTTGGTCAAGCACGGGCCGCTGGAGCTTCTGTTCACCCTCGACGAGGAAACCGGCCTCACCGGCGCGAAGGAGCTCGATCCGCAATTGCTTTCGGGCCGGATGCTTTTGAACCTCGACTCGGAAGAAGACGGCGTGATCTTCGTCGGCTGCGCCGGAGGGGAAGACACCCTCATCGACGTCAAACCGGCGTTTCGGTCCGCGGCGTTTCGCGACTCCGCGTTGCGGCTCGAGGTGTCGGGACTCCGTGGCGGGCACTCCGGCCTCAACATCGTCGAAAACCGTGGCAACGCCGTGAAGCTCGTCGCGCGCATCCTTTCGGCCTTGATCGAAGAGGGCGTCTCGTTCGATCTCGCGAGTATCGCCGGGGGCTCGAAACACAACGCGATCCCGAGGGAGGCCGAGGCGATCGTCGTTGCCGATCCCAAGGCGAAGGCGAAGCTCGAGGCGGTCACGGCGGTTGCCCTCGCCGCGTTTCGCGTCGAGCTGGCGAAGATCGACGACGGCCTTCGGGTCTCGTGGAGTCCCTGCCCCGACCCCGCGCGCGTGCTCGCGATCGCCGACCGCGACCGCTTGGTCCAGCTCCTCCTCGCGCTGCCGCACGGCGTGCTCGCGATGAGCCCCGACATCCCCGGGCTCGTCGAAACCTCGAGCAACCTCGCCGTGGTGGAAGAAACCGACGGCAAGATCCGCCTCGTCACCTCGAGCCGGTCGAGCGTCGCGCCCTCGCTCGCTTACGTTCTGGCGCAGGTCCGGGCCGTCGCAGCCCTGGCCGGTGCGACGGTCACGCCGAAGGACGGCTATCCCGGCTGGAAGCCGAACCTGGACTCGAAGGCGTTGGCCGCGGTGCGCGAGGTGTACCGCAAGCAGTGGAACAAGGATCCCCACGTGACTGCGATCCATGCGGGACTCGAGTGCGGCCTGCTCGGCGAAAAGATCCCCGGGCTGGACATGGTCTCCTTCGGTCCGCAGATCGAAGGGGCGCACTCACCCGACGAGCGCGTCAACGTCGCCTCGGTCGAGAGATTTTGGGGGGCTTTGACGGAGGTGCTCGACCGCCTGTCGGCCTGACCGAAGCTCAGACGCCCCGGAACGGGTCGAGGTCCTCGGGCCAGTTGACGTTCGCGAGCACGGCCCGAAGATCGAAGTTCGGAAAAACCTGCGCGGGAAGGCGGCGTACCGCGAGGTCGGGGAACAGCGCCTGCACCTTGAAGGCTTTCTCCTCGAGAGCGGCGAGCACGGCGCTTTCCGCGCTACGCCGCCACAGGCCGACCAACGGGTGATCGCGCCCCGCGTCATCGACCGGGAAGATGAGGTCGCCCGCACCCTCGGCCGCGGCGATGAGTGACCTGAGGAAGCTCGTTCCCACCGCCGGGTAGTCGCACGCAAGGACGAGGAGATCGGCCTGTCCCGTCGAGGCGAAGGCGGCCGCGATTCCGCCCAAGGGCCCACGGCGCGGCCCGTGGTCCTCGACCGGCGGGTAGCCCCCCGCGGGATTGGCGGCTCCTTTCGCGATGCTGACGATCACGCCACCGCACAGCGGCTTCAGGGCGCGGGCGGCACGGTCGGCCAACGTGCTTCCGCCGAGCGCGACCTCCCCCTTGGGTTCGCCGAAGCGCCTCCCCTCGCCACCGGCGAGCACCACTCCAATCGTCTGCGCCATGGGAGCATCCTAATAGAATGCCCCCATGGAGCGCCTGATCCTTTTCGCAAAGACCCCCCGGCTGCACCAGGTGAAAACGCGGCTCACACCCCGATTGACGCCGGAACAAGCGCTCGCCCTCCACGAAGCGATGCTCGCGGACCAGGTCCTTTTCCTTGCGGCCCTTTCGAACGCCGGGCGTTCGTGCGAGGTGTGCCTCGACGCCCAGCAGGGCGATGGCGACCTCGGGGAGAGGATGTACCGCGCGCTGTTGCGCGCGTTTGCGGACGGGGCCCAGCGCGCGGCGATCCTGGGCGCCGATGCGCCGACGCTTCCGCGAGCGTTGGTCGAGAATGCCTTCGCGCGGCTTGCCGGCGGGGCCGACGCCGTGATCGTTCCGGCGCACGATGGGGGCTACGTCTTGGTCGGCTCATCGCATCCGGTCCCCGCCCTGTTCAGCGGCGTCCCCTGGGGAACTCCGTTGGTCGTCGACGCCACCCGCCGCCTCGCACGGGAGAACGGACTCGTGCTGGCGGAAACCCCGCCATGGTTCGACGTCGACGTCGGCAGCGACCTCCCCCGGCTCGCCCGAGAACTCGCGGCCGACCCGTCGCGCGCGCCGGCGACGGCGGCGGTCCTGGCGAGGCTTGGTCTTTACGCCCCGTGAAACCCGGTGGTATAGTTCGACTTCGCCCCTGATTCCGATCCCACCTGATAAAGGACATCCCATGCCCGAAGGACGCTCCCGCGGTCGACGCGGTCACGGCGGCAACGATCGAGGCAATTCACGCCGTCGTCATGGCCCGCCGGCCGAGGTTCGCCCCGCCCTGCCCGTAGACGAGTTGCCCTTGGACGAGGTCTACGCCACGCCGAGCGAGGGTGAGGCCGGCGCGGAGGGTTCGGTTGATCTGAACTCGCTCTACAAGATGGGGAACCAGCAGGTGGCCGACGCCGCGAAGCAACTCGCGATCGAAGGCGCGACCAGCATGCGCAAGCAGGATCTCATCTTCGAGATCATGAAGGCCCAGTCCGAAAAGAGCGGGTTGGTCTTCGCGGAAGGCGTGCTGCAAGTTCTCCAGGACGGGTACGGGTTCCTCAGGCACCCCGACTACAACTACCTCCCCGGCCCGGACGACATCTACATCTCCCCCTCGCAGATCAAGCGGTTCGGCCTCGTCACCGGCGACACGGTGTCCGGGCAGGTTCGCCCTCCCAAAGAAGACGAAAACTACTTCGCGCTGATCAAGGTGTTGGCCGTCAACTTCGACGACCCCGAGCGCCTCAGGGACCGCATCTTCTTCGACAACCTGACCCCTCTCTACCCGCAAGAGCGGCTGCGTTTAGAAACCGACCCCGGCGCCATCGCCGGCCGCGTCATGGACCTCTTGACGCCGATCGGGAAGGGACAGCGCGGCCTCATCGTCGCCCCGCCGCGCACCGGAAAGACGATGCTCTTGCAGGCGATCGCCAACTCGGTCACCCGCAACCACCCCGAAGTGTTCCTGATCGTCCTTCTCATCGACGAACGTCCCGAAGAAGTCACCGACATGCAGCGCTCGGTCGCCGGCGAGGTCGTCGCCTCGACCTTCGACGAGCCGGCGCAGCAGCACGTCCACGTCGCCGAAATGGTGATCGAAAAGGCCAAGCGCCTCGTCGAGCACAAGAAAGACGTCGTGATCCTCCTCGATTCGATCACACGCCTTGCGCGCGCCTACAACACCGTCCAACCCCCCTCCGGGAAGATCCTCTCGGGCGGCATCGACGCCAACGCCCTTCAGCGTCCCAAGCGCTTCTTCGGCGCCGCGCGCAATATTGAAGAGGGCGGCTCGCTGACGATCATGGCGACCGCGTTGATCGACACCGGCTCCCGCATGGACGACGTGATCTTCGAAGAGTTCAAGGGCACCGGCAACATGGAAATCCACCTCGACCGAAAACTCGTCGACCGCCGCGTCTTCCCCGCCATCAACATCGATGCCTCGGGAACGCGCAAGGAAGAGCTGCTCATGTCCAAGGAACAGCTCAACAAGGTCTGGATCCTGCGCAAGATTCTGAATCAGATGTCGCCGGTCGAAGCGATGGAACTGCTCATCGACAAGATGGGGAAGAGCAAGGCCAACGACGAGTTCCTCATGATGATGCAGGGGAGCTAGCGGCCTCTTTTCCCCTCGCTGCCGACCGTCATTCCGCAGATCGTCACGCCCGGTGCGCGGACGGCGACCCAACGGTCCAGCCCGCCTCAATTCCATTCCAGCCCGAATGAGTCGTTTTCTCGAGCCTGAATGAACCTCGACGTCGCGACGATCGGAGTACTTTCACGGTTGTAGGGGCAGCAGGCGCCTGGCGCCAGACAGGGTGGTGAGGCGATGGTCGAGAACATTCGCGGGTTCTCCGCAATGATCTTCGCCGCTGTCGGTTTGGTTTCACTTCCAATCGTTCGCGCCAACGACGAGTTCTTCGTCGATGACAACTTCGACGTGATCATCGAGGTTCGGCATTACGCCTCGATGCTTTGCGCGTACTGGACACCGAACGTCAACGGACACCAGTCGGTATCGAACCCAACCTGCGACTAGCGTCCTGAACTCGAGGTCCTGACCAAAAGGAGCGCCGCATGAAATTCCCCGCTGTTGCCGTCGCCCTCATCGCCGCAGTCGCCCTCACGTTCGCTCCAGCGCGAGCCGACGCGGACGGGCACGTCAACTTCTTCCTCGGTGAGAAAAGCCTGAGCGGAGCCGACTGGAAACCGCTCGAGGACCAATTCGAGTTCGGGGCCGTCATGTCCTTCGGTCGGGACGATTGGCCCGTGCACATCGCCGTGGATGTGCTGACATCCCTCGACCAGGCAACCGTGTACGACCCCTTCCTTGGAGACGTCACGTTTACCGGCTCGACGTTCGAAATCGACACGGGCGTTCGGAAGATCTGGAAGAAAGGGAAGGTCCTTCCGTACCTCGGCGGCGGTATCGGCATCATCGGCGCGGCACTGGAAGGCGACGACGGTTTCATCAGCGTGGACGCGGCCGATGCCGCGTTCGGCTTCTGGGCCGATACCGGGGTGTTCTTTCGACTTGGGAGCCATTTCAACCTCGGCCTCGACCTGCGTTACAGCAGCGCGGACGTCGACCTCGACTTCGGCGACGGATTCGTCGCATCGGATGTGAACGCGGGTGGCTTCAGCTACGGCCTCCTCCTCGGGTTCGGCTGGTAACGCGTCGAGCCGCATCGTGACCGACTTGACGAAACGTCAATTCGACGTAGGCTAGGTGCCTCGAGGAGCCACCGATGAGATGCGCTCAGTGCGGGGGCACTCTGAAGGTCACCGGGAATACGCATCGCTACGCCGAGTCAGGCCTCCCGAGCGTCGTGCTGCGTGGCGTCCAGGTCCGCAAGTGCCAGGCGTGCGGAGCGGAAGAAGTCGCCATTCCGAACATCGCCGGGCTGCACCGCTGCATCGCGGCCATGCTCGTGGCTCGCAAGTCGGCCCTTGCCGCTCCGGAGTTCCGCTTTCTTCGTCAATTCCTCGGGCACTCCTCGAAGGACTTCGCCAAGACTCTCGGGGTTGCACCCGAAACACTATCCCGCTGGGAGAACGCGAGCCGCGACATCCCGTCCGTTGTCGATCGCGTCGTGCGCTTGCTTGTCGCCAACACGTCACCACGGACCGACTACTCCGCGGACATGCTCGCCAACATCCGGCCCACGGCACCCAAGCACGCCCGCATGGTCCTGCGCCTTCGCCGGGACGGTTGGGAAGCGGACCGCGCCGCCTAAACTTCAGTAGATCAGGGGCACGATCGCCTTCCGCTCTTGCGGATAGTCGGCGAACTTCTCGCGGTACCAGCGGTGGTGAGTGCGCGCGCGCGGCACGAGGTTCGCCGCCGACGCCAGGGCGAAGGCGAGCCCCGCGGGCGAGAAGGTGCACAGCGCCCAGCCTGTCCATTCGACGAGCTCACCGAAGTAATTCGGGCACGACACGAAGCGGAAGAAACCGCCGTACGGGATGCTGTAGCCGCCTCCGCCGCGCGTGCCGGGCTTGCGCAGGTCAAACAGGATTCGATCCGATTGGTGATTGATCCAGTAGCCGAACGCGAAGAGCGCGAGGCCCACCAGGAAGCGCGGGTCGGTAAGCCACGCGAGCGGCCTTTCGGGTCCAAGCGTGTAAATCCACCGGCCGTTGAGATAACCGTTCGCAAGATTGAACACGATCGACATGAGCGCGATCGAAAGCGGCATCTCGCGCTGTCCCCCGCGCCGGCGGAACGGGAAGATGAACGTCCGGTAGATGTAGTGCGTCTGCCACAAGATGAGGAACAGAAGGCCGGTCGCCGAGTAGCGGCGCGCAGGCTCCGCAACGAGCCAACAGGCGAGAAACATCAGCGGCGAGGGGGCTTCCATGACGACCCAACCGAAGGTCGCGTTGATTTTCGGCCCCCACCCGTCGCGAAGATGCCTGCCGTAGGGTGCGCTGACGAATTGAAGAGAGACGAACGAGACCGCGGCGAACGCGACGAAACTCCAGAAGATGATCCAGTACATCAGAGGAACGCTCCGGCGGGTAGGCTTGTTCCACGTTTGACGCCCTTCGCGAGCAGACCCGCCTGCTCGTAGAACGAAAGCGTTTCGGCGACCGTCGCTTCGAGCGGACGAGGTACGAAGCCGAGCTCGGCGCGCGCCTTGCCGTTGTCGCAGTCGCGGTGCTCGGTGAGCGCGCGCAGCGAGGGGCCGGTGTAAAGCGGCTGCGAACCGGTCAGTGCGGAGTAGGCGGCGATGAACGGCAGACCGACGCGCGCGAGCCAGAGGGGTGCGACCAACTTCGGGCCGCGGCGGCCGGTCGCCCGTTCCATCATCGCCGCGATCTCGGGCATCGGCGCCCACCGGCCCGAGAGAAGGTAGCTTTCGCCCGTGCGTCCGCGCGCTTCCGCGGCCAAGGCGCCGGCGGCGACGTCGCGGGCATCGACCCAGTTGAAACCGCCGGCGACGTTCATCGGCAATTTCCCCAGATACATGTCGATCAGCGCACGGCCGGCGAGGTGCGGGACGTAGTCGTGCGGTCCCATCACTCCGGTGGGGTTGACGATCACGGCATCGAGGCCGCGCTAGATCCCGGCGCGCACCTCCGCTTCGCCGGCGGCTTTCGATCGATCGTACGCCGGCGCACCCGGATCGAGATTAGGAGCGCAGTTCTCGTCGGTTACGCCGTTTGAGCCGCCTGGCGTCAACGCGTGGACGGAACTGGCGTGCACGAGGCGCCTGACACGGTGAGCGAGACAAGCGTCGACCACATTTTTCGGCCCCAGCGTGTTCGTCCGCATCACCCGCGGGCCGTCGCTCGGGACGATCGAGACCATCGCCGCGAAGTGGTAGACCACCTCGACGCCCTCACAGGCGCCGTCGAGCGAGGAGCGCTCGAGGATATCGCCCGGTCGTCTCTCGACGTCCAGTCCGTCGAACGAGGCGGACTCTGAGTGCACTAGCACTCGAACCTTCCGCCCGCGAGAAAGCAGCTGGCGAACGACGTTGTTCCCCAAGTGTCCGGCGGCGCCGGTGACGAGCACGGTCATCTGTTATCCCACCGCCGGAAGCTCGAGCCGCTTCCGCCACGTTCCGCCGAGGCGGGCGAACACGGCATCGGCGCCTCCGGCCTTCGCGAGTCCCATCGCCTCATCGCGAGCGGCATCGAGCAATCCGGGATCGCGCAGAATCACCGCGAGGAACTGCAAGTCCGAAAGCCCGTGCTGTTGCGTTCCGAACACGGCGCCCGGCCCGCGCAGCTCGAGGTCTTTCTCGGCGATCGTGAATCCGTCCCCCGTTTCTTCCATCGTTTTCAAACGCTCGCGCGCGTTTTCCCCTTCGCCTTCGTCCCCGACCATCAGCACGCAGTACGACTTCGCGGCGCCTCGGCCGACGCGCCCCCTCAGCTGGTGGAGTTGCGACAAACCGAAGCGCTCCGCGTGTTCGACGACCATCACGGAGGCGTTCGCGACGTCGACCCCCACCTCGATGACCGTCGTGGCCACCAGGATCTGGATCGCCCCTCGGGCAAAGTCTTGCATGACGCGGTCTTTTTCTTCGCCCTTGAGACGCCCGTGCAGCAGGCCGATCTCGAGCGAGGGGAAGACGTCCTTTTTGAGGTGGGCGGCGAAGACGGTCGCCGCCTTGAGGTCCGAGGCCGCCGTCTCCTCGACGAGCGGGACGACCACGTACACCTGCCGGCCGCCCGCGACCTCCCGGCGCAACCCCTCGTAGACCTTTTCGCGTTCCGCTTCCCGCCGCACGACCGTCGTGATCGGCGTGCGCCCGGGCGGGAGTTCGTCGATGACCGACAGATCGAGATCGCCGTAGAGCGTGAGGGCGAGGGAACGAGGAATCGGCGTGGCGGTCATGACGAGCACGTCGGGGCGCGTTCCCTTCGAGCTCAACGCCATCCGCTGCATCACGCCGAAGCGATGCTGCTCGTCGACGACGACCATGCCCAGGCGGGCGAACTCGACACCCGCCTCGAACAGGGCGTGCGTTCCGATGACGAGCTGCGCGTGCCCGTTCCCGATGTCTTCTAGGGCCCGGCGCTTGGCCGCCGCCTTGAGCGATCCGGTGAGGACGGACACCCTCACGTCGGTCCCGGCATCCCTGAGGATCCGAAGGATGCTCCGTGCGTGCTGGTCCGCCAGGATCTCGGTGGGAGCCATCAGGACGCCTTGGTAGCCGTTTTCGATGGCGACGAGCAGGCTCAGCAGCGCGACGATCGTCTTGCCCGAGCCGACGTCCCCTTGCACCAAACGATTCATGGGGTGGGACGAACGAAGATCCTCGCCGATTTCCTTCAACACGCGCTTTTGCGCGTTGGTCAACTTGAACGGGAGAAGCTTGGCCAGCTTGACGCGCAGCGCGTCCGGGATCTCGTAGTGGGCGCCGCGCGCCGCGCGTTCGACCTGGCTTCGCCTTTCGGCCAGGGCGAGTTGCACCAGGAAGATCTCCTCGAAGGCCAGAGCGCGCTGCGCCGGCGCGCGGCGCAAGGACAGGTCCGACATCGCGGTGTCATCCGGAGGGAAGTGCATCGCCCGAAGCGCCGCAAGCCGCGGCGTCAATCCCCGGCGCACGCGAACGTCCTCCGGGACGGGATCGTCGAGATCACCTTCTTGCAGAGCTTCGAGGACGCCGTGCATCACCGAACGCAGCGCGCGCGAGGCCAGGCCTCCGAGCTTGCGATACACGGGAACGATGCGGCCGGTGTGGATCCCCGCGTCGTCGTCGCTGTCGAGACGCTCGTATTCGGGGTTGTCCAGAACGAGCTCGCGGCCGTAGCGATCGGTCGCCGCCCGGCCGAACACCACCACGCGAGCGTCTTTCACGAGGACGCGCTCGAGGTACGGCTGGTTGTACCAGACCGCCTTGATCGATCCGGAGGCGTCGGCGAGCACCGCCGTGAAGATCGTGAACCCGCGCTTCCGCGTCCGGATCAGGCGCGCCGACACCACGCGGAGGTCGAGCGTGGCCTCGGGGCCCTGCGGCCTCAGATCGGCCACCCGCACGAACGCCCGCCGGTCTTCCCAGCGAAACGGAAACACCTCGACAAGATCGGCGGCCTGCTCGATTCCGACGGCGGCCAGGGCCTCGGCGCGCCTGGGCCCGATCCCCTTGATGAAGCGGAGCGCGACCTGCTCGCTCAAGAACCGGGCCGCTCGAACGATTCCCGGATCGCCTCGAGGGAGAACCCGGCGCCCAGAAGGGCCATCAACTTGACGCGCGCCTTCGGTGCCGGCAGATCGCCCGAAAAAATCGCGCCGGCCTCCTGGAGCGTGACGCCGCCGCCCTCGTAACCATAGCGAGGCGCCGTGCGGCCGCGACCGCAGCGGCTCGCGACGACGACGACGACACCCGCAGCTACGGCCTCGCGCACGCCCACGAGCATCGCCGGTGGCACGTTTCCCCGACCCAACGCCGACAGCACGACGCCTCGCGCCCCCAAGGCGACAGCGTGCCTCAGGAATTTCGCGTCCGCGCCGGCGTAGGCCGCGACCAGTTCGACTCGCGAATCCACACGGTCCGTGTCGATCCTCTCGCGCACCGGCGCACCCTCGCCGGACGAGGTGAACGCGTTCCTCGCATCGGTGTGCGATTTGACCACCTCGCGCGCGGCGTGAAGCGTCTCCGCCATCATGACCGTCACGCGGGCGTCGCCTTCACGCCAGGCGATCACCGCGCGCACGGAGGCGATGAGATTTCCCGGACCGTCCCAGGCCGGGTCGTCGGCAGTCTTCATGGCGCCCGTAAGAACGACGGGGCGTTCCGTGCGCAGCACGAGCTCGAGCAGGTAGGCGGTTTCTTCGAGCGTGTCGGTCCCGTGCGTGACGACCGCGCCCACGAATTCGCCGCCGGCCAACCGTGCGTCCAGGTGGCGTGCGAGCGCCAACATCCTCTCCGGGCTCCAGTGCGGGCCCGGCAGCCGGTCGAAATCCTCGCAGGTGATGTGCGCCAACGGGGCGAGCTCGGGAACCTGATCCAGGATTTCGCGTCCGCTGCTCGCGGGCACGGCCCCCCGCCCCGGGACGACCTTCATCGAGATCGTCCCTCCCGTGAACAACATGAGGACCGGCGGCAAGGGGGTCATGCGGCCGCGGATTATAGACGGAGCGGGAGGTCCTACCGCCTCGGCGCCGTTTCGGCCTCGCTCCCCGCAAGCACCGAGCGAACGGCGCCCCGCGCGAGCAGGGTGCAGATCGCCTCGGCGATCTGCCCGTCGGGGTGCGGAGACTCTTCGAGGACGCGGGCCACGGTGATGCCGTTTTTGGCCCGGGCGAGAAGATCGAACTCGACCGGCCTCAAGGCGTGCCCGCGCAGCCTGGTCCTGGCGTCGTCGGCCAGTTCGATCCGGGTTTGCCGGCCCGGTAAAAGCTCCGACCAGCGACCCCATTCGTCGAGTGAGACGAGGCCTTCCATCAGCACAATCGAGGTCGCGGCGGCGATGGTCGCCTCGGGCCCGTCGCCCTCTCTGGCCATCACGCGAAACGTGGCATCGGCCCAGCCGAGCATCCGGAACAACGCCTTGGTCCCGTGGGCGGACCCGGACTGGGCGTCGACGATCCGGCCCCCCACGAACTCGATCCGCCCGTCCTCGTCCGACCGGTGCAGCCGCACCGTACCGTCCTTCCCGTTGAGGGCCAGGATCTGGAGCAGATCCGAAATCGCGAGGTGCTCCACCGAACCGGACAAAAGCGCACTGCTCCCGTTGGCCTGCGCCGTCTTCAGGGCGGCGCTCCGCTCGAGAAGTCTCTCGATGCGCGCCTCAAGTTCTTCCACGGCGAAGGGCTTCGTCATGTAGTCGTCCGCGCCAAGGTGCAACCCGCGCAGGCGCTGCGGCAACTCGCGCTCGACGGTCAGGAAGACGAACGGGACCGAGGACGTTTCCTTGCGTTTGCGCACGTCCTCGAAGAACGTCCAGCCGTCGATCTCGGGCATCAGGATGTCCGAGACGATGACGTCGGGGGTCCTGCCCGCCAGCGCGTCGCGCGCCGTGGCGACGTTGTCCGCTGGCGTGACGTCCCAGCCACGCGGGACGAAGTAGTCGCTGATGACCCTCAGGATCAGGCGGTTGTCGTCCACCGCCAATAACCGGCGCCGAAGCCGAGGGGGCCCGGGTTCGTTCGTCATCGGATTTGGTCGATGAGCTCGTGGATCGACGGCGTCGATGACGGCATGCCGTCGTGAACGCGGCCGTTCTGGTTCGCCCGCAAGAAGCACTCCACGAGGGACGGGTCGAACTGGCGGCCGGAGTGATTGCGGATCTCCGCAACCGCCCCCGCGACGTTGGTCTTCGTCCGGTAGATGCGATCGGTCGTCATGGCATCGAACGCATCGCCGATGTGGATGATCCGTCCCTGCAAGGGAATCCCCTCTGCGACCAGACCGTGAGGATACCCCGAGCCGTTCCAGTACTCGTGGTGGTGGAGGATTCCCGGGATGACGTTTTCGAGCGCCGGGATGTGCTGCAACATCTTCGCGCCCGCAATCGGGTGCCCCTTCATGATCTCGAACTCCGCCTTGTTCAAGCGCCCGGGTTTCTTGAGGATGTCGTCCGGGATTCCGATCTTGCCGACGTCGTGGAGGATCGCGGACAGGAGCAGCGG
Organism: Acidobacteriota bacterium; assembly: GCA_032124015.1. Taxonomy (GTDB): domain Bacteria; phylum Acidobacteriota; class Polarisedimenticolia; order Polarisedimenticolales; family DASRJG01; genus DASRJG01. The sequence continues at coordinate 18,731 of JAQBEH010000089.1, forward strand.
TTCGAGCTCCTCGCGCGGCAGCCCCTTTTCCTGCGCCACGATCAGCGACATGCGCGCCACGCGAAGCGAATGGCCGTGCGTGTACGCGTCTTTCGCATCGACCGCCCCCGCCATCGACACGATGATGTTGAGAAACATCGAGCGCACTTCGCGTTCGAGCCTGGCGTTTGCGAGGAAGACAGCGGCTTGTGAGGCGAGCGCATACAACAGCTTTTGCTCGTTGACGGTGAGCCGGCCGCGCCGCGCCCCGAGATGGATCTCGATCCCGCCGACGAGCTTTTCTTTCGACACCATCGGGACGAAGACGAGGCACTTTTCGGGGTCCTCGTAGATCCGGATCCCGGTCGGCCCGGCGGCGTCCGCGTCCACGATCGGGAGCTTGTCCGAGATGCGATGGCGGTCGCCCACCTTGGCATCGTTGTCGCCGTCGCACCCCAACGTGCCGCGAACCTCGAGCGACTTTTGGTCCTTGTCGAGGAGGAGGATCGCTCCTTTCGTCGCCTGCACGGCGACGAGCCCTTGGCGCAGGATGATCTCGACGTCATCGTCCACCTTGAAGGGAGAAGAGATCGTCGATCCGATGCCGAACAGCATTTCGAGGTAGGACTGGCCCAATCGCCGGGAGGCCCGGATCGACTCGTGTCCCCGGAGGTGCTTGCGAAGGCGAGCCAGAAGCTCCTTCGTGAAGAACGGCTTGGTGAGGTAGTCGTCGGCCCCGGCGTCGAACCCCGCCAGCTTGTCCTTCAACTCGTTCAAGGCGGTGATCATCAAGATGGGGGTTTCGGCCGTCGCCGCCTGAGCCTTCACCTGGCGACAGACGTCGTAGCCGCTCATCCCCGGAAGCCCGACGTCCAGCAGGATGACGTCCGGCCGGAGATCGCGCGCCATCTCGAGTCCCTGGGCGCCGTCCTCGGCGAGGTGGACCTCGAAACCTTCCGCCTCGAGCTCCTCCCTGAGGATGCCGCGCAGGAGATTGGAGTCGTCCACCACGAGGACGGACTGACGTACGGTCGCACCCGAGACCACGACGCTCATCGTTTCGCTTTCCGCCCCGCCGAGGTTCCAGCCGGTGGCTTCCACAAAAGAGCGCGGTAAATCGTAGGTACCGGGGTAGGTAGAGTCAAGGAAACGGCGGATTACCGCCAAACGTAGAGGGCCATCACGACCGCGACGCCCCAAAGCGCGACGTCCAGAATCAGCGGAATATCCGTCATGACGACCAAGGTGGGGTTCTCCCCCACGCCGCGCTGGTGCACGAGATAGAGATAGCGGAAGATCCCGAACAGCACGAACGGGATCGTCAACCCCAGGTGCTGGGTGCCGAGTTTTTGCGCGACCTCCGGCGAAAAGGCGTAGAGCGAATAGGCGACGACCGTGGCGCCGGTCACGACCGCGATCATCTGGTCGAGAAACGGCAGCGAGTACTCCTTGAGGATCGGACGCGTCGCAGCTCCTCCGTCGATCGCCGTGATCTCCTGGCGGCGATTCACGAACCCCAAAAAGAGTGCGAGAAGGCCCGTGCAGAGCACGAGCCAACGGGAAATCTCGACGTCGATGACGAGCGCCCCTGCCAAGGCGCGCATCAGGAACCCGGCCGCCACCATCATCACGTCGAGGATGACGACCCGTTTCAGCCCGAACGAGTAACCGAGGTTGAGGACGAGGTAGCCGGCGGCCACCATCCCGAACCCACCGGAAAGGCGAAACGCCGCAAAAAGCGCGATCGCAGCGAGCAACACGGACGCCGCCGAGGCCGCCCCCGGGGCGATCTCCCCCGCGGCAACCGGCCGGCGGCGCTTGTGCGGGTGCAGGCGATCGGCTTCGCGGTCCCGCACGTCGTTGATCAGGTAGACCGCGGACGACAGCACGCAGAACACGCAAAACGCGGCGCCCACGCGCAGCAACGACGCCGGGTCCGCGAGGCGTCCCGCGAACACGAGGGCCGCGAACACGAAGACGTTTTTGGCCCACTGTCGCGGACGCAAGGCCAAAACGAAGGAAAGCGCGATCGGTCGTTCCATGGCGGGCGACTATAATACGGCGCGCTTCAGGAGGGCGTAGTCACTGATCGTCGACGTCGTGATCCCCGCACGGGACGAGCTCCTGTCGCTCCCCCGGGTGCTCGCCGATATCCCCCGCGAGTGGGTGCGCGACGTCGTCGTCGTGGACAACGGCTCGACCGACGGCACCGGGGCCGCCGCCGCGTCACGCGGTTGCGTCGTGATCGCCGAACCGCGGCGCGGCTACGGAAGCGCGTGCCTCGCGGGACTGGCCTATTTGGCCGCGCGGCCTTCCCCGCCGGATGTGGTCGCCTTTCTCGATGCCGACCATTCAGACCATGCGGACGAGCTGCCGCGCCTGCTCGCGCCCCTCGCAGCCTGCCGCGCCGATTTCGTCGTCGGATCACGGTCTTTGGGGACGAGCGAACCCGGCGCCCTGCTGCCTCAGCAGCGTTTCGGAAACGCGCTGGCCGCCTACCTGATCCGGCGCCTGTACGGGACCACGGTGACCGACCTGGGCCCGTTTCGCGCGATCCGTTGGGAGGCGCTTTCCGGGCTTTGCATGTCCGACCGCGACTACGGGTGGACGGCCGAGATGCAGGTGAAGGCCTTGAAAGCGGGCCTCCGCTACGCCGAGGTCCCCGTGTCTTACAGGCGGCGCGCGGGGAAATCCAAGATCGCGGGAACGCTGCGGGGCACCGTGGGCGCGGGCGTCAAGATCCTCTACACGATCTTCCGCTACGCCTGATCAGTCCACGTCATGAATGGTCTTGATCCCCACGATGTCGAAACGCTTCTTGCCCGACGGGATCACGATCACGACCGTATCTCCGTCCTTCTTGCCGAGCAACCCGCGTCCGATCGGCGAGGCGGCCGAAATCAGCCCCTTCTCGAGGTCGGCCATCTCCGGAATCACCAACTGGTAGGTGATCTCGACGTCGCCGTCGAGATCGAGGAGCACGATCGTCGAGCCGAGGCCAACCCGGTCCTTCGGGATCCTGTCCATGTTCATCGTGCCGATCTCGGAGAGCCTCCGCTGCAACTGCCCGATGCGCGCGCGCACGAAACGTTGACGATCGAGGGCGGCGTGGTACTCGGCGTTTTCTCGCAGGTCACCCATCGCCACGGCGATCTTGATCTCGCGCGGCAGTTCGATCGTGAGCTCGCGCTCGAGGGCGTGAAGCTCCCCCTCTAATTTTTCGCGAACCGCCTTCATGGAATCCTCCTAGGACAACCTGTGGAAAATATCACCGGGCGCGCGCGTCCGTCCAATCCGCCCCGAAAAGGTCCCCTTTCATTGACAACACGCCGACCGCGCCCCTACCATGCTTTTTCTAAGCCGTTTGACGAGGAGAAGCGCGATGGATAGTCGCCGGATCAAATTCATCCTCATTGGTCTCGGGATCGCCGCGACCATGGTATTCATGTTGGTCGTCGCCACCCAGAAATCCGACGGAGGGTTCGCCTACTACGTCAGCGTCAAGGA
>JAQBEH010000090.1:0-12350 GCA_032124015.1 Acidobacteriota bacterium
CCATCGCAAGCGTGCGCCGCACGACCGCGGCAATCGACTCCGCGGCATCGAGCGCGGGGATCGCCACCACGAAGCGACCGCTCATGGCTGCTCCAGCACAGCCCACGCCGCCGCGCCCCCGGCGGCGAGCGAGGTGATCAGCACGCGATGCGGAACCGGAAGCGGGCGTCCATCGTGCGGGAAAACCGAGAGCGAGGGATCTTGCGTCTCGCAGGCGGCCACGCGACCGAACGGAGCGCCTAGGACGGCGAGAACGGCCGCCGCGAGCAAGCCCCCGCCGTACTCCCCCACGACCGCCTTGGGCGTGACGACCGGAGGGAGCTCGGCCTCGCCCCACGCGGCGGCGAGCGTCGCCGACTCGAGGCGGTCGCCGCGGCGAGCGCCGGAGGCGCCAGAGACAATGCGATCGATCGTCTCGACGCCTTGGCCCGCCCGCGCAAGCGCCGCCCGGAGCGCGCGGGCGAGTGCCGCCTCTCCGCGCCCCCAGTCGCTCACGGGGGCTGTGGCATCGAACGCCGCGCCCGACGCCGAGACTCGTGCGAGGATCCGCGCGCCGCGTGCCGCAGCATCGTCCTCGCGCTCGATCACCACGACCGACGCGCCCTCCGCCACGAGCACCCCGTTCCGTGCCGCATCGAACGGACGCGGGGCCTCTTCGCGGCCGTTTTCCGCGCGAGCGGTCCCGCGGAAACGATCGAGCAGCGCGTGGAGGAGCTCGGTCACTTCATCCGTGGAACCTGCGATCGCGAGATCGGCTCGCCCCTCGCGGACCTCTTGCGCGCCGCGCGCCAACGCCAGCAGCGGGCCGGCTTCGCGCTCGGTGATGGTCACGTTGGCGCCACGCGCGCCAAGCGCGATCGCCACGCGCCCCGCGGCAGCGTTAGCGACGCACTCAGAAAAGTAGAACGGCTGCGCGGACTCGGGCCCTTCCTCGAGGATCTGGCGCACGAGCTTTTCGGTGAACAACAGCGCGCCGAACGCGGTCGCCAGAACGACCGCGACGCGACGCCCCTCGAGGGAGGCAAGCCCCGCATCTTCGAGAGCCATCCGCGCCGCCGCCACGGCAAATCGCGACGGCACGCTCAGCCGCCGTGCCTCGCCCGGGGGCAACCAGCGCGCGAGGTCGAGCTTGGGAACCCGGGCGGCGAGTCGCGAGGCGTCCGCCGCGTGGAACCCGGCGGAGCGGTCGATTTCCGAGGCGAGCGGACGACCCGCGAGGAGCGCCGCTTGAAGCGACGCGCGCCCGATCCCGTGGGCGCCGACGACGCCCAGCCCGGTGAGGACGGCGGCCGGGCGCGTCACGCCGTCTCCTGGCGCGTGAACACCAGCACCGCGTTCGCTCCGCCGAAGGCGAGGCTCGTCGAAATCGCGCAGCCCGCGCGGGAGAGCGCTCGCGGAGCGCCGAGCACGATATCCAAACCAAGCTCGGGGTCGAGCGCGCCGGCTTGCGGCATCGGGTGAACCTCTCGACGCAGCAGCCCGAAAACGGTGACCACCGCCTCGACCGCCCCGGCCGATCCCAGCAAGTGGCCGATCAGCGCCTTCGTCGAGGTCACGGGGATCGAATGGGCGCGTTCCCCGAAGACCGTCTTCAAAGCCGCGGCCTCCGCGGCGTCGTTCAACGGCGTTCCCGTGCCGTGCGCGTTGACGAAGTCCACGTCGTCGGGGGCGACTCCCGCGTCGACGAGCGCGAGCCGTATGGCGGAAGCCGCGCCGGACCCGTCGGGTTGGGGCGCCGTCATGTGATGAGCGTCGCAAGTCGACGCCTCGCCCGCGAGAACGGCGAGCGTCCTCGCACCGCGTCGCGCGGCGTGCGCGGCGCTTTCGAGCACGAGCACGCCGGCCCCTTCGCCGAGCGAGAGCCCCGTCCTGTCCTTGCGAAAGGGCCGCGAAGGCTGTTCGTCGACCGAGCGGAGCGCATTGAACCCGCCGTACGTCAGCTGACAGAGCGCGTCGGACCCGCCGGCAAGTGCCACGTCGACGTCGCCTCGCCGGAGCGCGCGTAAAGCGCTGTCGATCGCCATCGCCGCCGACGCGCACGCCGACGAGATGGTCTCGACCTGGCCGCCGGCACCGATCGCACGCGCGACCGCGTCGCCGGGCCCGTTGAACTGATGCGAGGCAACGAGCGTGCGTCTCGCGTGGCGCGTGTCGCCCCGGATGAGCGCCTCGTAGAACCGCTCTCCTTCGACCATCCCGCCCGCCGAGCTTCCAAAAAACACGCCGGTGCGCTCGCTACAAGAAACGAGGTCGAGACGGGCGGCAGCGATCGCCTCGCGGGCCGAGGCGACGGCGAAGTGATCGGCGACGGACAAGGTGCCAGCCGGTTGCTTCTCGTCGTCCCCGGGCGGGACTTGAGCCGCGAGGTGCGTGCGATGTCTGGACGCGTCGAATCGGGTGAACGGGCCCACCGCGGTGAGGCCGCGACGAACTCCCTCCCATAGCGCGTTGGCCCCCCAACCGAAGGGAGAAACGGCGCCCAGGCCCGTGACGACGATGTCCGAGGGCCGGGGGAGACTCTGATCAACCCCCGGCATGAGGGTCGGTCGCGGGGACGAGGCGCCCCTCGACGTACGCCGCGAGGGCGGCGACCGACGCGAAAGCCTCGCGTCCGACCTCGTGGCTCTGGATGCGCAGCGCGAACTCTTTTTCCAGGGCGACGACGAGTTCGAGAGCATCGACCGAATCCAGTCCCAGCCCTTCTCCGAAGAGGGGCATGTCATCGGCGATACTCTCGGGGGACAGGCCTTCGAGGTGGAGCTTGTCGACCAGAAGGTGCTTGATCCTCTGAGCGGTCGTGGCGGCGTTCGTCATAATGTCGCTCGACAAAGGTCTGGAAAAGACGTGGAGTTTAACACACGGCCGATGCGCAACGATCCGATACTCGACGCCTTCCGGGTCCTGCTGAGTCGCGATGGGAGCGCCCCTCTCGTCGCCACTGAAAGCGCCGCCGCCTCGCGCGAAAACGTCGACGCCCTGGCACGAGGCGTGGCGGAATCGCTTGCAGCCGCCGGCGTCCCTCGGAACGCATACGTGCTCCTATCCTCCGTGAACGGCGCCGGATTTCTCGCCGCGTTTGTCGGGGTGAGGCGCGCGGGGTTGGTTCCGGTGCTCGCTGACTGGGCGTCGCCCGAGGCCGAGCGCGCCCGCATCGCTTTGGCATTCGGCGTCGCGGCCCGGATCACCTGCGCCGAGCCGTTCCCGAACGGTGCCGCGTCGATTCGGATCGATCGCTGCGACGGCACCCCGGCTTCCCCTCCCGAAGGCGTCGACTACGTCAAGCTCACCTCGGGGTCGAGCGGCGTGCCTTCCGGAGTCGCCATCGCGGCGGAGGCGTTGGCGGCCGACGACGATCAGCTCGTAGCCTCGATGGGCTTGCTGCCGTCCGATCGTTTCGTCGCGGCGATCCCGTGGTCGCACTCCTACGCCCTGTCCAGTCTCGTGATGCCGGCGCTGCGTCGGGGTTGCCTGCTCGTCGTTCCGGACAACAGCAGCCCGTGGGCGCCGATCGACGCCGCCCGTGCGCTTTCGGCCACGGTCTTCCCGACAGTTCCGGTGGTTCTGCAGACGATGGCTTCCCTCGCGGCCCCACCGGCCTGGCCGGAGTCGCTCCGCACCGTGATCTCGGCGGGCGCCTTGCTCCACCCCGAAACCGCCGCCCGCTTCCGCGAGGTTTTCGGCCGGGACGCCCACGTCTTTTACGGCGCTTCCGAATGCGGGGGCATCGCCTACGACCGGGACGGAGGCGCCGCGTTGCGCGGAACGGTCGGGACGCCGATCGACGGCGTGAGCATCGTCCTCGACGATGGCGGCGCGGTCACCGTTCGCTCGGCGGCGGCGGGCCTCCGGCTCGTCCCCCAAGAGGACGGCCGGTTGCTGGGTGGGGTTTTCAAGAGCGCGGACCTCGCGACGTGGACGCCGGGGGGCGAGCTCGCCCTGATCGGCCGCGCCGACACACTCATCAACGTCGGCGCCAAGAAGGTGCACCCCGCCGAAATCGAAAGCGTGCTGCGCGCGATGCCGGGCGTGCGCGAGGCCTTCGTCTTGGGCGTTCCCGCGCGAGGCGACGAGCGCACGATCGTCCGGGCCTTCGTCGCGTGCGATCCCGCCTCGATCTCCTACGCCGCCGTCGCCTCGTGGTGCCGCGAGCGGCTCTCGGGGCACAAGGTCCCCCGGAGCATCGTGCGGCTCGAAACGATCCCGAAAAACGCGCGCGGCAAGGTCGACCGCGCCGCCCTTGCGGCCTGGAAGCGGGCTGAAGGACCATGAGGCTCTCGCCGATTCTCAAAGCCTCGGTCGCACTGCACGCGGCGGCGGTTCCCGCCCTGGCGATCGCCCCGCATCGTTGGCCCTTCATCGTTTCGGCCCTCTTCGCTGATCATTGCGTCATCCTCGCGGGGGGCCTCCTCCCGCGAAGCTCTCTTTTGGGCCCGAATCTCCGTCGCTCCGCGGCGGCCGAAGCGGCGGGGTGTGTCGTCCTCACGTTCGACGACGGCCCCGACCCGGTCGTGACCCCCGCGGTCCTGGACGCGCTCGACGGCCGCGGGGCCCGGGCTTCGTTCTTTTGCATCGGCGAGCACGCGGCGCGCTATCGCGAGCTCACGGCGGAGATCGCGCGACGGGGTCACCGGCTCGAGAATCACTCGTACACCCACAGCAACGGGTTTTACTTCCACCGGCCCGCAACGCTCGATCGGGAGATCGGCCGCTGCCAGGAAGAGCTGCAGCGCGCTTCGGGGCGCGCTCCGTCGTTTTTTCGCGCGCCCGCCGGCATCCGCTCTCCTTTGCTCGAGCGCGCCCTCGAGCGAAACAACCTGCGCTTGGCGTCTTGGACGCGGCGGGGCTTCGACACGGTGTCTCGAGACCCGGCGGCCGTCGCGTCACGGCTCACGCGCGACCTTCGGGCGGGCGACGTGATCCTGCTTCACGACGGCGCGTGTCGAGCGCGATCCGGACGCGATCCGGTCGTCCTTGCCGCGCTCCCCTTCGTACTCGACGCGATCGAGGCGGCGGGATTGCGCACGATGCCTTTCCCGAACGTCGTCGACGAGTCCCCACGTGTCTGACGCGGCGTTCGACCGGCTGGCCAACGAGGCGATGACGCGCTACGCGGGCGCCACTCGCGTCGCGCACGGCATGATGCTCGGCAAGCTCCGCGGCGACCCCGTCTACCGCGAGCTTCTCCATCGGGGAATCGACGCCGCGCCGAGGGTCGTCGATCTCGGCTGCGGCCGCGGACTTCTCCTTTCGTTGATCCTCGCGGCAAGGGGAAGCGGAACGCATCCCGTGCTTCACGGCATCGAACTCGATCCGGCCGCCGCGTGCGCAGCGCGCCGGGCACTCGGCGACACCGCCACGATCGTCGAAGGGGATCTCGCGGAGGAGGCCATTCCGCCGTGCGACGTGGTGACGCTCCTCGATGTCGCCCACTACCTCCCGGTTCCGGTCCAGGACGACCTGCTGGCGCGCATCCGCGCTGCGGTTGTCCCGGGGGGCCGGTTGTTCCTTCGGGAGGCGGATGCCGCGGCCGGCGCGGGATTCCTGGCAGTCCGCGCCGCGGAGCGGCTTGCCGCCATCGCACGCGGCAACGGGTTTCGCCGGTTCGCCTACCGGTCGAGCGCAGAATGGAGTCGTCGTCTCGAAGCCGCCGGGTTTTCGGTCGCAGCGACTCCGATGAGCGCCGGCACTCCTTTCGCCAACGTGTTGATGGAAGCCCGCGCCGGCGCTTGACAGCCCGTTCCAGGCTCTCTACCGTCGGGGGTCACCTTGTCTACCGGGAGGTCCAGTTCATGACACGACAGGCGCTCTCGGCCGCGATTTCGGTGGTTCTTGCCGTCGGGATCGTCGGGGCCCGCGGAACGGCTCCCGTTTCGGACCTATCGATCACGAAGACCGACGGCGTGGCCACCTACACCGCCGGCAGCTCGGTGACCTACACGATCGTCGTCGCAAACGCCGGTCCGGACGCGGCACTGGCCGCCACGGTGAGCGATCCGGTCACCGCGCTGCCCCAGGTGTCGAGCGCGGCCTGGACGTGCGTTGGTTCCGGCGGGGCGACGTGCCCCACCGGCACGAACACCGGGAACATCACCGGGACGGTCGACCTCCCCGTCGGCGACACGGTGACCTACACGCTGGTGGTGAAGTTGAGCACGACCGCCTCCGGGGATCTGATCAACACGGCGACGGTGACGCCCCCCGTGGGGACGACCGACCCCGTGCTAGGTGATAACACCGCCACCGACGTGGATGCCGCGGCGAATATCTTCTACGTGTCGACCACCGGAGAGGACACCGAAACGTGCGGCACCTCCTCGAGCCCGTGCAAGACGGTTCAGGCGGGGATCAACCGGGCCGGATCGGGCGACACCGTCATCGTCAACAGCGGGACATACAACGAGTGCATCGTGATCCCGCCTGGCGCCGAATTGGGCGGCGTACTCGTCGAATCGAATGAGTTCCTCACCACCGGTACTGTGGCCGGCGGTGCCATCCTGGAAGGACTGGACGTTTGCAGTCCAGAGAGCGCCACTCCGGGCCCGGTCGCGAAGGTCCTCGACCAGAGCTCGCTTCGCGGGTTTGCGATCGAGAACGGCGGCGACTCCGGTGTTCAGGGGTTCGGCGCGGTTGTGATCTCGAACAACCTGATCGGCCTCAATGAAACTTCGACGGTCGGCGGCGGCATCTACCTGTCGACCGGCGCGAACCTGACCAACCCTCAAGGACAGGCCGAAATCAAGGGGAACTCGATCTTCACCAACACGTCCGGGAGCCACGGTGCGGGGATCTACGTCGACGCCTCGGCAAACGGCCTCCCGAGCCTGGTCACGATCGACGGCAACATCCTGAGCTCGAACACCGCCGGAGGGACGATTGCCGCCTCGGGTGGGGGGATCGCGGTGTTCACCAGCACGGCGAGCAGCAACGACACCTCGAGCGTGGTCCTCACGAACAACACGCTCGACGGCAACGTGGCCAACAGCCCTGTCGTGGGAACGGCGAACGCCTACGGAGGCGGAATCTACGTCGCAACGGGCAGCGCCAACGGGTTCGGCACCGAGACCGTCACGATCGGCAGCTCCGGGAGTGGTAACGTCCTACGCAACAACGTCGCTGCGGGATTGGGCGGCGGGATGTCGGTCAACCTCCGGCCGGCGCCGGGCGGGACGCACACGATCACCGTCGCCGCGAATACCGTCTCCGCGAACACCGGAAACCGCGGCGGCGGCGGATTGCACCTGTTCGTCCGCGCCTTCGATCGCGCCGCGGGTGCGCCCTCGGTGGTTCTGACCGCCTCCGAGAACGCGCTCACCGGCAACCACGCTCTCGGAGATCTGACGGATCCTCTCGTCGCAGGCGGCGGCGGGATCCTTGCCGAGCTGTACAGCGAGCGCACGGCCTCGTCGGGCGTCCAATTAGAGATTTTCAAGAACAAGATCGAGACCAACACCGCGACCAGCCACGGCGGTGGCGTGAGCTTGCTCGCCTCGGCCGACGACGATCCGCAAAGCGACGGCGTCACGGCGCCAACGGGCGCGGTCATCTCGTTCCACAACAACCTCCTCGCGAAGAACGCCGCCCGCGACATGACCGCCAACGTCCCGTCCGGAGGCGGCGTGCACGGACTGGCCGTCGCTCGGGGCGGCTCGGCGCTCGCCAGCTTGGCGACGAGCTTCCTGACGGTCGTGGAAAACCAGACCGAGCTGGGTACGGGTGGCGTGGAGTGGCAGGACCTCCTCCTGTCCAACTCGCTCGGATCCACGGGGGCCGCGGCGTTCACGCTGTCGAACTCCATCGTCTCCGACAACGACGGCTACGGCACCGGCTATGCCACCCCCCTCGCGCCGTCGACCACGGTGACGTTCTCTTACAACGATGCGTACGGCAACATCTCGGGAAACTACGAGGCGCTGTTGGGCGATCCGACCGGAACGAACGGAAACATTTCGGTGGATCCGGAACTCGACGAGCTGTACCTCCCGCGCATCTGCGGGCCGATGGTCGACCAGGGAGACCCGGCGATCGACGCGTCGATCGAGCCGCAGCCCAACGGCGGCCGCGTCAATCTGGGCCACCTCGGGCATACGTCGTCGGCCACCCGCACGTTCCCCGACGTCAACGACGACGGCAAGGTCGATGGGCTCGACATCATTGGCGTCGCCGTGGCGTTCAACTCGTGCGCCCCGGCCTACCCGGGGTGCGTCGACCCATCGCGCTACGAGATCGCGGCCGATCGCGACCTGAACGGGCTCGTGGACGGACAAGACCTCGCTTACGTATCGGCGAATTACGCGCAGAGCTGCCCCTAGCCGGGCCTTTCGGAGACACCGATGAATCCGCATCGCACGATAACTCGTTCCGCCGCGACCGCTCTCGGGATTGCGGCCTACGTCGCGCTCTCCGCGGTCGCCCTCGGCTGCGGAGGCAGTAACAACAGCTCGACGACGACGACCACCGTGGTCGCGGTCTTCACACCCGACACCACGACGCCATTGGACGGATCGATCACGATGCTTTCGGGGACGACGAGCGGCGCCTCCGTCAACGTCCGCGTCACGGTGACCCAGGTGGCCAGCTTTTTCGGTACGGCATTTCGAATCGCGTACGATCCGGCGGCGCTCCTTTTCAACGGGATGGACGATTCAAGTTCGTTCCTGCGCGCGGGGGTGACGGAAAGCGACGTGCTGTTCGATGTGAACTCGGCCAACACTGCCGGCGAGCTCGTGATCACCGCGACGCGTCTCGACCCGACCGTCGCCCCCCCGGTCAATGTCACGGCAACGTCGGATCTCGTCATTCTCAATTTCGTCGCGCGCCAGCCGATCGCCCCGAACACGGCGCAGGGCCGCCTCGAGTTCGCCGATCCAAAAGAAGCTTGCGACGGAAGCGTGTTCCCGTGCGGTCCGGTCGCCGTGACCTGGTCCGGCGGCAACTTGTCGGCACAGTAGGACCAAGACGATGAACACTCTGGCGACGGTTTTGCGTGTCCTGCACATCGCCCCGGCGGTCGTCGCCGGCGGCGCGACGATCTTCGTGCGGCTCGCCCTGCTCCCCGGACTCGCCTCGCTGCCCGAGGCCCAACGGGTGAGCGTGAAAGACGCCATCGACCGCCGGTGGCGCATTGTCGTCATGGCATGCGTCACGCTGCTATTCGTCAGCGGGATCGCGAATTTCGTGCTCTACCAGGCCCCCGTCCACAAAGGGCAGGCGATCTATCACGCCCTGTTCGGCGTCAAGTTCCTCGCGGCGATGATCGTGTTCTTCCTCGCGTCGGCGCTGTCGGGCCGAAGCGCGGCGCTCGCTTCGATTCGCGCGAACGCACGCGTCTGGGCCGGGGTCGCCGCATCGCTTGTGATTGCCATCGTCATGATCTCAGCCGTGCTGCGGAGCATCCCGCACGCTACTTGACCTTTTTTTTCCCGTACAACTCGTCCCACCAAGCGGGCTGACCCTTCAGCCATCGGTCAAACCACGCGACGATCGAGCGCGACCAGACCACTCGCTTGGCGTGCTCGAGGATGTGGTGGTCCTGGCCGTCGATGGTCAACAGTTCGACCGGCGCGCCGACGAGCTTCAGTGCCGTGTAGAAGCTCTCGCTCTCGCCGACCGGCACGTTGCTGTCCAGCGCGCCGTGAGTCAGCAGGATGGGAGTTTTCACCTTGTCCGCGTGGAAGATCGGGCTGTGATCGACGTAGAGGTCCTTCCGGTTCCACGGGAACGAATCGGCGGACGCGAGCCCGCCGTAGGAGTAGCCCCAGTTCCCCTCCCCCCAGTAGGACGCGAGGTTCGAGATCCCCGCGTGGGATACCGCAGCGGCGAACAGATCGGTCTTCGTGACCAGGAGCATGGTCATGAACCCGCCGTAACTCGCTCCGATGCAGCCCACGCGTTTTCCGTCAACCGAAGGGTACGCCGCGAGGAACGCGCGGGTCCCGTCGAGAATCTGCTCCGATGCGATACGCCCCCAGTCGTTGACGTGAACGGCCGAACGTGCCTGTCCGTAGCCTGTGGCCCCCGACGGCTGCGGGACGTACACGACGTAGCCGTGAGCGGCCCACCATTCCTTCGGGTAGCGACCGCCGAACTCGCGCCCGACCGGAATGGTGCCGCCGTAGTAGTAAACGATCGCGGGATATTTCCCGACGGAAGCCGGATCGAAACCCGGCGGCAGGTAGACGCGGCCGTCGATCGTCGTTTGGTCCTTCGCGGGGAAGACGGCGGTGACAACCTCGCCCGTCCTGACCGTCGCGAAGACGGACCCGGCGGGCGTGTCGAGCTTGCGCGCCGCGCCACCGCTCAGATCCACCGCAAACAATGTCTCCGGCGACCACGGTCCGCTCGCGGTGCACGCGGCGACGGCGGCTTCTTCGGCAAACGCGAGCTCCTGTACCGCTTCGCCTCCCGCCTGAAGCTCGATGAAGCTCTTCGCCGCGGGATCGTAGCGGTACAACGAGACGCCGTCCTTGTCGGCAGCCTTCACGTAGATCGCACCGTCGAAGCGGCTCCAGACCGCGGCCCGGATCGAAGGATCAAACGCGAGCGAGAGCGCCTCGGCCTGCCCCGAGTCCGGATCGAGAACATACAACTGGCCATCGCTCTCGTTTGGCGTCATCCCCGCGGGAACGTTGTGCCCGAGCTCTCCGAACTCCGAAGGCCCGGACAGGATGAGCAGGCGCCGGCCGTCCGGAGCGTACTGCGCGCTGGTGATCCAGAACGAGTCGCGCAGCTTCTTTCCGTAAAGAGTCGCAAGGTCGAGCTCCCAGACTTCCTTGCGTGAGTAGGGGCGGCCGGAAACATCTTCGACCTCGCGCAGGACGAGCAAGCGCCGGCCGTCCGGCGAGAAGCCCGAAGCGGTCGTCGCGAGGCTTCCCGCGGTGAGGCGGCGCGTCGTGCCTCCCGGTACCGAAACCTGATAGAGGAAGCTCCTGTCGCGCCAACCCGCCTGGCGGTCGAGGAGGGTCTCACGCAACTTGACGCCGCGCTTGTCGACCTCCGCCTTGGACATCGCCGCGTAGACCACCGACGCGCCGTCGGGCGACCACTGATAGCTCGAGAAGTTTTCGACGCGCTCGACGATCGGCGTTACGGCCCCGGTGTCGAGGTTGGCGAGCCAAATCGTGCTCGAATCCTTCCCCGCTTCGCGCCGGTCCCGCGCCGCGTAGGTGAACTTGCGGCCGGTGGGCGACCAGGCGATCTGGCCGATCGCAATGCCGCCACGCCACGTGCGCACCAAAGCGCCGCTTCTGGCGTCGCGCATCTCAACCCAGTTTTCCGTGTCATCCGACCCTTCGATGAACCGCGACACCGCGGCGGCAACGAGGCCGCCGTCGGGCGAGATCGCTACCGAGGTAATCTGCGGCGCGTCCAGAACGTCGGCGAGGGTCAGGTCCTGCAACGGGTCCGACGTGTCGGCGATCGTTGGGAGCGCCTTCGCATCCGGCTTCGCGATCGTAAGGGTCGCCCCGATGTTCCAGGGAGAGCCGCGCTCGGGCTCGAAGACCGTCTCGATCATGAGGACGTGCGTTCCCTGTTCGAGCTTCACCAATCCTTTGGCTTCTGCGCCCGCGCCGTCTTTGGAGAGCCCGCCCGTGACGATCGGCTCGCCGTCGATCCAGAGGCGCCGCGGGTGCGTTCCCTGGAGCTCGACGTCGAATGCCTGGAAGCGATCGACGGCGACGTAGCTGACGAGCCACGCTGACGCGTACCCCTTCCCCTCGTTCGTCGCGAGCGTCGACAGCTCCGCGCCGCCGCCCTTCGACCCCGGAGCCTGCGTCCAAACGAGCGGGGCGCCCGACGGCCACGGGACCGAAGCTCCCAGCGCCGGTTTCGTGCGGGGCGACGGCCCGCGGTCGGCCTTCAGTAGATCTTCCAACCCGTACCTGCCCCGGTCTTCCTCGTGGAAGAGCGGCAACGCATCGGACACAGGCCCCAAGAGGAGCCAGTGGGAGACGGTGTGCGTGAAGGGCTTGTCGTTCATCGTCTTGACGGTCCCCTTGTTCACGGAGAAGGCCGGCGCGGAGACGGCAAGCAGGGCAGCGGCGCACAGCGCCGAAATCCGGGAGTTCGTCCGCATGGCTATTACCCTCTGATGGAAATGCCGGAACGCCGGAAGATACCACCGGGCCAACGTCCCGAATTTGGGCACGCGGGAGGGGGGCTCCCGCGTGCCCGATGGAGCGGAGGGCTGTCGGTCGGGAGATCGTGCGATCACCCTTCCAACTGATCTAAATACGATCGACACCACAGAATCGATGAAAGGTCATTGCGATTTTGCGGCGATTTGTCCGCGGGCAGAAATAGGGCAGACAAATAAGGGGACAGCAACCGTTTTCCTTCTGGAAAACGGTTGC
>JAQBEH010000091.1:0-33601 GCA_032124015.1 Acidobacteriota bacterium
CCAGACCGGGGTGTTGCGAATCACCGGGTCGTAGGGAGCGAAGTAGTTGTTGGTGAATTCGGTATCGGTGCCGCTGCCGTAGGCGATGTCCCCGAGGTAGACCGTCAGATCCGGCGAGCCGCCGTGTTCGGCCAACATGGCGTTCATCACGTTGACTTGCGTGCTGGTGCCGTTGCCACCGTCGCCCACGCCCCAAACCGTGAACGGGGTCGTGCCGCCGGTCGTGGGTGCCGTGACGAAATAGTGGGACGCGGTGCCACCGGCGTGGATGGTCGAGGCGCTCTCGCCGACGTTGTAGAAGTACTTCGTCCCGGCGCTGAGGGCGCTGACGGTCACGAAGTGGTCGGTGCCGCTGGATCCGCTCGCACTGAACGTGAGCGATCCTTCCACGGTCCCGTAGTTGACGACGCTGGCGGTGCTGTTGTTCGATCGCCAACCGATGGTCGCACTGGTCTCCGTGACGAGCATCAGGTAGGGCTGGCGCGTGACGCCACCCGAGCTGAACGGGGCTACGCCGGGATCGTCGAGCCGTCGTCCAAAATCGCCGAGAGATTTTTCCGTCGAGAGCGGAGCGCCCTCATCGACCCAGGTCCCACCCGAAATCGTTCCCGGGAGGCCCAAACGCCCGGAGTCGTCCGCCACGCCGCCCTTGCGGGCATCGAAGCGCCACCAGGCGACGAGCCCGCTGGTCCGTCGCGGTGTTTGCGCCCGCATGTTGGTCGCGATCTCGGACTGAGCCAGCGAGCGGTTCCACACGCGCACCTGGTCGACGACGCCCGCGAAGCCGCCCTGGGCCGTGCCGCGCGTATCTAGCGCGGCACCAATGGCGAAGCGTTGCAGGCTGTCGTAATTCGGGAGCACGCCCGGGCAATTCGTGCCGTCGCTTTCGGGTTGCCCGTCCAGGAACAGCTGCCAACATCGACCGTTGTACGTTGCTGCCGCGTGGTGCCATTCCCCGGGCTTGACAGGCGTGGTTCCCAAAATCGGATGATTGGCACCGGGATCGGTGCCGGTTCGATGCTCCTGAAAATTCGCGACCAAGCCGCCGTTTGGCTGCAGGCCGAGGAAGTAGTTCAGGCCGCCATCGCCGTTTCCGCCCTTGGAGATCAGGGGGTAGGCGGTCACGCCTTCGACAGCCGCACCGCCGCCACTCCACTTGAACCAGAGTTCCAACGTGAACGTCGCAAGACTGAGTCGCTCTCCGGTCTCCATGCTGACGAAGTCGTCGCCGTCGAGGCGCAACCCGACGTTCTCGTTCGCGGCGGGTCGCCTTTCGAAACTGTTCGCCGGGGCGATGAGCCGCGGGCCGTTCGATCCGGAGGCCGCGGCGGCGCTAGCCACGAGAATGGTCTCGGGTTCCGGCGACGCGGCGAGGGGCTGATTCGTCACATCGGGGGGGATGATCGCGGCGGCCTGGTCCGGCGCCGACGAGGCTTGGGCTTCAATCTCGGGGAGCAGCGCGTCGGCGATCCAGTTCGCGGCAGCGCGCGGATCGGCCATTGTCGCTGCCGTCGTGAGTAGAAGTCCGAGACCGACGTAGTAGAACGAGAACGGTGCGGACTTCGCCCTGCGAATCGTTGTGGTCGTCATCAATCCCTCTTATGTCTATTCTCGGCCAGGAGAGAATCACGTCGGGGCATTTCAACTCCCCACTCCACCTCGTAGAATCCCTTCGTCCCCGTGCCGTACGCCGCCAGCTTGGGTTGCCCCCCCAAGGATTCGGCGGTCGGAACCGAGTTCCGCTTAAGTACGCGGAAAACACCGGAGGGTCAACGGGAGGATCCCGGATTCGGGAGGGAATTGATGCGCTATTGCGCTCTAATGGTTCTTTCTTGAGTTATTGATGGCTGTGAGTACGCGAACCACTATGCGGCGCTGGGCTGGACTCGTCGGCACCCATGCTGGGGATCAGTGAACGTCCGTGCGGCGGAGGTTCTGGACGTTGCTTATGTGCACGCACGCGGCATCGTCGAACTTCGCGCAGTCCGACCGGCACGCGAGGGTTCCCGTGAAGCCCGAACCGCAGCGGCCGTTGGCGCAGTCCGACGAGGCAGCCGAGGCACAGGTCTTCCCCGCGAGATCGACTCCGTCGCAGGTTTCGGTCGAGACCTTCACGTCGTCCCCGCAATAGTCGTCTTCGAACAGCCAGAGTCCGTTGAAGGCGTCGTCGGGGTGGCCGGTGTAGTCGTCGGAATAGGCGAACTTCCCGCCGCCGAAGGCGAGGCCTTCGTAGCCGTCGTCCGCCCGGCAGGTCGGGACGTCGGATACCGACGCGTAGCACGTGGAAAAGTCCCCGCTGTGGACCGTGTACCGGTTCCCGCCGTCGGACTGGCTGTAGAAGCGGGCCTTCACGAAGTCGTAGTAACCCTCCGACAGATCCCCGCCGATCGCGCACCCGGAGGGGAAGCTCTGGTACGCGCCCCAGGTGATCGCCGGCTGCGCCGCGTCGAGGGTGAACTTCCTCCAACGGGCGTTGGCCTGCTCGGACCAGAAGAAGGAGCCGCCGTAACGGCCGCCGCCGGACGCCTCGGGAACGAAGACCAGCCCCTCGTTGCTATTGACGGGGACGGAGGTGACCCAGACTTCTTCCAGCGAGACCGGGGTGGCCGGGTTCGCGCCCTGACCCATGTTCAGGATGGCGTCGATCGAGTAGCGGCACATGGCCCCGCTCCCCTGGCACAGGATGGTCTGGCCTGCGGTGCCGCCGCACGGCGCGTCGTCGGCACAGGTCGTGTTCGGGTTGTTGGTGCACCGGCGACCGAGGTCTTCGTCCTGGACCCAGAGGACGTCACCGTACGGCCCCGCGACGCTGCACGTCCCGGGGGAGGCGCAGTCCGCCGAGGTGTAGCACCGCCGGTTGGCGTCGTTACTGCAGCGCGGGGAATCCACGAGCGTAAAGCCTTCGTGCTCGGCGGCTCCCTTGCACGTCACGTAGCCGGGAGACTGGTGCTCTAAGACGCCGTCCCTCGAAAAGACGAAGAAGTAGCGCTGGTCGTTCATGATCCATTTTTGAGCCAGGGGGACCCAGACGACAGCGCTGGAATCGTTGTAGTCTCCGCCTTTGTGTGGGGTGCAGTCCCCCGTGCCAATCGGCCGGTGGACGGTGCTCTGCGCCGAAGCGAGGCCGCAGGCCAAGACGAGGTAGGCAAAGATGGCGGCTCGGCGCACTCGGATCCTCACACCCAGACACCATATGGCTAGGCGGTAGAGGGGTCGCGGTCAAGCCCATGACCAAGGTTAGTTTCGAAAGACGGCCATTGGCAGCTGTGATCCGGGAACCGTAACCGGCCGAACCGCCTTGACAGGCCAGGGCCTCCGCCGTATCTCCCAAGGGAAACTGCGTGTTGTCCATCGATCTGACGCTCAAGGATCACCACCATGCGAAAAGCGATAGTCGCGGGCGCGCTTGCCGTATTCGCCGTCGGCAGCTTGGTCCGCGCCGACATCGTGATCAACGAGATCATGTACAACTCGATCGAGTCCCCGGACGTCGAGTACATCGAACTTCACAACAACGGGGCCGCGGCGGTGAACGTCACGAATTGGAACCTCCTCGATGCCGACCCGCTCCACGACCGTTGCTACCTGGTCGGCACGATCCAGCCCGGCGGGTATCTCGTCGCCGTGGGGTTCCTGTCGACGTTCCAGGCCAAATACCCGGGTGTCACGAACGTCAACGCCAATCAGTTCGACAGCGCGACGATCGACCGAGGATTCAGCCTCGGCAACGGGAGCGACAGCATCCGGCTGTTCGACCCGGTCGGCGTGCTGATGGACTTCGTCTCTTACAACGACGTCCCGCCGTGGCCGACGGGGGCCTCCGGAACCGGTCCGTCCCTCGAGCTCATCCACCCCGCGCTCGACAATGCGCTGCCCTCGAGCTGGGCGGCGAGCACCAACGCCCCGGCGGAGGGCACGCCCGGCGTTCAAAACAGCGTCTACACCCTCGATCAGGCGCCGATCGTCGATACCGTGGGGCGCAGCGTGCCGATCCCGTCCAGCGCGGACACCGTGACGGTTACGGCCCGCGCGACGGACGATCACGGCGTCACCGCCGTCGATCTTCACGTCAACACCGGGGCCGGGTATGCATCCCAAGCGATGTTCGACGACGGCTTGCATGGGGACGGCGCCGCGGGGAACCAGATCTACGGTGCCTTAATTCCGCCGTACCCCGACGGCACGCTCTTGAAGTACTACATCTCAGCCCGTGACACGATCGTCCAAACGACCGAGTTCCCGGCGGGGGCCCCGGCCAACTACGAGGCCTACACCGTCGGCTACAAGCCTCCCCCGGTCTACGTCAACGAGATTCTCGCGTCGAACCTCACCGGGATCGTGGACGAGCTCGGCCAGTTCGAAGACTGGCTCGAGATCCGAAATCGAGACATCGTGCCGGTCGATCTGGGCGGGATGTTCCTGTCGGACAATCTCGACCGGTCTCAGGTCTGGCAGATCCCACCGTCGACGGTGGTTCCGCCGGGTGGGCACCTCGTTTTCTGGTGCGACAACGACCAGAGCCAAGGGCCGCTTCACACGAGCTTCAAGCTGCCGAAGGCCGACGGTCGCGTCGGCCTTTTCGACACGGTCGATCACGGGAACACGCTCGTCCACGGCTTCTACTACGGGTTGCAGAACACGGACGTGTCCTTCGGGTTCCTCCCCGATGACTCGGACGCTCCGGACTACATGGCGACGCCGACGCCCTCGGCGCGAAACGACACCTCGACGCACTTTTCGCCGGTGTGCATCAACGAGTTCCAGACGAGCAGCAGTGCAGGTGGTATCGACGACTTCATCGAGCTTTACAACCGCTCGGGGTCGGCGGTCGACATCACCGGCTGGCATCTTTCGGACGACGCAACGGCGCCCCTCAAGTACACGTTTCCTTCAACGCCGATGCTGGCCCCGGGCGCGCTCATACTAGTCAGCGAGGCGGATCTCGGATTCGCCCTCTCGTCCACGGGGAGCGAGGTCATCCTCCTCTCGGCGGCCGACGGCGTCACGGGACAAGACTTTTTCGACTACGGGCCGCAAATTCCGGATCAGACGCAGGGGCGCTATCCGGCCGGTTCGGGCAACTGGCACTTCTTCAACCCGGGCTCGCTCGGGGCGAGCAACACCTGCGCATTTGGCGGAGCGCTGCCACCGGTGTCCAACCTCCGTTTCGTGGCGAAAAACGCGGTCGCGTGGGACGCGCTCTCGGGCGCGCAGGACTACGATCTCCAAAAAGGCGATCTGGCACTGCTGCGCTCTTCGTCAGGAAATTTCACGGCATCGATCCTGGGCTGCGCCGAAAACGACGGAACCGACACCCAAAGCTACGTGCCGGACGTCCCCGGAGCGGGCCTGTACTACCTCGTCCGCGGCGTGACGTTCGCATGCGGGCACGGGACGTACGACGATGGAGCGGCCAGCCAGAGCGGTGGGCGCGACGCGGAAATCGCAGCGGGCGCGGCGTGTCCCTAGCGCTCGTTCGGCTAGTTGGTCCTCAGAAAGTCGACGCTGACGATTTCGCCCGGGGTCAACGCCATCAACGGCGACGCCCCGATGGTGACACCCAGGCCGTACTCCGGCAGCTGAGCGTTCTTCCACAGGCGTTGGGGTAGGGGCTCGAACCCGGGGCCCACAGCCTTGACGATCGAGTCGGCCACCCTACCGCTGCGCACGCTCGTGATCCGCACCTTCGCGTTCGGCGCAACCACGCGGGTGTCCCCCTCGCGCAGGTAGGCGACGATCTCTCGAACCTCCTCTTCTTCGATGAGAAGGATCGGTTCGCCGGCGACGACCGATTGTCCTCGCGCCGCCAGGATGCGGCTGACGCGGCCGGCGACGGGACTCTTGAGGACGAGCGCTTCTCGTTGTGTCTCGACCTCATTCAGCCGTTGGATCTCGACGTTGATCGCCTCGCGCAACGGCCGGAAGGCCGCCGGCTCACTGCCGGGGCCTCTCTCGCCGCTCGTGTATTCGAGGCGTCGGGCCTGGGTTCGCCGAACGGACTCTTCGGTTGCTTGCAAGAGGCGTTCGTTCTCCTCGTTGCGGCGCACGACCTCCGCGTAACGGAGGCGCGAGTCGTCGAGTTCGGCGTCGCTGAGAAGGTCCGCGGCCCGGAGCATCTCGGCCCGCCGAGCCTCGACCTTCCGGCGCTCCTCCTCGACGCGATCCCCTTCGAGCGTGACCCTGATCGCGAGCACGTCCAGGCGCTGGCGTTCTTCGTCGACGGCGAATCGCCGCATGTCGGTCGCCAACCCGCCGGATCCGGCAGCACCGCCAAGCCCCGCCTTCGCGACATCCAGCACTGCTGCGAGTTGCCGGACATTCGCGCGCGCGGTCTCGATCGCGGCGTTCACTTGAGCATCGTCGAGGATGGCGACCACGTCGCCCGGGCCGACCCTGTCGTAGAGCGCCACGCCGACGGATGCCACGGTGGCGGCGGAACGCGACGAAATTTCATAGCTGGGAGCGGTGGCCACGCCGACGTACTCGAATCGGCTGGCCCGCGAGAAAAGCATGACGACGGCGACCACCGCGCACGCGCACCACACGACGAGAGGCAGGGTCTTCTGTTTGAAGTCTTCCCTTCGCTGCGCGGGCGGTATCAGGATCGGAGTCTCGGTCGCAACCATCGGTCAAACCTCTGCGTACTGGGTTCGGATCATGAGCGACGCGTGCTCGATTCCGTCGATCTTGCGCAATTCCTCGAGGAGTTCGTCGCCCCGCGCACGGTCCCGAAGTCCGATCTCGTAAACGACCTCTTCTTCTTTGGTCCCGGCCGCGTGGCGCGAGGACACGTGCTTGATCTCCCGGCAGTAGCGGCGGAGGATACGCCAGGTCTCTTCTTTCGTTCGCTTGGACTCACGGAGCGTCAAGTATCCATCGAATCGTCCGAGTGTGCCGAACGCGGTGACGTCCAGGAACAAGACGACGAGGATGAGAACCGTCGTGCCGACGATCGCCAGGAGGTATCGCTGCGTTCCCGCCGCCATCCCCACAACGAGGGAGATGAAAACGAAGACGGTGTCCCGCGTGTCTTTGAGCACGTTTCGGAACCGGATCAGGGCGAGCGCGCCCAGCAGGCCGAACGCGGTGACGATGCTGTCCCCGATGACGAACATCACGAGCGAGACGACGAGCGTCATGAGGACGAGCGACTGCGTGAACGACCTGGAATACGAGAGTCCCGAGTGCGTGCGCGAATAGATCCAAGCCACGACCTGACCCAGCACGAAGGCCAGCAGGAACGACAACAACATCGCCTCGATCGAACGGTCCCCTCCCGCCGGAACGGACTGCAAGGTGCTGAGGAACTCTCCCATCGCTAGACCTCACGCGCCCAGGCGGGACGCCCATCCCAGCCGGCCGGCGGTCCCAGCGACCGTCGTCTGTCGGTGGGGGTCTGACCCGACTCGGCAAAGAGGCTATCGACGGAGAGGACGTACTTCGCCACCGACTGCCTGTGGAGGCCGAACGCCCGGATCATCTCGCGGACCCACGCCGGGTAGCGATCGGTGAACTTGATCTCGAGAACTGTCCCCTCCACGGGGGTCGGGATCCAGCCCTCCGCGGCGAGACCGAATTCGACCTTGGTGGTGGGAAGCCACTCGATCTCGGTGTCAAACGTGATCCGGAGCGGATCACCGCCAAGGGCCTCGTAGGCCTCACGGAAGTATCGGACCCGAAGGAAGGGACAAGCTGCCGCAACGGTGACGTGCCCGTTGAAGAAGTCTAGATCGGAGAGCACCTCGCCCGCGCTACCATCGAGTTGATCGATGATCCCGGTCGCGAGAATCGCAGCCGCCCTATCTCGGGGCAGCTTGGCGCGCCGTTTCATGATCGCGTCGTTGACCCGGCTCTTGACCTCCAGGAACACCGGGGTCGCCGCGTCGTCCGAATAGGAACGCACGCGCAACTTGAAGCGGTTCTTCTCTCCGGCGGCCGTTTGCTGGTACAACTGGAGGTCGAGCGTGTCTAAGTACAGAGAACAAATGGGGTAGCGGTGATGGGCTCGCTCCCGGGCAAAATGATCGAGCACCATGAACGGCTCGATAAACCGGCGGATTTCGTTGGCAACCAGGGGTGATACCAAGTATTTGCACTCATACCTGGATCGAAGGACGCGTTCCGCGCCGATGAGCCCGCGTTCCATTCCACCCTCGAACCGCGGTGACGAGACGAGTTCCAAACAGTCCCGCCCTAGGCTCTTTAGGCCATCTGCCCGCGGCCAATGCGCTTGAAAGTACGCCAAGTATCCACGGACTTCAATCGGATTCCCAACCGCACCCATGGAGAAGGGTACCGAACTCGTCCCAAAAGGGGCGAAACCCCGGGTGGCGGGGATACGGGAGTGAGCTTTCGGAGGGTTGTCGAACCGCAACCGCATCGCCCGGAAATCGGCAACCGCATCGGCCGAACAGCGGTACCTTCAGCTCGATGGGAACACCGATGCTGAACCGTCTCAAAACCGCAGAGGACCTGTCGAACCTCCCCGACGACTCGTATCGCCACGAATTGGTCGCCGGCGTGATCGTCGCTGAGCCGCTTCCGAGACATCGCCACGACAGAACCCGGCGGCGCCTCGAGCGGTTGCTGGAAGATTTCGTCGAGCCACGCGGGCTTGGAGAGGTCTTTGGCGAAGCGGGGTACGTCCTGGCGCGCGATCCCGACACGGTCCGTGGCCCCGATCTGTCGTTCATTTCCCGCGAGCGACTGACGGGCTTCGACGACGCCAGGTTTTTTCCGGGAGCGCCGGACCTCGCCGTCGAGATCCTTTCTCCGTCGAATCGCCCCGGAGAGATGCACGCGAAGGTCGCGGACTATCTCGCTGCCGGAGCGCGACTCGTTTGGGTCGTCGATGTGGAGCGGGCGACGGTCACGACGTACACGGCGCTCCTGACGCCGCGCCGTGTCGAATCGCCTGCAACCCTCGACGGTGGCGATGTACTTCCGGGTCTGGCGATCCCGCTCGAACTGATTTTCGAGCGCTGACTTCTCGCCCGCCCTACTCCGCTACCGCCATCGGTCGCAGGTCATCGATGTCCGCGAACATCTCGTCTTCGACGCGCCTTTCGGCGCCGTGGTCCTTGGCGATCAGCATGTAGAGCGACGGCACGATGAAGAGCGTAAACAGGGTGCCGATCGCCATGCCGGCGACGAGAACCAGGCCGATCGAATTACGCGCGATCGCGCCTGCGCCGGTGACGAGGACGAGCGGGAAGTGGCCGGCGACGGTCGCCGCCGTCGTCATCAACACGGGGCGGAGACGGATCCGGCCGGCCTGCCTGATCGCCTCGAGCTTCCCTAAGCCGCCCCGCTGCAGCTCGTTGGCGAACTCGACGACGAGGATGCCGTTTTTGGAGATCAGCCCGACCAGCGTCACGAGGCCGACCTGCGAATAGATGTTGAGCGTGGTCGTCCAGCCGTCCGTGAAGAAGGCCATGTTCGGGTTCGGCATCTTCAGAAACGTCATGAGCAAAGCGCCGAAGATCGCCAAGGGAACCGAGCCCGCCAAGATCACGAACGGATCTCTGAAGCTGTTGAACTGCGCGGCGAGCACCGGGAAGATCAGCAACAGCGCCAGGCCGAACGCCGGAAGAAACCGATTCCCTTCGGTTCGCAACTGGCGGGACTCTCCCGTGTAGTCGATCTTGTAACCGGCGGGGAGGATCTTCGCGGCCTCGTCCTCGAGGTATTTCAACGCCTGATCGAGCGGCAGTCCCGTCGCCCCGCTGAGCTTCACCGCGTTCAACTGCTGGAACCGGTTGAGTGCCCTCGGCTGGGTCGAGTTTTTCAGGGTCGCAATCGTGCTCAAGGGAACGAGGCGCCCGTCGGGGCCGGTGACGTAGAGCTGCTGGAGCTGATCGGCGGTCAGGCGCGCCGCCCGCTCCACCTGCGGGATCACCTTGTAGCTGCGTCCCTCGATGTTGAAGCGGTTGACGAAATTGCCGCCGACCGCGGCGGAAACATCCGCGCCGACTTGCTCGAGACTCAGGCCCAATGACGCCACCTTGTCCCGATCGAGGACGATCTCGGTCTGAGGTTGGTCGAGCTTCGTGTCGATGATGGGAGGGAAGTAGAAGTTGCCGCTCTGGGCGGCGGTCTGCTGCAGCTGTTTCGCGAACTCCACGATCCGATCGGGCTCGGCGGTCGATGCAATGACGAACTCGACGGGGAACGATCCTCCGCCGGGAAGCGCCGGAGGCATCACGGGGAAAACGCTGATGCCGGAGATCGTCGAGAGCTTCTGGGCGACCTCGGGGAGGATCTGGAACGCCGTGCGGTCTCTCTCGCTCCACGGCTTCAGAACGCCCCCGCCGAAGCCGGACGTCGGAAAGGTCAGCTGAAACGTGTAGGCCATCTCGGGGACGGACAAGAACACGGATTCGACCTTGTTCGCGTACCGGGTCGTTTCGTCGATCGTCGCGTTCGAGGGCCCCTCGATGATCCCGAAGATCACACCTTGGTCTTCCGTCGGAGCCAGTTCTTTCGAAGACATGTTGAACATCGGGAAGCAGAGCAGGGTCAGCACGATCCAGACCATGTAGACGGCGGGGCGCGCCGAAAGCGTCGCGTCGAGCAGTCGGCCGTAAAAATTCCGGAAGCGGTCGAAGTCGCGGTTGATGCGCCCCGCGAATCCCTTCTTTTCCCGGTCCGCGGTCAGCAGGCGCGACGACATCACCGGCGACAGCGTCAGCGCGACCACGCCCGAGATCATCACGGCGCCGGCCAACGTGAACGCGAATTCGCGGAACAGAGAACCGGTGAGACCACCCTGGAGGCCGATCGGCGCGTACACGGCGGCGAGGGTGATGGTCATGGCAATGATCGGACCGATCAACTCGCGCGCGCCCAGGATGGAGGCTTGAAGGGGCGTGTTTCCCTCGCGCAGGCGCCGTTCCACGTTCTCGACGACGACGATCGCGTCGTCCACCACGAGTCCGACCGAGAGCACGATGGCGAGTAGCGTGAGGAGATTGACCGTGAACCCGAAAACCTGCATGAGCCAGACCGCGCCGATGAGCGACACGGGGATCGCGACGATCGGAATGAGCACGGAGCGGAACGACCCGAGGAAGAGGAAGATCACGATCATGACGATCAGCAGCGTCTCCATCAACGTCTTGAAGACTTCGCCGAGCGCGTCCCGGATGTACCCCGTGGCGTCGTAGGCAACCGCCGCCTTCATTCCGGAGGGGAGATCGGACTTGATGTTGTCGACCTCGGCTCTCACGCCCTTGATCACATCCAGCGAGTTCGCGTTGGGAAGGACCCAGACGCCCATGAACACCGCCGTTTGGCCCGAGAAACGAACCTCGGTGTTGTAGTCCTCCGCGCCCAGAACGACCTCGGCGACGTCACCCAAACGAACCAACGCCCCGTTCTCGTTGCGGATCACGAGCTGCTTGAATTCCGGGACCGAGCGCAGGTCGGTGTTGGCCGTCAGGTTGACCTGGATCATCGATCCCTTGGTCTGACCCACGGCGGAGAGAAAGTTGTTCGCCGACAGCGCCTGGCGCACTTGGACGGGACTGACGTTCAGCGCGGCCATCCGGTCGGGCTTCAGCCAGATGCGCATCGCGAACGTGCGGCCGCCCAGGATCTCGGCCCGCTGAACGCCGCCCAGCGCCGACAACCGCGGCTGCACCACGCGGACCAGGTAGTCGGTGATCTCGTTTTGTTGAAGGATGTCCGAACTGAAGCTCAGGTAGCACGAGGCGAACTGCGAGTCGGCCGATTCGATGTTGATGATCGGCACCTGGGCTTCCGGCGGGAGATCACCGCGTACCTGATCGACCTTCGACGCAATCTCGGCCAAGGCCTTCCGGCTGTCCTGGTTCATCTTGAGGTGTGCTGTGATCGTCGAGACGGAAAGCGCGCTTTGGGATTCGAGGTAGTCGATGCCGTCGGCGCCGGCGATCGCGCGCTCCAACGGTGCCGTGATGAAGCCGCGGATCAGATCGGCGCTCGCGCCGACGTAGACCGTCGTCACCGTCACCGAGGCGTTCTCGCTTCGGGGGTATTGCCTCACGTTGAGCGTGCGAATCGCTTGCACGCCGGCGATGAGGATCAGCAGGTTGAGGACCACCGCCAAGATGGGGCGGCGAATGAACAGATCGGTGAGCGAATGCACGGCGCCCCCTTTTAGGAATTCGGAGGACGAGGAGCCGACTGCGCGTCGGGTGCCAGTGAATTGTCCACCGCGACGCGCGAGCCGTTCCGCAACTTGAACACCCCCGAGGTCGCCACCGTCTGTCCCGCCTTGAGGCCCGAGGTCACGGCGATGAAATCGCCGCGCGTCTCGCCGAGCCTCACCGTGGTCATCCGGGCTTCCTTGACGGTTTTTCCCGTTTTTTCATCCTTGACGTCGCTGATGACGAAGACCGAATCGCCGTAGGGCGCGTGGACGACCGCGGTGGACGGAATCGCGAGAATCGGCTCGGCTTCCGGGAGGACGAGGTTCACGCGCGCGAACATCCCGGGGCGAAGCTCGCCGCCACCATTCGCCACCGTCACCTGGACCTTGAGACTTCGTGTTGCGGGATCGACCTCGGGATTGAGAGCCGTCACCCGACCCGTGAACACTCGCCCCGGGGTCGCATCGGTGACCACGCGCACCTCCATCGCTCGTTTCAGTTGCTCCAGCTGCTGCTCCGGCACGCTGAAGTCCACGAAGACCGGGTCGAGTGATTGGAGGGAGACGATCGGGGTGCCCTCGTTGACGTATTGCCCCAGGTTCACCGTCCGGATGCCGAGCCGGCCCGCAAATGGGGCGAGGATCGTCTTCTTCGCGATCGTGGCCTGGATGACCTCCACGTCGCCTCCTGTTTTCAGGTATTCGGCTTCTCGGGTGTCCAGATCCGCCTTGGAGACGACGCCTTCCGCGTACAGCCCGCGCGAACGGTCGCGGTTCAAGCGCGCCAGCTCGCGCTGCGCCTCCGCCGATCGCAGCTGCGCTTCCTCCGACGACGTGTCGAGGCGAACCAAAACCTGTCCCTTCGTCGCGGTCGCGCCCGAATCGAACGCGATCTCGCGGACGGTGCCGGAGAGCTCCGCGCGAAGCACGACGCCTTGAACGGCGGCGACGGAACCCACGGCGGGGAGCAAGGACTCCCAGGTCTCTTGCTTGACCTCCGCGGCGCTCACGGTCTCGGCCGGGACGGAAAAATCGGCGCCTGACGCGATGAGCGCACGAATCTGAAGCGCTTTGACGCCGGCGAGCGCGGCGACGACCACGAGCACTCCGGTGATGGCGATGGCGAGTTGTCTTTTCATGGCTGGCTCTGCTCGATGCGCGCCGCGGGCGCGGTGCGGGAAAAAAGAAGCGGCCACAGCGTGCGGAGCATCGCAAGCTGGCGCTCCCTGATCTCTGTTGCGGTAAGAGCGGATGAGTCGGCGATGGCGCGGATCATCATGCCGCGCATGGAATCGACGATGATCTCGGCGGCCATCCGGGGGGCCAACCCCGGCGGCGAGGTTTTGGCCTCGTCCGATGAGGCGATCAGGTCGGTGACGCTCTCGATGAAAAACTGCGTGACGTCCCTCAGCGAGACCCGCACCTGCTCGTTGCGGGCGGCCTCGGCGAACAGCTCCATCACCAGCGAGAGATGAAGGTGCTCCGGCTGCTCCTCGCAGTGCCGGACCGAGACCAACTCCAACGCCTCGAACAGCGTCGGGGTGCGGCGCGCCTGCTCCAGAACCCGGCGCAACTCGTCGAGGTGCTCGCTCGCCATGAAGGTGATCACGGCGTCTTTGCTGTCGAAGTAGCGGTAGATCAGCCCGACGCTGATCTGCGCATCCGCGCTGATGTCGTTCATGGTCGTCAGGTGGAAGCCGCGCCGGGCAAAACAGGCCATGGCCGCGCGCAGGATCTGGCGGCGCCTGTCCTCGGAGTGGTCGGGGACTACAGGTGTTTTGTGGGTTGCTTCCATGTGAATGAATGCTCATTCACATGGTGACCGACGACTGAGAATCGGTCAAGGCCTGGGCCGGGGGTTGAGACGGCCTAGAACCTCCACCCGAGGCCGAGTTGGTACGTGAGCGGATCGAAATCCACCGAGGCCGAGTTCCCCGACACGACGTAGTTCGTACCGACCTGCGAGTAGCGCACCGCCATCAAGATC
Organism: Acidobacteriota bacterium; assembly: GCA_032124015.1. Classification (GTDB taxonomy): domain Bacteria; phylum Acidobacteriota; class Polarisedimenticolia; order Polarisedimenticolales; family DASRJG01; genus DASRJG01. The sequence continues at coordinate 14,118 of JAQBEH010000091.1, forward strand.
GCGAGCCCTGATTTCGTCAACGCAATGTCGAACCCTAGAACGCCGCCGTATCCCCAGGCATTATCGAGGGTTTCGCTGAAGGAGGTGTAGCTCCCAAAGAGCCCGAGGTAGAGATCAAAACGGGATCGCCCGAAGAAGTGGAAATTGGTGCCGAAGCTACCCGTCCAGACGGTCAGCGAATTCGATGTCGTCCCACTCGTTCCCGACGTGTCGAGGGCCGGTGTGGCCCATAGAATCTGCGTGTCGAGGCCGAACCAGGGAACGATCCGACGCTCGTAATCGGCGTAGAAGCCATAGCCATCGTTCGTTTCGAAGGTGACGTCCCCGATGGTGGTCGGGTCGCCGCCGGGTACAACCCAGGCGAGACCAAAGCGGAGGATGTTGTTGGGCATATCTTCCGCCGCGCGGGCGACGTTGGTCGAAACCGCAACCAAGCCCAAGGCGATCAATGTCAGGGAAACGATTTGTCGTCGCATGTGGGTGTGCTCCTGTGGGTGCGCACGTGGCTGGGGGGAAAATGCTAGCACGCCTGAGCTGCCGATCGTCGACAGGAGCGTTGCGCATGCAAGCTGCATGGCCGCCTGGAACCAAGCCGGCAGTGTCCCCTCGGCATCGAGATCGAACGGGTGGCCCCACGCGTAAGGCTCGGTCTCGCCGGGAGACTGGAGTCGTGTGACGAGTCCCAGCACGACGGTGACCCTGCCTATCGATATCCGGCTCCTGCGTCCATCCAATCCGCCCAACGACCCTTTGCTCGGCTGGAATTCCTGGTCGATTCCAAGATATAGAATGTCGCCTTCAAATGATCCTCGTTCTCTACGCGCTATTTTTCGTCTCCGGGTTCGCGGCGCTCCTTTACGAAGTCGCATGGGCGAGGTCGCTCAGCCTCATCTTCGGCGGCTCGCACCTCGCGGTCACGATCGTCCTGTCGGTCTACATGGGCGGACTCGCCCTGGGAAGCCTGCTCTTCGGTCGGCGGTCCGATGCGACGACGCGCCCGCTCCGGCTTTACGGATTCCTCGAATTCGGGATCGGTGCATTCGCGATCGTCTTCCTCGGGCTGATGAAGGTGTATCCGGCCGTCTACGGCCTCCTCGCTCAGGTTGCCGAGACGAATCGTCTCTGGCTCTCCGCACTCCGTATCGTTTTCGCCACCGCCGCTCTGATCGTCCCGACGACGCTCATGGGTGGGACCCTTCCGGTGGTGTCGAGGTTCCTAACCACCCGCTCGGACCAGTTCGGTCGCCGTCTTGCGTTTCTCTACGGAATCAACACCCTCGGTGCGGTGGCGGGCGCATTCGCCGCCGGCTTTTTCCTGCTCAGGGCGCTCGGCGTGACCGCCACCATTCTCGTCGCGGTCGCCGCAAACGTCGTCGTGGGCATCGCGGCTCTTGCGATTTCGGAACGCGTGGGGGCCTCCGAAGTCGCGGCGCCGAAGCGTCCGGACGACGAATCGGGAGAAGTCGGCGACCTGTCCTACCGGCTGACGCTGTGGGGGATCGGCGTCAGCGGGTTTTGCGCGCTGGGCTACGAAGTGCTGTGGACCCGTATGCTCAGCCTCGTCGTCGGGACCTCGGTGTACGCCTTCACGATCATGCTGGTCGCGTTCCTGTGCGGCATCGGGCTGGGAAGTCAATCGCACGGCCTCACTCAATCCTGGTGGCGCAGGGGCAAGACCTCGTCGCCCTCGATCGTGGCCTTCGGCATCACGCAGGTCGTCATCGGGTTGTCCGCGCTGACCGTGACGGTGCTCATGCGCGACCTCCCGTCCCTCGCGACGCGGCTGCAAGGCCTGTTCCTCTTTCCGTGGGCGAGCGAGTTTTCCGCGCGACAGGCCGCGAGCTTCCTCATCGCGTTCGCGTACATGTTCGTGCCGGCATTTTTCATGGGCGTGGCGTTTCCGCTCGCCGGCGCGCTGCACGCCGCGCATCGCGGTTCACGAGGGGCCGCGGTCGGGGAAGTTCTGACCTACAACACCGTCGGCGCGATCCTCGGGGCGGCGGTCAGCGGGTTCGTGTTGGTCCGGGTGTTCGGCATCGAGCGATCCCTGCAGATGCTCGTGGTGTTGAACGTCGGCATCGGCGTGATGGCCGTTGTCTCGATGCGGAATCGCAAGACGGCGTTCCGCCTGGCCGCCTCGGGGGCCGTGGTGCTCCTCGTTGCCCTGGCCGTCTTCCCCGACTGGGGACGCGCTTGGAACCGCAAGTACTTCGCGATCTACAGGAACAACCAGCGCAACGCCTTCGACACGCCGGATCGGATCGAGGACGCCCTACTGAACACGGACATCCTCTACTACTCGGAGGGCGCCAACGAGATCATCAGCGTGATCCACCCGCGCGGGGGGAAACAGGCGTTTCTCGTGAACGGCCGCCCCGAAGCGACCACGTCGTCCATGGACGTGCAATGCCAGCGCACGCTCGGGCACCTTCCGATGCTGCTCCACCCGAACCCACGCAAGGTGTTCGTCCTGGGCACCGGCACGGGCATGACGCTGGGCGCGACGTTGATGCACCCCGAGGTGGACTCCGTCGTCCTCGCCGAAATCGAGCCGGAGGTCTTCGGGGCGACGCGAACGTTCGGGGAGTACAACCATCAGGCCCTCGACAACCCCAAGCTCCGCATCGTGTTCAACGACGGCCGCAACTACCTCGCAACGACGCGAGAGATGTTCGACGTCGTAACGGCCGATCCGATCCACCCGTGGTCCGGCGGCGCCGCTTACCTTTACACGACCGAGTACTTCCGCAGCCTCGCCTCGCATCTGCGGCCGGGCGGCGTCGCCTGTCAGTGGCTTCCGATCTACGAGCTGACACCGAAAGACGTGAAAACGGTCCTGCGGACGTTCGGCGAAAGCTTCCCCCACGTGATGATCTGGCTGACCTACTACGACGCCGAGATCGTCGGCAGCAACGCGCCGATCGTGCTCGACGAGGACGCCTTGGCGCGCCGGATCGCCGTGCCCGCAATCGCGAACGACCTCGAGGTCGTCGACATGGGGACGGCCGAGGATTTTCTCAGCTACTTCGTCGCTGCGACGCGGGGATCCCGAGCGTTCGCCGCGGGCGGCGTCGTCAACACGGACGACAACTTGGCACTCGAGTTTTCGGCGGCGGAGTCGATCGGCGTGGCCGGGTTGATGGGAGACAACGTTCAGGCGCTCGCCGCCGTGCGGGAGAACGTCCTCGACGTCTTGACGCCCGCGCCTGAGGGGCCGCAAAGAACCGAGCAGGTCGAGCGCTGGCAAGAGAACGAGGAAGCGGCGCGCCTTTACGACCAGGCCCACGCTTTGTTCCTGTGGGGCGAGACCGGTGGCGATGCATTCGTGCGCGTGCGGGCGAGGCTTCTGGCGGGCTTCCCCCGCTATGCGCCGTTTAGGTTCCTCGAGCGGGAGTATCAGTCGGGCCTCGCCGAAGCCCCGAGGCGGATCGCCTACGCCGACTTCCCGGTGCGCACGCCGTCCGGCGCGCACCGGGTCTTGCAGGTGTCGGCGGTCGCGATGCGCGTCGGCGATGCGCGTGCCGTTGTGATGTTCGTGGACAACGATAAGCGCGAGATCTACGGCCAGCGCTACTTCGATGGGGCCGCGGCCGAACTCGACCGCGAGGTCGCACGGTTCGCCGAAGAGACTATGAACATCCTTCGCGCCACCTACGACGGCCTGGCCGCGGCCGAGGGCGGCGGCCGCACGCCACCCGCCGAAGCGACGACTGCTTCGCGCTTCAAAGACCGTGTCGCCGACGCGGTTGGCGCCGCGGTCGCCGACTGAAAAGGAACGCAGAGCCAACGCGTTCGTCGGCCTTTTCAGGCTAGTCGAACTCAATACCTCGCCAATCCAGCGAATTGTCGTCGACTGTTTCGGAATGGGTCATTGAATCAGCGAGGACGAACCGATGGATATGTTGAACGGCGTTAACGGAAAACCCAGTGGAGACGAGAAACATGCAGACCGTCGGTCGACGGGCATCGCTTGGATTTGCCGTGTTCGCCCTGAGCGCCGGACTGGTCGGAGCGGAAGGTGGCGTTCAGGCGATAACGGCGCGAGCTGAATCCCGCGGCCTCGAGCGCACGATGCTGCTCGCCCCAGGACAATCGTTGGTTCCTATGCCTCTCCCCATCGTCGGGGGCGACACCTGGTCTTACATGAAAGGGATCGCGGAGCCTCCGGCCGATTGGGCGACCGTGTCGTTCGACGACGCTTCGTGGCTGCTCGGTCCGAGCGGATTCGGTTTCGGGGATGGCGACGACCAAACGGTGCTCTCGGAAATGCGCTACGCCTACTCGACGGTGTACACGCGGCGCCACAGTGACCTCGTATCGCTGATCGGCATTCGCCACGTGGTTCTCGCCGTCAACAAAATGGACTTGGTCGACTATTCGCACGATCCATTCGCGCAGATCGAACAGGACTGCAGGGAGTTCGCGAAACGAATCGGCCTGGAAGACGTCACGTGCATTCCGATTTCAGGCGTCAAGGGCGACAACATCGTCGAGCGGAGTCCCCGGACTCCTTGGTATCACGGCTCGACCCTGATGGAGCACCTCGAAACGGTCGAGATCGACGAGAACCGTATTCAGAGGCTGCCGTTTCGCATGCCGGTTCAGTGGGTCAGCCGGCCGAACCTCGAATTCCGTGGCTTCGCCGGAACCGTCGCGGCGGGCGTGATCCGACCAGGCGATCGAATCCGGGTCCAGCCGTCAGGACGCACGAGCACGGTTTCGCGCATCGTGACAGCCGACGGCGATCGGTGGACGGCAGGTGCGAGATGCGGGGAACCGAGACCTACGTCCAGCTCGCGCGGCCGGACGCCCAGGCGTGGGGAAGCGTCGAGGTCACGCTCTTGCTCGACGTCGCGGTGTTGGGAGGTGTCCCGCCGGCCGCGATCTTCGCGGGGCACACGCACGGTGGACAGGTGAGCCTTCCGTGGCTCGGCCCCGCGTACACGGCCACGCATCTCGGCCGATCGTACGACCGCGGTTTGTTCCGGTTCGCGGGGACCCCTCTTTTCATCACGGCGGGAGTCGGGACCTCGGTCATCCCGATCCGGATCGGTGTCCCCCCCGATGTCGCCCTCCTGACGCTCCGCCCCGGTGTATCCTCGGGTCCCTAACGATGCCCATTTCCGAGTACGACAGCTTCGCAGACATTTATTCCGTGTGGACCGACACGGCGGCCTCCACACGCGCCAACCTTCCGTTCTACTTGGACGCGTACGCCAAGGCCGACGGGCCGGTCGTGGAGCTGGGCGTCGGAGACGGCCGCATCGCCGTGCAGGCCGCGGCACGGGGGCGCGCCGTGATCGGCGTGGATTCCTCGCAAGCCATGCTCGACCTCTGCCGGCGTCGCGCCGAAAACGCCGGCGTGCTCGAACGGCTCACCCTCATCCGCGCCGATTTTCGCAGCTTCGAGCTGCGCGCCCCCGCCGCGCTCATCGCGCTGCCGTACCACAGCCTCGGCCATCTACCGACCCTCGAGGACAAACGTGGCGCGATCGCTCACGTGTACTCACAGCTCCGGCCCGGCGGCTCTTTCCTCTTCGATGATTTCGTGATGACGCCCGAGTTGATGGCGCACATGCGGACCGTGCAGCTGCGCGCGGAGTATCGCACCGCGGCCGGCGCGGAGGCCCTGCTGTGGGTGACCTCTCTGGTTGACGAGCCGGCGCAATCGATCCGGGTGGTCACCTGGGAAGACGAGCTCGACGCCCAGGGCGAGGGGCGGCGGCGCCGCTACCGCCGCCTCAGCTTGAGCTGGCTCACACCGCCGCAGGCGCGCGAGTTGCTCCTCGAAGCCGGCTTCACCGTCGAGGCCTGCTACGGCGATTTCGACCGCACGCCGTTCGCCGACGCGACGGCGCGCGAACAGATCTGGATCGCGCGGCGGCCGGGGCTTCAGGAGACGACACGATGATCGGCACTGCGGGACTCAAGAGCCTGAAGATCGACTGCATCGTCGGCATCCTCGATCACGAACGGCAGACGCCTCAGACCGTGATCGTGGACATCGACCTCGACTACGACTTCGCCGCGGCGGCCGGCTCGGAGGCGATCGGCGATGCGGTGGACTACGCCGCGGTGGCCCAGAGCGTGACCGACTTCGTGCAGCGCCGCGCGTTTCAGCTGATCGAAACGATGGCGGAAGAAACGGCCGCGATGCTCCTGGCACAACTGACACCGGTGCGCACCGTAAGGCTCGAGATTCGCAAGCCCGCTGCCGTTCCCGCGGCGGCGTGTTCGTTCGTGCGCGTGGAGCGAAACCGGCGATGACCCAGTCCGGTGCGCCGAAGGACCAGGCTCCCCTGGCCGTCGTCACCGGCGGAGCGCGCCGGTTGGGCCGGCAGCTTTGCACGGTGATGGCCGCTCGCGGCTACGACGTGGTGATTCTGTATCGCGAATCCGAGGCCGACGCCCGCGCGCTCGCAGGAGACCTCGTCAGCACCGGCCGCCGTGCGCGCGTGCTCGCGGCGGACGTGGGCGTCAACGCGGACGTCGCCGCGGTCTTTTCGGACATCGCGGCGCACGAGGGCCGCGTCGATCTGCTCGTGAACAACGTGGGCAACTACAATCCGCAGCACGTGAGCGCGCTTGATCCTTCGGTCTGGGACGCGACGCTGGCCACCAACCTCTCCGGCGCGTACTACTGCTGCTACCACGCGCTCCCCCTGATGCGCCCGGGGAGCAGCATCGTCAACATCGGGACGGCCGGCCTCGAGGGCATAAGGGCGAATGTGCAGGGCGTCGACTACTACGTGAGCAAGACCGGTCTGCTGGCGCTTACCCGCTCGCTTGCTGGGGCGTACGCGGAGCGGAACATCCGCGTGAACATGGTCTCGCCCGGCCAGTTGGAAAACTCCATCGACCTTCCGTCTCCGGAGGAGATCGGCCGGTGGGTGCCCCTCGGCCGCGCGGGCTCGCTCGACGACGTCTCCCAGGCCGTTTTGTACCTGCTCGAGGCCACCTACGTCACCGGCGTCAACCTCGACGTCGCGGGCGGCTATCGGCTGTAGCCGCCGCGAGCCCATGGTCACCGCCAGCACGCTGCTACCGCTGTGGAATCGTGCCGAGGAGTGGGCGCGCCGCCTTGCGATGATTCGCGAAGCGACGGCGTTTTTATATCTGTCCACCTACTACATCGAGTACGACGAGTACGGCGTCGAACTGCTCGATGCGCTCGATGGCGCCCAGCGGCGGGGGGTGGCGGTGAACCTGTTGATCGACGCGTTCGGCCAGCGGCTCGGCGGCACCCTGATGTCCGGAGAGCTCCGGTTGGCGCTCGCGTCTCGGCTGGACGCGCTCCGGCGGGCGGGAGCGGTGGTGGACATCTATCGCCCACGGCACCGCCTGCAGCGGGTTCTGGGCGGTGGCCAGCACGTCAAGATCCAGGTGTCCGAAGCGGGCGAGGCGCTATTTTGCAGCAGCAACATCACGCGAATGTCGTATCAGGGGTGGAACGAATACGCGGTGGCGCTGCGCGGTCCGGTCGTGCCGATTCTCCTTGCGAGCTACCGGGAAATCGGCGGGTCGGTGGAGGAGTCGCACCTCGATCACCTGCGCACCGGAGCCTTAGCCACGGATGCCGGCATCGCCCTCGACTACTGGCTGTGCAACCCCAACCTGCTGCAGGGCGCCTTGGGTCCGCTGGGATGGAGCGGAGCGAACATCGTCACCGACCGTCTCGTGCAGATGATCGCGGAGGCGAAGTCCTCAATCGCCATCACCAGCCTTTACTTCAAACCCGTCGAGCCGCTGATGGCCGCGCTCCTGGCGGCGGCACGACGCGGCGTGGACGTGGAGATCCATCACTCGCATCGGGATGCGTTGCCCGCTACCGAATTGGCGTGGATTGCGGCGGCCGCCCACTACCGGCGGCTGCTCGAGGCGGGCGTACGCGTATACGAAAACCGGCACGGCGAGCACTCGAAGATCGTCGTGACCGATGGCACCAGGGTGGCCTTCGGCAGCTACAACTTCGAGCACGCCGCGCACGATCGCCTGGCCGAAGCGATGCTGGCCAGCCGCGATCCCGCGGCGGTTCAGCCGGCGCTCGCGATTTTCGAGGAGCTGCGGCAGCATCCGGATAACGTGCTGGTCACGCCACAGCGGCTCCGCGAGTTACCGGCGCGGCTGCGGATCAAGCGGACGATACTCGGTCCGTTCAAACGCTGGATGTAGTCGGGCTTTCAGCCAGGGCGCGTGCGATCGATCGGGTAGACTGTCTCCCGACCACGGAGCACTCTCCATGAGACGACTGCTGCTGGTAGCCCCCCTTTCGAAGTCCAGCCTGATGGGCGGGAACTTCTTCTTCCGCATGCCCTGCCTGGGGTTGCTCAAGGTGGCGGCGCTGACCCCACCCGGCTGGCAGGTGACGATCGTCGACGAAAAGGTGGAGCGGCTCGACCTGGCGCAGGAGGCCGACCTGGTCGGGATCACGACGATGACGACGACCGCGCCGCGCGCCTACGAACTCGCCGATCATTTTAGAAGTCGCGGCATCAAGGTCGTCCTGGGCGGCATGCACGCGTCCTGCCTGCCCGAGGAAGCCGGGCAACATGGCGACAGCGTGGTGATCGGAGAGGCCGAGGGACTCTGGGCGGGGCTCCTAGGGGATTTCGAGCAGGACGCGCTGCAGCCGATCTACCGGCGCGACGGCGAGCGGCCTCCGCTCGTGCACTTGCCGCGGCCCGACTGGGAGCTCTATCGCACGAAGAACTATCTCCCGGTCCACTTCGTCGAGACCACGCGCGGTTGCCCCATCGGCTGCGAGTTCTGCGCGGTGACGAACGCGTTCGGCGGCACGTACCGCAGCCGCCCGCAAGAGGACGTGCTCACGGAGCTGCAAGCGCTCCGCCCGTTCGAAGGCCCGTTCACGCTCGACCACTGCGTGTTCTTCGTGGACGACAACATCGTCAGCAACCGGGCCTACGCCCGTGAGTTCCTCTCGCGCATCGCGGATCTGAAGCTGCACTGGTTCGGCCAGGCGTCGGTGAACATCGCCAGCGATCCGGAGATTCTGAAACTCTGCCAGCGCAGCGGCTGCGCCGGCCTGTTTCTGGGCTTCGAGACCCTCTCCCCCGAGACCCTGGCCGCCGTCGGCAAACGCGTAAACCGTCCCAGCCAGTACGACGACGTCGTGAAGAGGATCCACGACCACGGCATCGGCATCGACGGCTCGTTCGTGTTCGGCTTCGACACCGACGACGCCGGGGTTTTCGACCGGACGCTGGAGTTCGTCACGCGCGCGAAGCTCGAGGTGGCGTATTTCTCGATCCTCACCCCCTACCCGGGGACCCGCCTCCACCATCGGCTTGCCGAGGAGGGGCGGATTCTGAGCCGGGACTGGTCGACCTACGACGGCTCTCACGTGGTCTATCGCCCGAAAACCTTCACGCCGGACCAACTGCTCGAAGGGTACCTGCGAACCTGGCAACAAGCGTATTCGGTGCCGACGATTTGCCGACGGCTGTGGGGCACGACGGCGTGGAAGAGCTTCTTCTACCCGATGAACTTCGGCTTCCGTCAGAGCGTCCGCGGGTTGGCAAAAGCGGGCAGGACGTAACGGCGCAACTGCGGAAGCGGCGGCACGCGCATGAGCACCGGCAGGTAACGCCAATAGGGTGGCGCGAACCGGAGGGTCTGGAGTCCCGCATTGAACCACCGCTCCGCCTTTGACGTGCTCTGCTCCGCGGCGTAAACGATCCCGGGGTTTTTCGCGAGCGCGCGCTGAACGCGTGAAACGATCCAGCCCTCTTCGACGTCCGGCGAAACGTAAAACGTAGGCGCGGCGTAGTCGTGATCGCGAGTGACGAGCCCCTCACGCATCGCCAAGGACGCCATCCCGGTCCCGGGGAGCACCCGCACGCCGGTCATCAGAATCGATAGGCAGCGCGGGTCGCTCAGCTCGGTCTCGATGAACCGCAGTGTCTCGTCGACCGTCTCCCGGGTCTCGCCCGGCCCGCCGAGAATGAAGAACCACGCGCTCCGCATACCGGACACCATCGCGAGCCGCGCCGTCTTCCGGACGTCCCGCACGGTGAAGCCCTTCTCGAGCCGTGCGAGCGTCGTGTCGCTCGCGGCGTCGGGCGAGACCATCATCGAGCGGAAGCCGGCCCGCCGCATGGCGCGAAACAGAGCGCCCGTCACACCGAGCGGATTGATGCCCATCGCGGTGAGCCGGACGCGCAGATTCCGGCGGGCGATCTCCTCGCAGATTTCGATCGCATGCGACGTCGGGAGGTTGAACGTCGAATCGACGATCTCGAAGGTCCGCGGCCGCGACGTCGCCACGACGTGCTCGATCTCGTCCGCGACATCCCGCGGCGCGCGGCAGCGGAGCTTCTCACCCTCGATGCCCGGGTAGGCGCAGTAGACGCAGTGCATCGGGCAACCGCGCTTGGTCTGAATGGCCCACGTCGCGCCGCGCCGCCGGTAGGCCGGCCAGTCGATCCAGTTCTCCATGCCGGAGCGACCAAAGCCGGAGAGTCGATCGGGCCCATTCCCGCCGTTTCGCGATCCGTCGCGCTCATAGACCCCGGGGATCCCGCTCGCCGCCTCGCCGCGCGCGAGGGCCCCTAACAGCGCGGGGAAGGCGACCTCGCCCTCGCCCACAACCGCGAAATCGGCCGGCAAGGATTGGAAAACCGCGGGACCGAGCACCGAAACTGCGGGACCGCCGACGACGATTCGCGCGCTTCCCGATTCCCTGACGAGCTCAATGTGCCGCATCACGTCCCCCATCTGCCAGGCGGGACGCTGCTTCGAGCAGCTGTCGATGTTCCGCACCGAGATGCCGACGACTTCGGGCCGGTGGACTCGAAGCGCTCGGCGCAGCGCGCCCTCGCCGTCTCCCGCAACGAGCAGATCGACCACCGCGACGTCGTGGCCGGACGCACTCGCGGCGCTCGCGACGTAGGACAGGCCGATCGGGGGCGCGGCCGTCAGGTCGCGGCTCTTGTTGGCGTAAACCAGCAGAACGCGCATGGGACCATCAGGATGGACGGCGAGTTCCAAACTTGCAATGCCCGTGGAAGGGTCGAACCCGACCAAGATGTCACGGTGGAGCAGGGCGCGCGGCCGGCTCGTCCTGCGCCAGCTCGTCTATCCGTTCCGGGCGGTATGGGGCCGCATGCGCCCACCCGTGCCGGCGTCCTCGCAAGCGGGAGTGCACGATCGGCGCTGAGCGGTCAACGCCCCGACAACTCCTCGGCGGTCGCCACGAAGCGCACCTCCACCGGATCGGCGCCGGGGATCGCCACCTTCATCGTGAGCACGCCGCCGAGGCCTGCCGGAGGGCGGGGAAAGTAGAGGGTATCGGCGAACCAGGTGAACGACGCCAGCTCGACGCGTGGGAACCGCACCCCCGAATCCGCGGCTGGATAAAAGGACGCGGCGATCCTGACGAGATCGGAGACGTACGAGCCGACGATGATGGGGCGCATGCGGGTGAGCGAGCGATCGAAGCCGAGCATGTCGTAGGCACTCGTCAGCTCTTGGTAGCCCGCCGCCGGGACCGCATTCCCCTTGGCGTCCACGAGCGTGAACGACTCCGGCTGGAACGCGATGCTCTTACCGGACTTCGTGAGGGCGATCGCGATCGGGATTGGGACGTACGCCTCCGTCGTGCGCTGGCTGGCGGGGTAGCCGTCGACGAAGACGCTCACGCGGCCTGATTGCTCGCGAAACGTCGAAAAAGCGTAGCGTTGGCTTGTTTTCTGCGGGGTGGCCGTAAGCACCGCGGCCGGAACCAAAACGGTGGCCAACAGGATGATCGCTGCTCGGGTGTGGCGCATGGAAGCCTCCTCGGACCTCGCCCCTCGCGACTGATCTTACGCTCGCAGCTCCTCGACCGCCGCGACGCCTTGGCCACGCCGGCAAGGAGGGGCCGGAGGCGGATGCGTCCCGGCGTAGAATCCACCGGATGGAACCCACGATCTCGTCGCTCATCGCCGTTGCCGAGTCAGGGGACCGCGCGGCGGGCGACGCGCTGTTCGCCTCCTTGTACTCGGAGCTGCATCGCATGGCTCGCGGACAGCTGGCGAGAAACCCCGGCGAGCTGACGCTCGGCACCACGACTTTGCTGCACGAGGCCTATCTCGACATGGCGGGGCGCGAGGGCAGGGTCTTTCCCGATCGCGGCCGCTTCATGGCCTACGCCGCGCGGGCGATGCGCGGCCTCATCATCGACTACGCCAGGAACCGCAAGGCGCAGAAGAGGGGTGGACAATTCGAGATCACCTCGATGGCCGCCGAACCCGTCGATCGATCGACCGACGAGAAGGAGCTGTCCCGGATCAGCGACGCCTTGGACGATCTTGCAGCCGTCGATCCCCTACTGGTCCAGGTGGTCGATCTCAAGTTCTTCTGCGGGTTCTCGTTCGCCGAGATCGCCGCGATGTGGGGCCAGTCGGAGCGCACCGTGCAGCGGCATTGGGAAAAGGCCCGGATCTATCTCCACGGCGCGATCGGGAAGTCGGTCTAGCTTGGATTCGCACCCATGACCCCGCTCAGCAACGAGCGTTGGCGCATCGTCGGCCCCTATCTCGACCGCGCCCTCGATCTTCCGGTCGAAGATCGCGCGGCCTGGCTCGCGGCGCTCGTTGCGGAGGACGCCGCCATGGCGGCCGACGTCAAGGCGCTGCTCGAACAGCATGACGTTCTCAGCCAGGAGGGATTTCTGGCGGGCGAGCCGGCGTCGCTGCCGGCCCAAACGACGCTCGCAGGACTCGCGGTTGGCGCCTATACGCTCGTCGCGCCCCTCGGTCAGGGCGGCATGGGCCAGGTCTGGCTCGCCGAGCGCAACGACGGGCGCTTCGAGGGACGGGCCGCGGTCAAACTGCTGAACGCGAGCCTGATCGGCCGCGATGGCGAGGCGCGATTCAAGCGCGAGGGCAGCGTGCTCGCGCGGTTGCGGCATCCCCATATCGCGCAGCTGATCGACGCGGGCGTATCGCCGATGGGCCAGCCCTATATCGTCCTCGAGCACGTCGACGGCGAGCGCATCGACCGGTATTGCGACGCCGCGAACCTGGGAATCGAACCTCGCCTCCGCCTCTTCCTGGATGTCCTGACCGCGGTCGCCTTCGCGCACGCAAACCTCATCGTGCACCGCGACCTCAAACCTCCGAACGTGCTCGTCGCGAAGGACGGCCAGGTCAAGCTTCTCGACTTCGGCATCGCAAAGTTGCTCGAGCCCGAGGGCGAAGGCGCGGCGGCGATGACGTTGACGCGCGAGGGGGAATCTGCGCTGACGCCGGAATACGCCGCTCCGGAGCAGTTGACCGGAGGTCCGATCACGACCGCGACGGACGTCTATGCCTTGGGTGTCGTTCTGTACGTCCTACTCACCGGGCAGCATCCGACCGGGCAGGGCGCGACAGCAGCCTCCGAATGGATCAAGGCCGTGGTCGAGACCGAGCCACCTCGTCCGTCGGATGGGGTCATCACGGCCGCCCCCCTCTCGCGGGAGACCCTCAAGGAAAACGCCGCTCGCCGCGCCACAAACCCCGAGAAGCTGCGGCGCCGGCTGAAGGGGGACCTCGACAACATCGTTGCGAAGACGCTCAAGAAACAACCCGGCGAGCGGTACCCGTCGGTTGAATCGTTGGCGGACGACCTCAGGCGCTATCTCAACAACGAGCCCGTGAGCGCACGGGCTGATTCGCTGGCGTACCGCGGGGCCAAATTCGTCCGCAGGAATCGCGGCGGCGTGGCCGCGGCCGGCCTGGTCTTGGCGGTCGTGCTCGCCGGGACCGCGGGCATCGCCTGGCAGGCACGCGAAGCGAGGATCCAACGGGACGAGGTGCGAACGCAGCTCGCGCGCGCGACGGCGACCAACGAGTTCACGTCGTTCCTGCTCAGCGTGGCCGCTCCTGCGGGCAAGAAGTTCAACGTGAGCGAGCTTCTCGCACAGGGCGAAATCTTGATCGAGAAGCAATTCGCGGGTAACGACGCGTTGAAGGCCGAAATGCTCGTCACGCTTGGCGAGCGGTACATCGAAACGGAAAATTGGGACAAGGCGACGTCGGTCCTGGAACGCGCCGTTGGCCTCGCGAACCGTGGAACCGACCCCGCGCTCCAGGCCCGCGCATCGTGCCCGCTCGCCCTGCTGAAGATCTTGAACGGGGACGCCCCGGGCGCCGAAGCCATGATGCAAAAAGCCCTCGCAGGACTTCCGGATGAACCCCAGTACACCTTGCAGCGTGCGAATTGCTTGGTCGTCTACAGTCAGTTCGGGTTCATGACGGGCGACGCGGAATCGATGATCGCCAGGGCCAGCACGGCCATGACCCTCATGGGTGAAGCGCCCTTCGTGACGACCCTCAATCGCATCACCGCCGAATCGGCGCTGGCTTACGGCTACTTCCTCGCTCATCAGAGCCGCAAGGCCGATGAGACCTACGCCAAGATCATGACCGCGCTCGAGGCGGCGGGCGTGGAACGGACGGTCCTCGCCGCCGATATCTTGAACAACTGGGGGCTGGTGCACTTCGAGGGTGATGTCGCGAAGGCTGAGCCCCTCTGCCGGCGCGTGCTCGAACTGCGCCGCTCCATCGAGGGCGCAGAATCCGTGGCCCCCACGTACACCTACAACCATGCCGGAGTGTTGGTGGAGCTGGCGCGTTACGAGGAAGCCGCGGCGTTGATGGCGGAGGCGATCCGCGTGGCGACTGCGCGTGGCGAATGGCGCATCGCGTACGACGCCATGATGAGCCTCGCGGGGATCTCGATCGAGCGCGGTGAACTCTCCCTTGCCTCGACCCAGTTGGAGAAGATTCGGCCGCACCTCGAGGATCGGCGCTTCAGTTCCTTCCGACTGGCGCAATGGGCCTACTGGACGGGCCGGCTTGCCGCGGCGCGGGGCGATCAGGAGTCAGCGCGCGCCGAATTCGTGAGAGCGATCGAGATCTTCGGCACCAAGCCGCAGAAAATTGCCTTGAACGTTCGTGCGCTTCTCGCTCTCGCGCAGGCCCAACAGGCGTTGGGTGATGGCACCGCCGCGAACGAATCCGTCGATTCCGCCCTCGCGTTGGCCGAGTCATTCGTCGAGCCGGGGTCCCCGTCCTACCTCGTCGGCCTGACCCTGGCGGCCCGTGGCGAACTCCAGCTGGCCTCCGGAGCTCGCGACACGGCCCAAGCAACCTTCAAAAAGGCCCTCCTGCACCTCAACGCGACGCTGGGTGCCGACCATCCAGCGACGAGGGCCGCGCTGAAAAGAGCCAATTCGTAGACCCGCTGGCGGGTTTTCCCCTCCGTTTCCGATTTACCCAGGTGAGCGCCAAGAGGCGCCGGCTCGGCGATCGGAAACGAGGGGAATATGACGAAACGGGTCTTAGGTTCATTCTTGGTATTGTCGTTGGCCGCCTCGGGAGCGGTTCGCGCGACATGTTCGGGCGGATTCTCGCTCTACGTCGCCGGTCAGATCCCCGACGTCGTCTTTACGAGCGGCGTGCCGAGCACGCAGCATTTCAACCCTTGGTATGCGACGACCGTGTCGATCGAGGGTTCGTGCGGCCTCTACGCGCGATCAACGACCCCAGGGGTGTCGGTCAGACGCTCCTATGGCTGCCAAAGTCCCTGCGCTTTGTATCCGCCGGGGGAATGGGCCGCTGTAGGCGACGCGTACGAGGGTTTCTTCACGTCGCTGGTGCACAAAGGTGACATCGAGATGGTCTTCGACGGGACGACCGCCGCAGGGACGAAAGGGTTGCTGGAGATCGGTATTCAGGGCAGCGACGGCGAGTTTGCCCCCATCCTTATTGCAAGCGGGAACATTCTTGTCGAATCAGAGACGCCGCCGCCAACCTGGTTCACGGTCGTCTCGACCGCATCGACAGTCTCAGGAGACAGCCTCCTCCTCGACCATCCTCGTTTGAATGGGAACGGACCGGGCCGAGATGGGACATCGAGCGTCAGGCTCTTCGTGTCCCACGTGTGGAATCCTGGGGGAACACTCACCGGAACGGACTGGAATCACCCGATCGGCGTTCAGTACGACGGATCCGCCGAGAAGTGGGCCATCCGCAACCTCGACGGCGTCTCGATGCCGGTGGGCCTTGGTTTCAACGTCCGGCTCGATCCCTCGGCGTTGCTACGCTGCACCAGAACCTACGCGGCCTCCTTCCTTCGCGTCAGCGCACCAGGCACCTACGCAAACCACTGGGCGGCGGTGTTCGCGACGCAGGTCGGAGGGCCCCCGCATCCGGTGGCGGTGCAATACACGGCCCCCGACTGGTACATCGTTTACTCCGACGGGGCGTTGATCCCTCCGGACACGTGTTTCAACGTCAAGGCGTTCTCGTTCGCGCAATACATCGCCGATCCCGCCACAGATGATGTGTCTTCGCGCTCTAATGTGACCGAGGATTGGGGAACGGGTATCGACCTTGGCGGTGGCGCCAACCACACCTCCGGCGCAAGCCGATTCCTCTACTTCGACTGGGCGTCCGGGAACCCCCAACTGCCGATGATGGTGATGCACAACTACAATCCCTTGAGTTTCCTTACGGTGATCGATCCCCGATATGTCGGCGTCTGGTATTACAAGAACGATCTCCAGCCGCTTCCTCCTTCGAATCACTGGGCGGTCTTCCACGAAGACCGGTCGAGCTTCGGCGCCGGGCGCTTCAACCTCTGGTCGGCATGCGCGGGGGGCCCGTGGTATCCGGACGCCGACGGCGACGGCTACGGCGCCATCGTCGACGGGGTAGCTTCTTGCCGTCCGCCCGCCGGTCACACGGCCGCGTCCGGGGACTGTGACGATGCGAGAGCCAGCACCTACCCGGGCGCTCCGGAGGTCCACGACCTTTATGACAATCAGTGTCCCGGAGACGCGGGCTACGGCGTGATCGACGAGCTCTCGGGAACGGCCGGCTTCACGGTGGCCGGCGACAAGAGCCAGTTCTGCTGGGTGGGTCAGCAGTTCGCGCGAGACTACGATGTCGCCCGCGCGGACAAGCGGACGTTCTCGGAGTGCACAATTATCGGGAATACGATCGCCACCTGCCTCGACGATGCGTCGGTGCCGCTATCCGGGAGAGCGTACTACTACTTGGTCCGCTCGCGAGGGCATGGCCCGTCAGCCACCGGAAGTTGGGGGCAAGACTCTTCAGGTGCGGAGCGTGTGCTGTCGTGCCCGTGACGCGAGGGCGATATCGACCCTCGAGGCGCACGACGGGTTAGACTCCCCGCCCGTGGCCACACTCCGCTCCCGTCCGCTCGTCGCCCTGGCGATCTTCGCCGGCCTCCTCTGCCTGACCGTCGCCGCCTACGCGCCGGTCTTCAGTGCGGGATACGTCTGGGACGACGACTCGTGGCTGACCGGGAACCCGGCGATCTCGGACCCGCAGGGTCTGCACACGATCTGGACCTCCGTGCCGAGGATGCAGTACTACCCGCTCCTGTTTACGAGCTTCTGGCTCGAGTACCGTCTGTACGGCCTCAATCCGCTCGGGTATCACCTCGTCAACCTCCTGCTCCATGCGTGCAACGCGTTTCTCCTCGGCCTGATCTTGAGATCGCTCAGGGTGCCGGGCGCGTTCTGGGTTGCCGCGCTCTTCGCGGTCCACCCCGTGCACGTGGAGTCCGTGGCCTGGGTGACCGAGCGCAAGAACGTCCTGTCGGGCCTCTTCTACCTCGGCGCGGCTCTTGCCTACCTGAACTTCGAGCGCAGCCGGCGGCGCGCGAGGTACGCCATCGCGCTGGCGCTTTTCGTCTGCGCCATGCTCACCAAGACGGCGACGGCGACTCTCCCGGTCGCGCTCGCGGTCGCTTCCACTTGGCGCCGCTGGCCGGCCCGGGCGCGCGATTTCGCCCCTCTGGCGCCGTTCGTTTTTGTCGCTTTTGCCCTGGCCTCGATCGCGGTTTTTCTCGAGAAGAATCTTGTCGCCGTCGTGAGTCCGGATTTCGGGTTCGCTTGGTGGCAACGCATCCTGATCGCGGCCCGCGCCTTGCTGTTCTATCCGTACAAGCTCGTCGTCCCCTACCCGCTGATCTTCAGCTACCCCCGATTCGACGTCGAGAGCGTGTCGTTGCAGTCGCTCTGGCCTGCCTTCACGGTGGCGCTACTCTTTGCGGGACTCGCCCTGCTCTGGCGGAGAGGACAACGAGGCGCCGCGTGTGCTGCGCTCTTTTATGCCGTCACCATTGCCCCCGCCCTCGGGTTCTTCGACGTCTACGCATTTCGCTTCTCGTTCGTCGCCGATCACTTTCAATACCTCGCCAGCATCGGGATCTTGGCCCTCTTCCCCCAGGCCGGCCTGTGGCTGATCGGGAAGATCGGCGGCGCGGAGAACTCTCCTGGCGTCCGCCGTGCCGCGCTTTCCCTGGGCACAATCGTCGTGCTCGTCCTTTGTGTCCTGACGTGGAATCAGGCCCGCGCGTACCGGGACGAGGAGACGCTCTGGAAAGACACGATCGCGAAGAACCCGGACTCTTGGATCGCGCATCACAACCTCGCGACGCTTCGCTCGGAATCGGGAGATTTGGACGGCGCCGTCTCGGGGTTCACCGAGGCGATTCGATGCAAGCCCAAAGCAGCCGAGTCCTACAGCGGAAGGGGCCTGGCCTATGAGAAACAGGGACGGCTCGACCTTGCGCTGATCGACCTCAACCGCGCCATCGAGCTCGACCCCACTTACCCCGAGGCCTATCTCAACCGCGGCCAGGCCCTCGCGGCCGCAAAGCGCTTCGACGAAGCCATCCTCGACCTCAGCCGGTTCATTGCGAGCAACCCCGGATACGCGCCGGCCTACCAGTCACGGGCGACGGCTCGCGTGCAGCTCGGGAGGGATGGGCCGGCCCTCGACGACCTCACGCGCGCCATCGAGCTCGATCCAAACTCCGCCGAGCTTTACGACGGGCGAGCCTTCGTCCTGGTTCGGATGCAGCGTTACGACGCGGCTCTGGCCGATTTCGAAGCGGCGGCCCGGCTCGACCCGAAGCTTGCGCTCACATTCGTGCTGCGCGGTGGACTCTACGAACGCCTCGACGGCAACAGCGTTCGCGCCTGCGGCGAGTGGCAGAACGCCTGCGGGCTGGGCGAGTGCAGGCTCTTCGAAGCCAGGTGTGCGGGACGAGCGATAACACCTTGACGATCGTGCTCGGCGGACGTATTAATTCGGGGTGATCACCCCTACGCGGGTGTCAAGGAAACGGCGCCAAACCGCCGCTGCGAGTGGGCCGGCAGATCAGCCGGCCCTTCGCTTTTCTGGGAGCTATCGCGGTGATGCGACGCAGGCTAGGACGTTTTTCCGGGTTGGCGAGATCGTCCCGTTCCTTCTGCCATGCAGCCCGTTTGTCTGCGCGATCGGCGTCCGTGGGGAAATACTCCTCGAGCGGGATCAACTCCACCATTCTCGTGTCGTCGACGGGCGCCTGCCAGATGTAGCCGTCCACGAAATCGACCATGCGAAGGAGCGGATGAGCCGTGGCGTAGAAGCTTTCGGCTGCGAGCTTGGTCTCGGCGATCGGCGAGCCGAGGATATCGAAGC
>JAQBEH010000092.1:0-61805 GCA_032124015.1 Acidobacteriota bacterium
CTATTTTTCTGACAAGCGGTATCCGGGGAGCTTGTCAGAAAAAAGGGGAATGTCCGCTTCGCTATTTCGCGGCAGCGGCCATCGCCGCGAGCTTTGCCTGCGCGGCTTCGGGGCGCAGCCCGCGCAATCCGCCGTCGGGCACGGCCCAGAGCCGATCCCTCGAGATGATCCGCCTCACGATCGCGAGCCGCTCGCGGACATCCTCCTCGGTCTCGACGCGAGGGTCGAGCACGTCGATCACGCCGATCCCCACGAAGCGGTCCTCGGGAAGGGCCCGTGCGAATCGCGAAAGACCCTCGTACCCGCAGTGCGCGCCC
Organism: Acidobacteriota bacterium; assembly: GCA_032124015.1. Lineage (GTDB taxonomy): Bacteria > Acidobacteriota > Polarisedimenticolia > Polarisedimenticolales > DASRJG01 > DASRJG01. The sequence goes on from JAQBEH010000092.1 coordinate 318, forward strand.
GCCACGAGCAGTCCGTTCGCGGGGAGCGCGGCGAGCTGCGCTCCGACGGCCTCGAGATCGGCGTATCCCAGATAGAGCCACACGCGCGACCGGCCGCGAAGCGGCGCCATCACGCGCTCCAACGCCTCGTGCATCAGCGCGATCTCCGAGGGGCGCGCGCCGGCCGCGGGCTCGTCCAACTGGATCTCGACCGCTCCCGCGGTGGCGAGCTCCGCCGCTTCGTCGCGGACGATCTCGGCGAACTCGAGACAGACCTCGCGCCGCGAGCCGTAGTGCTCGTCGAACGACCCATCCATCAGCGAGTAGGGCCCCGGCAGAACGGCCTTGACCGCTCCCCGCGCCGCGTCCCGCGCGAACCGCCAGCGGTCGACCGTCGTGGACGCGGTGCGCGCCAGGGGGCCCGTGATCTTCGGCTTGCGCAGGTAACGGTCGCCGTAGACCCTCACCCATCCGTTCATCTCGACGCCGGCGAGGCGCTCGGCGAACGTCGTGATCGGGTCGCCGCGGTCCATCTCTCCGTCGACCAGGAGATGGATCCCCAGCTCGTCCTGGAGCCCGACGGCGTTCCGAGTGGCCTCGTCTTCGACCTGCCGCAGCGCGGCCGCGTCGATCTCGCCGTCCGAATACCGCCGCCGCGCCTCGTGCAGCGCGGGCGGTTTCGGGAACGACCCGATCGAGGAGGTCAGGAGCGCCATCGCCACTCCTTCTGCAGCTTCTCCCGCAGGTAGCGGCTCTGGAGCAGCTTGTCGAACGCCGCGTGGCGCGGGATCAGCTCGAGTCCGCACTGCGGACCGACCATGACGTCTCGGGCCATCAAGATTTCCCGGTACGGCGCGATGCTCTCCGCGATCTCTCCGGCCGATTCAACCAGCGTGGTGCGCGCGTCGAACAGCCCCAGGTGAAGCCCGCGGCCCTCGGGGAGCCTGGCGAGCAACGGCCAGTTGCCCGGGCCGTCGATCATGTCGAGTCCGAGATGCGTCCCCGGCAAGTGTGCGAGGTCGTCGACAAGCGGCGCGAGATCGCCGAAGTAGGTCGACAGGATCGTGGTCGCGCGAGGGCCGGCCGCGTCGAACACCATGGCCGCCGTCTCGGCCACGAGCGCGGCGTCTTCGGGATGCCGGCAGAGCATCGGCTCGTCGAGCTGAACGATCGCCACCCCGGCCGCCGCCAGGTCACGCGCCTCTTCCGCGAGCACAGTGGCGAACGCCCGGGCGAGCGCGTCGCGGGTGCCGTAGCACCGGTCGCGCGCCACAAAGGCCAACGTGACCGGCCCGGGGAGCACGACCTTCAACGCCTTCGGCCGGACATCGAGCGCGTGCTGCGCGTCCCTCACGAGAATCGGCGTCGGGCGGGAGATCGCTCGCTCGACCACAGGCCTGCGGTCGTACAGCCCGGTCTCGAACCAGCGCATGAGGCCGTCGAGCCGCACCCCGCCAAGGCGGGAAGCGACGTGCGAGAACGGCCCGCTCCACCTCACCTGGCCGTCGGTCACCACGTCAACGAACGCGCGGCTCTGCTCGGCGACCATCATGGCGGCGACTTCGTCTTCGACGAGCTGAACCGCCGCGTCGTCGGCCCGCCCGGCCTCGCGCTCGCGCGCGATCAGCCGCAGCTCCTGGTCCCAAGGCGAGTCGCCGATCCGCGGGTAGGACGAGTGATTGGCGGATCGGATCACGGGGGGGCCTCCGGGGCGCCCTTTCTACGTCAGGACGCGCGCAAGGGCAAGGGCGTGTCAGGACGGCTTTTCAGGAATGCGCCGGCTGAGAACGAATCCGAAGTCGACGACGATGGTCAGAAGAACGACCGCGGCCCCGCCGATCCACGCGGCTCTACGCGCGGGCATCGAGCAGCCTCCGCGCGTGCGCCTGAATTCGATCCATCCACACCTTGAGGTGCGGCGCGTACTCCCGTGGCACGCATTCCCCGCAGATCTCGTTCGCGAGCGTCGCGATCACGCGGACGCTGGCCACGAGGGCCGGCGTATCGCGGAACTCGGCGGTCATGCACGCAAGCAGGGTCCCGAACTCGCGCAGGCCGCCGTCGAGGTGGGCGAGGATCGACTCCAAGACCTCCTCGTCGGGGGCGGTCTGCGGGCGGTAGAGCAGGTCGTGAATCGCCCTCAGCTCCCCTGTGAAGATCGCGGCGGCGCTTTCGATGCGTGTCTGGACCGCGGCGGGAGTCGTCCGGCCGTCGCCGCACTTGGCCGAGATCTCTTGGATCTCGGAGACGACCAGGTGGAGGTTGGTGCGGACTCGGCCCAGGCGGTCTTCGAAGGTGATGCGGTGAATCTCCTCGGTCAGCTCTTCCTGCCGCCCCGCGACGAACTTCGAGATGATCGCGCCGAAGACGAGGAGGCACGCCCCCCCTTGGACCACCGCGAGCACGCGCACGGCTCCGACCGGTACGATGTCGCCGAAGCCGATCGAGAGCCCGGTCACAAAGCTGAAGTAGACCGCCTCGAGCAGCGCCGCGGCGTCGTGACCCATCGGCCGCGACGCCTCACGCAACCCGTGCCCCGGGACGAAACTGACCAACCAATAGAGAACCCCGCACAAGAGGTTGATCGACAGCCACGTCCCGAGAAGCCCGCCGATCGAGCGCTTCGAGACCCACCGCAATGGGGACATTCTGCTATTTCCTTCAGAGCTTCTAGAGACTTGGGGTTTTGAAGGAAGAAGCAGAATGTCCCCAATCTCGACGGGGAGGCCGGCGGCGGTCCATTCCGCCATGCCGCCATCGAAGTCGCGCACGCGGGTGTAACCGAGTCCGCGAAGCAGGCCCACGGCCCGCGCCCCGGCGTGTCACGTGGGGCTCGCGCAGTAGACGGCGATGTCGGCGTTGCGGTCGGGAAGCACGCTGGCCGCGCGTGCGGCGATGTCGGCTTCGGGGAGCGACAGCGAGCCGTGGATGCGCTGGGCCTTCCAGGCCTCCGTGGGCAGCACGTTGACGATCGTCAGCGACGGATCGTGAAGGCGCGCGACCAGCTCGTCACGGGAGATCTGTGGAACGGGGGGCGTTTCGTTCACGGCTTCTTCTTGACGTCCGAAACGGCCTTCTCCCCCTTTTCCAGCGCCTTCGTGATGGCCTTTTTCACCTTCTCGACGGGCACCACCGTCTCTCCGCGCCAGATCCTGCGCAGGGACTCGATGCCTTTGTCGTACCTCTGGGCGACCGCGTCGGGGGCCATGGCGTTTCCGAGATCGGCGACGACGGTGACGTAGGGTGCGAGCTTCGAGGCCGCGAGCAGCCGCGAGCCGTCGGGCGACGACGCGACGAGCGGGTGGACGAGAAACGCCGCGGCCAGAAGCGCCGCGAGGATCCCGAGGGCCCCACCCGCCAGCCGATCGGGGAACGACAACATGGCGAGCTTGAGGAGTTTGCCGACGACCCAGGCGACGAGGCCGCCGGCGATCATCGTCGCGACGAACACCAGGGCGTAGGCCCCGATCCGCGCCGGCGTCTCCGACACGTGGCGCCCGGTCAGTACGGCGGCGATCTGGTCCTGGTAGTGGCTCGCCAGGTAGAAGGCGGCCACGAGCGAGAGGATGCCGATCAGGATCCGCACCAACCCGCGCGCGAGACCGATCCCGGCGCCCAGCACGATGAGCACGATCAGGCCGATGTCGAGTGCGTTCATGGTGCCATGGTAGCGTGGAACGCATGGTGATGATCGCGATCTTCGTCGCGCTGGTTTTCGTGCACAGCCTCCTCTCCGCCCGGCTGGAGAAGAGCGTCTTCACCGCGCCGATCCTGTTCACGTCCGCGGGCGTCCTCGTCTTCGTCGTCGGGACCGAGTTTCACCTGGCCGAGGACGCCATCGGCGGGCTCCTGACCCTGGCCGAGATCGGGCTCGTCCTGCTCCTGTTCACCGACGCGAGCAAGTGCAACCTGCGCCTCATGAAGCGCGTGACCGCGCTCCCGGCGCGCCTGCTGAGCGTCGGGATGCTGCTGACGCTCCTCCTGGGAAGCCTGGCCGCGCTCGTCGTGTTTCGCGGAATGTCGCTTCTGGAGGCGGGCATCCTGGCGGCCATCCTCGCCCCGACCGACGCCGGCCTGGGCCAGGTCATCGTCAACAGCCCGCGCGTTCCCCTGGGTATCCGGCAGTCCCTGAACATGGAGGCGGGGCTGAACGACGGCCTGTCGGTTCCGTTTCTCCTCTTCTTCATCGCGATGGCGGTGTCCTCCAGCGAGGTGAGCCTGATCCGGTGCATGGTGGATCAGCTCGGCTTCGGCGCCCTGATCGGGATCGTCGTCGGAGGGGCCGGAGGGTGGCTCCTGGGTTGGGCGCGACGATCGTCGTGGATGGCGGAATCGTCAACGCAACTTGGGCTGGTGGCGCTGCCGCTCCTCGGCGCCTTGGCTTCGGAAGCCGTGGGCGCCAGCATGTTCATCGCCGCCTTCGTCGCCGGGCTCTGCGTGCAGCGCGACTTTCCGGAGGCCGGCGCGCACAGCGTGGAGTTCACCGAGCAGTGGGGGCAAACGCTCAACCTGTCCGTCTTTTTCCTGTTCGGGATTCTCGTCGCCCGCGCCTGGCAGGATTTCGCACCGGCGCATTTCGTCTACGCGATCCTCAGCCTGACGGTGGTCCGCATGCTCCCCGTCGCCATCGCCCTCATCGGCACGCGGCTCTCCCGCGCGACGGTGCTGTTCATGGGATGGTTCGGGCCGCGCGGACTCGCGTCGATCGTGCTCGGCCTCGTGTACCTCGAGCAGCAGACCAACCTCCCCGGCGAGGGGGCGATCCGGCTCACGGTGATGGTGACGGTCTTGCTCAGCATCTTCGCGCACGGATTGACGGCGCTTCCGGGCATCGATCTCTACGCCAGGCGAATCGCCGCATTGGGCCCGGACGCTCCGGAACATCAGGGCGACGCGGCGTGACGCTACGGGGCCGGTGCGCTCCTCGCCTCGTCCGCCCACTCCCGCCACAAATCGAACCACAGCGCGAGGCCACCCCAGCGCCCGAGCGGCGCGAGGCGTCTCGCGATCGTCTGGTCCTTGATCTTCCTCCCACCGTGGTACCTCTCGGAGTACCCGGAGCGAATCGCGGAATCGAGGGCTAGACCGTCGGGTTTCCCGATGAATTTCAGGAGGTTTTCGGCGACGTAGGGGCCGACGCCGGGGAGCCTCACGATGTCCTTGCGCAGCACCGCGGCCTCGCGGGGATCGGTGTCCCAAGACGCCGGGTCGGCGCCCCCCGTCGCGACGGCGCGGCTCAACGCCACGAGATAGGGCGAGCGATACCCGGCGCGCACCTCATCGCGGAACTCCGCCTCCGTGACCCGCGCCAACCGCTCCGGCGTCGGGAACGACCGCGCTCCATCCGGGGTCGCCTCTCCGTATCGCGAAACCAGAGCGGTCGTCATCTTCTTGGTGAACGCCCACGAGCAGTTGGTGGTCAGCACCAGCTTGACGATGTCTTCCCACGCGGAGGGCCCGCGCAGGAGCCTCCCCGAACGCGTCTCGGCGATCCACCGGTAGCGTGGGTCGCGACGCACGGCGTCGTGAAACGGAGAGATGTCGACGTCGAGGGCCAGGACGCGGCGGCCCGCCGCGATCAGGACCCGGCGCGTTGCCGCGTCGACGGGTCCCGGGGTTTCGAAAACGACGCCGTCGTCGTCGCGCAACTCGATGCGCCGCGCGCCGCCGCCCGGAAGGGCGACGACCGTCGCGATCGAAGAGGCGTCGGTTGCCGCGGTGAACGGCGCGAGGTCGCACCAGCCGTGAGAGTTCACGGTCCGGCGGAAGGAGAAATCGCGCGGGGCTTCCAGACGGACGCGCATCGGCGAAGCCTTCCCGCTCAGTGCTCTTGGGCGATGCGCTCGTCCTCGATCTGCATGAGCATCTTCGAGGTGATGTCGCCGGTGGGGTAGTCCCCGGAGAAACACGCGGTGCACATGCGCGTGATCCGCGGCTCTTTCTCGGTGACGGCGCCGACCAGATCGTCGAGAGTCTGGTAGATGACGGCGTCGGCTCCGATCTCGCGCGCGACCTCGGCGTGAGAGCGGTCGCGGGCGACGAATTCGCGCCGCGTGCTCATATCGATCCCGTACACGCAAGGGTGGATCAGCGGCGGCGACATCGAGGCGAACAGCACACGCCGTGCCCCGGCTTGTCGCGCGAGGTGGACGATCTGCCGGCTCGTGTTGCCGCGCACGATCGAGTCGTCGACCAAAAGGACGTCCTTTCCACGGAACTCTTCCTCGATGGCGTTCAGCTTGTGCCGCAGCGACCGTTTTCGTTCGTCGTCGTTGGACATGATGAAGGTTCGTCCGACGTAGCGGTTCTTGACGAGCCCCTCCCGGTACGGGATGCCCAGGCGTTGCGCCATGGCCAACGCCGCCGTGCGCGCGGAGTCGGGGATCGGGATGACGACCTCGGCCTCGTGACCCGAAGCCTTGAAAACAGAAGCGAGGCGCTCCCCCATCCGGATACGGGCCTCGTAGACCGAGATCCCCTCGAGGTAAGAATCGGGGCGCGCGAAGTAGACGAACTCGAAGACGCAGGGGTGGTGCTTCGCTTCCGCCACCTTGGTCATCGTCACGTTTCCGGAAAGGTCGATGAACAAGGCCTCGCCGGGGGAACCCCACGGTAGGACCTCGTAGTCGATCGTGGACAACACGACGCTCTCCGAGGCCACGGCATACGCGTAGCCGCTTTCGGTCGGGCGCCGCCCGAAGGCGATCGGCTTGATGCCGTAGGGATCGCGAAACGCGAAGAGTCCGTGCCCCGCCACGAAACCGACGACGCTGTAGGCGCCCCGGACGGTGCGATAGACCTCGCGCACCGCGGCGTGGTAGGCGTCGAGCGAGAAGACCCCGTTGGCCGTCCGGGCGAGAGCCCCGGCAAAGACGTTGAGGATCACCTCGACGTCGCATCCCGAATAGAGCACCCGGAGCGACGTTTGCTCCAAGCTGCCCTTGAGCTCGTCGTAGTTGGCGACGTTGCCGTTATGCGCCATCGCGATACCAAAGGGGAAATTCACGGTGAACGGCTGCGCGTCTTCGCCGCCGCCGGAACCGACCGTCGGGTAACGCACGTGGCCGAGCGCGAGATCCCCCTTGAGGCGCAAGACGTTCGCGGCCGTGAAGATGTCCCTTACGAGGCCTTCGCCCTTCTTGAGGTGAAAACGATCGCCGTCATAGGTGATGATCCCGGCCGCGTCCTGCCCGCGATGCTGGATGGCGACGAGTCCGTCGTAGATCTCGCGAACCGCGCCGGTGGCGCCGATCACGCCGATGAATCCGCACATCCTGGGAGGTTAGCACGGGCACAGTCACCGGAGTGCGGCGCCTGTGCCCGAGGCCGGTCAGAATTGGCGCCCGATGACGAGGTAGACCGACTCCTGAGAGTCGGTACTGTATCCGTAGCCGAAGTACGCTGGCCCGAGGACCGTGTCCGCTCCGACGAAGATCGAGCCCGAGAGCCTCAGGGACGACCAGGTGACCGGGTCGCCCGGGCCGTAGACGTTTCCCGTTTCGACCGAAAACCCGGCGAACATCCGCTGAGTCATCGAGCCCAGGTTGAACGACGAGAATTGACGGTAGTACACGACCCGAGCTAGTCCCCCTCGGTCGCCGATGAGCTGGTGGTCGTGCAAGCCCGACAGTCGGAATAACCCTCCCAACTCGTAGAGATGGTCGAGCAGGGGTTCCCCCGAAATGATGTCGCTCGCCTCAGCGGTCAGAAACACCGTATTCTTGCCGAACGTCATGGCCGAGGAGAACGAGACCTTGGCAAAATCCCCGGAGGCCTGCGCCCCCAACGACGTCAGCGATTTCTCGTAAACGGCGGTGGCGTGCACGCCGTGCCGTGGCCAGGTGGTGGAATCCAACGTGTCGGCGATGAACCCGACTGCGAGTCCGCCATCGTCGGAGTTGATCGACGGAGAGTCCGCCGGACCGATACGTGGACGGCCCTGCCCCGACCATTTGTAGGCCCCTACGCTGAGTTGTCCCCACGTTCCGAAAATCCGACCGAAACCGACGTTCCCGCCGAACGCGTTGAACGTGTACTGGGATACCGCGTCGCCGTTCTCCGCGAAGAGGCTGATCTGGCTGCGCCGGTACTGGATCTTCGTATCGAACACCCACGCCATGCTGGGGTCCATGGGTTGATAATACTCCGTGGCGAGCACGGAGTTCGTGCCCAGCTGAACGGTATTGCGCCACTCACCGCCCCTCCGGTTGAAGGGCATGAACTGGTGGCTCAGCGTCAGGTCGACGTCGAGGTCTCCTTTGAAGTCGTTTGAAATGAAAAACCCGAACTGCAGGCTGTTGCGTCCATACGGCCTTTGGGGGACGTTCACCGTCAGGACGCCTTGATCGTCCGCGCGCGTGAAGTTGTACTTGATGGGTCCGAAAACGTCCAAGCCGTAGAGCAGGCTGAGTTGCTTCGCCAACGCGTCCGTATCGAGGGGTTCGCCGATCGGGACGTTGATTCGCCGGTCGACGATGGCGTCCGAGAGTCGCCCGGTGTTGTTGATGACGACTTTGTCGACGATCAGCGACGCTTCGGATCGGCGGTGATGACGCGCGGCGTAGGCTTCCCACTCCGCGTCCGGAACGGCGAGCTCGCGGAGGCGAGGCTCGGCGGCACGAGCGGCGATCGCCCCCCGCTCGATCGTTAGCGCCGCCTTCTTGAAATCGGAAAACGAAATGTCGCTCAAGTCCGGAACGATGATGACGTCTTGGGGGCGCACCGCTTCCATGTCGGCTTCTTTGTTGCCGTTGGTCAGCAGGCCCGTCACCTGGTCGAGGCGCGTCAGGATGCTCCCGAGCTCTTCCTTTTTTCTCAGGGGGGTCGAGATGTCGACGCCAATGATCACCTCGGCGCCGAGCGCCCGCGCGATCCGGATCGGGAAGTTGGCGGCCATCCCGCCGTCGGCCAAAGGTATTCCGTCGATCTCGATGGGGGGGAAAATCCCAGGGATCGACATGCTCGCCCGCATCGCCACGGAGAGCGAGCCCTTGCGAATGATGACCGCGCGACCAGAGGCAAGGTCGGTAGCGACCGCGCGGTATGTGATCGGGAAAAGGTCGAAGTCGGTCTCTGCCGAAGCCTCGGTCGACAGCCCCTGGAACAGCAACTCCAGATTCTGCCCGCCGATCACCGCGGGCGGCAGGTAAGGCTTCACGCCTTTGAACCGCATCTTGATCGGGATCAGGAACTTGGAGTCTTCTTCCTTTCGGCGGAACGTTTTCTGGTCGCGCTGCAGCTTGTCGATGAAGACCGAGCCCCAGTCGATGTTGGTGATCTCGGTGTCGAGCTCGTCGGCCGACCACCCCGCCGCGTAGAGGCCTCCCACGATCGAGCCCATGCTCGTGCCGACGATGAGGTCGACCGGGATGTGGTACTCCTCGAGCACCTTCATCACCCCGATGTGCGCGCTGCCTCGGGCTCCGCCCCCGGAAAGCACGAGCGCCACCCTGGGGCGGTGGGGCAACGGCTTGAGCTCGTGGATCCCCTGGGTCAACTTGGGCTGCGGCACCTGAGGTTCATCGGCCTCTTGCGAGAACGCGGCCGTCGACAGAACGCAGGTGGCTGCAAGGACTATCGCAAGTTTTGATCTCATCCCCCCCCCCAGGATTAGGACGCGCGCAGTATATCGCCCGCTTTGACGCATTTTCCGAAGGGCTTCTATAATCCGGGCCATGCCTCAGGTGCTCGAAACACTCGCCGGGGTCGCCGGACTCGCGGATATCCACGACAAGGTGATGAGCGGCCGAAGGCTGTCGTTCGACGACGGCGTCCGGTTGTTCCGATCCCGCGCGCTCGCGGTCGCCGGGGGCCTGGCCAACGTCGTACGCGAGAAGAAGAACGGCAACGCCGCCTACTTCGTCCGCAACATGCACCTGAACCCGACCAACGTCTGCACCGTGGACTGCAAGTTCTGCGGCTTTTACCGGCCCTACAAGAACAAGGAACAGGGCTGGAGTTGGGATCTCACGCGCGCGCTCGGCGAAGTGAAGAACAATCTCAGCGACGCCATCACCGAGGTCCACATCGTCGGCGGGCACAACCCCGACTACCCCTACGCGTACTACCTCGATCTCGTGCGCGGTATTCACGAGCTCTCCCCCGCCCTGCACGTCAAGGCGTTCACCTGCGCCGAGTACGACTTTTTCGCCAAGCGCTTCAAGAAAGACCTCGACACCGTCATCGACGACTTCAAGGCAGCCGGCGTGGACTCGCTTCCCGGCGGCGGCGCCGAGGTGCTCGTCGAGCGCGTCCGCCGCGAGCTCTACCCGAAGAAAATTTCCGCCGAGCGTTGGCTCGAGGTGGCCCGGGCGACCCACGCGCACGGCCTGCGCGGCAACGCGACGATGCTCTACGGGCACATCGAAACCCTCGAAGAGCGCGTCGAACACCTCTGCCGCCTGCGCGCCCTCCAGGACGAAACCGGCGGGTTCATGTGCTTCATCCCTCTCGCGTTCCACCCCGAAAACACGCAACTGGCCCACCTTCCCGGCCCGACCGGATTCGACGACCTGATGACGATCGCCGTGTCCCGCCTGATGCTCGACAACTTCGACCACATCAAGGCTTACTGGATCATGATCTCGGCCCGTATCGCGCAGATCGGCCTGACGATGGGCGCGGACGACATCGACGGCACCATCAAGGAAGAAAAGATCGTCCACATGGCGGGGGCGACGACGCCCATCGGCATGTCGGTGGCCGAACTGTGCCGGTTGGTCCGCGACGCCGGCCGTGAGCCGATCCAGCGCGATTCCGTCTACAACGTCGTGCAGCGGTTCGACGAACCCGCGTTGGCCTGAGGATCAGGCCGTGCCGAAGATCCGAGCCGGCGCGGTTTCCTACCTCAACACGCGCCCCCTCGTTTTCGGGATCGAGCAGGGGTTGGGCGCCGATCGACTCGAGCTGAGCTACGACGTCCCCTCGGTGCTCGCGAGCCGGATGGCGGCGGGCGAGCTCGACCTGGCGCTACTTCCGATCATCGAACTGGCTCGCATCCCCAACCTCGTGATCGTGCCGGGGCTCGCGATCGGGAGCCTCGGGAACTGCCGCTCGGTTTTCCTCGTGGCGAGAAAGCCGCTCGCCGACGTGCGAACCGTCGCGCTCGACCCGGAATCGCGGACGTCGAATGCTCTCACCCGGGTCCTGTTTGCCGAGGCTTGGGGCGGCGAGCCTTCGTTCGTCGTCGGGCCACGCGATCTGACGCTGGCGCTGGAAGAGCACGACGCGGCGGTGCGCATCGGCGACAAGGCGCTCTTCGAGCCCCTCCCCCAAGGCGCGATCGCCTACGACTTGGGGGGTGCGTGGACGGCGCGCACCACCCTTCCGTTCGTCTTCGCCGTATGGGCGACGCGACCCGGTGTCGTCGACCGCGAGACCTACGAGATTCTTCATGCCTCGCGACGCGCGGGAGCGGCCGTCCTCCCGGCGATCGCCGCGGACTACACCTGGAACGGCCGACAGTACCCCGAGATCGCTCTTACGTACCTGCGCGAAGCCATGCGCTACCGCCTCGGCGACCCGGAGGTCGCCGCGATGCGCCGCTTCCTCGCCGCATCGGCCGAACTCGGCGTCATTGACGCCGCCCCCTCGATTGAATTGATATCGTTCATGGGACGCTCGATCCCGCAGGAACACAAAACGTGACCGAAAGAATTGAAAGAATAAGGGGCCTGTCCCCTATTTCCGCGAAGGTGCTGGCGGGCGAGCGCATCGCACCGGACGAGGCCGTCACGCTCCTCGAAACGGAGAGCCTCTCGACGCTGGGGATGATGGCCGACCTCGTGCGGCGCCGGATGCACACCGACGGCGTCGTCACCTACATCATCGACCGCAACGTCAACTACACGAACGTGTGCAACGCCTTTTGCACATTCTGCGCGTTCTACCGGCAGCCCGGGCATGATGAGGGGTACGTCCTCCCGGCCGAGGAGATCGAAAAGAAGATCGCCGAGACGTACGAGCTGGGCGGCAACCAGATCCTCTTGCAGGGCGGCCACAACCCGAAGCTCAAGATCGACTACTACGAAGACCTCTTCCGCCGCCTGAAGCAACGCTTCCCCGACCTCTGGCTGCACGCGTTGTCCGCCCCCGAAGTGATCCACATCCACAAGGTGTCGCGGATCACCGTGGCCGAGACACTGAAGCGGCTCCGCGAAGCCGGGCTCGACTCGCTCCCCGGCGGGGGCGCCGAGATCCTCGTGGACGACGTCAGGAAGCGCCTCATGAAGAACAAGGCCTCGGGGCAGGAGTGGCTCGACGTCCACGAAGAGGCGCACCGCGTGGGGATGCGCTCCACCGCGACGATGATGTTCGGCCACATCGAATCGCGCGCCGACCGGATCGCGCACCTGCGCATGCTCCGCGATCTCCAGGACCGCACGGGCGGATTCACCGCGTTCATCGGCTGGACGTTCCAACCCGGTAACACCGAACTGGGCGGACAAGAGGCCACGACCGCCGAGTACCTGCGCACGATGGCGGTTGCCCGGATCTTCCTCGACAACATCCGTAACATCCAGGCGTCGTGGGTCACCCAAGGCCCCAAGGTCGGAGCGGCGTCACTCGCGTTCGGCGTCAACGATATGGGGAGCACCATGATCGAAGAAAACGTCGTCTCCTCCGCGGGGACGGTGAACCGCATGGACGAACCCGCGATAGTCGCCGCCGTGAAAGACGCCGGCTTCATCCCCATGCGCCGCACCATGCTCTACGAGCGCCTCGGCGCGCCGCTCCACCCGTAGCGAGAAGAAAAGGGGACACTCCCCTTTTCCGGCGGCCCGGATGCACGACGAACTCGAGCTCACCCCCACTGCCAGCGGCACCCGTTTGCGGTTGCGCGTCAAGCCGGGAGCGCGCAAGACGGCGATCGTCGGCATCCATGGTGGCGCACTGAAGCTGGCCGTTGCGGCGGCGCCTGAGAAGGGTAAGGCCAATCGCGCGGTGGTGAAGCTCCTCGCCGCAACGCTCGGCCTCCCGACTTCCGCCGTGACAATCACGTCAGGCGAGTCCTCGCAGGACAAGGTCGCCGAGCTCGCGCTTCGCCCCGCAGACGTTCGTGCCATACTCGGCGCGCGCCGCGCTGACTTCGGCTTGCAATGAATGCCATCAAGCCACTAACTTTGGATTCACCGTCGTCCAGCGACCGTCCGACGCCACGTGGTTCGGGAACCAGGATTTCGCGTCCGGCCGTTAGCCGGCCTGTCCGGGAGTATCGATGACGTTGCCGCAACCCGTTCCAACCCGGCCCAAACTCTTCGTCGATTTCTCGGCGCCCGGAAAGCGTGTCGGGGAAATCCTCGGCGCGGGGCTCGGCGACGTCGCCGACGTCACCCACGCCTGCGACGGCATCGCGGAAGCCTCACGCACCTTCGACCTCGCCGTGTTCGTTTTGGACGGCGCGCACGACGAGGCGATGCTCCTGCGGCTCGGCGTTTTTCTCGGAGCACTCGGCCACGAGCGCGTCGTCCTCATCGGCCCGGCGTTGAACGCGTCCGACCTGCCGTCCGAACTTCGCGACGTGACCTTGGCGTCGTACTCGCCTTACGGAGGCGGAAACGACCTCGAAGCACTCGAGGCGGTCTGCACGACCATCAGAGAACACGTGCAGCGCTTATCGACGCCTGCGGGCCACATGACCTCGGCGAGTCCGCAACACTCCGGCAGCCACGTCGCGCGGCGGCTGCGCCGGTCGCTCGGTACGGCGTGCTCGGTGCGTTCCGGGCAGAGGCTGCGCATCGCGGACATCAGCCTGACGGGCGCGCTCCTCGAAACGTTCGGCGAGATCCCCGAGCACCAGCTGCTCGACCTGGATCTCGAACTCGAAAGCGGCCGTACCCTCCGCGTTACGGCGAAGGTCGTAAGAATCCAGTACCCGCAGTGGGGACGCGTCGGAGGCGTCGGTGTCGCGTTCACTCGCTTCGCGGGCGATTCGCAGGCGGTTCTCGCGGAGTATCTCGAGCCGATCGCGTCCTAGGACGGCTCCACCGTCAGTTTGCAACGGAATCGTGTGAGCCCGGCGACGGACTCGGCCCGGATCCGCGTTCCGGCGCGCGACCCTTTGCGGATCGTCCCCTCGAGCACCTTGCGGTAACCGAGCGCGCCACCGGTGACGCGTTCGCCGTCGATGACGAGCCGCTCACCGAAGACGACGCTGTTCTCGAATCGAATGGGATGCCCCGCGTAGTCCACCTCGAACCGGACGAGCACGAGGCTGGCCGCGACGAGCAGGCCCGCGCCCACGACCATCGCCGGCAATCCGAGCCCCCGCGCAACGCCGTGACCGGTCGCCAAGACGACGATGCCGGAGACGAGTAGTCCCGCTCCGACGAGCGCCAACCCCTGCTGCAACAGTCGTCGACCGGTGTTGCTCGCTTCGAGAAGGGTCACGCCTTCCACCGCGCCAGATTCGGGACCTTCCGCGCGAAGAACCACCCCAGCGGTCCGGGGACTCCGAATTCTTTCAGCTTCGCGCGCACCAGGTGTTGCATCTGATCGACGGTGATGTCGGGGAGCGTGAACTTGCCGTCGGCCCAGCAGTGGCTGCAGTACATCGTGCTCTTCGAGCCGTCGGCGTTGGTGCCGCCGCCTTTTTCGTCTTTGCTCAGAGGCATGCTGCAACTCTGACAATTCTTGTAGGTCGTCTCCATCGTCATTCTCCTCGCCGCCGGTTCATACCATGACTCACCGGTCCGAGGAAACGCCCGTATTGGGTTCGCGGCGCCTGGGCGATCCTGCGAGGTCTATTGCGCCTAGTCCCGCGTTATGTCACGCGAAACGCGCTTCGCACCAACTGCGCATCGAACATGCCGCCGGGGTCCCCTTCCGTCGCGTACCGGTACACGGCGGCGGTGTAGATCGCCGAGAGCGCCGAGCCGATGAGGCTCAAGAGGACCGCGACGAGGACGAACACCGCGACGACGCCGACGATGAGCGGCGCCGATTGGGTCATGATCGCGAGCGCCAACGCCCCACCAAATAGGGAGACGACGAGCATGAAGACGATTGCAAACACCGCGCTGATGCCGAGGTTTCCGGCGATCTGCTCTCCCCAGGTCTTCTTCAGCAGCTGCGAACTGCGCTTGACCGCCTCGATCGGCCCCACGCCTTCGACGACGAGCACCGGAACGGCGAGGAAGGTCGCGATGTTCCAGCCAAGGCCGAACAGCGAGGCGACGATGCGTCCGATGAAGCCTCGCCGCGCGATGTTGCGGAGGAGGAGCCCCACGGTCGCAGCAATCAGCGCGTAGCCGACGATCGAGGTGAAGTGCTTGTTGGCAATGCGGAAACCGTCGCCGATCGAGGGATCGCCCCCCTTCAGCCGGATCATCGCCGCGCCCACCAGCGCCGAGTTGCAATAGAAGATGATCGTGTACTGCACCGTGTAGAAGCCAAACCCGAGGAGGAGCCCGACGACCGGGAAGCCTCCGATCAGGGCGACCCCGCCATCGAACATCCCCGCCAAGAACATGGGAACGGCGAACGTGGCCATGACCGTGATCACGGCGATCATCGACACGACCGGAAAGACGATCAACTCCTTGTCGGTCTGGAGCACCGCCCAACTGGCTTTGACGAGCTCCCAACTCCTCTCGAGCTTCCCCATCACATGACCTCCGTGACGCCGCGAGCGGCGCACTGCCACATCCTAAAGCACGATGCTCGGCGGGCAATGGAACGCGCGCGCGCCCGCCAGGGTTTCGAAAAGTGAGGGCGTCCCCGACGCGTTAGTCAGGTAAGCCGCAGTCGTGGCACACGTCGTGCCCGCGCAGCGCCTCCCGCCCCTCCCAGACGATCAGGGGGACCATGAGCAGCGCGCAGACGGGATCGGCCCACCACCACCCGAACAGGGCGTTCAGCGCAAGGCCAATCAAGAGCAGACCCGACAAGTACATGCAGATGTCGGTCTGGCGAGCCTCGGCCTCCAGGGCGGAACTTCCGAGCCGTTTGGCGACGCCACGCTTGGCACGTGCGAGGAGCGGCATGATGGCCAGCGACGCCACCGCGATGGCGATCCCGATCCCGCTCGCTCGCGGCGGGTCGCGCATCAAGAGGGAGTGGATCGCGTCGATTGAAATGTAGGCGGCCAAAGCGAGGAACGACCACCCGATGACGCGAAGCGCGGCGCGCTCGGCGCGCTCTCGCTGGTCCGAGTCGGCGTCCCTGTGGAGCCGCCACAGCGCGGCCGCGCTCGCCGTGAGCTCGATGAAGCTGTCGAGTCCGAATCCGACCAGCGCGATGCTGCCCGCGAAAAGGCCGACTCCCACGGAGAGGACGCCCTCGAGGCCGTTGTAGCCGATGGTGGCCCAGGTAAGCCCTTGGCCGCGGCGCACCGCCGCAGACCGGTGAGAGCCGACAGGTTGGGTCACGGAACTCCCGGCCCCCTAATCCACCCAATCCGCGATGAACAGATTCGTCTCGCCCTTCACGGCGCCGTTCCGGTTGCTCGCGAATACGAGCGACTTGCCATCGGGTGAGAACATCGGAAACCCGTCGAACGTGTCATTGAACGTCACGCGCTCGGCGCCGGTCCCATCATCTTTGATCATCCAGAGGTCGAAGTTGCGGCCGCCGGGGTCGGCGACGTTCGAGGCGTAGATGATCCGCTTGGCGTCGGGAAAGAAGTACGGGCCGAAGTTCGCGGCGCCGTTATGCGTGACCTGGAACGCGTTTTTCCCATCGGCGTCGGCGACGTACAACTCGAGCGCCATCGGGCGAATCTGGCTCTCGGCGACGAGCTCGAGGTACGTCTTGATCTCGGCCTCGGTCTTGGGGCGGGAGGCGCGCCAGACGATCCGTTTGCCGTCGCGAGAAAAAAACGCGCCACCGTCGTAGCCCAACTCATGGGTGATGCGCTTCACGTGCGAGCCGTCGGGGCGCATGGTGTAGAGATCGAGGTCGCCCTTCCTGAGCGAGGTGAAGATGATCGTCTTCCCGTCGGGCGAGAGCGTGGCTTCGGCGTCGTACCCAGGATTTTTCGTGATCCGCTTGATGCCGCTCCCATCGGCGTTCGCCGTGAAGATCTCGTAGCTCGGGTAGAGCTTCCAGACGTACCCCTTGGAGTAGTCCGGGTTCGCCGGACAGGCGTCGCCCGAAAGAAACGTCGACGCGTACAGGGTTTTCTTCCCGTCGGGAAAGATGTACGAGCAGGTCGCCCTCCCCTTCCCGGAAGACAGCATCTTGACGTTGCCGCCGTCCTTGTCCATCACGAAGATCTGGTCGCACTCCAATTCGTCGCGCTTCGATTGGAAGATCAGTTGCTTTCCGTCGGCCGACCAGTACGCCTCGGCGTTTTCACCGCCGAACGTCAGCTGGCGGATGTTCGCAAGGTGCACTTCGCGCGGGTCGGGGGCGAGAAGGGCCAAAACGAGCAGTACGAGGTGGATCATGGAGTCTCCAGATCGGCCGCGAGCAGGGCGCGCCACGCTGCGGAAATCGGCGCCTTCTTTCGGGCCGCGTAGTCGAATTGAACCTGGGTCGAGACCCCCTCAACGACCAGGCGACCGCCCTCCTTGGCGCGCCCTTCGTAGACCAGCTCCCACGAGCTGTCTCCGATGCGCACCGGGGCGCATCGCATCTCGATCGTCTCCAACATGTACACGGGGGAGCGAAAGTGGATCGTCGTCGAGGCGAGAATGAAATCGACCTCGGCCGCCGCTTTGAATCCCCGGCGCGAGCAGACGTAGCTCGTGCGCACCTCCTCGAACCAGCTGACGTAGACGGCGTTGTTGACGTGTCCGAAGACGTCGGTGTCGCGCAGGGTGGCTTGAATCGCGAGCGTATGGGAGCCCTTCACTTCGACTTCCCCTTGTCCTGAAGCTGAGCGACGATCGCCGCGATCCGCGACTTCGTCCCTGGAGAGAACCACCCGTCGATCCACTCGGGGATCAAGAGACGGTTATTCGCGCGGATGCGCTCGACGACCGGAGAGCGGAGGTAGCGTTTGGTCACGGCGAACGCCGAGGCGTCCTTCGCGACGAACTCTTCGAGGCGTTCGCGGGAGACGGCTTCAACGCTTGCGACATCGGCCAGCTCATCCGCAAGCCCGGCGCCAAGCGCGGCCTCGTCGGTGTAGTTCCGGCCGAGTAGCGCGATCTCGGTGAGCTTGTTCTTCGGCACGGCGTCTCTCACGATCAGCGCGACACCGAACGGGAGCGGCACGCCGACCTTCACCTCGTTGAGGCCCGTGACGGCGCCGCGTCCGAGCACCCGCCAGTCTGCGCACAAGGCGAGCACGCAGCCTCCCGCCAACGTATGACCGTGGAGCGCGGCGACCACCGGCTTCGGAAAGGTGTAGAGGGTCAGAACAGCCGCCGAGAAGTGGCGCATGAAGCGCTCCATGGCCTCGCGGTCGAGTACGGCCAATTCTTGCAGGTCCAGCCCCGGAGAGAAGATCTTCCCCCCCGCGGTCAGCAAGACGCCCCGGATTTCCGGGTCCGATTCGGCCTCGGCAAGAACCGTGACGAGGCCCTCGACGAGCGCGTCGTTGATCGCGTTGCCGTGCTCGCGTTCCATGCGCACGACGCCGATCGGCCCCTCGCGTGTCAACGTCACCGGCTGCGGGTTGGAACTCACGGAAGCCACCTCCGAGGATCATTCGGAACGCCGGACTATAATAGCGATCCCTCCGGAGGCCTCCCATGAAAGCGGTCGCGATGCACGCCTTTGGCGGACCCGAGGTCCTGGTCGTGACCGACCTGCCTCGCCCCAAGCCCGACCGCGGAGAGCTCCTGATCCGCACGCTGGCGGCGGGGGTCAACCCGGTCGATTGGAAGATCCGCGAAGGAAGCCTGTCTCGGGTCCCCCATGGATTTCCGCTGATACCCGGATGGGACGTCGCAGGTGTCGTGGACGAGTTGGGCGAAGGCTGCCAGCGGTTCCGCAAGGGGGAGCGCGTCTTCGCCTACGCACGCAAGCTGCACATTCAATGGGGAACCTACGCCGAATACGTCTGTGTCCCCGAGCGTCACGTCGCGCTGATGCCGCCGAGCCTGCTCTTCGAAGAGGCGGCCGCGATCCCGTGCGCCGCTCTGACCGCCGAGCAAGCCTTGGCGCGCGCGGGGCTCGCGGCCGGCGCCACGCTCCTCGTCCTCAACGGCTCGGGGGGCGTCGGTCATTTCGCGCTGCAGCTTGCAAAAATCGCGGGCGCGCGCTCAATCGCGACCACCGGGCCGCGCAACCAGGAGTTCGTGATGAACCAGGGAGCCGAACACGCGATCGACTACACCCGCGACGACCTCGCCGCCGCGGTCACTGCGCGATTCCCCGGCGGCGTCGACGTCGTCTTGGACGCGATCGGCGGCGAGCCGCTGGCCGCCGCGCTTGCCGTCGCCAAACCGGGAGGCGTTATCGTGAGCGTGGTCGACACGCTCGACCCCGAAGCCGCAGCGGCACGGGGCGTGCGTTTCGAGCGGATCAGCTCCGCGCCGTCGGGCGAGCAGCTCGCGGTGTTCGCCGCCCACGCCGGACGCAAGACGCTTCGCCCCCACGTCCAGACGATCTTTCCCTTGGCGGAGGCGGCACAGGCCCAGGACGAATGCCGCGCCGGGCACGTCCGCGGCAAGCTGGTGCTGGCACTATGAGCGCGCACGGCCTGACGCACACGCACTTCACGACCGAAGACGGCGCCGACATCTCGTACCGGATCCGCCGCGGGCGCGATCCCCTCGTCCTGATTCACGGCCTGGGCTGCGACGCCTCGATGTGGGACGGCGTCGTCGCGGCGCTCCCGTCCGATGTCGCGCTCGTCATCCCCGAGCTGCGCGGCCACGGCGCGTCGACCTTGGGCTGGCGGGCCCCGTCGGTCGACCAATGGGCCGACGACGTCTGGCGGTTGCTCGAGCTCAACAAGATCGAAGCCCCCGCGATCGCCGGACTCTCGATGGGCGGGTACACGGCATTCGGCATCGCCGCGGCGCACCCCGGCCTCGCGCGGGCATTCGCGTTCGTCAGCACGGGCGCCGCACCGGACGACGAGGCCGGAAGGCTTAGGCGCGCCGCGGGGATCGCGACGATCCGCCGCGAGGGGTGGCGGCGATTCGCCGCCGCGTTGACCCCGAGCCTCCTGAACCCCAACGGCCCGCAGTTCCCGGCGCACAGCAAGCACCTGGTGGCGATGTTCGAGCACGCCGGGGACTGGGGCCTCCCACCCACGCTGATGGCTTTGGCCGCGCGTCCGGACCGGCGGGAGTTGCTCCCGAAGATCGACGTCCCTTCGATCGTGATCGTCGGAGCGGTCGATCTCCTCACGCCGGAGGAGAAGGCGAAAGAGATCGCCTCGGGCATCCCGGACGCGCGCTTGCACGTCCTCCCCAAGGTCGCGCACCTGAGCGCAATGGAAGCCCCGGCCGAGGTCGCCGACCTGCTCGGGATGCTGTAAGGCCCACCGTGCACCCGCCAAGGGTCATCTTGCACCTCGACATGGACGCGTTCTATGCGGCCGTCGAAGTGCGAGAGAACCCGGAACTGGCGGGGAAACCTCTCATCATCGGCCACAACGGTAAGCGCGGCGTCGTGTCGACCTGCTCGTACGAGGCGCGCAAGTTCGGAGTCCACTCCGCGATGCCGTCCGTGACGGCCGCGAGACTGTGCCCCGGCGCGATCTGGCTCCCCGGACGGATGGACTTGTACGTCGAGGTCTCGAGGCGCTTGCGCCGGATCCTCGACGAGGAAGCGCCGGTCGTCGAGCCGCTCTCGATCGACGAGGCGTTCCTCGAAATGACCGGATTGGCGAAGGACTTGGCGCACGGTGCGGTCATCGCGCGAAAGCTCAAAGACCGCATCCGCGCCGAGGAACGGCTCACGGCGTCGGTCGGCGTCGCGCCGAACAAGTTCCTGGCGAAGCTCGCCTCCGACCTCGAGAAGCCGGACGGCCTTTGCGTCTTCCCGCAGGAGGACGTGGAACGGCGGCTGTGGCCTCTCCCCGTCCGGCGATTGTGGGGTGTCGGTCCGAAATCCGAGGAGGTTCTCCATCGTGGCGGACTGAAAACGATCGGCGACGTCGCCCGCGTTCCGGAGGCGGGGCTCGCGACACTCGTGGGCCCCGGCATGGCGGCGCACCTTCACGCCTTGGCCCACGGCAAGGACGACCGTCCCGTCCACGCCGATCAGGAGGCCAAGTCGATCTCGGAAGAGCGCACGTACGGCGACGATCTGACCGACCCGCGCGAGATCGACCGCGAGCTGCTCGCTCGCGCCGACGGCGTTGCGCGCACGTTGCGGCGCGACGGACTCGCGGGACGGACGGTGCACCTCAAGGTGCGCACGGGCGACTTCACCACGTCCACGCGATCGCTGACGCTCCACGACCCGACCGACCTCGCGGACGCGATCGTCGAGGCGGCGCGCACGATGTACCGCGAGCGCATCGACCTTCACGGGAAGGGCGTGCGTCTTCTCGGGGTCGGCGTGAGCGGCCTCTTTCGCGCCTCAAGCTCGCCCGGGTCGCTGTTCCCCGACCCAGCCACGGATCGCTCGCGCAGGTTGGCCGAGGCGCAAGACGCGGTCAACGACAAGCTCGGCGAGGACGTCGTCACCCGCGCCAGCCTGCTTCGCCGGAAGAGCCGCGAAGCGTCCAGCCTTCCGACCGTCGATTAATAGGGGACAGTCCACTTTTTCTTACAAACTCGAAGGGATCGTTGCCGGCACGAAACCCGGTTTGGAGACTTCCCGACAGAAATCGTGGAATCGACGGGATCCCCGGCGTACTCTTCGTGGCGATGACCTCGATCCGACACGAAGTGAAACTCATCACCGCCGAGCAGCTCTACGAGCTTTCCGACGATGGTCTCAACTACGAGTTGCTCCGTGGCACGCTGGTGTCCGAGCCGGTCCCCGGTCGGCTTCACGGACGAACGGTGGCAAGGATCTCCAAGCTCCTCTCGATTTTCGTCGATTCCCGGCGATTGGGCGTCGTCTACACCGGAGACACCGGTTTCGTGCTGGCCCGTCAACCCGACACCGTTCGTGGACCCGACGTTGCTTTCATGACCAACGAGAGGGAGCGCGAAACCGAGGGCGCCCGTCCCTACATCCCCGGAGCGCCCGACCTCGCAGTCGAGATCGTTTCTCCGAGCGACCGGACGAGAGAGGTCCTCGGCAAGGTCTCCGATTATCTCGCCGCCGGGAGTCGCATCGTCTGGGTCGTGAATCCCGTCCGCGAGGAAGTCAGCGTCTTCCGCTCCCCCTTCGCTCCTCGCGTGCTCGCCAGCACCGACCTGCTCGACGGTGAGGATGTCCTACCGGGCTTTTCCGTCACCATCGCCGAAATCTTTGAGAATTGACAAAAGGGGAGTGTCCCCTTTTCACTGACTCCGGAAGTTCCCGAAATTCAACTCGACCCCGAAATCGTGTTGTCGAAGAAGCCCCATCACGTTCTGCAGTTCGTCGCGCGACGGGGAGCTGACGCGGACCTGGTCGGCCTGGATCGCGACCTGGACCTTCTTGAGCTTGTTCTCTTTGACGAACTTGACGATCTCGCGCGCGGTTTCGATCGGAATCCCCTGCTGGAGCTCGATCTCCTGGCGGGCGGTGCCCAACGCGGCACTGTCGATCTTCCCCGGCGTCAAGTTCCGCAGCGGTACCTTGCGGCGCACCAGTTTGGTCTGCAAGACATCCCAGATCGCCTTGATCTTGAACTCATCGGGACCGGTGAGAATGATCTTGTTGTCGGCGCGGAGCAGCTCGACACCGACCTTGATCCCCTTGAAGTCGAAGCGCTGGGTGATCTCTTTCACCGCTTGGTTGACCGCGTTGTCGACCTCTTGAAGGTCGCACCCGGTCGTGATGTCGAAGCTCTGCGTCACCGCCATGCGCGTTACCTCCGCTCCACCCGAACAGGAGTGTCGTAGTACCTGGCGCCGCCCCCCGCATCCGTGGCGGCCGCCGGGATCAAGGCGTTGGCGCAGCGGCCGTCCTTCAGCCATCCCCCCTTGGCCATGAGGACGACGTCGTGCCGCTGCCTTGCATCGAATTTAAGTCTTACGTCCATCGCGCCAAGCTCCGAGGTGATCCGCGCGAGCTCCCCGTCATGGAATCCGTCGGCGGCCTCCGGGTGCAAGGTCGCGACCGCTGGGCCGTCCTGCCCCCGTGGATGCGCCCACTGCGACGACTGCGCCTTCTCGGTCGAGAACGCCATCAAGAGGAGTGGCCGCTCCGCCGTGGGCCGCGCGGGCTCCGGGTCGGCTTCGTGGATCAGGTTGACGCGACCCGTCGGGGTCTTGAACTTCCGGTCGGCGAAGAGGATCTTCGCCGCGATCGGGTTTCTGACGTATCCGTGGCGGATCGCCTCGAGCGAGGCGCCCTTGTCGAACACTCGCCCGAGGAATCGCTTCTTCCAGGTTTCAGTGTCGTCGGCGAAATGCTCGTGAAGCCCGAGTCTCTGGGCTAACGCCTGTGCTACGGCGTAGTCGGTTTTTACGCCATCGGGCGCGGGGACCACGGGACGGACCTCGCCCAACCAATGATGCCCGTACGCGCCGACGAGATCGTCGTCTTCCAACATCGTGGTCGTCGGGAGCACGACGTGAGCGGCTCGTGCCGTGTCGGTGAGGAACGAATCCACGACGACGGTCAGCTCCCGCGTCTCGAGCGCCCGCTTCACCGTGTGCGAGTCGGGGAGCATCGCCACCGGGTTGCCCGCGGTCACCCACACCATCCGGATCGCGGGGTCTGCCGCCTCGAGGATCTCCCTGCCGAGGACCGGTTCGAGCAACTGCCGTGGCGGCTCGACACCCTTCCCGCCGAACGATGTATCGAAGGCGCCGCGACGCTTGAAGTAAAACGACACGCCGCCGCCTGAAACGCCGAGGTTCCCGCTGATCGCGCCTAACGCATCAAGGAGCCGCACGGTGGCGGAACCGTTGGCCTTCCGCTGCATCCCCCAGCCGACGAGGATCGCCGAAGGCCCCGCGGCGTAGAGATCCGCAACCCTCACGAGCTCGGCCGGCGTCACGTCGGCGAGCGTCGCCCAGGCCTGAAGGTCGCGAGAAAACGCCAGGGCGCGGAACGCGTCGAGATGATCGCAGTAGGTCGCCGCCAGCGGATCGGCCTTCCCGGTCTCGAACAACCGCCGCGCGATCCCCAGCGCCAGGGCGATGTCCCCGCCCGGCCGCGGCTGCACGTAAAGCTCCGCGAGGTCGGCGCCGCGGTGGCGCACCGGATCGATCATCACGATCCGCGCCCCCTTCTCCCTCGCCTCTTTGAGGATCGGGAGCAGGTGCACGCTGCTGACGTGCGGGTTCTTCCCCCAGATCAAGATCGTCTTCGCATTGAGAAGGTCGAACAGGTCGTTGCTGTCTTCCTCGCCGAAATCCGCAAGCTGGGCCGCGTCCCCTGCCCCCGAGCAGATGTCGCCGCTTTTCACCGCGCACGGACCGAACAGCTCGAACAGCCGATCGTTGAGGAACTTCATGATCCCCAGCGTGCCGCCGCTCCTGTAGTGGAGGATCGCGGCGGCGCCGGATTCGGTCTTGATGCGCAGCATCTTTTCCGCGATTCGATCGAGCGCGTCGTCCCACGATACCGGGTGGAACGCGCCGTTCCTCTTGACGAGCGGCGAGGTGATGCGCTCGGGGTCGTACTGGCGCTCAAGGAAGCGGCTCGTCCGATAGCAGAGGAAGCCCTGGGTCACCGGGTGGTCGGGGTCGCCCTGGATCCTTTTCACCCGGCCATCTTCGACCGTCGCCACGATGCCGCAGGCGTCGGGACAATCGCGGTTACAAGTGGTCCGGACCTTCATCCGGGAAGGCTATCATCGGCGCCATGCCCGAGACGAGCACCGGACTTGCGGTCCACATCGCGCCCAACCTGACGCTGCTTCTTGGCGCCGCCTCGGCCCTGACCGCGGCGCTTTGCGCTCCCAAGGCTTGGCGCCCCTGGGTCGCGATGGCGTCGGCCATCGTGGCG
Source organism: Acidobacteriota bacterium (assembly GCA_032124015.1). Taxonomy (GTDB): domain Bacteria; phylum Acidobacteriota; class Polarisedimenticolia; order Polarisedimenticolales; family DASRJG01; genus DASRJG01. The sequence continues at coordinate 25,200 of JAQBEH010000092.1, forward strand.
GGACTTGCCGCGTCCCACGTCTTGTTCCGGCCGGGGCTGCCGGAGGTCCACGACCCGATCCACGTGAGGGGGCTGTGAGCCTACGCCCGCGATGTACCGCAGCTGCCTCGCGGCGCGGGGTCCGCGCGACGGCGCCTTCGCTGACGCCGGCGCGTTCACGCGCGAGCCGGGACGCGTCGTGCTCCACCCCACGGCCCAAGGTGGCGAGCTGCTGATCGTGCGGGAGCAGGACTTCCCGGGATGGGAGGCGCAGATCGACGGGGTGGCGGCGCCCATTCGGACGACGCCGACCGGGTTCGTGGCGCTCGAGTGTCCTGCCGGGAAGCACGAGGTCGTCCTGACGTACACGAGCCATACCCCGGCACGCCGGGCTGGGCTCGTGGTGAGCGTGTTGGCGCTGTGCGCGCTTCCCTTGATGTTCCGGAAGCGGAGCGGGCTCTGATAGGCTCCGCAGGCGATGACGCTCACCCCAGGAACGAAGCTCGGCCCTTACGAAATCCTCGGCCCCATCGGAGCCGGGGGCATGGGCGAGGTCTACCGTGCTCGCGACGAGAGGCTCTCGCGCGATGTCGCGATCAAAGTGCTCCCGCCGTCAGTCGTGGGCGATCCCGACCGTTTGCAGCGCTTCGAACAGGAAGCGCGCGCCGCCGGCCAGCTCAATCATCCAAACATCCTGATCGTTTATGACATCGGCACGCACGCAGGAGCGCCCTACGTCGTGGCCGAGTTGCTCGAAGGTGAGACGCTGCGCCAGAAAATGGCCGGCACCAATCTCTCGGCGCGCAAGGCGATCGACTATGCAGGACAGCTCGCCCAGGGGCTGGCCGCCGCGCACCAGAAGGGCATCGTCCACCGGGATCTCAAACCGGAGAATCTCTTCGTCACCCCCGACGGTCGATTGAAGATCCTGGATTTCGGCTTGGCGAAGCTCGTGAGCCCGGTCGGCTCGCTCCCTCCCGCGTCGCAGATGACCGAAGCGCCCACGCAGCTCGAAACCGGCGCCGGCGTCGTCATGGGCACGGTGGGATACATGTCGCCCGAGCAGGTCCGCGGGCAGGCCGCCGACCACCGATCCGACATCTTCAGCTACGGCTGCATTCTCTACGAGATGATCTCGGGCCAGCGCGCGTTTCAGGGCACATCGTCCGTCGAGACGATGAACGCGATCCTCAAGGAAGATCCTCCCGAGGTCTCGGGGACGAAACAGGATCTTCCCGTCGGTCTCGATCGCATCGTGCAGCACTGTTTGGAGAAGAGTCCCGACGAGCGGTTCCAGTCGGCGCGCGATCTCGCCTTCCAAATCGAGGCGGTTTCGTCGCCGTCACTCACGATGACCGGGGGCAAGAAGTTCGCCGCCGCTCCGCGAGCCTTCAAGGCCCGGCCGGTGGTCGCCGCCGCGGTCGGCCTCACGGCGCTGGCCGTCGGCGTCTTCGCCGGCCGGATGACACTCCGAACTCCCGTGCCGGTGGACTACACCCAGATCACCTTCCGGCAGGGCACAGTCTCCTCCGGGCGTTTCACTCCCGACGGAGAGATGGTGGTCTACGGCGCCGCCTGGGAAGGAACTCCCACGGAGGTTTTCACCGCGCGGCCGGGCGCCCCGGAATCCCGTTCGCTCGGGCTCCCCTCCGCCGACGTCCTGTCCGTGTCGGCCTCGGGCGAGATGGCGATTCTCCTCGATGCGAAGTTCACCAACGGCTTCCAGCGCGGCGGGACGCTGGCGCGCGCGCCTTTGGCGGGTGGGGTGCCGCGCCAGGTACTCGACGACGTGCAGGACGCCGATTGGGCTCCCGACGGATCGGGGTTGGCCGTCGTGCGGGATGTGGACGGGCGTTTCCGCCTCGAGTACCCCGTCGGAAAAATTCTCTACGAGACCAATACGTGGCTGAGCTCGTCGCGGTTTTCCCGCGACGGAAAGAAGATCGGGTTCATCGACCACCCGTTGTCAGGTGATAACCGGGGTCGCATCGCCGTCGTGGATCTTGCCGGCACGATGAAACCGCTGACCGAGATCTTCAACGCAGCGGAGGGCTTGGCCTGGTCGCCGGATGGCTCGGAGATCTGGTTCACCGCCGGCAAAACGGGCAACGGCATGTCGCTCTACGCCGTCGATCTCGACGGACACCAAAGAATGGTCGCGGGCATGCCGGCCAGCCTCTCGCTCTACGACGTCGCGGCCAACGGCAGGGTTCTAGTCGCGCGCAACAGCTGGCGGCGCGGCATTCTGGCGTTGGCACCGGAGGAAAACGCCGAGCGCGACCTGTCGTGGCTCGACTGGTCGCGTCCGAGCGATCTTTCAGCCGATGGGCGGTGGTTGCTGTTCGAAGAGCAGGGCCAAGGCGGAGGCCCAACCTACTCGGTCTACCTCCGCGCGACCGACGGGTCTCCCGCCGTGAAGATCGGCGCGGGGTATTCGGTGGGGCTATCCCCGGACGGCCGTTGGGCCGCAACGGTGCCCGTCGACACGCCGGATCGCATCACGTTCGTCCCGACCGGCGCCGGCGAGGCGCGGACCGTAATGCTCAACGGCCTGTCGGTTGGCCCCGCGAGCTGGCATCCCGATGGCCGCCGGCTGCTGGTCGCTGCGGTCGAAACAGGGCATCTGCCGCGCCTGTTCGTGGTGGATCAGGAACGTGGAGCGCCGAAACCGATTACCGATGAGGCTCCCGGGATCCATGGGGCCATCTCTCCGGACGGAAGGTGGGTCGCCGTGGCGTCCCTGTCGAGCCCCGGTAGGATCATCCCGTTCGACGGCGGTGAGGCCCGGCCGCTTCCCGGGGTCGGCGCCGGGGACTTCATTTTGCGCTGGAGCGGAGACGGGCGCGCACTTTTCGTCAAGAGCTCGACCGGGCTGCCGACGCGGATCGAACGCGTCGATGTCGCCACGGGGCAGCGAACGCTCGCCCAGGAACTCGTGCCCACGGATCGGGCCGGACTGGTCGATCTCGGGTACGAGCTGATCTCCGCCGACGGTCGCTCCTACGCTTACAGCTACCGGCGAAATACCTCCACCCTCTACGTGGGGGTCGGCCTGCGCTGACGCCGTCGCAATCCTCGCGTCACCGCTTGACGGCGATGATGTTGGCCATCGGCGGCGAGACGAAAAACGAGTTCGGATCGGCGGTGTGCGCTTTCCAGTCTTGGACGAGCACGTCATGCTCCGCTCGCGTAAGCCGTCCCTCTTCGACAAGCCTCGGTCCGTAGATCTCGATGAAGATCGTCGGCCAGGTCCACAGCTGGGAGCCCGGGCGCGCGACACGATGGAGCGGGGAAATCTCGACGGGCGTCAAGCCGTGCTTCGCCAGCAACCCCGGAAGGCGCAGTCCGATCTCGGTATCGCCGCCATGGCCTCTCCACGCCTCGGCCACGACGGTGATGAACCGCTGGAACGGCTCGCTCGGCGGCGCCAGCAAGATCCCCTCGTAATGAATGTAATCCTGAATGGCGAACACGCCGCCGGGCTTGAGCGCGTGCGCGACGCCGGCAATCACGGCCTCGGGATCGCTCACGAAACACAACACCCAACGCTGATAGGCGGCGTCGATGCTCTCCTTTTCGAGCTCGAGCTTCTGAACGTCCCCCACCCGGGCGTCGATCGTGGTATCGCCCAAGAGCTCTTGCCTGCGCTTGAGATGCTCGATGAACAAGGCGGACTGGTCGATGGCAACGACCTTTCCGCTCGACGTGACGATCCCGGCTAGGTCGGCGCTGGTGTACCCCGGCCCGCACCCGAGATCGAGCACGGTTTGGCCGGCTCTTATGTTCGCTCGCTCCCAGAGCGCGATCGCGGAAGCCGCCCAGAGCCTGTGCTGCACTCCAAGGCGAACGATCTCGGCGGCGTTAGTGCCCAAGGCATACTCTCGCTCGTCGGTCATATGACGGTCCCATCCGGAATCACCGCGTTTTTCGTCACCACTACGATCCCCTCGCGGATGGCCCATCCCGGCCCATCGGCTTGGTCCACACCGCCCTTGTTCGTGATCCGGACGTTCCGCCCGATGCGCGCGTTCTTGTCGACGATCGCGCCTTCGATGAGCGATCCCTCCCCGATGCCCAGCGGCGGCGCGCCCTCCTGTCCCGCGGGCGGGTAGGGATCGACCCCCATCACGAGAGAGCGCCGCACGGTCGCTCGCGTCATCGTCGTCCGTACGCCGATGATCGAACTCTCGACGGTGCACTCCTCGAGCATCGACCCTTCGGAGACGATCGAGCGGTTGATGCGAACGGCGTTCAGGCTGCTCCCGGGAAGGTACCGCGGGTGCGTGTAAAACGGCCATTCGGGATCGTTGAAGTGAAACGGCGGATCGACTTTGACGAGGTCCATGTGGGCGTCGTAGAAGGTCCGGATCGTGCCGATGTCGCGCCAGTACCCTTCGAAGAGAAACGAATGGACCGTTCCCGTGGCGACGGCGTGCGGCAGGACGTGGCGGCCGAAATCGTGGTCCCGGCCGCTCTCCAAGCACGCGCGAAGGAAGCTCTTCTTGAAGAGGTAGATCCCCATCGATGCGAGGTAGGGGCGGTCGGCTGATACGCCGAAGCGTGCCAAAAGCCCTGGGTCCGCCTGCATGCCGGCGCGCGCTTCCGCGTCCTTGGGCTTTTCGCGGAACTCGACGATGCGGCCGGTGGGGTCAACGCGGATCGCGCCGAACTCGCTGATCTCGCTCTCGGCGCACGGGAGCGCCGCCACGGTGACGTCGGCCCCGGCTTCGACGTGCTCACGGAGCAGGCGGCGGTAGTCCATCCGGTACATGTGGTCGCCGGAGAGGATCAGCACCAGCTCGCCGCGCGATTCCAGGATGATGTCGAGGTTCTGGCGCACGGCGTCTGCCGTTCCTTGGAACCACGCCTCGCCGCGCGGCGTCTGCTGCGCGGCCAGAAGCTGCACGAAGCCGCGCGAGAACGGATCGAACTTGTAGGTCCGCACGAGGTGGCGATGCAGAGACACCGAGTTGAATTGCGTCAGCACGAACATCCGCTTCATCCCCGAGTGGATGCAGTTGCTGATCGGGATGTCGATGAGACGGTACTTTCCGGCGATCGGCACCGCCGGCTTCGCACGCTCACGCGTCAGCGGATCGAGGCGATTCCCCCGTCCTCCGCCGAGAATGACGGTGATGACGTCTTGCTCAAGCCCGTAGAGCTCGGCCATCGGCACTCCTCGATCGCCCCGTCTGCGACTAGATCCGATACGCCCCGGTCGTCATGCGCCGCCAGCACGACGCGCAGTACTTCTCCGGTTTCATGTCGATGTCGGGAAGCGACGTCGTCGTGAACAGCGCGCACGCCCGGTCGGTGCATTCGGGGAGGCCGCGCGCACGCCCCAGCACGTAGAGCGCAAGCTTGACCAGGCGCGTCCGCGCTTTCACCGGATCGGCTTTGCGCCTGTAGAACGGTTCGCGCAACCGCCGCACCGAGATCACCGCGACGTGCGAAGCCGTGTCGATGTCGCCGAACACGCCGTCGGTCTGCGGCTTGTAGAGATCGACGTCGGTCACGAAGACCGCCGCGTCCGCGGTCGCGGCCGCCGGAGTGCCGGTCGGATCGGGCGCCGCCACGGTCCCCACGATCTTCGCGACCGGCAGACGTGGGAGCTGGCCTCGGAGCTCGGCGAGAAACGGCCCGGCCACGTGCTGGCCTCGCGCGGGATCGTCCCCCGCCTTGGGGACGGGCGTGACTTGCCGCAAGGTCACGGCCTTGTTGAGGATTCTCGCTAAGCGAACAGCTGCCGCCTCGACCTCCGAGGGGTCCATCTTGCCGACGGGAACGATGGTGATGCGAAGGTCCATGAACGGAAGACTCTACGCGGTTACCATCGCCCAACGCAATCGGCGATAATCGGGCGGATGGACACTCCCCCTCACGCCCCAAGCGACCGCCACGGCCGCCTTCTCGCCGGAATCGAGACCGCCCGGTCGCGCCCGTCGTCCGAAGCGGTCGCCACGTTGGGCGCCGCGCTCGACACCGCGGCCCGCGAACCGGACGGGGAAAAAGCCGAGAGCCTCGACCGCGCGATTCTCAGCGTGCTCATCGATGCGCCGCAGCGCGACCGGATCCTCGAGGCGCTCGACCTCGAGTCCTTGGCGGAGCTCGCCGCGCGGATTGTGAAGCGGCCGGCGCGGGAGGAGGCCTGGGATCTTCTGGACCTCCTCCGCCGCCCGGTGGTCTTGCGCCGCATCGACGCCGCGGGAGCGGTCGACGCGTGGGCCGATCGCATCGTCAAACTCATCGACGCGTCACATCTCACGATGGCGATTCTGCTGCGCCGCCGCGCCGAAGAGTACGGGGCCAAGATCCTCTTCGAGATTCCGACGCCGGGACGCGCCCGGAGCGTGACGTGGCGCCAAACGGCGGCTCGGGTCGATGCGCTCGCGCGCGGCCTCATTGCGGTAGCACCCGCCGGTGCGCAACGCGTCGCAATCATCTCCGAGAACCGGTTCAAGATGGCGATCTGCGATCTCGCGTGCCACGCGGCGGGCCTCGTTTCGGTGATGATCCCCGCGCAGGCCACCGACGACGACGTCGCGTTCATGCTGCGGCAGTCGGGGGCCGGCCTGGCGATCGCGGGCTCGCGCGAGGCCCTCGCAACCCTGAGGCGCGTGACCGAGGGCCATTCGCAACCCACGACGCTCGTCGCGATGGACTCGGGGCTTTCGGGCGGCGGCGTGCTCGCCCTGGACGAGATCGTCGCGCGCGCGGGAGAGACGCCGGTCGCGGAACTCGAACGCCGGCAACTCGCGGTGCGCAGTGACGACCTCGCGACGATCATGTACACGTCAGGGACGACCGGGACGCCGAAGGGCATCTGCTTTTCCCACCGCAACATCGTGTTCAAGCGCTTCGCCCGCGCGTTGTCCCTTCCCGCCATCGGCGAGGACGACGTCTTCCTCTGCTACCTGCCCCTCTTCCACACGTTCGGCCGCTATCTCGAGATGTACGGCTGCATCTTCTGGGGAGCGACCTACGTCTTCCTCGAGAGTCCCTCGATCGAGGCCCTCGTTTCGGGGATGCGACGCTTCCAGCCGACGGTGTTCATCAGCGTCCCGAAGAAGTGGATTCAGCTCCACGAGGAAATCGCGCGCGCCGCCGACCCCGACCGGGCGAGCGACGAAGAAATCGGATCCGCCGTGGCCCGCGCGACGGGAGGGCGACTGCGCTTCGGCCTATCGGCGGCCGGGCGCCTCGATGCCGAGATCTTCCGTTTCTTCCAGGCCAACGGCGTCGAGTTGATGAGCGGCTTCGGGATGACGGAGGCCACCGGCGGCATCACGATGACCCGTCCCGGCCGCTACAAGGACGACTCGCTCGGGCCCGCGCTCCCGGGGATCGAAATGCGCGTCAATGATGATGGCGAACTGGCCGTGCGCGGGCCGTACGTGATGATCGGACACGTCGAAACCCCCGAGGGGGAGCGCACGCTCGACGCGGACGGTTGGTTCGGGACGGGCGATCTCGTGGAGCTCGATGCCGACGGCCACATCCGTCTCGTCGACCGGAAGAAGGAGATCTACAAGAACGTCAAGGGCGAGACCATCGCGCCCGCCCGGATCGAGTCTTTCTTCAAAGACTTCGCCTCGGTGGGCCGCGTCTTCCTCGTCGGGGATCACCGCGAATACAACACCGCGCTCATCTGGCCGAACCCCGAGGTGCCCCACCTCGATTTCGCCGCAATGTCCGCCGACGAGCGGAAGTCGCACTTCCGATCGATCGTCTCTTCGGTCAACGCGTTTCTCGCTCCCTACGAGCGGATCGTCGATTTCGCGCTTCTCGACCGCGACCTTGCGGCCGACAAGGGCGAGCTGACACCCAAGGGTACGCCCCGCCGCCAGGTGGTCACCTCGCACTTCGCCGAGACCATCCGCCTCCTCTACAGGCGCGCGCAGCTCAAAGTCGGCGGCCTCGAGATCGTCTTCCCGAACTGGCTCTTCCAGGCGCTCGGCCTGACGGCGCAGGACCTGCGCCTCGAAGCGGAGCGCATCGCCCTGCCGACCCGGGGGACGGCTCTGACCGTGAGGCGGCTGCAAAGCGGCGTCGCGCTCGTCGGCTCTGCGGTGTATCGCCACCCGCCGAAAGAGCCCGTGCGCCTGGGCGTGCTCCTCACCACCCCGCGGCTGTGGCTCGCCAACGAAGAGCTCGTCGATTTCGCGCCGCTCGACGTGCACCTGCGCGAACGCCCCGGACGCGCCGGCGAGACGATCGAGCGCAAGGGCCGAACGGCGCCTGGGATCGCGACCGACGCGTTGAAGGACGCAACGCAGCGCGCGCTGACGGTGCGCGACCTCGACCTCATCGATCTGCACCGCGCCGGCTTGCTGCTCGAATCATCGGACGAGGACGGCGCGCTCGACGCCGTGCGCCTGCTCGAGCGCGTCGTCGTCGAAGAGGAAGGACCGATCACAGATTCGGCGCGGGAGCTCTTGCGGCGCGCCGCGGATTCGCCGTTTCTCGCCGTGAGACGGCGCGCGTTCACGGTGCTCGTCCCGGTCGAGCGCGAGAGCCGCGTGCTTCAAACGCTGCAACGGTTCTTGGCTTCGCCCGGCGTGCTGCTCGACGGGGACACGCGGGAGGCGCTGTGCGAGCGGACACTCACCGAGGCGCGCCTCCAAGCCTTCGTCGATGAGGCGAGCGCGGCGGGGCGCGCGACCGAGGGCGGGCGCGCGCTCGATCGTCGCGCGGCGGCTCTGTTGAGATTCCTCGCGGCGTACGGCGCGTCGCACCCAACGCGCTACCGGCCGCTGCGCGCGTTTTTCGTGCGAACGATGCTGTTTTCCGGCCGCGAGTCGATCCGTCAGGAGGCCTGGCGCGCCCTCGACGATCTCGTCGGCGGCTTCAGGCGGTGGTTGGGCGCCACGGCCCGAATCGCGGTCGATCCTGAAAGCGGACAGGAGTACGGGTGGGAGGATGTGGTTGCGTTCGATGAGGCGGTACCCCCGAGGGACCGCGAGCGAATCGTGGACGCGCTTCGCAGCACGGCGATGCTCCGTGAGGCGGTCTTCCTGTTCTCGGGCGGCGCGGTTCCGCACTTGGGCGACATCCCCCCCGGGGGGTATCTGGATCCGTCCCCTGGGCGCGCGCCACGACAAGGCCGTCCATCGCATCACCGTGCAGACTCGATTCCAGGGCTCCTACGACCTCGCGGTCAACGTGAATCAAGTGCGCACGCCGGATCAGGTCCGCGAGGAAATTCGGTGGCTCACGCTCTGCGGCGAGCCTGGCGCCCACGATCCGTTGGTCGAGGATTTCGGCGGCTACTGGCCCCAGCAGGACCTCTGGACCGAGGAGTTCATCCCGGGTGAGGTGCTCGAGCGCACGTTGAACCGCCTTTCCCGTCAAGGTGATGACGAGAGGTTCCGCCAGCTCTTCACCTTCTTCGCTTGGAGCGCGCTCGCCGCCTACGTGGATTTCTGGAACCGGACGGGACGAAAGCACGAGATCGCCGAGCCCGACCTCACGAACGTCATCGTACCGACGCACGACTACCAGACGGGTGCACGCATCGTCTCACTCTCCGCGGTGCGCGAGCACCGAGGGCTCGTCCCGATGCTCCGCTTCTTTCGCGAGGAACTCGTCGAGGCGGCCGAGCGAGCCCACCCGGTGCTGGCCGGGCTCGTCGGCTGGGACGGGCTTTTCACGCCGCTCCTCGAGATCGTCGGCGAGGACGAAGGGACGCGACTGCTCCGCGAGGTCCTTCACAAAGAAGGCGACGAGTCCCCCGACGAGTTCCGCTCCGCGCTGAAGACCTTTCTCGCCGGGATCGAAACGCGCGGGTTCGTCCCGATGCGCTTGCACTTCGCCATCAACCGCTACCGTCGTTGGGCCGCGCTCTCCGTGGACCCGACCTCGCAAGCTCGCGCGCGCACGTTGCAAGAGTTCTGGGACACGTACGGCCTCGCACGGGTCGCGCGCGGGTACCCCGAGACCCGTGCTCGCTTCTTCCTGGAGACCGTATTCAACGGCGCCCCGGGGCCCCTCGTCGCCGGGCTCGAGACGATCGCGCTTGCTCTCCGCCGCCGGAAGCTCGATGGCGACGCCCTGATCGACGCGATTACCGAGTTGCGCTCGCGCCTAGACGTCGCCCCGGACGACGATTACTTCCTCGCGCGGCTATCGTTCCCTTACCTGCGTCCCGAGGACGCCGCGGAATTCGTTCAGTCGGACTCCGGCGGCCGGTCCCAAGGCGACATCGTCGTCAGGCTCGAGGATCAGAACGGGGCCCCATTCCTGGTCCGCCACGCCCTCTCGCCGAGGGAGGTCGGCCGGTTGCATCGCCTGTTCGTCGCGGCGAAGCTCGACATCCGTTTCCGCGCCGAGCATCAGTACCTGGTCGCGGTGAACGACCGGGGGACCCTGATCGGGGGGATCTACTACGAATTGGAGGGCGAGGGGCGCAGCGCGCACCTCGAAAAGATCGTGGTGGCCGAGCGCCTCCGGAAGAAAGGCGTCGCCGACGGCCTGATGAAGGAGTTCTTCAACCGCGTTCGGGCCGCCGGGGCGACGACCGTCACAACCGGCTTCTTCCGCCCCGAGTACTTCTACGGCTACGGCTTCAAGCTCGAAAAGCGCTACGCCGGCCTCGTGAAGGAATTATAGGGGACGCGGAAAAGGGGAGTGTCCCCTGTTCTGTGGATTCTATTACGTATAGCCGTACACGGGGACGAGGGCGGCGCGGGTCACGGCGTTTTGTGGTGAGGCGAGAAACGCGATGGTGGCCGCGACCTCGCCGAGCTTCGGCCAGGTCGAGTAGTCGGAGTCGGGCCAAGATTTGCGATTGGCTTGGGTGTCCATCGTCGAGGGGACGACGGCGTTTACCCAGATCCCCTCTGCGGTGACCTCCTCGGCCAGAGCCAACGTGAGGGCCGCGACCGCGGCCTTGCTCATGGCGTAGGCGATCTTTCCCCCGCCTCGCCTCGGCTCGACACCGGGCTGCGACGCGACGTTGACGATCCTACCGCCCCTCCCGCGCATCGCCCTGACCGCCTCGCGGGAGCACAGGAAGGCCGACACCGTGTTCGCGTCGAGCATCTTTTTCAGATCCGCGAGCGCCGTCTCGTCGATCCGGGACATCGCGAAGCCGCCCGCGCAGTGAATCGACGCCCAGAGCGGCGGAAGGCCGGCGTAAAACGTGTCCACGGCCGATTCGTCGCCGAGATCGGAAACCGCAGCGACGCGAACCCGATCCCCCGATCCCGCATAGAGGGCGAAGGCCTTGTCGGGGGTGCGCACGGGGAGGTGGACCGTCGCGCCGGCGCCGAGCAGGTGGCGCGCGACGGCCTCGCCCAACTCTCCCGTGGCACCGGTGACGACGACGTGAAGGTCGGCAAATTCAGTGCTCATGCGTGCTCGCTCCTTTGCGAAACCCGTCGCAGGACGGCTGCCCCTGCTAGACTCCGGCCCCGTGCACCCCGTTCGAAAACTGGCCCGCGTGCTCGGGGCATCCTACCTCGTACTCGTCGCCGTTTCGTGCGTGGTGCGCCACACGCGCCCCGCCCAGTCCCCCGTCGAACCCGGCACCCCGCTTGCGCAGGTTTCCGCTATCGACGGCGACCGGACCCTCGATCGCACGATCCGACTGGCTTATCAACAGGCGGGCCCGACGGAGAATTCCCAGGCCGGAGTGGTGGTGCTCCTCCATGGCAGCCCGGGCAGCAAGCACGACTTCGCGACCGTCGTTCCGGAACTGGCCAAGCGCTATCACGTGATCGTCCCCGACCTCCCGGGATTCGGCGATTCCGAGCGCGAGATTCCGGACTACTCGTTCCGCGCCCACGCCCGCTACGTGCTCGAGCTCCTCGACACCCTCGGGATCGATGACGTCCACGTCGTGGGGTTCAGCATGGGCGGCGGCGTGGCGCTCTCCATGGCCGACCTCGCGCCGCGACGCGTGCGCTCGATCACGATGCTGTCCGCGATCGGCGTCCAGGAGATGGAGCTTCTGGGCGAGTTCACCCTCAACCACGCGCTGCACGGCGCGCAGCTCGCGGGGCTTTGGGGGCTGCGCGAACTGACGCCTCACTTCGGCTGGCTGGATGACGCCGTCCTCGGGATCCCCTACGCGCGTAATTTCTACGACTCCGATCAGCGCCCGCTGCGCGAGATCCTCTCGCGCTGGGCCGGTCCGATGCTGATCGTGCACGGCCGGCACGACCCCCTCGTCCCGATCGAGGCCGCGCGCGAGCACGCGCGGATCGTCCCGCAAAGCGAGTTCGTCGTCACCGAAGAGAGCCACTTCATGGTCTTCCAGGAGGGGCAAAGCGTTGCGGCGACGCTCCTCGCATTTCTCGCGCGTGTCGACCGCGGCGAGGCGGTGATCCGGACCGGTGCCGACCCCGTACGCGTCGCGGTCGCGTCCGTCGCGTTCGACCCCCACCTCCTCCCGCCTATTTCCGGCCTCCCGTGGTTGATCGTGCTCGCCCTGATCGCGCTCGCAACGTTGGTCAGCGAGGACCTGACCTGCATCGGCGCGGGGCTGCTCGTGACCACCGGACGCTTGGGCTTCGTGCCCGCGACCGCCGCCTGCCTCGTCGGAATCGTCGCGGGCGACCTCTGCGCGTTTTTCGTGGGGCGCGTGTTCGGTCGGGCGGTTTTGGCACGCGCGCCGATGAAGTACCTCGTGACGGAAACGCAAGTGCAGCAGGCCTCGGCGTGGTTTCGCGAACACGGTCCGGCGGTTATTCTCGCCAGCCGCTTCCTGCCGGGCTCACGCGTCGCGACGTTCATCTCGGCCGGCGTGCTGCACACACCGTTTTGGATCTTCGCCCTGTGGTTTGGCCTGGCCGCGCTGGCCTGGACGCCGCTTCTCGTCGGGATCGCGGCGCTCGTCGGCGCCCAGATCCTCGAACTCTTCCAACGGTTCCAAGTCTGGGCGGTCCCCGCGGCGGTCGTCACGACGGTGGTCGTACTGATGGTCCTGCGCGTCCTGCCACGGCTCTTTTCGTGGCGCGGCCGGCGCCTGCTCGTGGCGACGTGGAAACGCACGGTGCGCTGGGAGTATTGGCCGCCGTTCGTCTTTTACGCCCCGGTCGCGCTCTACGTGCTCTGGCTCGGCATTCGTCACCGCGGACTGACGTTGTTCACCGCGGCGAACCCCGCGATCGAAGCGGGAGGATTCATCGGCGAGTCCAAGGCCATGATCCTCGACGGACTCGCGTCAGCCGGCGACGCCGTGCCGCCTTGGCGGCTCCTCGAGGCGACGCGCGATGTCGCGTTCCGCTGCGCGGACGTCCGCCGCTTCGCCGCGGATAACGGCCTCGCGTTCCCGATCGTCCTCAAGCCCGATGCCGGTCAACGCGGCTCCGGGGTCCTCGTCGCCCGTAGTTGGGCCGCGATCGATTCCTATCTCTCCCGGGCGCGTTACGACGTGATCGCTCAGGCCTACGCTCCCGGCGAGGAGTACGGCGTCTTTTACGTGCGAAAGCCCTCCGAAGAGCACGGCCGGATCTTCGCGATCACCGAGAAGCGGCAGCCGGTGGTCGTGGGCGACGGGCGCCGTACGCTCGAGGACCTGATCCTCGCCGACCCGCGCGCGGTCGCGATGGCGGCGGTCTACCTCGTCGAGCAGAAGGCGCGCCTGCGCGAGGTGCTGCCCGCCGGCGAACGCGTGCAGCTCGTCGAGCTGGGCACGCACTGCCGTGGCGCCTACTTCGGGGACGGGATCCGCTTGAACACGCCGGAACTTGCGGCCGCGATCGACCGCGTCAGCCGGACGTTTGACGGATTCTTCTTCGGCCGCTACGACGTACGCTCGTCTTCGTTGGCCGACTTCCGCCGGGGCGTATTTCAGATCATCGAGCTGAACGGAGTCACCTCGGAGGCGACGTCGATTTACGACCCGGCGAACAGCCTCCTCGACGCCTACCGGACGCTCTTTTGTCAGTGGCGACTCGCGTTTGCCATCGGGGGGGAAAACCGCGAACGTGGCGCCGCGCCGGCGAGTCTTCCGGCCCTGGTGAAGCTTGTCGTCCGTTATCGGGCGACCTCAGGCGGGCACCCTTGACCTCATCAGGCCGGCGAGGGCCCTGACGAAGCCTGATGCGCGGTCTCCCGGAAACGTCTTGGGGACATGCCGGGCCAACGACGGAACGCACGATGGAACGCGGTCGGGTCCGAGGCGGCGACGGCGAGGTCGTCCCGCTTCAGGACGATCGCCGTGTGGGGCGCCTCGCGCGGAACGATGTCGCGCGTTGTGATCTCGCGGACCCCCGAAACGATCCAGGCGACGTCGAGCTCGGTCAACGCGTGAATCGCCTCGAGCACCGGGTGCCCCTCGAACGTGATCGTCGCCGCGAGCCCGGCCTCTTCGAATTCGATGCGATTGTGGTCGCCCATGATGCGACCGTAACGTACCAATCGTTTGAGCGCGTCTCGGAGCGTGGCGGAGTGGAGCATCGCGTAGCCGATCAGTCCGCCGTCGCGCACGGTGCGCGATCGCGGCGATGGAGTGAAGCGGGAGCCTCGCGTCTGGATTTTCAGGGAGCGGCGCGGTCCATTCCCATGCGAACCGCGTCGTTCAGCAGAAGCTGCACGATACGGACGAGGTAGGTCGGCTCCGGGCTTGATGGAGTCATCGAAAAAGCTCGCTCCTTTTCGCGGTACCGGCCTCCGATCGTAACCGATCTCCTCGAGGAAAACGCTGTACGACAGGCAAAAACGAGGACGTCGCGTTCGGCCAAGAACTTGGCGCCCGCAGCCCATGCCCTGCGGGGAGGGTCTCCCTATCGTCGGTGGACAGGAGGCTCACATGCAAACGACCGACTCGTTCCACCTGGTTCCCGCCGCATCATCCCCGCTGCGGAATCGTCCGCGGCCCTCGACGCGTCGTGCGGTCTCCCCCCGTGAGATCGAACGGCTGTTCAACGAAGCCCGCAAGCTCGTCCCCATGTTCGCCCGGCGTTACATCGGCCGGGGCGTCCCCTTCGAGGACCTGGTCGGAGCGGGGAACCTCGGGGTGGTCGAGGCCGCGTACCGGTTCGACGCGAGCCGCGGCGTGAAGTTCGGGTCGTACGCGGCCTGGTGGATCCGGAAAGCGATCGTGGGCACGCTCGGAACCGACGCCTCGGTCGTCGCCGTCCCGCGCTACTCGTTCAACCGGCGCCGCCGCGTTCTCGAAGCGATCGCGTCCGGCCACGCCGAGGGTTTGCACGATCGCGCCCCGGACGATGTGGCCTCCGCGCTGGGGTTGTCGGCCAGGCAGGTCGAGCAGGCGCTGTCGTTTTCGGTCGGCGTCATCTCGCTCGACGCTCCCATGGGCCGCGACGGGCGTCACAATATCGGGGAACGGCTCGCCGGGCCCGCCGAGGAAGGGCCCGAGGCCGTCGTGCTCGATCGCGATCGCGCGCGCCGCGCCCGCACCGCGTTGTCCGTACTCTCCCCCCGGCAGCGTCTCGTGATCAGGCTACGCTTCGGCGTCGGTGAGGACGGTGCCGAGCCCGCCTCGCTGACCGAAATTGCCCGCATGATCGGGCTCAGTCGCGAGCGCGTGCGACAAATCGAGGGAGAGGCCTTGGCGGCGGTCCGGCACGAACTCGAGCGTTCCGGAGGGAAGCCGGTCGCGGGTGAACCCTCAGGAGGCGGTCACCGCGGATGCAACCTTCGTCTTGAGCCATTCGGTCGTGACGCTCTTCGGCCGCTCGAGCGGTAATCCCACGGCGCGATCGAGGATCAGGGAGGCCAGGACGCCCATCGCCCGCGAGACGCCGAACAGGACGGTGAAGAAGTCGAACTCGTTCATCCCGTAGTGGACGAGGAGCACGCCCGAGTGAGCGTCGACGTTCGGCCACGGATCTTTCGCCTTCCCCTGCTTCATCAGGATGTCGGGGACGATTTCGTAAAGCATCTTCACGATCCGGAAGTTCTCGTCGTCGGGGAGGTTCTGGAGCGCGAACTCGCGCTGCGCCATGTAGCGCGGGTCGGTCGCGCGCAACACGCCGTGGCCGTAACCCGGGATCACTTGGCCGCTGTTCAACGTATCCCAGACGAACGCGGAGAGCTGTTCCTTGCTCGGCACGCCTCCGCCGAGCTTCTCCTTCACGCCGATGAGCCACCGCATCACTTCCTGGTTCGCCAAGCCGTGGAGCGGGCCGGCGAGCCCGTTCATCCCGGCGGCGAGGCACAGGTACGGATCCGACAGGGCCGAGCCCACGAGGTGGGTGGTGTGCGCGCTGACGTTACCCCCTTCGTGGTCGGCGTGAATCGACATGTAGAGGCGCATCAACTCGCGGAATCCATCGCCGTCGAATCCGAGCATATGCGCGAGGTTGGCCGACCAGTCGAGGCTTGCATTGGTCGACGGCGGGATGTGCTTGCCATTCTTGTACGAGCGCCGGTAGATGTACGCCGCCAGTGCGGGCATGCGCCCGAGCAGGAGGTTCACGTCCTCGTACATCGCCTCCCAGTGCTCCGATTTCGGCATCCCCTCGCGATACCGCCGCGCGAAGATCGAATCGCTTTGCATCGCCAGGATGCCGATCGACAACTGGGTCATGGGGTGGGTTGAAATCGGAAGCTGGTCGAGGGTGCGCATCACATGATCGGGAAGAGTTTCGTTCGCGCGCCAGCTTGCCGTCACTTCGGCAACCTGCGCTGCGGTCGGCACATCGCCGGTCAAGAGCAGCCAGAACACCCCTTCGGGAAGGGGCTGCGCCCCTTGCGACGCCTTCGGAAGCTGGGCCTGGAGCTCCGGGATCGACAGGCCGCGGTAGCGGATCCCCTTCTGCGGATCGACCGAGGAGGTCTCCGTGACCATGCATTTGACGCTGCGCATCCCGCCGTACGCCTGGGACACGGTGACTTCGGCGATCGACGTGTTGCCGTGAGCGGCGAGAAGGGCCTCGATTTCCTTCTTGAGGGTTGTCGTTTTCGTTGCGAGGCTGGCTTTGAGGGATTTAGACATGATCATGACTCCGAGAGGTTTACCCCCGGCGTCGCGATAAGGACTTCTGGGGGAAACCAGATGCCAGGTTAGAAGCCGGCGCCTCACCTGTCAACGCCCGCGCGACGTATTCACCCGTGTTCGACTCCGGAATTCGAGCGATCGCCTCCGGCGTCCCGATCCCCACCACGCGGCCACCGAGGTCGCCCCCCTCGGGACCGAGGTCGATGACCCAGTCGGACGACTTCACAACGTCCAGGTTGTGCTCGATGACGACGACCGTGTTGCCGCCGTCCACGAGCCGCTGGAGCACACCCAAGAGCTTGCGGACGTCGTCGAAATGCAGGCCCGTCGTGGGCTCGTCGAGGAGGTAGAGCGTTCGCCCCGTCGCTCGCTTGGACAACTCCTTCGACAGCTTGATCCTCTGCGCCTCGCCCCCCGAAAGGGTCGTCGCGGCCTGCCCGAGGCGGATGTAACCCAGACCCACGTCCTGGAGCGTCTGGAGCTTCTCGCGAATCGCCGGCACGGCCTCGTAGAAGGGAAGCGCCTGATGGACGGTCATCTCCAGGACGTCCGCGATCGACTTCCCCTTGTAGTGGATCTCGAGCGTCTCGCGGTTGTAGCGGCGGGCGAGGCAAGTGTCGCACGTGACGTACACGTCCGGAAGGAAATGCATCTCGATCTTGATGACGCCGTCGCCCTCGCACGCCTCGCAACGCCCGCCGCGGACGTTGAAGGAGAATCGTCCCGGCAGGTAGCCGCGGGCGCGGGCCTCGGGGACGAGCGCGAACAGGTCGCGGATGGGTGTGAACAGCCCGACGTACGTCGCCGGGTTCGAGCGCGGCGTGCGGCCGATCGGCGACTGGTCGATGTCGATGACCTTGTCGATCTGGTCGATGCCGGTGATCTTCTTGTGCGCGCCGGGAAGATCCTCCGCGCCGTGGAGCTTGCGGGCCAAGGCCCGGTGGAGGATCTCGTTCACGAGCGTGCTCTTGCCGGACCCCGACACGCCGGTGACGCAAGTCAGTTTCCCCAGAGGAAAGGCGACCGTGATGTCCTTGAGGTTGTGTTCGATTGCGCCGTGGACGGTGATCGCCTTGCCGGTCCCGGCTCGCCGCTCGTTCGGGACGGGAATCGTCTCGCGGCCCGAGAGAAACGCCCCGGTCAACGATCGCGGGGCGGCTGCAATCTCGGCGGGCGTGCCCTCCGCGACGACCTCGCCTCCGAGCTCCCCCGCGCCGGGCCCGAGGTCCACGACGTGGTCGGCCGCGAGGATCGTCTCCTCATCGTGCTCGACGACGATGACGGTATTCCCGAGGTCCCGCATCGCGAGCAGGGTATTCAGGAGCTTCCGGTTGTCGCACTGGTGCAAGCCGATCGACGGTTCGTCGAGGATGTACAAGACGCCGGTCAAGCGCGAGCCGATCTGGGTCGCGAGCCGGATGCGTTGCCCCTCGCCTCCGGACAGCGTGGCCGCGCCGCGATCGAGCGTGAGATAGCCCAGACCCACGTTTTCGAGAAACCCCAGACGCTCATGGATCTCTTTGAGAATCGGCGCGGCGATCTGGCGCTCCTTTGGGTCGAGCTTTAGACCCTGGTACAGGAGCGCCGCGCGCGCGACCGAGAGTTCGGTATGCTCGGCGATCGTCTTCCCCTCGAGCTTGACGGCGAGGGTCTCCGGCTTCAGCCGCGCGCCCCGGCATGCGGGGCAGCGGTTCACGGACATGAACTTCTCGAGCTCCTCGCGCCGGTTCTCGGATTCGGTTTCTTTGTACTTGCGATCGAGCGAAGGCAGGATCCCGTCCCACGAGCGCTTCCACTCATAGCTGCTGCGGCGCCCCGCCCACTTGAACGTGAACTCGCGTTCGCCTGCGCCGTCCCACAACACCTTCTTGAACGCGGCCGGCATCTTCGCGTAGGGCGTGTCCGGGGAGATCTTGTAGGCGCGGAACACGCCGGATTCCAGAACCTGGTACCAATTCGCGTCGCCCCACCCCAGGGCGCCCTCGCGCAGGGTCTTTTGGGGGTCCTTGAGAATCTTGTCGCGGTCGAATGACTTGCGGACGCCCAGGCCGTCGCAGTCGGGGCAGGCGCCGTAGGGCGAGTTGAACGAGAACATACGCGGCACGAGATCCCCGACGGAGATCCCGCAATCGACGCATGCGAGATGCCGGGAGAACAGCAGGTCGCGTTGTCCGTCCACGTCGATGACGACGAGCCCTTCGGCGGCCCCGAGGGCCGTCTCGACCGAATCCGTCACTCGCCCCTTGAGATCCGGCTTCACGACGAGGCGGTCCACGATGATCTCGATCGTGTGTTTTATTTGTTTGTCGAGCTCGATGTCGTCGGCCAGGTCGCGCATCGCGCCGTCCACGCGCGCGCGCACGAATCCTTTCTTGGCGGCCTCTTTGAGCTCTTTCTTGTAGATCCCCTTGCGACCGCGCACGATCGGCGCCAACACCTGGATCTTGGTCCCTTCAGGAAGCGTCAGCACCGCGTCCACGATCTGCTGGACCGTTTGCGAGGCGATCGGCTTGGCGCAGTTCGGACAGTGGGGCTTGCCGACCCGCGCGAAGAGCAGGCGCAGGTAATCGTAGATTTCGGTGACGGTACCGACCGTCGAGCGCGGGTTGCGCGAGGTCGTCTTCTGCTCGATCGAAATCGCCGGCGACAACCCCTCGATCGATTCGACGTCCGGCTTTTCCATCATCTCGAGGAACTGCCGCGCATAGGCCGACAGCGACTCGACATAGCGGCGCTGTCCTTCGGCATAGAGCGTGTCGAACGCGAGGGACGACTTCCCGGAGCCGGAGACGCCGGTGATGACGATGAACTTGTTGCGAGGGATCGTGAGATCGATGCGCTTGAGATTGTGCTCCGCCGCACCGCGGATGATGATTTCGGTTTGCATGAAGCCTCGACGTGCCGGATTAGGTTCCATCGCATTCTAGAAGGACTTGAGTGCCGCGGCCAAGGTGGCATGATGGGTGGGGGCGCCAGGAGAAATGACCACGCGTTGGAGACGAATTCTGATCGCCATCTCCCTGGCCTGCGGGGTGATCGTGGTCCTCCTCGCCGGCGCCCGCGCGGCGGCACCCGGGTGGATTCGAGGCGCCATCGAGCGGATCGCCGGAAACGCGCTCGGACGCGAACTCAGAATCGCGGGCGATTTCGACCTCTCAGTCTCTCTCACCCCGTCGATAACCGCCTCCGACGTCACCTTGGCGAACGCCCCGTGGGGATCGCAGCCATCCATGGCCCGGGTCGGGCGCATCCGGGTCGCCGTCGACCTCGCCTCGCTGTGGTCGGGGCCGGCGCGGGTACGCGACCTTGCCCTCGACGATGTGCGGGTGCTCCTCGAAGCCGACGGCGAGGGACAGCGCAACTGGGCCTTCGCCACGAAGCCGAGCGGACGGCCTCCGACGACGGAGCTCCCTTTCGTGGTCGAGCGGGCCTCGCTCCGGGGGTTCGAGTTGACCTACCGTCCGGGTCGCGATGCGCGACCGGTGATTCTGACTATCGAGGAACTGGACGCCGATCTCGATTCCGCGACGCGGATGATCGACGTCCAAGGCCGCGGCCACCTCAACGAAAGTCCTTGGGACATTGCGGGCCAGCTCGGTACGCTCGATCGTCTTTTCGCGGGGCGCGACGTGGACCAGGCCCTGAGCGGCCACATCGGGCGGGCTTCGCTCACGCTCAGCGGACGCATCCGCGATCCGATGACGCTTGAAGGCCCGAACGTCGAAATCAGCGTCGACGGCCCCGAGGTCGTCGAGGCGCTCGCGGTGGGCGGCCTCCGGTCCCCCCTCACCGGGCCGTTCCGCCTCCACGGCCGGCTCGAACCGAACGACGAAGGGATCGCTTTCGACGTCAGCGGCGCGGTCGGCGGCGTGACGGCCACCGCGCGCGGAACCGTGAGCGCGCTCCTGGATCCTGTTCGCATCGACGCCACCGTCGACGCTCACGGCCCTCACGCCTCGGAAGTCGGCTCCTGGACCGGTGTCGTGGGGCTGCCGCCCGCTCCTTTCGACCTCGCGGGCCGCATCCGCCGCGCCGGCTCTCAACTCTCAGTCGAGGACGTGACCCTCCACGCGGGCGGAACGTCGCTCACGGTGGCCGGTCAGGTGGGCGCGCTGCCACGGTGCGTCGGAACCGACTTGCAGGTCACGGCGAAGGGCAAGGATCTCTCGGAGCTGTCGGCGCTGACGCGCTTGAAGCTCCCCGAGGTCGCCTTCGAGGTCGAAGGGAGGTTCCTCCGGCGCGCGGACGGTCTTGCCATCGAGGACGCCACGGTGGCGGTGCAGGGCGCCCTCATCCACGCTTCGGGAACCATCGGCGAGCCTCCACGGCTCGACAACCTCGACCTCACCGCGGACGGCGCCGGGCCCGACGCATCTTTTCTTTCCGGGGTCGCGCGGATCGACCTTAAGACGGAGCCGTTCGAGATTCGCGGTCGCGTCGCGCGAAACGGTAAGGCGCTGGATCTGGACGACGTTGCGGGGCATCTGGGCGATGACACGTTTGCGGTGACCGGGCGGCTCGTCCCGGTTCGCGGGCTCGTGGGAAGCGACGCCTGGGTGCGGGTCACCGGGAGAAATTTGGAGGACGCCGCATCGCCCACCGGCCTGCGCGGCCTCCCCGCGGAACGGTTCGACGCCGTCGGCCACGTCCGGGTCGCAACCGATCACTACGAGTTCGACGATGTCGACGCCAGCGTGGGCGGCCTGACGATCAGGTTGGACGGAATCGTGGGCTCGCCCACGCCGCTGAACGGCACCTCGTTGCTGTGCCGGGCGCGTGGTGCGTCGCTCTCCGATCTTGCCGCGTGGGGAATCCCGGCGAAGCTCCCCCCCGATCCGTTCGCCGCGTCGGGACAGCTCCGCATCGACGGGGGCGTCTATCGCGTCGATGACGTCTCCGCCGACGTGGGCGCAGACCGTCTCGCCGTCGACGGCACGCTCGGTGCTCTCCCCGACGTCGCCGCGATGGACCTTGGCGTGACCGCGTCGGGCCCCGATCTCTCCGGCCTGGCTCGCTTCGTCGTCGCCGCCGGCGCCGACCCGCCGTCGAGAATCCCGGTCGCGCCCTTCACCGTCACGGGGCGCGTACGGCGTACGTCGTCGGGCGTCGAACTTGGCGGGGTCAAAGCCGGAGTCGGCAACGCGAAGCTCGACGCGGAAGGTCTGCTGAGCTTCGAGGATCGTTGGCTCGGCACGGATGTGACGCTCGAAATCGACGCGCCGGACACGGTGATGCTGTCCGAGGTCGTCGGGACGGATTTTCCCGAGGAAACGTTGCGGGCGCGCGGGCGAATCCGGAGCACGCCGGAAGGTCTCCGTTTCGACGGGGCCGAGGTCTCGCTCGGCGCGTCATTCGCACAGCTGACGGGCATTGTGGGCGTGCCGCCACACTTCGCGGGAACCGACATCGACTTCAGCGTCGAAGGGTCAAATCTGGCTGTGGCGCTTCTGCCTTGGACCGGCACGGCCTCAATTCCGGTGGATTCGTTCGCATTGTCGGCGCACCTTGCGGGGAGCCTCGAGCACTTCGCCGGCGATCGCCTCAACGCGCGGTTGGGTGACAGCGATCTGACCGGACATCTCTCAACGCGCCTTGCGGGGAGGCCGTTCGTCGATGCGGAGCTGCACTCGCAGCACTTCGACGCCCCCCGCTTGATCGCGGGGTTCACCCGCGAGCCGGAAATCGACGCGGCCACGGAGGCCCCGGCAAAGAAGACCCGCAGGAAAGGCGATCGCCTGATTCCGGACTGGCCGCTGGATCTCGACGCACTCGGCACTTTCGACGCGCGATTCCGGTTGGCGGCAGACGAGGTCCCGTTCCCGGGAGTTCCGACACGAGACGTTGTCATCGCCGGCGACCTGACCGACGGCGTCCTGACGATCGACGACACCGAAGGGACTGGAGCGAACGGCGGCCGGCTGAGGTCGAGCGCCTCCATCCGGCCGGAGGGAGACGGCTATCGGCTTCACGTCGAGGGGAGTCTCGAAAACGGCAGACTCGATGTTTCGAAAACCGACGAGTCCGCTGCCTCGGCCCCATCCCTCGAGATCAGCTACGAAATGGATGGCGCCGGGCGGTCGCTCCACGAGATCGCCGCCAGCGGCAACGGGCAGGCCCTCGTCGTGCTGGGTCCGGGCCGCATCCCGAACGCGGTGCTCGGGGGGGGCTCGTCCGCAACCATCGCCTCGCTGATGGACGCTCTCAACCCGTTCCGGAAGTCGTCTCCCTACACGACGCTCGAATGCGGCGTCGCGGCGGCAGCCCTCGAGGGAGGGATGATGGCCGTCCAGCCCATTGCCGTGCGCGGTGACAAGCTGACCGTGCTCGGGAAGGGAAAGATCGACTTCGGCACGGAGGCGATCGACCTTTCTTGGACGATCAAGCCGCGTCGCAACGTCGGACTGTCCCCGGGCTCGATCGCCAACCCCTACATCCGGCTTGGCGGCACGCTCGCCTCGCCTCGCCTCGACGTGAAGCCTCTAGAGGCCGTCGCGTCGACCGGAGCCGCCGTGGCCACCGCCGGACTGACGATTCTCCTACGGGGGATCTACAACAGGATCACCGCAGAAAAGAAGGTCTGCGTGCAAGCACTCGCCAAAGTCCGGAAGCAGAGGGACGAGTTCGAGGCGCGCAAGAGCGCCGCGTCGAGCGAGTAGCCCCCTAACGGCGCTTGCTCGGAATGACCAGAAGCGCCGCGCCGGCCACGAGAACGACGACGCCCGCCCAGACCGGAAGCTCGAGCCGTTTTTTCTCGTTGACCGAGAAGTCGAGCGACCCAATATGAGCGGTGTGTTTCTCCGAGGTGTAGCTGAAACCCCGGTAGATGAGGGCCAAAGTGCCCGCCGTCAGAAGGACGATGCCCAGGACCTTCCGCAAGTTCATGCGTTACTCATAGCACGACTCGCGCCGCACCTTGCTAGAATCTTGCCGTGACCGCCCCGCTTCGAACGCTCGCCATAGCCTCCCTGATCGTCGCGTTGGCCGTCGCGAAGCCACCCGCGGGACCGCCGATTTACGACCCCGATCCGACGCAACCCGGGGCCGGCAAGCTCCAGGGCGAAACGTGGAGCAAGGAATCGGAGTCCGCGTCGCTCTGGCTGACGCGCATCGATGAGGACACACGCAAGGCGTTCGTGCGGCGGCGATCCGGGCTCGAGCTCGATCCGTTCATGACGGCCCGAGCTCGCGAGGCCGGCGGCTTCATCGCGTTTCACGTGCTCATCGAAAACCGCACGGAAACGCGTCTCGTCTTCCAGCCCCAGGCCTGCCGCCTCCAGACCAGTTGGAAGGACTTCCAGGCGCCGCTCGACCTCCCCACGATCCTGGCGGCGTTCGCGATCGCCGATCACGCGCCTCCCCCCCACATCGAGAGGATAAGGAGCGCAATTATCGACGGGGAGGTCGTCCTGAAACCCGGCGAGACCCGCGACGGGTTGTTCATTTTCCACGCGTTCGACCCGGCGGTGAAAGCATTCCAGGTCGATCTCGGGGCCACGTTGACGCGCGGTGAGCCGTTCGGCTTCAGCGCTTTCTACAAGAAGAGGAAGAAGAAGTGACGGCCCAGCGGCTCGACGGAACGGCGGCGGCGGCGGCAACCCGCGACGAGGTCGCCCGTGGCGTGGCTTTGCTGCGCCGGGATGCGGGCGTCACGCCCGGGCTCACGGTCGTCCTCGTGGGCGAGCACCCCGCCTCTTTGGCCTACGTTCGCGGGAAAGAAAAAGCGGCTCGCGAGGCCGGAATGAACTCCGAGATCTTGCGCCTCCCCGCTGCCACCGGCGAGGAGGAGATTCTGGCCACGGTCCGGCGTTTGAATGCCGACACGCGCGTGCACGGCATCCTCGTCCAACTTCCGCTGCCCGACGTTGTGGACACCCACCGCGTCCTCCAAGCGATCGATCCGGACAAGGACGTGGACGGCTTCCACCCGATCAACGCCGGACGGTTGCTCCTCGGACTTCCGGGGGTACTTCCCTGCACGCCCTCCGGGATCATCGCGCTCCTGAAGCGCCACGCGATTCGTCTCGACGGCCGGCGCGCCGTCGTGCTCGGGCGGAGCAACATCGTCGGGAAGCCGATGGCACTCTTGCTGCTTCGGGAAAACTGCACCGTCACGATCGCGCACTCGCGGACGGAAGGCCTGGCCGCCGTCGCGGCCGAGGCGGACATCCTGATCGCGGCGATCGGCCGTCCCGGGTTCGTCCGCGGGGCGTTCATCAAGCACGGTGCGGCCGTCGTGGACGTCGGTATCCACGCGCTGACCGACGAATCCCACGTGCGCGCCCTGTTCGGGTCCAACAACGCGAAGCTTCGCGCGCTGAAGGACAAGGGCTCGGTGCTTTGCGGAGACGTTCACCCGCAAGAGGGCGCCCTTCGCGCGGGTTGGCTCTCGCCCGTCCCCGGGGGCGTCGGCCCGATGACGATTGCGATGCTTCTGGCGAACACCTTGGAGGCTGCGCGGCGATGCTCCGCGTCGGCCTGACCGGCGGCCTCGCGTCGGGCAAGAGCACCGTCGCGCGGTTCTTCCGAGAGCTCGGCGCGTTCCACGTCGACGCCGATCGCCTCGCGCACGAGTCAACGGCGCCGGGCGGCTCTGCTGAGCGCGAGGTCATCTCCCGATTCGGCGGCGGCATCCTCGGAACCGACGGAGCCATCGATCGTAAGGCGCTGGGTGCGGTCGTCTTTTCCGACCCTCAGGCGCTCGCCGATCTGAACGCGCTCGTCCACCCGAAGGTGCGGAAAGAAATCGCGCAACGGATCGCCGATCACGAGTCGGGCACGTCGCCTGCCAAGGTCGCTCTCGTCGACGCCGCACTCCTCGTCGAGAGCGGGATCCACCGGGATCTCGACGCCTTGATCGTCGTGGCGTGCCCGGAAGAGACCCAGATCGCGCGCGCGGTCGCCCGCGGTGGCTTGACGGAGTCTCAAGCTCGCGCCCGGATCGCGGCGCAGGCGCCGCTCGCGGAGAAGCTCGCCGTCGCGGACCACGTCATCGACAACGGCGCTTCGCTCGACGAAACGAGGCGGCAAGTACTCCGCGTGTGGAACGATTTGTGAGTGTGCCCTTTTAGGTCTTCGGGTTCTCGGACTCGCGCTCGGCGGCGTCGAGTTCTTCTTCGCTGATCACCTCGTCGAGCAATTCGCGGGCCCTTTCGACGTCCACCGCTTCGACGACGAGTTGCACGCCCGATAGGAATTCTTCCGGCGACGTGAGGCCACCCCTATCTTCTGCCGGTACCGCGGCGGCGATGCCCTCGGCCTCGAGGAGCGATCGTGCGATCTCGGCCTCGCCGCGGTCGGCAAACGTGCGAATGATCGTGGGGTCTTTCATCGTGTACCTACTTTTACGCCCGCGCCTTCGTGAGATTTGACGACCGTGAGCCGATTCGCATCATCGACGAGTACGATCTTCGGGACGTGGGTCGCGATCTTGCTCTCGTCCATGGCCGCGTACGCGGCAATGATGACCTTGTGCCCGACCTCGACGAGCCGGGCGGCCGCGCCGTTGACGCAGCAGGCGCCGGAGCCGCGCGGGCCTTCGATAAGATACGTGGAAAAACGGCTGGCGTTGTCGATGTCGTAAACGTCGATCCTCTCGAAGGCGACCATGCCGCTGGAGTCCATGAGGTCTCGATCGAGCGTGAGGCTCCCCTCGTACTCGACGTCGCACTCGGTAACCGTGATCCTGTGAACCTTGGCGCGAAGCATTTCGCGGGTCATGTCGTTTCCTCCCCTCTTGGTCGCCCCCCAACCCGGGTGGGCGCCTCGAGTGTCGATGCAGTCTAAGATCGCAGGACGATGTTGTCGATCAGCCGGGTCGTCCCGGCAAGAACCGCCAGGGCGAGGAGCATTTCCCCCTGGGCCCTCGGGACGGGATTCAGCCGCTCGGTGTCGACCAACTCGAGGTAGTCGATCCGGAGAATGGGCTCTGCTTCGAGCACTTCTCTGGCGGCGGCGAGGATCCTCCCCGCGTCGCGCTCTCCGGCCGAAAGGGTCAATTTTGCCGCTTCCAGCGCGCGGGGAATCGCAGCCGCCGCGTGTCTTTGGCCGGGGGTGAGCAGCGCGTTTCGGCTCGACATCGCAACGCCGTCCTCCTCGCGCTTGGTCGGAAGCACGAGGACCTCGACGTTCAACATCAGGTCTCGCACCAGAGCCTTGATGACGAGCGCCTGCTGCGCGTCCTTCTGCCCGAACGCGGCGATGTGAGGCTCGACGATGGCGAACAGCTTGGTAACGACGGTGGCGACCCCGCGAAAGTGCCCCGGTCGGCTCTTCCCCTCGAGCTTGTCCGAAAGACCCGCCACCTCGACGAACGTCGACGCCCCGGGCGAGTACATCTCTTCGGGCTCGGGGGCGAACAGAACATCCACGCCCTCGCGCGCCAGGACGTCGGCGTCGCCTGGAAGGTTGCGCGGGTAGCTCGCCAAGTCCTCGTTCGAATTGAACTGCGTGGGGTTGACGAAGATCGAAACCACGACCAAATCGGCCTGCGCCTTGACGCGCCGCACGAGCGAGAGGTGCCCTTCGTGAAGAGCGCCCATCGTGGGAACGAAGCCCACGATCTTCCCCCGCGCCCGCGCCGCAGCGCAGGCCTCGTTCATTGCGCGCGCGCGCCTCACAATGTCCATCAGCCGTAGCTTTCGTCGCTCGAGGGAAAGGTCCTTGCGCGCACGTCGTCGGCCCAGCGCCTGATGGCCTCGGTCGACGTGGCGTGGAGGTCGGCGTATCGCCTCACGAACTTCGGCACCGGCCCGGGGAGCATGCCGAGCATGTCGTGGATGACCAGGACCTGACCGTCGCAGCTCGGTCCGGCTCCGATTCCGATCGTCGGGACCGCGACCGCTGCGGAAACGCGCGCCGCGAGTTCCGAGGGGATCCCCTCGAGGACGATCGAAAAGACGCCGGCCTCTGCTAAGGCCTCGGCATCCGCGACGAGCGCGTCGGCGGCGCCCTTCGCACGCCCCTGCACCTTGTAGCCGCCCATCTTGAGAACCGACTGCGGCGTCAGTCCCAGGTGTCCCATCACGGGGATCTCGGCGTCCAGGAGGGCGTGAACGACCTCGAGGCGATTTCGGCCGCCTTCGATCTTCACCGCGTCGGCGCGGGCTTCGCGCACGAAGCGCGCGGCGTTTTCGATCGCGGCCCTGGCGCCCAAGTGATAGGACAGCCAAGGCATGTCCCCGATGAGGAGGGCCTCCCGGCGAAGCCGGGAGACCGCTTTGGCGTGGTGAACCATGTCGTCCATGGTGACCGGCAGCGTCGAGTCGTAACCCAACTCAACCATTCCCAGGGAATCGCCCACGAGCAAAGCATCGACGCCGGCGGCCTCGGCCGCGGCGGTCGTCATGGCATCGTAGGCGGTCAGGACGACGAGGGGTTTTCCGGACCCCTTGCGGGCCCGAAAGGCGGGAACGGTCATCATCGGCGGCCTCCTGATCTGCCCGCTCCGTCACGGAGTCGAGCGATGTAATGGCCTCTTCGGGCTCAGTCGGAAAAGGGGACACTCCCCTTTTCCGACTCCCCCTACGCGGACGAACTCAGCGGTCGATAGTACTGCACGCCCCGTTCCATGCGCCGAATCTGGGCGATCAGGTCGTCGAGTTCTTTTTCGTGGTGCACGAAATCGATCTGATTCGTGTCGATGACCAGGAGTGGGGTCTGGGTGTAGTTAAAGAAGAAGTAGTTGTAGGCCTTCGCGACTTCGGTGACGTAGGCCTCCGAAATTTCAGCTTCGTAATCGCGCTTGCGGCGCTTGATGCGCTCGATCAAGCGCGGCGTGTCGGCCTGGAGAAAGATGACGAGATCCGGTTTCGGCGCCTGCGGCTCGAGCATGGCGTACAGCTTGTCGTAGATCAGGAGCTCCGAGTCGTCCAGGTTCAAGTAGGCGAAGATCTTGTCTTTCGGAAAGATGTAGTCGCAGACCGTGACCTGCGAGAACAACGTGCGCTGAGAAAGTTCCATCAACTGCCGGTAGCGAGAGAGCAGGAAGAACAACTGCGCCTGGAACGCCGCGCCGGTCTTGTCGAGATAGAAATCGCGAAGGAACGGGTTCTCGACGCGCTCGAGCACCTTGTGGGCGTCGAACTTCTTGACGAGAAGCTCGACGAACGAAGTCTTGCCGACCCCGATCGGGCCTTCGACGGCGATGGAACGGAATTTCATAGAGCGCGCGAGTATACGGGGAGCGTTTCCGGCAAGGCAAGCCTTCCGATCTTGCGCGCCTCGTGGGGATCGCCGAGCGCCGCGAGCGCGCCTGCGAACTCCGGCGCGATCTCGGCGAGCGGGGCGAGGACGAAGCGCCGCGACCACAACCGGGGATGCGGCACGGTAAGGCGCGGGGTGTCGAGGCGAACGTCTCCGAGCAGGAGCAAGTCGAGGTCCAGTTCACGCGGCGCGTTGGGATGCCGGCGCTCCCGGCCGCGCTCGCGCTCCCCGGAAAGCAGCACCTCGAGGATCTGGTCCGGTGAAAGGTCCGTGGACACACGGGCGACCATGTTGAGGAACCAATCCGGCCCGGCGCCGTCCACGGGCTCCGTCTCCCACAGCGACGAGACGGCCACCGGGGACACCCCGGCTCGCGCCATCGAGAGCAGCCCTGCGCGCAGGTGCTCCTCGCGATCGCCGATATTGCTGCCCAGACCGATGTACCCGAGCACGGGCCGAATACTAACAGCCCCGGGGAGGCTCCCCCGGCTTCGGGTTGAAGCCGACGGCCAGTGGCCGCTATGATGCGCCGTTCCCGCGTCCTGCGGAACCCCGATACACCCCGAGGGAGGTTTCACCCGACCATGGCAACCACGAAGAAAAAGGCGGCTGTCGAGCCCGAGCAAACCCTTGGAGCGGCGCCCGAAATGTCGCGCACCGCGCCGTTCAAGCCGCGCAACATCGCAGCCTACGAAGCCGCCGTCGAGCAGTTCGCGTCGGCATCCAGCCTATTCGGCCAGGGACAGTTCGCCGAGGCGCGGGCGACCTTCGCGGCGGTGGCGGAAGCCGCAGCCTCCGACGAACCGATCCTCTCCGATCGCGCACGCACGTACGCTTCGATTTGCGCTCGCAGGATCGCGACCCCGGATCCCGTCGGCAACGACGGCGACGCGCAATACCATCGCGGTGTCGTCGCCGCCAACGCGGGCCGGCTCGACGAGGCGTGGGCGTTCCTCGAACAGGCCGTTGCCCAGAAGCCGAACGACGCGAGCGTTCTGTACGCCCGCGCCTCGGTGCGCGGACTTCAGGGCAACGCGGAGGGCGCTGCGTCCGAGCTCAAAAAAGCGGTCGCCCTCGATCCGAGATTCCGCTTCCAGGCGACCTCCGACTCGGACTTCGACAAGGTGAGGGACGAAGCCTCTTTCATCGACATCATCGAGCCGAGCAACGCGGGGGCGTGAACGTGGCCGTAGTACGGGCGCCGCTGACGGTGCTGCTTCTCGCGGCCGGCCAGGGCACGCGCCTGAAGTCCAAGACGATCAAGCTCCTCCACCCGGTCGCAGGGCAACCCATGGTGACCTGGGTGGCGCGCGCCGCGCGTGCGCTCCGTCCTTCGAGGACGGTCGCGGTCGTCGGCTTTCAGGGCGAGCGCGTGCAGGCAGCCCTCTCCGGGCTGTGTGACGCATTCGCCCTCCAGGCCGAACAGCGCGGCACGGGCCACGCCGTGATGCAGGCGGCGGGGGCTCTTCGGGGAGCGCCGGGCCCTCTTCTCATCGTCAACGGCGACCTGCCGAGCCTCAAACCCGCCACGCTCAGCGCGCTCGTCGCCCTTCACCGAAAATCCAAGGCCGCCTTGGCGCTCGTCACGACCGACCTCGCCAACCCGACCGGTTACGGCCGGATCGTGCGGGATGCGAAGGCGCGCGTAACGCGCATCGTCGAGCACAAGGACGCGACCGCCCAGGAGCGTAGGATCGCCGAGATCAACTGCGGCATTTACTGCGTGGATGCGTCGGTGCTGATGCCATTGCTCAGGAAGATCCGTCCCGACAATGCTCAGGGCGAGTACTACCTGACCGACGCCGTCCATGCGTTGATCGCCAAGGGCGCGGCCGTCGTCGCCTTGAAACAAGCCGATTCCGAAGAGGTTCTGGGCGTCAACACCCGTGCCGAGCTCGCCGCCGCCGGCACCTCGCTCTACGCGCGCAAGGCCGCCGAGCTCCAGGAGGGTGGGGTCACGCTCCTCGACGCGTCGCGCACGTGGATCGATCCGCGCGCCAAGGTCGGCCGCGACACCGTGTTCTACCCGGACGTCCTCGTCGAGGGGAATTGCGTGATCGGCGAGGACTGCGTCATCCGGTCGGGATCCCGTCTTGCGGGCGTCGTGCTCGGGCGGGGGGTCGAGGTGAAGGACCATTGTGTCGTTTTGGACAGCCGGATCGGTGACAAGGCCCAGCTCGGGCCGTTCGCCCATCTGCGCCCCGGTTCGATCGTGGAAGCGAACGCGCACGTGGGCAATTTCGTCGAGCTCAAAAAGACCCGGCTCGGAAAGGGGAGCAAGGCGCCGCACCTGGCCTACCTGGGCGACGCGGACATCGGCCCGGGCTGCAACATCGGGGCGGGGACGATCACCTGCAACTACGACGGCGTGAACAAGTACCCCACGACACTCGGCGCCGGCGTTTTCGTCGGCAGCGATTCCCAACTCGTGGCCCCCGTCACCGTCGGCGACGGGGCCTATGTGGCCGCCGGAACGACGGTCACCGAGAACGTTCCGGCGGGAGCGCTCGCGCTCAGCCGGGTCCGCCAGCTCAACCTGGAAGGCTGGGTAGCCCGGCGGAAGAAGAACACAGCCGGGGGCCGTTCCTCCCGTTCCTAATTGCGCTTCGGCCTCGGCCGCATTATTCCTTAACGGCCCCCTCGAAGCGGAGGTCATCAGATCATGTGCGGCATCGTCGGGTACATCGGCGCCAAGGATCCCGTCGAGGTTCTGATCGAAGGGCTCCGCAAGCTGGAATATCGAGGCTACGACAGTGCCGGGATCGCCGTCGTCGATGGCGACGGCAAGCTGCACTTGCGCCGCGCCCCCGGGAAGCTCCGCGATCTCGAGAAGGTCCTCGTCGACAAACCGATTGTCGGCCGTTACGGCATAGCGCACACGCGTTGGGCGACCCACGGCCGGCCCACCGAAGAAAACGCCCATCCTCATCGCGATTGCACCGGCAAGATCGTCGTCATCCACAACGGCATCATCGAGAACTACCTCGAGCTGAAGCACGCCCTGCAGGAACAGGGTCACCGCTTCGTCACCGAAACCGACACCGAAATCGTCGCACACGCGCTCGAGCAACAAATGAAGGACGACGGCTGCGACCTCGCGACGGCCTTCCGAATGGTGCTCCCCCGCTTCCGTGGGATCTACGCTCTGGTCGCAATCTCGACCGACGCCCCGGACACGCTCGTCGCGGCGCGCGTCGGCCCACCGCTGGTCGTAGGGATCGGCAAGGACGAGTACTTCGTCGCCTCGGACATTCCCGCGATCCTCTCCCACACCAAAGACGTCGTCTTCATGGACGACTACGAGATCGTCGTGGTGAAGCCCTCCGGCGTGAACTTCATGCGGATGGACGGCAGCCCGCTCGTGAAAGAGCCGACGCGGATCCCCTGGGATCCGATCATGGCGGAAAAGGGCGGCTACAAGCACTTCATGCTGAAAGAGATCCACGAGCAGCCGCGTGCGGTGCGCGACACGCTGCTCGGCCGGGTCTCGCTCGAGGATCAGTCAATCCACCTCGAAGAGATCGTGCTGTCGGACGACGACCTGCGCCATGCCGACCGCATGCAGATCGTCGCGTGCGGCACGTCGTGGCACGCGGGACACGTGGGGAAGTTCCTCATCGAGAGACTCGCGAAGATCCCGGTCGAGGTCGACTACGCGTCCGAGTACCGGTACCGGAAGCCGCTGCTCGACGACCGCTGCCTGTCGGTGTTCATCAGCCAGTCGGGCGAAACCGCGGACACGTTGGCGGCCGAGCGCGAATCGAGAACCCAGGGAGCCAAGGCCCTCGCCATCTGCAACGTGCGCGGCTCGATGCTCACGAGGGAGTGCGACGGGACGATTTATACTCACGCCGGCCCCGAGATCGGCGTCGCCTCGACCAAGGCCTTCACGAGCCAGATCGTCGCATTGACCCTTCTGGCGTTGAAGCTCGGCCGGGTCCGCGGCACGATCGCGGACGCCGAGATGGCCCAGATCACCCGTGACCTGTACCACATCCCCGCGCAGATGGAACGGTACCTTCACGACGACGCCCCGATCGTCGAGCTCGCGAAGGCGTTCCACCTCCATCGCGACTTCCTCTACCTCGGCCGCGGCGTGAACTACCCGATCGCGCTCGAAGGCGCCTTGAAGCTCAAGGAGATCTCCTACATTCACGCCGAGGGGTATCCCGCGGGCGAGATGAAGCACGGACCGATCGCTCTGATCGACGAGGACATGCCGGTGGTGGCCATCGCGCCGTTCGACGGCGTCTTCGAGAAGATGCTATCGAACATCGAAGAAGTGAAGGCGCGTTCGGGGATCGTCATCGCGATCACCGACGACCTGGGTGGGGACATTGCGCAGAAAGCCGATTTCGTGCTCACCGTACCCAAGACGCACGACCTGCTGTCGCCTCTGCTGACGGTGCTGCCGCTGCAACTTCTCGCCTACCACATCGCGCTGTTGCGCGGCTGCGACGTCGACCAGCCCCGCAATCTCGCGAAAAGCGTGACGGTCGAGTAGGGAAAAGGGGCCTGTCCCCTGCTGCTAGAATCCGCCGCGTGAATCCACCGTCGCAACTTCTGGAATCGTTGAACCCGGCGCAAAGGGAGGCGGTCGTCCATCCGAGCGGCCCGCTGCTCGTCCTCGCCGGGGCCGGTTCCGGGAAGACCCGAGTCATCACCCACCGCATCGCCTGGCTCGTACTCGAAGCCGGTGTTTCGCCGGGCGGCATCGTGGCCGTCACCTTCACCAACCGGGCCGCGCGCGAGATGCGCGATCGGGTCGAGCAGATACTCGGAGCGGGCCCCGGCGGACCGTGGATCGGCACCTTTCACGGGTTGTGCCTCCGGATGCTAAGGCGCGACGGGGAGCGCGTGGGTCTCTCCCCCAACTTCGCGATCTACGACCGGGACGACCAGGTGGCGCTCGTCCGTCGGCTCCTCCGCGATGAGGGCGTCGACGACACCGCTTCCTCCGCCCGCACGTTCCTCGGCCGCATCAGCCGGGCGAAAAACGCGATGGAAACCCCGAGCATGCTCGACGCGCGGGCCTACGCGCCCGACGCGAAGCTCCAAGCGCGAATCTACGCCCTCTACGACGAGGGGTTGAAGCGCGCCAACGCGGTGGACTTCGACGACATCCTGCTCCGGGCCTTAGCACTGCTCGACGCGGAGAAAACCCCCGACGTCCGCGAGCGCTACGCGCAACGATGCTTGCACCTGCTCGTCGATGAGTACCAGGACACGAACCGCCCGCAGTACCTCCTCATCAAGGCGCTGACGTCCGCGCACCACAGCGTCTGCGTCGTCGGCGACGAGGATCAATCGATCTACAAGTTCCGGGGGGCCGAGATCCGAAATATCCTCGACTTCGAGCGAGACCACCCGGGCGCCTCGGTGGTCAAACTCGAGCAGAATTACAGGTCGACGGGGACGATCCTGGACGCGGCGGGCGCCGTTATCGCGAACAACACCGAGCGCAAGGGCAAGTCCCTTTGGACCGAAAACGTGCGCGGCGAGAAGATCGACCTCTTCCACGCCCCGGACGATCGCGCTGAGGCGACGTGGGTCGCCCGGCGCGTGCAGGGCGAGGCGCGGCGCCGGCCGTACGAAGATCTCGCCGTCCTCTACCGCACCAACGCGCAGTCGCGTTCGTTCGAAGAGGCGTTTCGTCGCGAACGGATCCCCTACCAGGTCGTCGGCGCGATGCAGTTCTATGAGCGCAAGGAAGTCAAGGACGTCCTGGCCTACCTCAAGCTCGCGGTTAACCCGGGGGACGACGTCGCCTTCCGGAGAATCGTCAACGCCCCGCCGCGCGGGATGGGCGACACGACGGTCGAGGCTATCGCGGGCGAGGCGCGAGCCTTGGGCTTGCCGCTTTACGAAGCGGCTCGCCGGCTCGTGGACCGGGGCGCGCTCGGCGCGCGCGCGTCGCGGCTGCTTTCGACCTTTCTCGAGACGACGGCCGGATTCGCGGCCCGCGCCGCCGAAGAGCCCGCCGCGCTGGTCATCGAGGGCATCGTCCTAGGCATCGGATTCGAGGCCTATCTCGAGAAGAGCTACCCGGGCGAGGGGTTCGACCGGATGGAGAACGTGCGCTCCC
This sequence comes from Acidobacteriota bacterium, assembly GCA_032124015.1. GTDB lineage: Bacteria > Acidobacteriota > Polarisedimenticolia > Polarisedimenticolales > DASRJG01 > DASRJG01. The sequence goes on from JAQBEH010000092.1 coordinate 60,374, forward strand.
TCGTTTCGGCCGCCGTCGAGTACGAGCGCGAGGTGGAGACCCCGACTCTGCTCGGCTTCCTCGACCGGTCAGCCTTGGTCTCCGACGCCGACGAGATCGGCGCACGTCCCGGGGTCACGCTGATGACCGTGCACAACGCGAAGGGGCTCGAGTTTTCCGTCGTGTTCCTCGCAGGCCTCGAAGAGAACATCTTCCCCCACGCGCGCTCGCGGTCGAACGACGACGACGTCGAAGAAGAACGCCGGCTCTGCTACGTCGCGATCACGCGGGCGCGGGAGCGGCTCTTTCTCTCCCGGGCGATGTCGCGATTGCTGCAGGGCGTCCCGCAGGCCAACCCACCGTCCCGGTTTATCGAAGAGATCCCCGCGGCCTTGCTCGCGGAGAGCGGCTCGGCGGCTTCGGCCTCGTTTTTCGACCCTCCCGTGCGCGAGTCCGGCGCTTCGGGATGGGGCGATTTTTCCTATGGCTCGTCCGCGGCCCGCGCCGCGGCGCGCCGCGCCCAGCCCGCGCCGCCGCCGCGGCCTTCCGATTTTCCCGCCGCGACCGACGGGTTCTCGGTCGGCGTCAGGGTCAACCATCCGATGTTCGGTACCGGCAAGGTTTTGGGGCGCGAAGGGTCGGGAACGAGTTTGAAACTCACCATTCAATTCACGGGGTACGGGACGAAACGGATTTTGCCAGCGTACACCCAGCTCAAAACGGAAGGAACGAGCATATGAAGGGCAGCGATATGCGCAAGGGCATGGTGATCAAGTTCGAGGGTCAGGTCTACAAGGTGCTCGAGTCGACCCACCGAACGCCGGGGAACCTGCGCGCCTTCGTTCAGGTCAAAATGAGAAACGTGATGACCGGGCTCAGCACGGAGCAGCGGTTCCGCTCCGAAGACACGATCGAAAAAGCGTACGTCGACAACAAGACGATGCAGTACCTCTTTCACGACGCCGAGGGGTACCACTTCATGGACACCGAAACGTTCGACCAGTTCGCCTTGGCCGACGACGTGCTGGGCGACACGATGTCGTACGTCGTCCCCGAGTCCACCGTGACGATGGACTGGTTCGAGGGGAAGCCCGTCGGTATCGAGATCGCGTCTTCGGTCGATCTCAAGGTCATCGAGACGGCGCCCGGCATCAAGGGGGCCACCGCTTCGGCCCAGAAAAAGCCCGCGACGCTCGAGACCGGCCTGGTCGTGCAGGTCCCCTCCTTCATCAACGAGGGCGAGGTCGTCCGGGTCGGGACCGAAAACGGCGACTACCTTGGCCGGGCGACGTCGTAATACGCGCGCGGCGCGGCGAGCGCTGGCGCCGGATCACCGTGCGATCCTGCTCTTCGTCGCGACCGCGATCCTCTCGGGAGCGGCCCTCCTGTTTCTGGTCGAGCCGATGGCCGCCAAGCTCGTCCTGCCACGACTGGGCGGGTCGCCTGCGGTCTG
>JAQBEH010000093.1:0-2731 GCA_032124015.1 Acidobacteriota bacterium
TGGGGAACCCTTCGTTGGAGGACGGCATGCAAAACACGTCCATCGCCGACAGGCACAACGGAATGTCGTCGCGCTCGCCGAACAGGACGAAGCGCCCGCCCAGGCCGCGCTCGTCGAGCCAGGTCCTGAGGGTCGCGTTGCCGGAATCGCAGTTGCGGCCCACGAGCAGAAACTTCGCTCGCGGATGCGAGGCGACGACGAGAGCCGCCGCTTTGACAAGGTTGTCGTGCCCTTTGTCGGGATGGAATCGGCCCACGCAGCCGATCACCGTGTCGTCGGCCGTAATGCCACAGCTCGATCTCAGCGCGGCGGTGTCCGCAGCCGTCGCCGTGAACTCATGTGGGTCGAGACCGTTGGGGATCACCACCATGCGTGTCGCGTCGTAGCCGTAGCCGATGTGAGCCTGCTTCGCGGCCTCGGCGACGCAGACGATGCGCTTGGGCAGCCAGCGAGACAGCGCGGCGCAGCTCCGCATGGCGGCGATCGTCAGCCCGTTCTGACGGGGCACTCCCGCAGTACGGATATTCCAGACGATGTTGCGCCGCCCCGACCCGAAGGCGGCCAGGCCGCCCAGAAGATCCGCGTGGTACATCCAGGTCTGAACCACGTCGGGCCGGGATCGCCTCAGCCAGGACACGAGTCTCAGAAAGGCCGAAGGCGACGGGACCCTTCGCTTCATCCCGAGGGCGCGCACGGGTATCCCCAGGAGTTCGATTCTCCTGCCCACGGGACCGATGTCCGTTAACGAGATCACTTCCGCGGTGGACCCGGCGGACGGGGCCGCCGAAAGCAACCTGTAGAGCATCGTCTCCGCACCGCCGGTATCGAGTCCCGTGATGACGTGCGTCACCTTGATGTTCGACACGATCATCCCTGATCAAGGACCGTCATTCCGGCGGACGGCGCCGGAAGACGAACTCGTTGCAGCCGAGGCCCCCGCCGCAGGTTTTCATCCGGAGGAGCGTGAAGCCGCGCTCGCGAAGAAACTCGAGGACCTGCTCCGGCCGCGACACCTCGAAAGGCAGGCCGCCGACCCAATCGACGACGTCTCTCCACGGCGACATGCCCCGGCTCGTCCGGGCGTACTCCCGCCAGCCCCGTCCGGGATAGCCGCGCACGGTCTCGATCGCCAGTGTCTTGGCCCAGAGGACGACGAACGAAGGCCACAAGACGAGGAAGCGCAAAGAGCCCGGTAGCGCGTTGTACGCGCGCTTGACCCTGAGCCATCGCCGGCTCGCGCCCCCCTGATCGTTGTAGAGCGCGATGAATAGGACCCCCTCGGGGCCGACGCGGCGTGCGACCAGTTCGAGGGCCTGCCACATCGCGCCCGTGTGGTGCAGCACACCCCACGAGTACACGACGTCGAAGGTCCCCAGCCCCTCGAGGAAGGCCGGGTCCAGGACCGAGCCTTCGCTCAACGCCCAATCGGACGTGCCGTTGCCGAACCGCTCGCGCATTTCGCGCGTGCAAGCACAGGAGTCGGGGTCGTAGTCGAACGAGACGACGGCGGCGCCCAGGCGTCGCGCCGCCAGCGAGAACAAACCGCTCCCGCATCCGGCATCCAGGAAGCGCCGCCCGCGAAGATCGGCAACCCCGAGCCAGGTTCGCAGCGATATAATGGCCTGTTCGATACGTGATTCGTCAACCTTAGACAGGAACCGACGCCAGTTTTCGCCGAAACCGAATCGCTCGCCGCGATCCACCTCGTGCGCGTTCCCGCTCATTCCGCCACCCCCGCCGGCTCGACGGCCGCCGACGCTCCGTCCCGGAGCACCCGCTCCCAAAGCGCCGCGATGCGCTCGACCGAAAAGCGCGAGGCCACCGCGGTCGCTTCCGCGGCCAACGCCCTCCTCAACTCCGCGCTCCCCGTCAGCTCGGTCATCGCCGCCGCGAGGGCGTCGACGTCCTCCGCCGGAATCAACCGGCCGTCGATACCGTCGCGCACGATGTCGGCCGGACCGCTCGGACAGTCGAACGCGATCACCGGAAGGCCGCACGCCATCGCCTCGCACAGCGCGTTGGGAAACCCCTCGTAACGCGACGACAACACGAACAGATCCGACGCGCGAAGGGCAGCCATGGCGTCCGGCTCGCGGCCGGCCAAGGCGACACGTTCCTGAAGGCCGAAGTGGGAAATCGAAGCCTCGAGCGCCTCGCGCTCTCCCCCCTCCCCGAGGATCTTGAGGTCCCAATCGGGACGCGTCGTGGCGATCGACGCGAACGCGCGAATGAGCAGGTCGAACCCCTTCTGCCGTTCGAGCCGCCCCATCCCGACGATGGACCAGCGTAGGCCTGTGGAACCTCGGGCGGGAACAGGGGTGCCGACGAGCTCCGGCACCGGGTTCGGGATGACCGCGATCCGTTTTTGCCACGACCTCGGAAAGTACGTCGCGGTCTTCCGTGTCTGGACCGCGATCGCCAGGGCCCGCCGGTAGACGACGCGGCGCAGGAACTTCCACGGCATAGGAATTGGGTGATGGGCCGGGTCGACCCGCTCCCCGACGACGACCGGGATTCCGGTGCCCGCGGCGGCGATCAGGGCGAGCACGTTGGTCCCGTCGATGAAGGACAGGATGCGCTCCGGCCGCTCCGAGGCGACGAAGCGCCTGAGCCGGGGTATGCGGCGCAAGTTATTGACGACCGAGTGGACGAGCCGCGTCGAGCGGCGCTGTAGTCCGAGCGTGACGTGGCGCACGCGGGGCGACAGCGGAAAAAACGGTGGCTCGGACCC
>JAQBEH010000094.1:0-10817 GCA_032124015.1 Acidobacteriota bacterium
TGGCCATCAAGCTGCCGGCATCGGTTCGCGATCAAGTTCTCGGCGGCGATACCGAAGGTCCGAAGCGTGGCCGGGAGTGGCCGCTCGACGATTCCGAGGCGTTCTACGCGCGCCTGCTGCTGTACGCGCGGGAGTGCGACGACGCGAAGACCAAGGCGGTCGTCAAGGAGGCGCGTGGCTTCAAGCGCCACGTCGATCACGCGCGTGACGCGCTGATCCTCGCGAACCTGCGTCTCGTCGTGCACATCGCGAAAAAGTACCTGAACCACGGCATCTCCTTCATGGACCTGATCCAAGAGGGGAACATCGGCCTGATGAAGGCCGTCGAGAAGTTCGAGTACGAGCGCGGCAACAAGTTCTCGACGTACGCCTACTGGTGGATCAAGCAGGCGATCGAGCGCGCGATCGCGGACAAGGCGCGGATCATCCGCATCCCCGTCCACGTCAACGAGAAGATCAAGAAGATTGCCCGCGTGTCCCGCGAGTTGGGCGAGACGCTCGGCCGTAAGCCGACCCCTCAGGAGATCGCAAAGAAGCTCCGCATGCCGGTCGTGAAGGTCGAAGAGATCCTGGGCGTGGTCCAGGAGCCTCAGGCCTTGGAAGACCTTTCGGCAGACGACGATTCGCCGGGACTTCTCCGCTTCGTTGCCGACCCCAACGCGGTTTCGCCCTTGGAGCGCACCGTCGATCGCGAGCTGCGCGAAAAAATAGAGTCCACGCTGCGCGTTTTGAACCCCCGCGAAGAAGAGATCATCCGTCTGCGTTTCGGGATCGGCCGCGACATGCCGTACACGCTCGAAGAGATCGGCCGCGTGATGGGCCTCTCGCGCGAGCGCGTCCGCCAGATCGAAGCGACCGCGCTCAAGAAGATTCAGTCGGCGCAGGAGTGCAAGGACCTGCGGGAGTTTCTGGCTTAACAGTTAACAGTTAAGAGCGAAGAATCGATTGAAGGGCCGGGGAAACCCGGCCCTTTCTATTTGGAGCGCCCGCCCCCGTGGGAGGATCCGCCGTGCCGCGTGCCGCCGCGCGTGCCGCCACGCCGAGCGCCTTCCCCCATGGCCCGGTCATACGCAACACGGCGGGTGACGATCGGCGCACGGTCGCCACGGTGCACCGGCCCGTAGTCGCGTGCCCCCGCACCGTCCCACCAAACGGCGGGATAGCGTCCGCCCCAGAGCAGCGAGCCGTAGATCCTCGACGGCCGTTCGACCCGCTGCTCGGCGATGTCGATCTCGCGGCTGCTGAGGTCGTATTTACGATCCGCGTCGATCCGAGCGTACTCGCGATCGAGGAACTGCTCGACCCAGCGCCAGTCCTCCGGTCGCGTCTTATCGACGGGAAGGGAGGGCCCCGCCGGCGCGGGGCCGAACATGCGATCGAGGTCTTCACCAGTGTAAAGGGGAACCGGCTCCCGCTCCGTGGCCGCAGCGAGGCCGAACGCGATCATCGCGAGCGCCGGGACGACGAGGAGAAGAAACCGGGGTCGCATATGGAAAAAGTACGATGGCAATCCCCGCCGCGCCACCCAATCCGCCTGTGGAAATCCGCGGAACGAGGACGGGACCCTGTGGAAACAAGAGAGGAATCGTCCTCTCGAGTCCGTCAAAACGATGAACGGGAAGCACTTGGTTGAAATGGGTGCCTTGCGGCGGACTGCGGATCGACGAGAGTTTTCGTCCGGCCCCGCACGAGAGGCACACAGCATTTCCACAGCGCGTTCCCGGTGCTGTGCGCTCCCCGCAGTACCCCCATCAAAATCATGGAGATATCGTCCGACATTGGGTAGATTATTTGGCGATGACGATCTTCCATCTGAGGCGGGCCTACCACGACTCGCTTTCGAACATGCGCGGCTGGTTGCTGGACACGTCGCTCTCGGATCGCCTCACGGTCCTCGACCGTTTGTCGATCATCGATGCGTGGCAGCAAGAGATGATGGAGTACTTCAGCAAGAACGGGTACTGCTTCGCCTGCAATCGTCGCGTCGATCGTTGCTCCTGCCCGCACGAGCAGAACTAACCGATTCCCGTAGACTCACTTCGTGCCGCGTTTCGTCACCCCCACCCTAGAGCAGGTCCGCACCGTGCTCACCGAGTCCCACGCGCTGTGGGGCGCGGGACTCTCGGTTCCCGACTACGTCGGCATGTGGGAGGAGATGGCCGACTCGCGTTGGGCGCGTTCGTGGTATTCCTGGCGCGCTCTCGTTGACGACCACGGTCGCATCCTCGCAAGCCTGAAGTTGTACCGTCCCACGTTGCGCCTGGGGGAGGCGACCGGTCGCGCGGCTGCCATCGGAGCCGTTTTCACGCCTCGCGCGCTGAGGCGCCGTGGCCACGCGGCGACCCTGATCCAGGCGGCGCTCGACGAGGCCGCGCGGCGCGGCGACAGGGCAGCGCTGCTGTTCACAGACATCGGTACGGAGTACTACCGCGCGTTCGGTTTCCTCCCGCTTCCCTGCGAAGACGCCCTGGGCTCGATCGCCGGCGCCTCGTCCCGCGCGCCGCGCGGAGTGACGCTTCGTTCCATGACCGTCGACGATCTCGAGCTGGTCTCCCGCGCCCAACGGGTCTCCTCCGCCGGTCGTTCGCTCGCGATCCTGCGCGACCGCGACCACTGGGAGTTCCTGCTCCTTCGCGCCGCGACGTTTTTCCGGAGGCTCGACGGGTCCGGACTCGAACGCCGCTTCATGATCGCGATGGAGGGTTCGCGGCCGATCGGCTATCTCGTCGCGGTTTCCGGGCCGGGGGAGTGGAATCTGCGCGAGGCGGACGCGTTTGACGGCGATCCCGGCACGCTCGCCCGAGTGCTTCACGCCGGCGCCGCCGATGCCAACGCCCATGCGGCCACCACCGTGTGGGGCTGGATCCCGCGGACGGTCTGGCCGCTCTTGTCCGCATGGCGTCTTCGCTCGCAACCCCGCCAGCGAGCGATTCCGATGGCCCTTTCGCTCGACGGCAGCGAACTTCCCCATGGACTCGGCACGGTCGACGGCGCGTTTATTCCTTATCTCGATCAATTCTGAGCCCTCAACTACCTTGACACTACGGGGAGCGCGGATACACTCGCCCGGGTTCGCATATGGCGCTTTTCCGACTCTCACCCCGGGCGCTCTCAATCCTCCTCATCGTCGTGGCGGCGAGCGCACCGCAAACGACGGGCGCAGCCGACGCGCCCGCGGCGCCTGTTCTTCCGCCCGGAATGAAGCTCTCCGCGCAGCACATCGGCGCGGACGAGAAGAACGGAGCGATCGTCGCGGAGGGCGAGGTCACGATTGAAGCGGGATTCGGGAGGATCCAGGCCGACCGGATCACTTTCCGCGAAGGGCACCTCATCGAGGCCGAAGGCAACATCCTGCTCGTCTGGGGAACCAACCGGATCTCAGGGACGCGCATGACCTACGACATGGGGCAAAAGGACGATCCCGACCCCGAAAAACGCATCGCGCGCGGGGTCATCGAAGATGCCGTCGGCCAGGTCGATCCGGAGTTCTACTTCGACGCGCGCCAGGTCGAAACGATCGGCGACGATCGCGTCGTGCTGCACACCGCCACCGTCACGACATGCACGCAACCCGTGCCGTACTGGTCGTTCAAGGTATCGACCGCCAAGATCAAGCTCGAAGGATACGCGCACATGTTCAACCTGCGTCCCACCGTCAAAAAGGTGCCGATTTTCTACCTTCCTTACCTGTTGTGGCCCGTCAAGCGCGAGCGGGCGCCGGGGCTGCTGTTCCCCGAGTTCGGGGCGACGACGAAACGCGGCTACTTCATGTCGCTCCCCGTCTTCATCCCGATGGGTCCGAGCGCCGACCTCACAATCGCCCCCCAGTACTACACGATCGGTGGCTGGGCGGTCGGCGCGAAGCTGCGCTTCATCCCGAACCGCGACGGCTACGCCGAAGCCCAGGCCCAGTACGTCTGGGACCAGGTCACGAACGCCGACCGCTACCGCGTCCAGCTCAAGCAGTCGCAGAGCTTCCTGAACGGGTTCCGCATGGTGACGGACGTCGACCTCGTCAGCGACTTCGACTATTTCACGGACTTCGTCCGCAACCTCACCTATGCGTCATCCCCCACGATCCTGGCCCGCACGACGTTCACGCGCAGCGGGCCGTGGACGTCGATCCTCGTGCAGGAGCAGTACCGCGAACAGTTGTTCTCCAATACCAACGACACGCTCGTGCAGACGGCGCTCCCCGAGATCGAATGGCGCGGCCGGAGCCGTAGGATGGGGAAGTCGCCGATCTACTTCACCTACACGAGCTCCCTGGCGTCCATTCACCAAAACAGCAGTCGCCTCAACGCCGGCTACTACCGCGGCGACCTCTTTCCGACCTTCTCCGCTCCTTTCTCGCCGAGGCCGTGGATCGACATCACCCCGGTCGTCGCCTTGCGCTCGACCTATTGGTCGAAGTATCAGGAACCGCCTCCAGTGCCGCCGGTCTCTCCCCAGCCTCCGGTCACCGTGATCAACCAGTCGCTCTGGCGCAACCTCCTGGCGGCCGGGATCGATTTTCGAGGTCCGAAGCTCGTCCGGATCTTCGAGACGAAGGCCAAGCCCGGGAAAGATGGCGCGGAGCCCGTCCCCGTCAAGAAATACAAGAACACGATCGAGCCGAGCGTCGCCTACACCTACCAGCAGGCGTTCGACCGGAACGACGAGATCATCGTCTACGACGAGATCGACGCCTACGGCATCAACGCCAATGCGATCACCTATAGCCTGGCTTCGCGGCTGATCGCGCAGCGCCCGCGGGCGAAGGCGGAGCGCGAGGGAGCCTCGGGCGAAAAGACGCTGATTCCCGAGGGGGAATCCGGGAAACTGCGCGAGGCGCCGTCCACGTTCACGGAGGATGACGATGCTCTGCCTCCCGCCGCGACGGAACCCGACGCGAAGCAGGCACCTTTGGAGCCGATCGAGATCGCGAGCATCCAGATCGCCCAGAGCTACTCGTTCAACTCGTACCCCTCGATCGCCGACCTGGACGGGGATCCGACGACCCCTCTTTCCCAGTCTCACTTCAGCGGAGTCGCCTTGACGGGCCGGTACAACCCCAGCCGTTTGCTGGGATTCAGCCTCAGCGGCCGGTACGACGCGCTGTTCAAGATGGTGAGCGACGTCAGCCTCTCGGGGAACTTCCGGCACGCCATGGCGCAAGGGTTGTTCTCGATCGTGTACCGCCCAGGCTTGGGCTATTCGGAGCCAAACGTCCCCAAGCCCGACGCCACGCAGGTGCGTTTCCAGGGGAACTTCGGACCGATCGCGGGCCGCATCCGCCTCGGCATCGACGCCACGTACAACGTCTCGCCGGGGCCCAACGAGGTCCATCTCCCTTATCGCCGCTGGCGTTTCGAGTACTACACGCAGTGCTGCGGGTTCCTGGCGGAGTACCTGTCCTCCCAATACACGGCGTTTCCGCGGCGGGAGTTCCGTTTCGCCGTGGATCTGCGCGGCATCGGGAAGTTATTCGATTTCAACCAGGCGAATCAGTGATCGGTTCGGTCCTCATCCTGGGTGGAACCGGACGGCTCGGCCGCGCGGTGACCGCGGAACTGACGCGCCGCGGCCGGGCCTTCGATGCGCCGCCGCGCGCCGTGTTCGATCTCGTCGTCGGCACTTCGATCGCCGGCCGCCTCGACACGCTTGGCCCGGCCGCCGTCGTGAATCTGGCGGCATTCACCGATGTCGCCGCCGCCGAGTTGCCCGAAAACGCGGAAGTCGCGATCGCGCTCAACGTTGGGCTTCCCGCCGCCCTCGCCCGCGCCTGCGCCCGGTTCGAGATCCCGTTCGTCCACGTCTCGACCGACTACGTATTCGACGGCGCGCAAGCGAGGCCGTACGTCGAGGGCGACTCCGTGAACCCGCTGCAGGTCTACGGCGCCACGAAGCTCGACGGAGAGCGGGCGGCGCTCGCGAGGAACCCTCACGTCTTGATTCTCAGAGTTTCGACGCTTTATGGCCCTGGACGGGCGCAGCAGCCCGCGTACGTCGACGCGATCCTCCGGCAGGCGCGGGCGTGCGCCGCAGCCGGTGGAGGCGTCCTCGAAGTCGTCGAGGCGCCGGTTTCGTCGCCGACCTACGCCCCCGACGTCGCCCCCGTTCTCGTCGAATTGCTCGACCGGGGCGTCACCGGCATCGTGCACGCGGTGAACGACGGCGCCGCGAGTCGTCTTCAGCTCGCACGGGCTACCGTCGCCCTCGCGGGACTCGGCGACCGCGTGACCGTCCGCGCCCGACCCGAGCCCACGACCGGGTTGCGGCGTCCGGCGTATTCGGTCCTCGACACGTCGAAGCTATCTCGCGTGCTCGGTAGGAAACTGCCGTCGTGGGAGGATGCGTTGGGGAGATACATTGGGGAGTTAACAGTTAACTGTTAACTGTTCGGAGCTCAGCCTTGAAGGTTCTGGTAACAGGCGTCACCGGTTTCCTGGGCGGGTGCGTCGCGACACGGCTTGCGGAGGCCGGTCACCAGGTGCGTGGTTTCGTCCGCGACACGTCGCGCTGGGCGGACCGGCCCGCGAGGGCCGAAGCTGTGGTGGGGGACGTGCTCGACGCCGGCGCCCTTCGCCGCGCCACCTCAGGTTGCGACGCCGTCGTTCACTGCGCCGCGATGGTCAAGGCGTGGGCGAAGGACAAAGCCGAGTTCGATCGCGTGAACGTCGGCGGATTGCGGCACGTGCTCGATGCCGCGAGGGCCGAAAACGCCCGCGTCTTTTACACCTCGTCGTTCATCGCGTTGGGCCCCACCGATGGCGCCACCTTCGACGAGGACACCCCGCGCGCCGCAGACCGCCCGCACAACGACTATGAGCGCACGAAGCTCGCCGCCGACCGCGTTGCGCGCGATGCAGCAGCCGACGGATTCCCGATCGTTCGCCTCTATCCCGGCGTCGTGTATGGCCCCGGCTCGATCACCGCCGGAAACCACGTCGTGAAGAACCTGATCCTTCACGCCCGCGGCAAGGTCCCGGGCCTACTTGGGGCGGGGGATCGCCGCATGTCGTTTGCGTATGTCGAAGACGTCGCCTCCGGGTTCGCCGCGGCGCTCGCTCAAGCCAAGGACGGCAGCGCGTACATTCTGGGCGGCGACAACAAGACCCTCCTCGACCTCTTCGTCGCGTTCCAGACCGAAACCGGGATCGCGCCTCCCAAGTTGAAGGTCCCCTATGCTCTCGCACGCGTCGCCGGCCGGCTCGAACGGTGGCGTGCCGAGTTGTTCGGTGTGGAGCCCGAGGTCACCGACCAGGTCGTGCGCATCTACGCGCGCGAGTGGGCGTATTCCTCCGCTCGGGCCGAAGCTGAACTGGGTTACCGCATCACGCCGCTCGGAGAAGGCGTCGCCAAGACCGTCGCGTGGTTGCGCGAGCACGGCGCGTTATGAACCCGGTCACCTCGGAGCTCCTCCGCAAGACCGTGCACGTCAGCATGGGTGGATTCGCCCTGCTGCTGCGATTCCTGACGCCGGGGCAGGCGGCGCTTTGCGCATGTTTCGCGCTGGGGTTCAACCTGTTCGTGTTGCACCGCCTGACCCAGCGCGCGTTGCTGCGCCATGAAGAAAAAGCCCGCGGCTATTCGCTGGGTATCGCGCTCTACCCCGCCGCCGTGCTCGCCCTGATCGTCGTGTTCCGGAATCGCCTGGAGCTTGCCGCCGCCGTGTGGGGCCTGATCGCCTTCGGCGACGGCATGGCCGGCGTGTTCGGAGTCGTTCTCCGCGGCCGCAAGCTCCCGTGGAATCCCGCGAAGACCTGGGCCGGATTCGCCGCGTTCGTGCTCTGGGGCACCGCGGCCTCGTCGTTTCTCCTGCGATTCACACAACAGGGCGCTCTCGACGGCCCCAAGACCTGGATCGGCGCTTCGTTTCTCGCGGTCGGCGAACACGGCCCGACGTTCGAACCCACCTTTCTCATTGCCGGTTGCTTCGCCGCGGCGCTTTTGGCCGCATTTGCTGAGTCGGCTCGCACCGGGATCGACGACAACATTCTCGTGCCTTTGGTCGGCGGCGCCGCGCTGTACGCGGCCACCCTCGTCGACACGCGGCTGATCGTCGACCTCTCGCCGGTGCTGCTGCGCAACGTCGCGATCGGCGCCGCGGTCAACACCCTACTTGCCATCGCCGCCTACCTCGCGCGAGGGGTTGACCGCGGCGGCGCCGTTGGTGGGTGGTGCCTGGGCGTCGCGCTCTACGCGTTTTCGGGATGGCGCGGCTTCGCGATGCTGCTCCTGTTTTTCGTCCTCGGGACAACCTGCACGAAGATCGGCTACGCTAAGAAGGCGGTCCTGGGCATCGCGCAAGAAAAGGGCGGACGCCGCGGCGCTCGGAACGCAATCGCCAACACCGGTGCCGGCGTGCTCTTCGCATTTCTTGCCATCGCGACGCCGTACCACGCGCTCTTCACCCTCGCCTTGGTCGCCGCGTTCGCCACCGCGGCCGCCGACACGGTAGCCTCCGAGATCGGCCAAGCGTTCGGCCGCACGACGTATCTCGTGACGACCTTCAAGCGCGTACCCGCCGGGACGGACGGAGCGGTGTCGCTCGAAGGCACCCTCGCCGGGTTCGCCGCTTCGACGCTGCCCGCCGCGTTCGCCGCCGCCACCTCGCTCATCTCCTGGCCCGGCGCCGCCGTCGTCGTCGCCGCCGCCTTCATCGGCACCACCCTGGAGAGTTACCTGGGCGCAACCCTCGAACGCACGAACACCATCGACAACGAGGTCGTGAACCTCGCCAATACCCTTGCGGGCGGACTCGCGGCGATGGGGCTGAGCTTGTTGCTCTAGCCCGAACGGGCCGCCCGAAAGGGGAGGCCCCATGTTGCAAGTCGTCGAGCCAAGCCGGCCCAAGCTCCTGGATCAAGTGCGCGCCGCAATTCGCGCTCGCCATTACAGCCGGAGGACGGAACGCGCCTACACCTACTGGACCCGCCGTCTCATCCTCGCGAACGGGAAGCGGCATCCCTCCGAGCTCGGCCCCGAACAGATCACCCGCTTTCTCACGTCGCTCGCCGTGGACCAGAACGTCTCCGCGTCGACGCAGAACCAGGCGTTGTCGGCGATTCTGTTTCTCTATCGGGCGGTCCTCGGGGCCGATCTACCCTGGCTCGAGGACGTCGTGCGAGCCAAGCGCCCGCTGCACCTTCCGATCGTGCTCGGCCGATCGGAGGTGGCGGAATTACTCCATCGCCTCTCCGGGACGCACGCACTCATGGCCGCGATCCTCTACGGCTCCGGCCTGCGCTTGCTCGAGTGCTGCCGTCTTCGAATCCAGGACGTCGATCTCGCGCGCCACGAGATTGTCGTCCGGCGCGGTAAGGGCTCGCGTGACCGCCGCACGATGCTCCCCGCGGGAATTGACGCGCAGCTGAAGGCCCATCTCGAAGCCGTCAAGCGATTGCACGACGCGGACCTCCGTGCCGGCGCGGGTTGGGTCGAACTCCCGCATGCCCTGGAGCGGAAGTACCCGCACGCCGGCCGAGAGTGGCCGTGGCATTGGGTCTTCCCCGCAACGCGTCACTACGTGGATCCCGTCACTCGCCAACGGCGCCGCCATCACCTTCATGAGTCGGCCATGCAGCGGGCTTTCCGAAAGGCCGTTCTCGAGGCGGGCCTGCCGCACCGAGCGACGTGTCACAGCCTGCGTCATTCGTTCGCTACCCATCTTCTCGAAGACGGCCACGACATCCGAACCGTGCAGGAGCTCCTCGGACATCGCGACGTCACAACCACGATGATCTACACGCACGTGCTTCAGCGGCCCGGCGGACTCGGCGTGCGAAGCCCTCTCGATCGACTGGGGAGGAACACCGATCGCTGACCGAGAATCGTCCAAATCGTCACGAAACGGCGAAACGACGGCCCGGAGAGGAGCAAAACCCAACAACGTCGCGCTTTTTCCATTCGAGTGGTGCTTCCGGCCCTCCGCAACGCCCTTTTTTCCCAGAAACGGCCCCGTAGGATCGCCCAGGAGACGCGATCTCCACCCCAGCCTGCCTCCTGGAGGGCAGAAATCAACGAAAGCCCAGCGAAAAGCGTCGTGGCGCCGGAGTCTCCTCTGCCTCACCAGCTCCTTCGCGACCCGTTCCCTGTCGAACACTTGAACTGCTCTGCGGCGCGGACAACGCAAGAACGCGCTCAAGCCGTAGAGACCGATCAGTTACCAGCGCGACTTTCGCTGTATAAAGAGCCGAGTCCTCGCAAGCCAGCGCTTCAACCCGAGAAGGGAGAGCGAGATGCAGGGATCTTCAGAAACTTCAACTTGCGTTACCGGCGCACAACTACGCACGCGAACCAATCACCAGGTTCCGTACATTTCGCGTTGTACAGACCGACCCTGACCGATCTGTTTTTTCTCAGAGCGAGCGCGGCGAACACTGTCCGCAAGTCGGCTTTGCTCTCCTCCCGGCTCCTCGTTGCGCGGCTCGAACCACGCTTTGCGTGTCTCGGGGCCGACCGCGCGCTGGCAGCCAGACCGCGTGAACTCCAAAAGTCGCTGCTTATCCACAGCGGATCGCCGCGGCACGCGTGCGGCTGGGCCCACTCGAAGGCTTTCGGCCGTGCCGTATTCGTTGCGTCACGCTCAGACAGGGGCGTTCGCCGCCGTGGGCTCTGCCACGCCGTCGTTCGCCGGAGCCTTGCCCGTCGTGCGGCTGCGCCATTTGCTGCGATGGCCGCCACGAAAGCGGCGTACACTTCCCGCAGTCAATGAACGTCGCGCGGTCACCGCGGGTGGCCGTCGCGGCTGTGGCGGTTGTCGTGGATGCAGTGCTGTACAACAAGCCGATCAACCCGACGCCCTTCGCCGCGTCACGCCGCTTGCTTGCGCA
>JAQBEH010000095.1:0-5016 GCA_032124015.1 Acidobacteriota bacterium
CTGCGCATTCCGGCCAATCTGATCGCTCATTCCGGTCATTCCGATCACTTCATCGGAGCGGAGCGACGTTTTTTTGATCCTTGCCTATACCTCCGAGCTTGACTGCATCGCGGATTGTAGCCGGTTCCCTTTCGGGGAGAGAGGTCGTCGGGCCTGTGGAGCCTGTGGGCGGCGCGTGAGCGCCGTCCAAGGACCGGTGGGAAACGCGGAGCGTTTTCCACGGGACCGGCAGGATCCATGGGCCTCCAGTCGGAGCGAAGCGACGGTCGTCACGCCTTTGCCTTGCCGTCACGCCGCGCCTTGGCTCTGACTTCGCGCATCGAGCTGCCCTTGAGTTCGATCCGGTGCGCGCCGTGGATAAGCCGATCGCAGATCGAATCGGCGATCGTCGGCTCGCCGAGTGCGTCGTGCCACGCCTTCACGGGGAGTTGGCTGGTGATCAGGGTCGAGGTGCGCTCGTGGCGATCTTCGACGACTTCGAGGATATCCCGGCGTTCGGGGTCTTTGAAGGGGGTCAAGAGCCAGTCGTCCAGGACCAAGAGGTCGGTTTTCGCCAGACGAGACAGCACGCGAGTGTAGGAGCCGTCGCCGCGAGCCACGGCAAGATCGTGGACGAGGCGGGCGGTGCGGACGTAGGACGCCGAGAAGCCCGATCGGCACGCGCGCTCGGCGAAGGCGCAGGCGAGGTAGGACTTTCCTGTCCCGGTCGGCCCGGTGATCAGGAGGTTGAGGCCCTCACCGATCCAGCCGCATTGCGCGAGGGACAGCACGACTTGGCGATCCAGGCCCCGTGGTGTCCGGAAGTCGACATCCTCGATCGACGCGGTGTGGCGCAGCCGGGCCCGCTGGAGCCGCCGCGTGACTTTGCGTTCTTCGCGGTGGATCCACTCGGCATCGACGAGCAAGCCGAGTCGATCCTCGAAGGTGAGCTTGGTGTGCTCGGCCGAGCCGAGTTGAGTCTCGAGCGCGTCGGCCATTGCGGACAGCTTCATCGCGTGCATCTTGGTCAGGGTCGGTTGATTCAGCATCAGGCCTCCTCGCCGGCGTAGTAGCCGGCGCCGCGGACGTTGTCGTGGATTGGAAGGGAAGGAGTTGGCGGAGCGTCATCCTCGAACAGCCGGCGATCGGCACCGGACACGAGGATGTTTTTCACCGTCTTGTAGCGAGCCGAGCCCAGGCGTTCCGCCCTCGCGCACGCCGCTTCGAGCCGATCGGGACCGTAGGCTGTTCCAAGTCGCATCAGCCCGAGACACGCTCGGTATCCCTGTTCGGGATGAGGCAGACGTCGCATGATCTCCGCGACCACGCGTCCCGTCGCCGGTCCAGTCTTTTCGCCCCATCTGATCAGCCGCGAAGGTGACCACTCCGCGTGCGCCCGATGGGCCGCCGGCATGTGCGCGGGATTGGTCGCGGGATTTCCTCGCCCCATCAGCCGTGCGTGCGAGGCGACCCTCTGGCCGCGGAAGAAGACCTCGACCGTGGTCTGCGTGAAGCGAGCCTCGACTTTCTCGTGGAGAAGGTTGTGCGGCACGCTGTACAAGTTGTGATCGACGTCGACGTGGTAGTCGATGTTGACCCGGCAGGGCTTCCACTCACGCATCTCGTACCGGTCGACCGGCAACGGCACGAGAGCGGGGCGGTCCAGTTGCTCGAAGAGCTCGCGCCGGCTCACGCCCAGCTTCTTCATCAGACGCCGGTTGATCGCGTCCACACACTCCCGAATCGCCATGTTCAATTCGGCGAGACTGAAGAAGATCCGGTTCCGCAGCACGGCCAGGATCCACCGCTGGGCCAAAAGCACTGCCGCTTCGACCTTGGGTTTGTCCTTCGGGTGTCCCGCCCGAGCCGGGATCACGACCGCGCCGTAGTGTGCCGCCAGGTCGGCGTAGGTCCGGTTCACTTCCGGCTCGTACCGACAGGGCGTCGTGATCCCGCTCTTCAAGTTGTCCGGGACCCAGATCGCCGTCGATCCGCCGAAGGACTCCGCCATCCGAATGTGGGACCCCACCCACGACGGCAGGTTCTGCGCCTCGGTGGCTTCGGCAAAGATGTAGCTGCTCGCGCCGAGCGCGGCGACGAAGAGCTCGACGGGCCGCTCCTCACCGGTGTGCCGGTCCACGAGGTGAGGTCTCTTCCCGGAGTAATCGACGAAGGTCTTCTCGCCGGCGCGATGCACCTGCCGCATCGAAGGGTTGAGCTTTCGGGCCCACTGCCGGTACCGCTCGCAGAACTGGCTGTACCGGTACCCGTCCGGATGCGTTTCGATGTACTCATGCCAGAGCAGTTGCAACGTCACGCCGTCGCGCCGAAGCTCGCGGTGGACAGAGGCCCACTCCGGCATCTCACGGCCGGCGCTCGTTACGCTCGGTCGAGCGAAAACACGCGCCTCCAGCGCGGCGTCGTCCAGGTCGCCGGGGAGCGGCCAGCTCAGTCCCGCCGCCTCGACGCGCTGCACGTAGTCGGACACCGTCCCCAGACCCACGCCGCAGGCCCGGACAATCGCCCGGTGGGACAGACCCACCTCAAATTTCAGCCGAAGAACTTCTCGCAACTGCCTCATCCGTAGCCTCTTGGCCGCCATCCGGGGGTCCTCCTTGGAAGACCCCTGGGATAACAGGTCGCTACCGATGAAGCTGGGCGTTCCCGGTGATCACCTTGCCCGGAACAGGCGATCACCATGCCCGGAATGAGTGATCACCATCCCGGAACGGGCGATCACCTTCGCCCGGAATGAGTGTTCAGCTTGGGCCGGAATCCGCACCGAACGCGAAGGCGCGGTTGTCACGTCTTGCGGAAAGAAAATTTCGCTTGTGGCGACGGCGATCAGGCAGACCGTGGTGATGAACCGCGAGATGCCTTGGCTCACCGAAGTTTCTTTCTCGCCCAGCGGTAGGCGGTGCGTGCCAAAGGGTTCTATGTGGAGCACGAAAAGGGCAGGGATCTTCGGGATCCGATCGTTTTTCGGCCTTGTAGACGCCCGCCGGGCGCGTTATCGCCAATCGCCCGCGGCGACGAATCCGGCCCAGTAGAACGGGTGTGTGCTGAGTTTCTTAGCTCGCCGGTCGTTTAGCAGCTTCAGGCTAGCCGCCCGAACTGACTCTGCTGTCCCGAGGTGTCTTGCAAGACGCGCCTCGTACAGCGCCTTCATCCACGACCGGGTGGCATCCGCGTCCACCGACCACAAGCTCATGATGAGCGTATGCGCGCCCGCAATCTGAAATGCACGACGAAGACCAAAAACCCCTTCGCCGGGCCGCACGTCTCCCACTCCCGTCTCGCATGCCGAAAGCACCGCCCATTCGACTCCGGAAAGGTCGAGCGATGCGACCTCCTCGGCCGTCAGAATTCCATCGTCCTCGAACTCCCCGGCTGACGAGCGGTGATTGGCGCCGGCCAACGCGAGACCGGAGAGCACGAGAGGGTTCTCGCCGGCGATAGGAGGCGGAGCATCGGAAAGTCTTGCGGCCGGCGTCGAAGCCGGACCGTTGCTGCCCCGCGCCGAAGACAACGCGGACTCGCACGCCCCCCCGAGGAAGAAGCCGTGCGTCGCCAGGTGCAGCACGCGACGACCCGGGGCAAGATGTTTCAGAGCAGTCTCGCTGGCGGAAGATCCGCGTAAGTCGAGTGTCGCGACGTGGCTCGACGAGTCGCCCTGGTTGAACTTCTCCCACAGATGAATGATCTCGCGCGCCGAGGCTCCCATGGCGGGGAGCGAGCCAAACCGCAGCGAGGAGAACTCTTCGCAGGATGAGTGGGCGCCCAAATAGTTCGCGGTGGAGGCGACCTCGATCGGCGTCTCGTCCTTTGGCGGGCGCATGGACGTGTCGGGGGCGCTTTTTCGGAGCGAGGCAAACATCGACGTCGCGTCGTAGTTTGGGGCCCCGAGGACCAGGAATCCGTCGCCGCGTCGGGTCTCTCCGGACGGAACGAGGTCACGCTCGGCCGAGGCGTAGTGCAGGGTCGGCCCTCGCTCGATCAGGTACCCCCCGTCGTCGAGAGGTAGAGCGGCGAAGTTCACGAGGTTGAGCGCGCCGTCGGGGACCACGAACACGCGATCGACGCCCGCAAGCGTCGAAACAAGAGGATCCCAGACTCGGTGGCGCAAGGCTGTGCCCGTCTCACGGTAGGCCGCCTCCGACCGCCGGGAAGCCACGATCGCGCTCGGACCGGCGCTAGCGGCTTCCTTCCTCCATCCTGCGATGAGAGCATCGATCTCCCCCGCGGTTCCGATGTTCACAACCTGCGGATCGCGCTCTCCCGCATGCAGCACGAAGGCGAGATAGCAAACAACGTCCCTTGTCGATTCAGGCTTCACGCCCACGCTCTTCGGGTCGGCCGTACCGGGGACCTTCGGCGTGAGATCGATCCTCGTGTATTCCGTGAAGGCGACGAGCGCGCTTTCCGGAGGCAAGCTCGCTGCGGTCTCGTCGATCCCGATTCGACTCCGCGACAACTCCAACGCAAAGCTCGCACGGGCTCCGGCTAGCTCGCCCTCGGCCCGTTCTTTCTCCCGACGCGCGTCATCGAGCAGCTTGCGGTAGACCTCGGGCTCCTGATCTCCCAGTCCGCGTATCGCGAGGTTGGCAAACCGAGCCCGTGCGGACGTGAGCACGGCGGCGAGGCGCGTGACATTCGGATCGGCCGAGCCACTGACCGCGCGGTGCCGCGTCGCCATCTCGTCCAGCACGACCGCCCGCGAGCGCACCAGCGCGTCGAGCGCGCGCCGGCGTGAGACGGGATCGAGACCTCGCCCTGCAAGCGTCAGCACCAGGTCGAGGCCAGAAGAATCGCGGACTGCGGCATACCGGAGTGCCTCCGGTTCCGAGAGGGCGCGGCCGGTCAATCGCAGGTGCTCGCGCGCAATTCGCTCCGCGTCGAACGCCTGATCGAGCGCCGCGGCGGTTTCGCCCTGCGTTGCCAAGAGCCGAGCGAATTCGCTCAATCCCCAGGCTAGGTCGGGGTGATTTGGTCCGAGCGCCTTCTTCTGGATCGCCAACGCGCGCTCGTACAACGGGC
>JAQBEH010000096.1:0-76846 GCA_032124015.1 Acidobacteriota bacterium
CGATCGGCTACACGGTCGAACACCCGATGGCGAACGCGGGAACGACCTGAGCCGCGCATTCCGAACCCGCCGAAGAGGATCCGGCACAGCACCAGGAGTCCGAGCGCCTGCCAAAAGGAAATTTGCGGCCAGCCGAACAGCGGCGGCAGCAGCCAGTTCCACAGGTGCAGCACCAGTTGGCCGCCGATGAAAACAAAAGCCACGATCCCGAGAATCGCCAACGGTGCGATGAATACCCATTTCCATCTCATGTTCAGCTCCTCATGCTTTCGTAAATTCGTCGTACATGGTTTGCAATCGCTTGCGCAGATACAGCACCGCATAGCGCTTACGCGAAAGCAGCGTGTTCACGCTCACGCCGCTTTCCGCTGCCATCTCTTTGAAGCTGCGCCCTTCCAACTCGTGACCAACGAACACCTCGCGCTGCTCCGCCGGCAGTTCATCGACCGCCAACGCGAGCTCGTCGAGAAGCACGTTGCGGGCGTACAACGCCTCCGGTCCGGCGTCGGGCGAAGGCAGCAGGTCCAAGACGCCCTCGCCGAAGCTCTCCGGCTGTTTCGTGCGGAACAGATCGGTGATGCGATTGCGCGCCACGCGAAACAGCCAACCGGTGACGTGCTCGATCGGCATCAGCAGTCGGTTCGCTTCCACCAGCTCGTAGAAAACGTCCTGCAACACGTCCTCGGCATCGCGCGGGTCGGGAACGCGCCGGCGAATGAAGTTGCGCAGCCGGGAGCGCTCCCGCTCGACCGCTTCGGAGATCCTCCGGTCTTGTCGGGGTGTCGATCGCGCCACGCTCGCCGTTTCCTTCATCGACCGTTGTAGACGATTGAGGGGGTGCGGATATTGTAGAGGCCGCGCGAACTGACGAGGAATAATGAAATACCGCGACGTTGCGGAGTTATTGTCGAACGAGCTGACGCGGGAGGAATCCCCCGCGACCCATCGGCTCATTCAGGCGCTCCGCGTCGTGCGCACAAGAGGCTACCTGACCAAGCGGGAGTTCTTGGCGATCTGCCGGTGGAAAAGCCCCCGGGTCATCGGGCATTGCGAGAAGAACTCCCCGGGCCGGATTCGGCGCCGTTCGGCGACCGCGCTTGCCTCGCGCAGCGAACGTACCCGGTTCGAGACGTTGACCGAGCTCGACGGGGTCGGCGCTCCCATGGCCTCCGCGATCCTCACGTTGACCAACCCGCGTCGATACGGCGTGATCGACATCAGGGTCTGGCAACTGCTCCACGAGCTTGGGTCGGTGACCACGAACCCAGGGGGCTTGGGATTCGATTTCGACGACTGGAACCACTACCTCATGACGTTGCGATGGCACGCCGAGGCGCTTGGGGTGTCCGTCCGCGCCGTCGAGTACTCCTTGTTTCTCTATCACCAGCGGATCCAACGGGGACCGCTGTACGGGCGCAACGGCGAAGTCGAAGGTTGAGGGCGAGTTCGTCGTACAATTTCCGTTCGACGGACTCTCAAGGTAACGGATGATGAAACCAGCGACAGGGGAGCGCGTGATGGCCAATTGGTTTTGGCTTGCCGTCGTCGCAGCGGTTCTTTACGGTTTGCATCAGGTGTTCACACGCCTGGCGGCTGATCGCATCGGAGATGGCGTCGGGGGATTCATCGTTGAAGCGTCCGCAGCGGTGTCGATTCTGGGGTACCTCGCGTACCTGAAGGCTACGCAGCACTGGACCCAGCCCATCACGAGCGCCGGAATCACTTGGTCTATTCTCGCCGGCGTGTGCGTCGGCGCGGGGACAATCGCGTTCTTTCTGTTGTTTCAGCGTGGCGGCCCGTTGTCTGCAGTTCCGATGGTTCTTGCCGGCGGTGCGGCGATCATGGCCGCGGTCGGGTTCATCGCGTTTCGCGAACCGGTGACTCGCCAACGTGTCATCGGAATCGTTCTGTCCATCGCAGGCCTGTACCTTCTTCGGAAGTGAACTTACGTCATCTTGGGGCGCCTTTCCTGTGGGGAATCGTATGAAGATCGTCCGGAGTATCGGCGCGGTGGTCGCAGGCTTTGTCGCCGCTAGCGTCGTGATGATGTTGATCGAAATGCTCAATGGTCGCGTCTTGTACCCCGAACTCGGGAAGCTGGCTGAGGGCGTGGCCGACAAGGAGGCCATCAGGGCCTTGATGGCGAGCGCCCCCGCCGGCGCGTTCCTCGTGGTTCTTTCCGGCTGGGTGCTGGGGAGTCTCCTCGGCGGCTATCTTGCCGCGTCGATCAGCTGGAACGCCCCGGTTGGCCACGCTCTAGTTCTGGGCGGGTTGCTCACGCTGGCCGGTATCGCCAACAATCTGGCTCTCCCGCCGCCGGGATGGTTCTGGGTTCTCAGCGTGGTGGTACTGATTCCCTCCGCTTACGCCGGTGCACGGCTGGCACCCAAGAGAACTCAAGCAAAGACCTAGACCCCGGCAAAGGAGTCCCCCACGTGTCGCTGACCCCCGGAGATCGCCTCGGTCCCTACGAAATCGTAGCCAAGCTCGGCGAAGGCGGCATGGGCGAGGTCTATCGCGCAAAGGACACACGGCTCAATCGCGTGGTCGCGGTCAAGGCCATGCACGTTTCATTCGCGGAGCATCCCGAGCGCGTGGCGCGCTTCGAACGCGAGGCCCAGTTGCTCGCGTCGTTGAACCATCCGAACATCGCCGCGATTCACGGTGTGGAGGAGGCGCAGGGATCGACCTTCCTCGTCCTCGAATTCGTCGACGGCCACTCGCTGTCCGAGATCCTGAAGGCCGGCGCGATGCCCGTGCCCGAGGCGATGGCCCTCGCCAGGCAGCTAGGCGACGCGCTCGCCGCCGCGCACGATCGCGGCATCATCCATCGCGATCTCAAGCCCGCCAACGTCATGGTCACCGCCGACGGTCAGCTCAAGGTCCTCGATTTCGGTCTCGGCAAGGCGCTCGAAGGCGAGGGATCGCTCGGGGGCGGGCCGAGCACGCCGCCGGCCAATTCGCCCACGATGACGGTGGCGGCCACGCAAGCGGGGACGCTCATGGGGACGGCGGGCTACATGATCCCGGAACAGGCCAAGGGCCGCCCGACGGACAGGCGCAGCGACGTTTGGGCGTTTGGCTGCGTTCTGTACGAGATGCTCACGGGTCACAAGGCGTTCGAGGGGGAAGACATCGCCGAGACGCTCGCCGCGATTGTCCGCGGCGAACCGGACTGGACGCGTCTGCCCGCGACTCTCCCGCCGGCCGTGCGCGTCATGCTCTTGCGCTGCGTCGTCAAGGACCGCGCCGAACGCCTCTCCGACATGTCCGTCGTCCGCTTCTTGATGAGCGACACCGCGAAATCGCTTTCGGGTGAATCGGTGGCGGTCGAGACGGCTGCGCCGCCAATGGCGCGGCGGCGCGTGACCCTGCTCGTTCTCGCCGCAGCAGGACTGGCCGTGATCGCGACGTTCGGACTGACTCGATGGTTGCTCCCCGCGGACGCCGCCCCGAGCGCCGGGGTCGCGCACGCCAGCATCGTGCTGCCCGACGGCGTTGAACTGGGCGCGGCCAGTCTTCTGCCGATCGCGCTGTCCGATGACGGCACGCGCGTCGCCTACGTCGGACTGCGGGACGGCAAGACCCGGATCTACGTCCGCGCGCTGAGCGAGTCGGAGCCGAAAGCGCTCGGCGGGACCGAGGGCGGAACCGGTCCTTTCTTTTCTCCCGACGGACAGTGGATTGCCTTCTTCGCCGAGTCCAAACTCCGGAAGATCGCGGTGGGCGGGGCGGCGCTGCAGACGCTCGCCGACGCGCCGGCTCACCGCGGCGGAGACTGGGGCGACGACGGCTACATCTACTTTGCGCCGACGAACATCGGCGACATCTGGCGCGTACCGGAAGGTGGCGGTGCGGCCACCGAGGTCACGCGGAAGGAATCCGCAAAGGGCGAGATCAGCCATCGTTGGCCTTACCGGATCGACGGTACGAACACTCTCGTGTTTGGCGTGTGGACGGGGCCGGGCAACGACGAGAAATTCGTCGCGCGACAGGCGATCGGCGAAGCGGAGCATCATGTGCTCGTGGAGGGCGGCGACGCGCCGCGCTACGCCGCGCAACCTGGATTGCTGCTCTACGCTCGTCTCGGCGAACTCTTCACGGTGCCGTGGCACCCGTCGCAGTCGGATCTTGGCCGGGCGGTGCCGAAAGCGACGGCCGAGCATCCGAGCGACGGCGGAAACGAGGGCGCCGGCAACTTCGTCGTATCCGACGACGGCACGCTGGCCTACCTCTCGGGCGGGAGGACCCGAAATGCTTCGCGACTCGTCTGGATCGACCGAGCCGGCGCGCAAGAGCTCGCGGTCTTGCCGGAGCGCAACTACGAGAACACGGTCGTTTCGCCCGACAGCACACGGGCGATCG
This sequence comes from Acidobacteriota bacterium, assembly GCA_032124015.1. GTDB lineage: Bacteria > Acidobacteriota > Polarisedimenticolia > Polarisedimenticolales > DASRJG01 > DASRJG01. The sequence goes on from JAQBEH010000096.1 coordinate 4,366, forward strand.
TGCAGATCGGTGAAGGCACCACCACCTTGTGGGTCTACGATTTCGGCCGCAACACATTGACGCCGATCGGCAGCAGCGCCGGCAGCTCTCAGGCGCCGCTTTTCACCGCCGACGGAGCGCGTGTGATCTACCGGGGGACACGCCAGGGTTTTCGCAACATTTACTGGCGGCCGGTCGACGGCTCCGGTGAGGAAGAACGCCTCACCACGAAACCCGATGTCATTCAGACGCCGACGTCCGTGTCTTCCGACGGCCGCTGGCTCATGTTCTCCGAGGCCGGCGCGCACGAATCAGGTGGCGTCGGAATCTGGGTGATGCGGCTCGACGGCGACCGCACGCCCCAGCACCTGTTCCCGGCGCCCGCCGGCGAGTCCGACGGCCAGTTGTCGCCCGACGGCAAGTGGGTTGCGTTTGAGGCGTCGGTCTCGTCACGGCAGGAGATCTACGTGGCGCCGTTTCCCGGGCCGGGACCGAGACGCCAGGTCTCGACCGACGGCGGCACCGAGCCGCTCTGGTCGCGAGATGGCCGCGAGTTGTTATTCCAGAGCGGCACCCGGTTGATGGGCGTCACCGTCACGCCCGGCGCGGCGTTTTCCGCCGGCGCCCCGCACCTCGTGCACGAAGGGCGTTTCATCAAGTCGGTCAACGGAAACACCAGCTGGAGCGTCACCGGGGACGGCCATCGCTTTTTGCGCATTCAACAGGTCGATCCGGAACGGGCCATCACGCATTTCGAGCTCGTGCTGAACTGGTTTTCGGAGTTGAAGCCGGTGCCGCGCTAGACCCCCCGCGGTGCCGTTTCCTGACACTTTCGGGGCGGAATTCAACAAAGATAAGGGCACGCTCGGTCGGTGGAAGGAGTATGTCTCCCGGAGAACAGGTGGTGAGGCTGCGATGAGCTTGCAGGGTGGATCCGTCTCCTTCGTTCTTGCTCTGGTTCTCTTCTCGAGCCTCACGGCACGCGCCCAGAACAACACGTGCGAGGACGGCGAGGACCCCGATCTCATCATCGGCGATATCCAGGACCGTGTTCGCTACGGCGTCGTCGGCGGCATCACCGCCTTCGCCATCGGGAACAACACTTGCAACCAGGGAACGTGTCAGGCGAAATGGCAAGCGAGCGTGGCCGAGCACCCCCTCTTCGCGCAGAACATGTTCCGCCTCAAGAACGACCGGTTCGAGCACATCGGCCAGTCCTGGCTCAAGCACGGCTTCACCGCGCTGCAGCAGACGCTCTGCTCGTCGGCCTGTCTTCCCACCGGCAGCGGCAGCTCTCTCGGCGTCAACTGCTCCGACCCGTACTCCGCGTCCCTGAACGGGTCCCAGGCCCGACTCGGACCGAAGTTCGAGGTGAATCCCGCCACGGGGGTCTATCCGTATCCGCCGACCGACGGCAGCACGACGGGAGACGCGATCTACAAGCGCCTGCAGGTCCATACGAGCGACCTCGACCCGGCGTTGAACGCCGGCGCCCAGTACTTCGTGGAGGTTCAGGTGGTCGCCCACGACGACGCAACGGGTAAGAACCATCAGAACAACGCCACCTACCGGAAGGTCAACGTGACAGGGTCGGCGGGCGTGTTCGACATCGCCTTCACGGCCGGGGCAGCACAGCGACAAAAGGCCGCCCTCGAGGCGTGGGGGGTCCTCGATTCGACTGTGGTCACGACAAACGTCTCCGACGGCTTCGGCGGACGCATCATCGTCGCCGCGAAAGCCACGCTTCTGGGTGGTTCGACCTGGCACTACGAGTACGCGATGCAGAACCTGAACTCCGCCCGCGCCGTCCGCGCTTTCCGCGTGCCGATCCCCGCAGGCGCCGTCGTGACGAACGCCGGCTTCCACGACGTGGACTATCACAGCGGGGAGCCCTTCGCCGGGACCGATTGGCCCGCCACGGTCGACGCCTCCTCCGTGACCTGGGCGACCGAAACCTGGCAAGACAATCCGAACGCCAACGCGCTTCGGTGGGGAACCCTCTACAACTTCCGCTTCGACATCAACGTCGCGCCCGTCACCGACCAGGTGAGACTCGACCTGTTCGTTCCCGGGCTCTTCCCTTCGGTCACCGCGAGCACACTCACGCCGAATCCCTGCCAGGCGGACGGCGTCTGCGCGGGGAGCGAAACTTGCTCCAACTGCCCGGCCGACTGCGCCGGCCAGGGAGGCGGCGCCGGGTGCTGCGGCAACCTGACGTGCGAGCCGGGAGAAAATCCCTGTCGCTGCGCCGCCGACTGCGGAATTTCGTCGCCGCTCGAGGTGGCGTGCAACGACTCGATCGACAACGACTGCGACGGCCAGACCGACTGCGTGGATCTCGACTGCTGCACCGCCGGCGCCTGCGCCGGGAGCGACCACGACGGTGACGGCTTCGCGGCCTGCGATTGCAACGACGCCGATTCCGACGCGTGGAGTACGCCGGGAGAGGCGCTCGACGTCGTCCTGACGAAGGGCACGGGAAGCGAGACGATCCTGTCGTGGCGCGCGCCGACGGATCCGGGTGGCGTGATGGTCGCGATCGTTTACGACGCGATCCGGTCGGTGACTCCGGCGGATTTCGTCACGTCCGCGAGCTGTCTCCCGGTGGCGGGGCCCGGCGTGACGACGAACTCGGACATGTCCGACCCGGGGACGGGTGGAGTGTTCTTCTATCTCGTGCGGGCGTCGAACGCGTGCCCGACGGGCGACGGTCCGCTCGGCTCGCGGTCGAACGGAACGCCGCGCGACGGACGCTCCTGCCCGTAGGAGAAGGGTGCGATGAGCGTACGGGGTGGAATCGTCTCTTTCGTTCTTGTGGTTTGTCTTTTCGGAGGCTTCACGGCGCGCGCGCAGAACAACACGTGCCAGGCCGGCGAGAGCCCCGACCTCATCATCGGCGACGTCCAGGACCGCGTCCGCTACGGCGTCGTCGGGAACATCACCGCCTTCGCCATCGGTAACAACACGTGCAACCAGGGAACGTGTCAGGCGAACTGGAATGCGAGCGTGGCCGAGCACCCGCTCTTCGCGCAGAACATGTTCCGCCTCAAGGACGACCGGTTCGAGCACATCGGTCAATCGTGGCTCAAGCACGGCTTTACCGCGCTGCAGCAGACTCTCTGCTCGTCGGCCTGTCTTCCCTCCGGCAGCGGCAGCTATCTCGGCGTCAACTGCTCCGACCCGTACTCCGCGTCCCTGAACGGGGCCCAGGCCCGGCTCGGACCGAAGTTCGAGGTGAATCCCGCCACGGGGGTCTACCCCTACCCGGCCACCGACGGCAGCCTGACGGGAGACACGATCTACAAGCGCCTGCAGGTTCACACGAGCGACCTCGACCCGGCGTTGAACGCCGGCGCCAAGTACTTCGTGGAGGTCCAGGTAGTCGCCCACGATGACGCCACGGGGGCGAACCAGCAGAACAACGCCACCTACAGGCAGGTCAATGTGACGGGGGCCGGGGGCGCGTTCGACATCGCCTTCACGGCCGGGGCCTCGCAACGACAAAAGGCCGCCCTCGAAGCGTGGGGGGTCCTCGATCCGGCGGTTTTCACGACGAACGTCACCGATGGCGCCAACGGACGCATCATCGTCGCCGCGAAAGCGACGCTGCAGTTTTCGACCTGGCACTACGAGTACGCGGTGCAGAACCTGAACTCCAGCCGTGCCATCCGCTCGTTCCGCGTGCCGATCCCGGAGGGAGCCTCCGTCAGAAACATCGGCTTTCACGACGTGGATTATCACAGCGGGGAACCGTTCTCCGGCACCGATTGGACCGCCACGGTCGACGGATCCTCCGTGACCTTTACGACCGACGCCTGGGAATCCAATCCGAACGCCAACGCGCTGCGGTGGGGAACCCTCTACAACTTCCGCTTCGACATCAGCGTCGCGCCCATCACCGACGAGGTGAGGCTCGACCTGTTCGTCCCGGGGGTCCCCGCTTCGATCACCGCGAGCACCCTCACGCCGAATCCCTGCCAAGCGGACGGCATCTGCGCGGGGAGCGAGACCTGCTCCAACTGCCCGGCCGACTGCGCCGGCCAGGGAGGCGGCGCCGGGTGCTGCGGCAATCTCGCGTGCGAACCGGGAGAAAACCCTTGTCGCTGCGCGGCCGACTGCGGGACCTCTTCCGCGCTCGAAGTGACGTGTAACGACTCGATCGACAACGACTGCGACGGCCAGACCGACTGCGTGGACCTCGACTGTTGCACCGCCGGCGCCTGCGCGGGGAGCGACCACGACGGCGACGGCTTCGCGGCCTGCGATTGCAACGACGCCGATATCGACGCGTGGAGTACGCCGGGAGAGGCGCTCGACGTCGTCCTTGAGAAGGGAACGGGAAGCGAGACCATCCTGTCGTGGCGCGCACCGACGGAGCCGGGCGGCCAGTTGGTCGCGATCGTTTACGACGCGATCCGGTCGGTGACTCCGGCAGATTTCGTCGCCTCCGCGAGTTGCCTTCCGGTGGCGGGGCCCGGCGTGACGACCTGCTCGGACATGTCCGACCCGGGGACGGGTGGAGTGTTCTTCTATCTCGTGCGGGCGACGAACACGTGCCCGTCGGGCGACGGTCCGCTCGGTTCGCCGCCGAACGGGACGCCCCGTGTCGGGCGTTCCTGCCCCTAGGGAAAGGGGCCCCACACACCGTTCTTGAAGCGGGCCACAGCTTGGGACCGCATGCGTTGGAGTGCGTCGCGCACCGCCTGACGGTCCCGCCCGGCTATCTCGACGGCGGCGATCAGGTGCGCCGCGGCCTCCAAGGAACGGTCGTGCAGCGATGTAGGCGCTGGGCCGCCGCCCGCTTCGGCGTGAGGGCACGGAGCCACCGCCAGAACCATCCCCGCGTCGGGCGGCGCAGACCCGGCGAATTCCTCGTTCACGACTGACGGTCCGCCAAGGAGCGCCGAGCGCAGCCCTGCTTTCCGCATCCCGCCGAGGAGGGCCGCCGAGGTTCGCGCGTCGCTCCAGGTCAAAACGGCCTGCACCCGCGCGCGGCGGAGTTCCGCAACGATGGCGCCCAGGTCGTCCGCTTCCGGGTCCCAGATCACCTCGGCGACGACTTGGGCTTTTCGCTTGGCGGCCTGCCCGACCCAAAAATCGAGACGCCGGGCCGCCTCCCCTCCCGGCGTGCGCACGACCGCAAGACGTGGGCGATCGAGCTCCGCGAGGAGCGCGTCGAGCACGGCCGCCTGCCCGTCGTGTCCGTACCGGTCGCAGCGGAACACCCACGGATCCTCCGTCTCGCAGCACCCGGGCTCGCCGGGTGCCGCGTCCACGACGGACATCCCGAGCCGTGACGCGAGGATGGACTCCACGCTCCCGTCGGGAACGTGGTGGCCGACCACACCGGCGACCTCCGGCCTCAGAGCGAGAATCGCGAGGGTGTCGTCGGGAGTCCCGAAAGCGTGACGCTCGTACGTGAAGGCGGATGCTGAAAGAGCGATCGGGGTCACCCCACGCTCCTTCCTGAGCGCGAGCAACTCCTCGATCGCGATCCGGTCCACCCGCTCGGCCGGCCAGGCGCGGTCAGCTCCCGGTACGGCGATCGTTCGACTCATCGGGATGAGGATCCCGATCGCCGCGGTGGTGACCGCTGCGGACTCGGTTCGATCGGGCGGTCGCGGCACTTTGACCTCGAGCTCCTCGCTCCGCGCCGATTCGCAGGCCGTTTCCGCCGCGCGATCTTCGGATGGGAGCCAGGCGTCCGTTCCGGCATCGTGACGGAAGGGACTTCCGTCGAAGGCGCAGCCGTACAGCGACGGGCCCGACGGAAGGACGCGGAAACGAACGATCACGACCTGCGCCGTGTCGCCGCGCCGCGGAAGGCCCAAGGTCCACGTTCCGGTCCGCGGGTCGTAGCCGCTGATCCCACGAGTGGTCGCGGCGAAGATGCGGCCTTCCCACACCTTGACGTCGAAAAGCACGTCCCCCGCCAGGCCGCTGTTGAACTGCGTGAACCGGTCGAGCCGACCGGCCGAGTCACGGATCAGCCCGGCTCCCAGCGTCCCGATCCACAGGTCGCCGGTCACGGGATCCCGCTCGACCGCGCTGTACGGCGCCGCGAGAGCGAGGACGCCGACAAAGGAAGCGAGCATGAAAACGCGCATGAGCCTCTCAGAGTGTCTTGAGGTACTCGATCAGGTCGTTGAACTGCTGCCGCGTCAGGTCGCCCGTCACGCCGTGCCAGTCGTAGAGGTTGAACCGCGTCCAGATCTCTTCAAGCGTGGGGGCCGTGCCGTTGTGCAAGTAGGGCGCCGAGTTCCAGCCCCCACGGAGATGCGGGTTGTCGAGCGCCCTCAGGCGGCTCGGGTCCGGCGAGAGATACGCAAAGTACACGATGCCGAACCAGCCGAGCGTGTCCACGTCGTTCAGGTCGATCCGGTCCACGTCCGGGGCCTCGGAATCGAACCACATTTCGGTGCCCACGCCGGTCGCCTGCAACGAGGTCTTGTACGAGCCGCTGTGGCAGTAGACGCAGCGCGTGACGGGAGGCATCGGATCTCCGCGATTGTTCGTCTTCCGCTCGTAAATTTGCTTTCCGCGACGCTGCGCCGGGGTGAGCCCATCCGCAGAACGATACGGATTCGGGAGCTGCTCGATCGTTGCGACATAGCGGACGAGATCCGAAAGCTCCTCTCGCGAGGGCGGGTCGATCCGGTTGAAGAACACCGAAAGCCGCGGTCCGCATTGGTGAGCCAGGGACGGATTCGTCCCTTCCCACTTGAACGGGGGCGTATCGAAGATGCCGCGGAGCGAACGGATGTCCACGGGCCGCAGGCCGATCCCGTCGGCCTCGATGTCGAGCGTCAGACCGTTCAAGTGCCCTTCGGGGTGGCAGCTCCGGCACGAGAACTGCCGGCCGAAAGCAAAAGCCGCGCTGTTGAAGCGCCGCTCGCCGCGGCGGGTTTCGGTGACGACTTCCGTTCCGCCGAGCGGGATCGTCCCCGCGACGGTGAATCCCGAGGTTTCGATGACGGTGATCGCGTCGTCGAGGGTCGCCGCGACGTACGCAAACCGGCCGTCCGGGGAGAACGCGACGCTGCGCGGGTTGCGCCCCACCGGAATCCGTTTCACGAGAAACCGCGCGCTCGTGCCCAGGCGGTACGGGAGGTCGTTGAGGCGGCGCTCGTCAGGGGTGTTCCGGAGGAACGTGAGAAGCGCCGCGACGTCCACGACGGCGACGCGGTCGGAGCCCGCGCTGGTGACGATCGCAAACTTGCCGTCTCCGGATACGGCGAGGCCGGTCGGGTCGGGGAACGAATCCGCCGGATCGTCGAGCAGCACTTGGTCCACCCGCCCGTCGGGCCAGAGCACGCCGAGGCCGTTCGTGACCACCCAGCCCTGCTGGAGTCGCGTCATCGGGACGAGATCGTTCGTGCGCATGAGGGTGAAGAGCACCACGTCGCGCCCGGGCACGAACGCGATCCCCTGGATCGTGTTCGCGTCGGGGACCGGAACGCGCGCCGTGACGCGTCCCTCGCGCGGGTCCACGATCGTGATCTCCGAATGGTGGGGATCCCGGAACGGAGCCGGTTCCGGCATGAGGTTCGTCACGTAGAGCGCCTTGCCATCCGGACGCAGGACCGCGGCCCAGGGCCCTGTCCCCGCCGCGAGACGGGCAGTTTCCGCGAGCGTATGAGAGTCGAGGACCGAGATCGCGTTCTGACCGGTCTCCAGCACGAACAGGCGCTCCCCCGCCGCGTCGGTGCTGACCCCGTGGGGCAAGGCTCCGACCTTGGCGGTTGCCGTCACCTTCCCGGAGGCGACGTCGATCGCGCTCACGGTGTTCGATCGGCGGCTCGTCACGTAGAGGGTCCGGCCGTCGGGATGGACGGCGACGTCATGCGGCAGCGGGTCCACGGGAATCTCGGAGAGCACGCGGCGCCCGGCCGTATCCACGACGGCCACGCTTCCGCTCCGCTCGCACACGACGAACAGCCGGTCCCCCGCCGGGGAGACGGCCAGGCCCACGGGGTTCTTGTAGCGAGCGTCGTCCTCGGGCCGGCGGTACCCAGAGTCGAGAACCAGGTGGTGCGACGGCCGCGGCACGTGGCACGACTTGCAGAGGTCGACCTTCGGGGAAATGGCCAGCTTCGACTCGTCGAACGGGGGCGGCTCCCCCTTCCGTCCGGGAGCGGTGCGCATCGCGCGCGCGTGATCGCTGCCGGGTCCGTGGCAGGCCTCGCACTGCACGCCGTCCTCGATGCGAAACGTCGGATCCCACCAGCGCGGCCCTTCCTCGGCGGCGGTCGCGTGGCAACCGAGGCAGAGTTGGCTCTCGCGCGGAGGCGTGCCCGTTCCAGTGACGTACGCGATGCTGGCAGCTTCGGGACGGAGGAGCGCCCGGTACGACTTCGCGTGCCCCGTTCCGCCCTCGGCCGTGCAGACGTGCGCCGCGCGGTCGGCGTCGTGGCAAGAGACGCACACCTGCCGGCCGACGAAAGTCGTCGCCTCGAAGCCGCCCCCGGCCGCGAGCGCCGGGACGAGCAGCAGGAAGAACGCGGGCACTTTCCAGCTCACGGGGTCTTACCCGGCGCGGCCTCGGGGACGCCGACGGAACGGGGCGGACGTTGCAGCGCGAACACATGACGGTTCCGCGGGGCGAGGTCGCGATCCTCGTGGCAACCGATGCATCCGCGCTTCTCGTTCGGCATCACCCATATCCAGCTCCGCATCGCGCGGATCAGGTTCCCCTCGGCGTCGTACGTTTCGAGGCGCAGAGGGGTCCGCGGCGGGATCCGGAGATGAAACGAGCCGTCCGCCTCCACCGGGACCCGGCCGAGGACCAGCTCCCCCGCCGCTCCGTTTCCGGCCCGCACGACGCTCAGGGACGCGACCGGAGGACCGGAGTCTTCGCCATCTCCGAATTGCTGCGCGTCGAGGCAATACAACTCGCCGTAAGGGGCGTTGTCCTTGACGACGCTCGAGCGTCCCGCTTGAACGGGGCGCGGCACGACGGCGACCGGGTCGAGGTCCTCGAATTCTCCGGCATCGAACACCGGTTCGAGCAGGAAGGCCGTGCGCGGATCGAGACGGTAGACGCCGTAGGACCCCGCGCGTTCCGGGCGCCACGCGACGAGCAGGCTTCCGTCCGGCAGCGGGGACGGCGAGTGGAAACGGCCGCCGGAAGACGCGCCGACCACGTTCCGTTCCGTCCGGCTCCGCGTGCTCGACACGGAAACGAGGGCGCCGCCCAAGAGCGCATCGCGCGGGTCGGATTCCACGAAGAGCACCTCGCCGCCCGCCGACTCGCACGCCATCGTCTGGTTGACTCCAGACGGAGGTGCGGCGGTGAACGGGAAGACGTCGGCGCCGTCGGTGAAGACGGTGAAGAGGGCGGCTCCCGATCGTTTCTTGTCCCCGGTCCCGCTCGAGTAAACGAGGCGTCCGTCGCGAAGCAGCAGCGGATGGCTCGCCCCGAGAGGGTTGTAGGAGATTTGGCGAGAGGCCGAACCATCCAAGCGTACGGCGTGAAGGGTCGATCTCGACGTGGACACGACGATCGCAGGCAGGGGCTCGTCGAGGTCCATCGTGTAGAGGACCGACGCGTAGATCGCCCGCGTGCAATCGCCGTCGCAACCGGTGACGAGGCGCTTGGCGCCGGTCGCGAGCTCCATCTCCCAGACCGAGAGCGGCTCGGCTGCCGTCCGACGCGCGACGAAGAGGAACCGAGCTGCATCGGCGGAGATCGATGGACGCCCGGCCGACACGAACCCGGTCGTGAGAACCGAGACGCGATCCCGCGCCTCCGAGCGATCGACGATGACGACCCTGCTCCCGGGGGGCAACTCGGCCTCTTCCCTAACCCCCGCGGGCAACCGGTGGGAGCCTGATGCCGGGATCTGCGTGAGGAGGATCGAAGGCGCGGCGCCGGAGCCGGGGCCGTCCGAAGCGAAGACCGGAAACGCGATCAACAGCGCGAGCAGCACCGCGCGCCTGGCCGGCGTGCTCCCGAGCCCGGATTCTTGTTTTGGCGGTCGCGTCACTGGCGTCTCGTGAAGTGAGAAGACCGATATATACATCGCTCCCGGGCGGAGAAAGCGGCTCCGTCGTGTCCGGAGCAGTCCTGTTTGCCGCACCGGTTGTGGTCTATCCTCAGCGACCTCGCGGGGCGCAAACGGCGCCAGGGGGAACGGGAGGCTCCGGCACGTGCGTTCCGGGACGCTCGCCGCAACATCATTGATCTTGGCGGCAACCTGCTCGCCGGCGATCTTCGCGTCGTCCGCCGCTGCCGAGACCGGGGAGGGACTTGTCCGCGGGGCTCGCATCCACGCCCGGTTCTGCGCCGCCTGCCACGGGGTAGGAGGGCGGGGCGACGGCCCCGGCGCCCGGGAGTTGAACCCGCGGCCGCGGGATTTCACCGCAGGGAAGTTTCGCTATCGCTCGACCGAGAGCGGCAGCCCTGCGCGCCGGTCGGACATCGAGCACGTGGTCCAAGTCGGGAGGGCGGGCACCGCGATGCCCGGGTTCGGAGGGTTGCTCTCAGAGGGCGAGATCGCGGATGTGGTCACCTTCATCCTCTCGCTTCGCACCCGCGTACCCTCCGATCAGGAGCCCGAGGCGTTCTCGCTTCCGCCGTTCCCGCCGGCAACGGCGGAACAACTCTCAGAGGGGAGGGCGCTGTTTCTAGTCGTCGGATGCTGGAAGTGCCACGGCACGGACGGCTCCGGACGCGGACCCTCCGCCCATGGGCTCAAAAACTACGAGGGGCGCCCGATCCGGCCCCGGGACTTCCGCTACGACCCGTTTCACGGTGGCCACAACTTCGACAACGTCGCGTTCGCTGTCCTTTCAGGACTCAGCGGAACGCCCATGCCCTCCAACGCGGAAATGCTGGTCGTGCCCCGCGAATCCATCGACGCGGTGATGGGGAGTCTCCCCGCTGCGGTCCGCCCGGAGGTCGAGGCGTTCCGGCTGGCCGCGCCGTCCTTGGAGGAAATCGCAGCCAAGGACGACACCGACTGGCTGCGGATCCGCGACCGGAATCTCGTCGCGCTCGCCCAGTACGTGCTCTCGCTGAGCCGGCGCGATCACTTCTTCTACCGGCTCTTCGGCGAGGATCCGGAGCTGGAAGCTCGCAAACCATGATGACCACGCGCCGGGCGATCCGGGCGGCGGGCGCTCTCCTCATCGTGGGAGCCGGCGCCGCCGCAGGTGCGCTCCTTCCCGCGGCGTCCCCCGTACAGGAACGGCGGATCCGGATGACGGCCCGGCAGTACGCGTACGATCCCCCGGTCCTGCGCGTCAATCTGGGAGACACGGTGCGCCTTCGGATCCGATCCCTCGACGTGACCCACGGGTTCTATTTGGAGGCGTTCGACATCAGCGCCTCGATCATTCCCGACAGTCCGTATCTCGAGATTTCGCATCCGAGCCGGAAGGGCGAGCCCGCGGAGAAGGCGGAAGAGCTCGTTTTCGTCGCCGACAAGACCGGCAAGTTCCGTTTCCGCTGCTCCCGCGTTTGCGGAAACATGCACCCGTTCATGCAGGGAGAGCTCATCGTGGCCCCCAACCGGCTCGCGGGAGCCGGGATCGGCGCGTGCCTCGGGCTCCTTGCGGCGGCCGCATTCGTCGCGCTGCGACGGGACTCCGGATCTCCATGAACGGGCCGGAACCGTCCGGCCGGATCGACCTGCTGCGGGCCGTTCCGGGCCTCAAGTGGTTGCTCACGCGCCGCTGGTTCCAGTTCGCGGTGGTGCTGCCGAACCTGGCGTTTTTCTACCTCTTCATGATCGCGGGGGCGTTCGGATCGCCGGTGGGAAGCCGAAACATCATCATCATCTTCGTCTGGATCCTCTGGTGGTTCCTCCTCATCGCGGTCATGGTCCCTCTCGCCTCGCGGGTTTGGTGCACGGTCTGTCCGATCCCGTTTTTCGGCGAGTGGTATCAGCGCCGTGCGCTCGTTGGCGTGCGGGTGGGGAAGCCCGGCGTCGGAAGGAACCGGATGTGGGGACTCAACCGGCGTTGGCCCCGCGCCCTGTCGAACATCTGGCTCCAGAACTTCGGCTTCCTGCTTTTGTGCACCTTCAGCGTTCCCCTGCTCACCCGGCCCATCGTGAGCACGTTCGTCCTGGGCGGGCTCGTCGTTCTGGCGACGGTGCTGCACGTGATCTACCGGCAGCGGGCATTCTGCCGCTACGTCTGTCCGATCGGCGGCTTCCTGAGCCTCTACTCCATGTGCTCCATGATTGAGGTGAGATCGCGTGACCGGGAAACCTGCGACCAGTGCACGGACAAGTCCTGCCTGGCCGGCGGCGAGACCGGCTGGGGCTGCCCGTGGTACGTCAATCCCTCGCACCTCGAACGGAATAACTACTGCGGTTTGTGCATGGAGTGCCTCAAGAGCTGCTCGCACGACAACATGACGATCCGGGCTCGGGCGTTCGGCTCCGAAACGGCGCTCAAAGGGTACGACGAGGCGTGGAAGGCCTTCATCATGATCGGGCTCGCCCTAGCGTACTCCGTCGCGCTGCTCGGACCCTGGGGAGTCGTCAAGGACTGGGCGAACCCCACCGAGAGCGGCAAGTGGGGCGGGTTCGCGCTGTACGCCGGCTCCCTCTGGACGCTGACTCTCGCGATCGTTCCGGCCGCGTTTTACGCCGCCGCCCGCTTGGGCCGCCGTTTCGCCGGAGTGCCGGGAGTGACGATGAAGGAGGCGTTCCTCGGATTCAGCGGTGTTCTCGTCCCGCTCGGGCTCGCCGCGTGGATCGCGTTCAGCATCCCGCTGATCCTTGTGAATGGTTCCTACGTTTTGAACGTCGTCTCGGACCCCTTGGGACGGGGATGGGATCTCTTGGGATCGGCGCACGCGCCCTGGGCGCCCTTCCATCCGGAGTATGCCTCGTACCCTCAGCTCGCCGTTCTGCTCGCAGGCCTGTTCTACGCGCTTCGCAGCGGGTGGCGTTTCGCTAGCGAGCGCTTCGGCCACCACCGCGCGGCGGTGCGGGCCGTGGCACCCGTGGCGATCCTCGGCACCGCCGTCGCCGGCGGTTTTGTCTGGATGTTCCTGGGGTAGTGCCATGACCTCGTGGCGGATGGAGTCCGCAGCCACTCTCCTCGTTCTGGTGACCCTCATCGGTATTCCGCTGTGGGTCCGATCAGAAGAAGCCGCAGCCTCCCGTGTCCCCGATGAGCCGGGACTCCACGTGATCGAAATCACGGCGGTCGCCGCCGGCGGGATTTTCACCTTCGAGGACGTGGTCGGACACAACTACTGGCGCCTCACCCCAGCGGTCGCGCGTCCGGTGGTGCGCGTCGGCGAGAAGGTCCTCTTCCGCCTCCGGAGCTCCGACGTGATTCACGGCTTCTCCATTCCCGAGCTGCAGGTGGGCCCGATCGTGATCGAACCCGGGTACGTCACCGAGGTGCGATTCGAGCCGACGGAGGCCGGCGAGTTCCTGATCCAGTGCGTTTTCCGCTGCGGGGGGTGCCACGAGGAAATGTTCGCGGTTCTCGAGGTCCGCGGACCCAACGGAGAACCTCCTCCCGAGGACATGAAGTTGAAACTGCCCCCCCGGGTCAGGTGTCTCTTGCATCAGACCTGAGCCCCCCGCGGGGCGCGGAGAAAGAAGATGAAGATCTCGCAGGTCGCCGGATGCGTCGTTGTCGCAGCTCTCACACTGGGTTCTCCCTCCCGGGCGGCCGGCCCGGACGGGGGGACGGTGCGCGGGACCCTGACGTACAAGGGATCCGCTCCCAAGCCGCAGCCGATGGAGGTGGATCACGACCAGTCGTGCTGCGCGAAAGCACCGATCCTCCCCGAGACCCTCCTCGTCTCGGCGAAGGGCGGCGTGAGAAACGGTGTCGTCTGGCTCGAGGGCGTCAAGGGGGACAAGCCGTGGCCGTCTTTGGCGGGCATCCTCGACCAGCAGGCTTGCGTTTTCCTGCCCCACGTTCAGGTCGTGGCCAACGGGGCGACCGTGCAGTTCCTAAACGGCGATCCGATCATTCACAACGTCCACACCTGGCCCCGCACGAACGAGTCGATCAGCGTCTCCCAACTCGCCAAGGGGGCGTCACGGCCGATCAAGCGCACCTTCACCGCCCCCGACGAGATCAAGGTCACCTGCGACGTGCACAAGTGGATGAGCGCGTGGATCATCGTCCGTGACAACCCCTACTTCGCGGTGACCGGGGAGGACGGCGCCTTCGAGATCTCCGGCGTTCCGCCGGGCTCTTACACGATGGTCGTCTGGCACGAGTCGCTCCAACGGGTCGAAAGAACCGTGAAGGTCGAGTCCGGAGCCGTGCGGGTCGAGGACGCAGAGTTGAAGAGCAAGTAGCGGCCACGGTGGCCGCAAGCTTGTTGGCCAGCAACGGCGCATAGTTTTCCCGAGCAACGGACCGGTCGATATTTCGAGGTTGGAGTTGAATTAGGCGGCGTGGCGTCGCACGAACCGGGGGAGAGCGGGCGTCCAGAGCTTCTGATAGACGCGCCGCGCGGACTCCGAAACCGGCTCCCGGCTCGGGAACAGCCGCCGGGCGAGAACGCGCTCGAATCGCCATCGCTTGTCGGTCAGCCCCAGCCGCATCGCCGGCGTGGTCCGGTCGGGTGCTCGTTCCGATCTCGCCTTGATGACGTTCTTCCAGACAGCCATCAGGCTCGCCCGGCCGATGATCGACTCGAGCCGCCTCCCGAAGGCGATCGTCTCCCGCTTGTGATCGGAGCACGTGTGGCGTAGCAGCTGGTGCAACTGGTCGATAGGGAACATCGCGAGGTCTCGTCTGACCGATTCGGGCGACCACGGCGTCCCCTTCGGGCCGCGTACGGGATTCGGATACACCTGCAACACGACGTGAGGCGCTATCGTTTCGTCGCGCAGGGCGACCCTGTAGTCGGTCCTCCCGTCGACGCGGAGCACGAGCCGGTCGGACGGCAGAAGTTGAGGAATCAGGCCGCGAATCGAGCGCCTGATGCTCTCGACGTACGACCGGTTCACTCGTACCGTCGTCCCGTCTTCGGGCTTCCGGTCGGGACGGCGTCCGCTTCCCCGGTGCGGGGCGGGATCGATGTCGTACACGTACCGCGACTCGGCACCGACCGCGGTCCCGATTCCAAGGGCGCGGTCTTGGCGGCCGATGAAAGCCTCGAAATGGTCATGGACGACGGGCTCTGCCAGGGCGGGGAGGTCGGCGTTACACCGCGCATGGAAGAGGATCGCGTGCCGGCCGAGGCGCTCGGCCTGGCGGGTGACGCTCGTTTTCGCGCAGTGGAGCGAGCGGGCGAGCTGCCGGTGACAAGAGCACGCAGCAAGTCCGGACGCGATGGCGACGAGAAGCCCCGGCCGTTTGAGGTAGTAGGTGGTCGAGAACGTCTGGCGAGAGCAGGTGCGTTCGCAGTCGAGGCATAGGAAGCGCGGAATGCGCTTCGGAGAGCTCAAGGTGCGATAGGAGCCGCTGCGGTGGAACCCCTTTCCGCGAGATCGGTGGGCGGGGCACTCCGGCCATGGACAGAAGGGCGGCATGAACCGCGAGGGACGCACGTTTTGGACGGACTGGTTCGGCCAGCGCATAACCAGCCGGAAGAGCAAGCGGAGGGCCGAACCGTAACGACGGAATGCCGCGGTTTCGTTGTCCGCCGATTGTCCGTACCGTCCAGATGCGGACAGTAGGGACGCTCATTCAATCAACAAGCTTGCGGCCACCGTGAGTAGCGGTAGGGAATCAGAAGAAGAAGTGAGCCTCGAGTTCCGCCTGGCTGTCCGTCGCGCCGGTGACCTGCGGGGGGCCGTCGCCGCGACGCAGGAAAAACCGCAGCTGAACGAACGGGTAGGGGATGTACTCGACCCCCAGTGAGTCCCGTTGCTGCTGGTCGGTGAGAACCGACTGGTTCGGATCGATCCAGTCGTGCGTGTACTTGAGGTTCAACCCGCGCTGGATCAAGACGTCCACCTCGATGAAACCCGCAGCGGCCCGGGGGTCATCGCTGGAGTCGTCCACATTCGTCCTTCGCGCGTCGTACTCGGCGAGAAGCGAGAACCTGCCGAAGTTCAAGCTGCCCAGGATTCCGCCCCAGGCCGTCGTCGCCCGCTCGGCGTCGTCGTAGGCTGCGGTCAGCCCGATCGTCCCGTGGCGGAAGCGGCGGGCCGTCAGGAAAGTGAGCATCTTCCCGCTATCGGGGTCTCGCTGCCCCGGGCTTCCGTTGACGAGGGCCAATTGCGTCGACCAGTTACCGGGATCGAACCCGATCTCGACACCGACGTCCGAGGCGGTAAAGGCAAAGCCCAGAGACTGCCGAATGAACGAGGCGTCGTCGGGGATCGCCCACCCGTAGGGCGGGAAGATCCTTCCGGCCTTGACGTAGCCGCGCTGCCCGCCGAACGAAAAGAGCGCGAACAACTCCCTTGTGGATGAGCCGCCCAATCCGAACCTCTGGTCGATGTAGAGGCTGATTCGCTCCGGAATGATTCGAAACTGGCCGTACAACTGCGCCTCCGCCACTTCGAACGATGCGGCGTCGCCGGCCTGGTTCGAGCGGAGCGTGTAGTAACCGATGCGGGCGTCCCCTCCGATCGCGAATCGCGCCTGGGGATCGGCGGGCATCGGATACCCCTTCCCCTTGAAGGTCAGGAGATGCGCGGGGAGCGTGGCTTGCATGTAGAGGCTCCCGAATGGGGTGCGCAGCCCCCCTCCCACACGGTTGATGTGGCATTGGCCGCAACTGTGCCCGGTGCGGACCGCGAAAACCGGCTCGGCCCGCGCGACGGTCGTCACGGCCGGCCCGAGCGAGCCGAAGACGGCGATGGCGGTCCCGATCATCCCCTTCCAACCGGCGAGGTTGGCAACTCGCTCGAGGATCAAGGATTCGCTCCCCGCGTGATCCACTCCCGGATCGCGTCGATCTCATCCTGGCCCAGCGGACGCATCGGGGAGGGGGGCATGAACAGCCCCCCGGCACCTTGGGCTCCTTCGATCATCATGACGAGACAGGAGGCGTCCGGCTGGTACGGCTCAACCCGCGTGGCCCAGCCGCCGACCCCGTCGGAGCAGAAGAACGACTCGACGTTAACGAGCTCGGCGTAGGAGGTCTCGATCGAGTCGAGGCTCGGAACCGAACCACCGGAGCGGTGGCACGACGAGCAAATCGGCCCGAAGACGTACTGTTGGATCGAGGCCAACGTCGGTTGAAGGCCTGTTGCGTTTTCGACCGTGCAGGTCGGGCTGCAGCCGTCCCCCGGCGCGAGGTTGCCGTCGTCGCACGCCTCCCCGAGGCTCTTGACACCGTCGCCGCAAATGCTCATGAGGGAGCCGTTCTCCGCGCAGCCCCACAAGGTGAGCCCGGCGGCCGCGGCGATCGCCAGGATCAACGTGCCCCGGAAGCGCGTCACGGTCTCGTCATCCCGATCCTACCCCCCTGCCGAGAAGTGTCTCCCGGGCCGATGAGAGGGCCATCGATTTCGCAGACAGACAAGCGGATAGGATTGATCACTTGGACGCCGTCTGACAACGCCCCTACGCGGTAGGATGAGTACGCAATTTGCCGGGGGGGAGCCGTGACCGGATTCCGCGGACGTCGTCACTGGATCGCCTTGGTTTCCCCTCTGGCCGGACTCGCAGCACTAATCTGGCTTTTGATCCGATCCGGAGCGAAGCCTAGCCGTCTCGCCTACCCTTGCCAGCGGGCCGCGCTCTCGGCGGCCTGGCTCGCATTCGCGGCTCCGGTCATCGCCGGCCTCGTCCTGCTCCGGCGCCGCCTGCGCATCGGCCCGTTCTCAGGAGTGGGATTGGCCTTCGCAGCGGTCGGCGCCGTTTGCAGCTTGGGCCTCTGGGGATACCTCTCATTCGCGCAAAGCGAAGACCCTCCCCCCGTTTTTGCGGCTCCGCTCGACTACCGTGCCGAGGTCTTCCACAAGGCCGACTGCCCCCGCGATCCGGTGGGCGACCGCTTTCCCGGCCTCGACGACCTCGTCGAGATCATGGGCGGCGGTGGGCTGAAGTTTTTCCGCTCGGACACGTCGTCGCTCACCGCGGGCCCCAACGGCATCCTCGCCGCGGACGACACCGTCCTCGTCAAGATCAACTACCAGTGGGGTCAACGCGGCGGGACGAACGCCGACCTGCTCTCCGGTCTGATCCGCCGGATCGTCGAGCACCCCGACGGCTTCACGGGGGAGGTCGTGGTCTGCGAGAACGCGCAGTTCAACTCGACCGTGGGATTCGACCGCGCGGAGAACAACGCGGAGGACGTGCTGCTCTCACCGCACGACGTCGTCACCCACTTCAAGACCCTCGGGTACCGCGTGTCGCACCAGGATTGGACGTTGATGCGCTACGCGTCGGTGACCGAGTATTCGACCGGTAACGTGAGCGACGGATACGTCCTGCTCCCGTACGATCCCACTCTGGCGGGGCGGCCGTCGTACCCGAAGTTCACGACCGAGTACGGCACGCGGATCAGCTTCAAGCTCGGACTCTGGACCGCCTCGGGCGGGTACGATCGCAATCACCTGAAGGTCATCAACGTGCCGGTACTGAAATCGCACCACAGCGCCTATGGCGCGACGGCGAGCGTGAAGCACTACATGGGCGTGGTGACGCGCGAGCTTTCCACCAACTCGCACTCGGCGATCGCCAACGGGCTCCTCGGAGCGGTGATCGGTGCCGTTGGTCCCGCCGACCTCAACATCGTGGACGCGATCTGGATCAACGCGAACCCGTACAGCGGCCCTTCGACGGACTACGCCGAGGCGACCCGCCGGGACGAGTTGGTGGCGAGCCTCGATCCGGTGGCGGCCGACATCTGGTCGGTGAAAAACATACTGATCCCCGGGTTCGTCTCGAACGGGTATTCTCCGCCGTGGCCCGCGCCGAGCGCCGACCCGGACCTTCCCACGAGCGCCTTCAGGCGCTACATCGACGCCTCGATGAACCGGATCCTCGCCGCGGGATACAAGGTCACGAACAACCCGACGATGATCGATGAGATCGAAACCGCTCCACCCGGAGAGCCCGCAGACCCCGCCGGCGCGAATGAGTCGTTTCTGATCTCGAAGCAAGAGGGGGGAGCCTACGCGCTGACCTGGTCGCCGCCGATCCGCGGCGGCGCCGCCGACGAGTACGAGCTCTACAGCGCTCCCCTCCCCGGTCCCCGTCCCGGCGTGCCGCCGCACTGCGAGGCGGCGCTCGGGAGCGGCACTTCGGCGTTCCTTACCTCACTACCCGGCGGGATGGCCTTTTTGGTCGTCGGCAGGAACGCGGCCGGTGACGGATCCTTCGGCCACAACAGCGCGGGCTACGAGCGCCCGGGACCGGCGGTGGGAAGCCTCTGTCCTTAAGCGCAGACGCGTGAACGCCCGGCTTGCGGCGTCTGTCCGTTCCATCCACAATCGCCGCCATGCTGGAAATCGTGCTGCTTGCGCTGGCCGTTTCGGGCGCGCGGACGCCGCCAAGCCCCGCCGAGCGACCCAACGTCGTGCTCGTCACCCTCGATACGACGCGCGCCGACCGCCTAGGTGCCTACGGCCGCGCCAACGCCGGAACGCCGAATCTCGACCGGCTCGCAGCCTCGGGCGTTCGGTTCGCCGATGCGTGGTCCGTCGTGCCGATCACCCTACCCGCGCACCTTTCGATGATGACGGGATGCACGCCCGTCACGCACGGCGTGCGCGACAACGGCGGCACGAAGTACGACGGCCGGATTCCGACCCTCGCCACCCGATTCGCGGCCAACGGCTATCGGACCGCGGCCGTCGTGTCCGCCTCGGTGCTCGATTCGGACTGGGGGGTGAACGCGGGCTTCGGCGTCTACGACGATCGTCTCGACGGAAACAGCGAGCGAAGCGCCGCATCCGCCACGACGCGTGCCCTCGAGATCCTCGGATCGTCGACCGAGCCGCTCTTCCTGTGGGTCCATTATTTCGACCCGCACTGGAACTACGAGCCCCCGCCTCCGTTCGCCGCGCGTTTCCGGGACGACCCCTACCAGGGCGAGATCGCGTCGGTTGACTTCGAGCTCGGGCGGCTTCTCGCAGGCCTCGACAAGGCGAAGCCGAAGTCGATCATCATCGTCATCGGCGACCATGGTGAATCGCTCGGCGAACACGGCGAGCGAACACACGGCATCTTCACCTACCGCTCGACCCTGAGCGTCCCGTTCTTGATCGCCGGAGCTGGAATTCCCGCGGGGCGGGTCGTCTTAGAGCCGGTTTCAATCATCGATCTGGCGCCGACGGTGGCTGAACTGACGGGCCTTTCGCCGGCAAAGCTGCAAGACGGGATTTCGCTCGCTCGGGTCGTCCTCCGGAAGGAGGAGGCGCCGCGCTCGCGCCCGATCTACTACGAGTCGATGCTCCCGTTCAATTCCTACGGCTGGGTTCCCCCGCGCGGAGAAGCCGACGGGCGTTACGCTTTCATCGAGCTTCCGAAGCGCGAGGTGTACGACCTGAGGGCAGACGCCGGACAGACGAAAAACCTCTACACCGCCACGGACCCTCTGTCGGCGAGCCTCACACGTCGCTTCGAGCGTCTCACCGCCGGCTTGGCCGAGCACGCGGGCCAAGGCACACCCGCCCAGCTTACGGAAGAGCAGCGTGCGAACCTTTCGTCTCTTGGTTACTTCCCCGGCGTTCCGTCGGGACCGGAAGCGCCGACGCTCGACCCGAAAGACGTCATCGACCTGGCCGGTCGGGTCTTGGACGCGACGCAACTCCAGCGGAGCGGGCACTTCGACGAAGCGATCGCGATGGTCGACCAGATCCTTCTACGAAATCCTGAAAACGTGCGGGCGCGGGCGGTTCGCGGACAGGCGCTGCTGTCGCAGAAGCGTTTCGGCGACGCGGTCGTCGCGTTCGGGGAGATCGTGGCGTTGGCTCCGGCGGTTGCGACGTACCGGACCGACCTCGGCTCGAGCCTTGCCGGCGCCGGCCAGCTTGCGAAGGCCGAAGCCGAATGGCGGAAGGCCATCGAACTCGAGCCGCATCTCGCCGATCCGCGCGCCAAGCTGATCGCCGCGCACCTCAAGAAAGGCGAGACGGCGAAAGCGGTTGCGCTCGCGAAGGAATCGGCGGCCTTAGGTGTCGAAAGCGCGGAACTCGACTTCGAGATCGGCCTTGCGTACGCGGTATCGGGCGACACCGCCACGGCCGAACGCTTTCTCGAATCCGCGCTGCGCCTTCGGCCGGCCTACGCCAAGGCCCTCGCCACGCTCGGGCGAATCGCAATGGACCAGGGACGCATCGACGATGCGCTCCTAAGGTACCGTGCCGCGCTTGCGGCCGAGCGCGACCCGAAAGAGCGCGCGAAGCTCACCGCGATCGTCTCGGATCTTTCGGGAGGGAAGTGACTTCGGCTACTCCGCACGTGTCATGTCTCACTCCTTGCGGTTGAGATTCCCGGCCCTAGCGCGCCCCGGCCTTCTTCAGCTCCTCGCGCCAGTTCTGTACGAGCACCATGCGCTGGGGTGGCCCACCGGTGCGACCCGCGGCACGGACGAACAGGAAGCGATTGCCGTCTGATGTGACGTCGAATCCACCGGAACGCGAGTAGTCGAGTTGGCCTCCGTCACTCATGTCGAATAGACGCGCTGATTCGCCAAGCGGCGGGTCCTGCGCGGAATCGACCTTCACCGAGACCATCGCGCGGCGTGACGGACCGCTTCCCTCGACGAAGAACAGCTCCCCGCTGCCCTTCGCCCAACGCGGCGTGAGCGCTCCGTCGGCGCGGACCTGCCACCGCCCCACGCCCTCGGGGAAACGGGTGAGGTACAGCTCGGCGGCCCGCCGCGGATCGGTCAACACGTACGCGAGCAGCTTTCCGTCCGGAGCGATCCTCGCGTCCCGGATGTCGGGCTCGGGCTTCAACTCGAGGAGGGGTCGCAGGTCGCCAAGGCTTCCATTGGGGAGCACAGGACCGACCCTCAGGCGTCCTTCTCCGCGCTCGTCCACGATTCGAACCGCCCACTTCCCGTCGGACGCGACGCTGAAGCTGCTCGCCGCCGCCCCCATGCCAGCCGCGGACGCGAACTCCCGCTCCCCTCCCGAACCGTCGGCATCCACCGCGAAGATCCGGCCCTGGAGATTGCTTACCCGGGTGAACGCGAGGCGCGACGACGACGCGATCCACTCGGGCCTCCCCTCGAAATCGCCGCTGAACGTGAGCCGGGTCTCGGTCCCCCGAGCCAGGTCGCGAACCCAGACGTCCGAGCTGCCCCCGTCCTGGGCGGTGAACGCCACGCGGCGGCCGTCCGGGGACAGGGTCACGCCCGTGAGTCCGGCGTGGCCGGACCCTACGGCCTCGATCACCTTGCCCGATCGATCGACCCAGATCAGCTCCCGCCGCTCCTCGCCCGTCGATCCTTCGACGTAGAGCAGGGAGCCGTCGTCCGAAACGCTCACCGATGCGGCATCGGGCGCCAACAACACGGGCGCGCCGAGGACGCGACGATGCGTCATGTCGTACGGCGCGGACCAGAGTCCGGGGTTTGTGCTCTGCCGGAGAAACAGGAGCTCGCCGGTGGGCGCCACGATGGCCGACGTCTCATCGTTGCCGAGGCCGCCGGCCACCGGGATCTGTTGCTTGCCGTCGAAGACGGTGATGAAGACGCGGCGGCTGCCCGAGGCGTCCTTTTCCGAGTTCCAGTGCGTGATGTAGAGAAGATCTCCGTTCGCAAGCCACGACGGACCGTGAAAATCGACCGTGGTGGCCGGGTCGATATCGATCAACAACTCGGCGGTTCCCCCACTCGCGGCCACTTTGTACAGCCCCCCGCGCCAGACGGCTAGGGCGATCACGCCGGAGCGGGACCACGAGGCGCCGATGATGCTCCCCGTGCCGGGGATCTCGCAGATCGCGGTCGGCCTTCCTCCGTCGATCGGAACCTTAAAGAGCTTTCTCGCATCGGCGAACACGAGCGAGCGCGAGTCGGGAGACCAGCCGATCGGCGTGGACGACGAGACGTCCGCGAGCGCGCGGGGTGCAAGCTCCGTCAGATCGCGCACCCAGATTCGGTTCTTCGAGAGATAGGCGATTCGCCCACCGTCGGGCGAGAGCACCGGCGCGTGGCTCCAATCGAAGTCCAGGTCGTTTGCGACCAAATCGAACTTGCGTAGCGGTTGAGTCGCGGTGGTCGGGCCGAATTCCTGCGTCGCGAGCACGGCGATCACCGTCAACGCCAAGGCCCCGGCCACCGCCGCCCACCACGGGAGCCCTCCCCGGCGCGTGGCTGTAGCCGCGGCCGGCGTCGCGTCCCCGGGGGACGCCAGCGCGATCCGCGCTTCGCCGATGTCGCGCAGCCGTTCTTTCGCATCCTTTTGCAGACAGCGCGCGAGGAGCGCGCGAATGCGCGGCGGGGTCGCGGTGGGTAGTCCGCTCCAGTCCGGTTCGGTCTGCAAGATCTTGGCGATGAGGTCCGAGACCGTCTCACCCTCGAAGAGTTGCTTCCCGGTGAGGCACTCGTACAGGACGCAGCCGAACGCCCAGATGTCGGTCCGCTTGTCCACGGGCTTCCCGCGGGCCTGCTCGGGGCTCATGTAGGCCGCCGTGCCGAGAATGATCCCCGCCACCGTCCCGGCGGAGGTCACCGTCGGCAGCACGGTCGGCGTCGAGCGGCCGTCGCGCGACGCCGTCTCGCCGGCGATGGCCTTGGCCAGTCCGAAGTCGAGCACCTTGACGCCGCCGTCGGGCGTGACCTTGACGTTGGCCGGCTTCAGGTCGCGATGGACGATCCCTTGATCGTGCGCGTACTCGAGTGCTTCAGCGATCCGTCGCGCCAGGGGCAACGCCTCGTCCACCGGTATCGCGCCCCGCGAGAGGCGCTGCGACAGGTCTTCCCCCTCGACCATCTCCATGGCGAGGAAGCGCACGCCGTTCGCTTCGTGAAAACCGTAGATGGCGGCGATGCCGGGATGGTTGAGAGAGGCCAGCACCTTGGCCTCGCGTTCGAACCGGGCCATCCGCTCGGGATCGGCCAGGAATGCGGGAGGAAGCAGCTTGATGGCCACGTCCCGCCCGAGCGTCGTATCGGCGGCCCGCCAGACTTCGCCCATCCCGCCTTCGCCGATCTTCCCGGCGAGGCGATAGTGCAGCAGCGTTTGCCCGGGACTCAGCGACATCTCTCCTCCGCCTTACGAACCGGGAGATTCTACGGCGAAGTCGCTCTCGTCACTGAATAACTTCCTCCGCGGGGGGCGAGCTTGCCCATCGTCAGCGCCCGCGCGAAACGGAAAAGGTCTCCTGCCGTGGACATGCCGCCCCCGGCGGAGGTTCCGCGAGTCCCTTCGGAGCGGACGAACTCGAAGTAGTCGCGCCCCGAAACCGCCTCGATGAGTGCTCCGAGCACCACGTAACCGGTGTTGCTGTAGCGCATGCCGTCTTCGGGTTTGCCTTCGATCTTGGACGCGCGCACCAGCTCGCGATAGGCGGACAACGAGCGCGCCGATCGGAGCTTGGGGTCGGTCTCGATCTGGTCGAGGTAATCCTCCAACCCCGAGGTGTGCGTCAGCAGTTGCTCGACGAGTTTTGCTACCGCCACGGCCGTGAACATCTTGTTCATCGACGCCAAGCCGAACACGGTGTCGTTCGTGTTCGGTATGTGATTCGCGCGGTCGGCTTCCCCCGCCGTCTTTTGCAAGACCACCTCGTTTCCGCGCGCGAGCAGGACCACCCCCGAGAATTCGCCGCTGCCCGCGAGTCGGTCGACCTCCTTCCCGTAGGTCTCGATCGCCTCCGCGGGAGTCAGAGTCACGGTTTCCTTCGGAAGATCCTCGGCCTGAGCGGGGAGGATGAACAACCCAAGGACGAGGTGCGGCGGCGCCTTGTCGACCGTCAGATTGAATCGGAAGATGCGCGTGGGCTGCGCGACCGACCGGATGACGGCGACCACGCTATCCGGTGCGGGAGCGATCGTGCGGAGCACGTCGAATCCGCGGTGGCGGTGCGCGAGGTCCATCAAGAAAGGACGGATCCCCGGATCGCCGGGACCGGCTTTCCGCATGGACTTGGAAAACGACGCGTCGACGTAGGTCCGCAGGCGGGCTTCGTCCCCGCTTCGGATCAGGGCCATCAACTCGTCGAGCCGGTCGATCGCTGGATGCTCGGCGGCAACCGCGGCCGCTAGTAGGAACGCGACAACCCCGAGGAAATGGCGAGGGGTTACTTCCGGCCGGTGATCACGAAGTGAGCCCGCCGGTTCCGGCTCCAACAGGATTCGTTCGATTCGCTGCAGACCGGGCGTTCTTTGCCGTACGTCACGGTCTGCATTCTTCCGTCCGCGACACCGAGGGTCGACACGTAGTTCTTCGCCGACGTCGCCCTGCGATCGCCCAGGGCAAGGTTGTATCCGATCGAACCGCGCTCGTCGCAGTGACCTTCGACCGTGAACTCGAACTGCACGTTCGCCTTCATGAACTCCGCATTCCGCTGCAGCCGCGACCGCGCGTCGTCCCTGATCTCGTCGCGATCGTAGTCGTAGAAGACGTCCCCGATGAGTCCTTGCTCTTGGACGTAGCGATTGACGGAGTCCAGGTCTCCATCGAGCGGATTGGGCGCCGGGGCAGGAGGAGGCTCCGGTGCGGGAGGCGGCGGAGGCGCGGGGGCTTCGACCGGAGGCGGAGGCGGCGGAGGCGGCGTCGAAACGGCAGGTTTCTTTGCACAGCCGGCCAGCACGACGACGATCGAGAGGGTGCAGGCGGCGATGATCGAAGGTGTACGCATCGTTGATTCTCCTCAAAAGTGGTAGGCATCTGTATGCTATCGCCTCGAGGGTGGGCGATCAAGCGTGGGCTGAGGACCTAGAACGGAAAGAACCGAGGGATGAGGACGACGGCGATCACGAGCAGAATCACGTTGAGAAGGGATCCGACGCGCGCAAAATCCGAGAACTTGTAACCACCCGGCCCCAGCACCATCGCGTTGGTCTGATACCCGATCGGCGTGAGGAACGACGCCGACGCGCCGAATATCACGGCGACGAGAAGAGGGCGCGGGTCGGCGCCCATTTGGACCGCGCTCGCAATGGCGAGCGGAGCGAGAAGCGCGGCCGACGCGTTGTTCGACATGATTTGTGTCAGAACGGTCGTCACCACATAGAAACCCGCGAGGATCGCCGTCGGCCCCCACGCGCCCAACGTACCGACGATGCCCTCCGCCAGGAGGCTCGCCGCACCGGTTTTCTCGAGCGCCGTACCGAGCGGGATCACGCCCGCGAGCAGGAAGATGACCTTCCAGTCGATCGCGGCGTACGCCTGTTCCATGGTCACCACGCGTCCCAGGACCAGCGCCGCGCAACCCGCGATCGCGAGGATGAGGATCGGCGCGACTCCGGTCGACGCGCCGACCACGATTCCAGCCACGATCGCCAGTGTCGCCAAGGCCCGCGGCCAGGCGATCTTCCAGCTGCGCACCTCTTCGAGGAGGATGAGCTCGTCGCTTTTTTCGAGTCGGTCGAGCGCCGGTCGGGGCCCTTGGAGCAACAGCACGTCACCGACGGCAAGTCGGAGCTTGCCGACCCTCAGAACCTCGAGGCGGTCGTGGTGCCGGATCGCCAACGCCTGGCAGTCGCGAGCCTGGCGAAACCGCAATTCCTCGAGTGTCCGGCCGACCAAGGGCGACGCCGGCGGGACGATGCATTCGACGAAGCCCAGGCCACCACCACTCCGGGCCGCATCGTGGAGACGCATGTCGCGACGGAACCCCAGCCCGTGCGATCGTCCCGCCAACAGCACGTCGTCCTTCGATCCGATGATGAGTAGCGTGTCTCCTTCCCGCAGCAACTCGCCTGCGCGCGGAAGATGACGTTCGCCGCCCTCACGGATGATCTCGAGCACCGTCACGTCGAAGCGCAGCCGCGAGGTGAGGTCTCCGAGTTCCCGCCCCACCACGTTCGATCCCGGTTCGACCACCAGCTCGGCTAGATACGTTCCCGTCGAAGATCCGGCGCCGGCTGAGGCGCGACCCGCCTCGCCCCGGCGGCGCAGGAGGAACGGTCCCACCAGCGTGAGATAGGCGATCGCCACGATCGTGAAGACGATGCCGAGGCGCGTGAACTCGAACATGCCGAAAGGCCGCAATCCCGCCCTCATCGCGATGTCCGCAACGAGGATGTTGGTCGACGTTCCGATCAGCGTGCACAACCCGCCCGTTTGAGAGGCGAACGAGAGCGGCATCAGCAGGCGGTGCGGGTCCACGCCCCGGGACCGTTCGAGGCCGAGGACGATGGGGATGAACACGGCGACCGCGGCCGTGTTGTTCACGAAGGCGGACACCGCCGCCACGAGGACGATGATCGCGAGGTACAAGAGCCACGGCGTGCGACCCAGCGCGCCTCCGAGCACCGCCGTAATCCCCTCAACGAGCCCCGTGTGCCGGAATGCGCCCGAGATCACGAACATCGCCGCCACCGTCGCCGTCGCGGGATTCGAGAATCCGGACAGCGCCTCCTCGGGCGTGACGATGCCCGAGAGTCCGAGCGCGACGAGCACGATGATGGCCACCACATCGACGCGCACCGCTTCCGTCGCGAAGAGGATCGCGACGGACACCACGAGCAACAGTACGGCGATGATCTCCATTGGGGCGAAGCCTTTCAGGCCCCATCATGCAACAATCCGGTCCCAGGTTGTCCAGGGATCTGTCAAGATCACGACGATGTCGCGGCCCCAACGGCCGTGCCTGGAGGATGTCCCATGCCGCAGTCCACGCCCGGTCCGCTCAGCCCCGTCCTCGACCACGTTTTGTTCGAACTCGGCGGCACACCCATCACGGTCGAACGGGCCGTCACCGCGGCCGTTGTCCTCGCGGCCGCGTGGGTGCTGTCGGTCGTCATTCGGCGGGGCCTCGTGCGGGGCCTGCGCACTCGCGGCGTGACGAACGAGGGAACGCTCGCCGCCACGAACCGGCTCACGCACTACGCGGTCATCGTCGTCGGCCTCGGCCTCGCGATGAAGACCCTCGGCGTCGACATTTCGACGCTGTTCGCCGCCGGCGCGGTCTTCGCGCTCGGCCTCAGTTTCGCGATGCAAAACATCGCGCAGAATTTCGTCTCCGGGGTCATTTTGCTCCTCGAGCAATCGATCAAGCCGGGCGACATCCTCGAAGTGGAAGGCCGCGTCGTCAAAGTACGCGAGATGGGCATTCGGGCCACGTACGCGCGGACGCTCGACGACGAGGTCATCATCGTGCCCAACTCCACGATCGTGCAATCGACCGTCAAGAGCTACACGCTTCGCGATTCTCACTATCGGCTGAGGATGCAGGTCGGCGTGGCCTACGAATCCGACATGGTTCTCGTTCGCAAGACCTTGGAGACCACGGCCGCGACATTCCAGGCGCGCATCGCGAGCTTGGAGCCTCGCGTGATCCTCGTCGAATTCGGGAATTCCTCCGTCGTGTGGGAAGTCTCGGTGTGGATCGACGACCCGTGGCGGATGAGAAGCCTGAAGAGCGGACTTCAGGAGGCGATCTGGGCGGCGTTTCGCGACAACCACATCACGATCGCGTACCCCCAGCTCGACGTCCATGTCGACGCCCGGCTCCTCGAGGCGATCGCCAAGCGCGCCGCCTGATCGCGTCAGTCGGGACGCGGGGCAACCGAAGCGAGTTCCTTCGCGAACGTCTCCGGGTCGGTCGTCGGGAGCCGGCAGACACCGCGCTCGCATACGTAGGCGGTCGCCTTCCCCTTCGCCGCGACCTTGCCCTCGAGAAGGGGCATGCGTTTCACTTGGGCGTCAAGATCCGCTCCCTGAACCGCGACCGCCAGAATCCGGTTAGGGACGAACGCCTTGCGCAGGCGCGCGAGGAACGGTTCCGCCTCCGCGCGCGACGACGGAGTCACGATCAGAATCTCTTTGGGAACTCCAACGCGGAAGTCGAGGGCGATCAGCATCTCGGACAGGGACAACGGCTGCCTCTTCAGCGTTCCGCCGAATGCCCGTAAGAGCCGATCGGCCTTGACGCGATAGCCGTCGTCGGTCGTCATCTCGCCGAGCCGAAGGAGGTTCATCAACGCGACGGAGTTCCCCGAGGGCTCGGCGCCGTCGTAGTCCGGCTTTTCTCTCGCCAGAAGTGTCTCGTGGCGGCCGCTCGTGGCGAAGTAGCCGCCGCCCTCGGCGTCCGCGAATCCCTCGTCGAGTACCTTTTGCAGGCCGATGGCGTCACCGAGGCGCTGCACGTTTCCCGTCGCTTCGTAGAGATCGAGCAGGGCCTGGATCATGAAGGCGTAATCGTCGAGGTATCCGTCGAGACGTCCCCGGCCGTCCTTGTAGCTGCGTAGGAGGCGGCCGTCGACCCGGAGTTTCGCCAGCACAAAATCGGCCGCGCGCGAGGCCCGGTGAATATCGTCCGCATCGTCCAAGACCATCCCACCCCTGGCGAACGCGGAGATCATCAGGCCGTTCCACGACGTCAGGATCTTGTCGTCCCGCAAGGGATGCGGCCGCTTGTCCCGTACGGCAAGAAGCGTTGGAGTTGCACCGGAGACGATACGCCGGAGCTGGTCAGGCGCGATCCCGAGCCGCCTTGCGATGTCTTCGGCGGAGCGTTCGAGGTGAAGAATGTTCCTCCGATCGAAGTTCCCTTCCGTGGTGACGCCGTACCAGGCGGCAACGGCGGGTGCCCGTTTCGGACCCAGTGCGGCCGCGAGCTCGGCCGGCGTCCACGTGAAGAACCAGCCCTCCTCGATTTCCCCTTCGGACGTCAAACTGTCGGCGTCCGTCGCCGAATAGAAGCCGCCCTCGGGTGCGGTCATCTCCCGCGCGACGTAGCCCAGGATGTCGCGGGCCACGTCAGCGAATTCCTGCCGGCCGGTCGCCTGATACCCCTCGAGATACACAATCGTAAGCAACGCGTTGTCGTAGAGCATCTTCTCGAAGTGCGGCACGAGCCAGACGGGGTCGGTCGCGTAGCGGTGAAATCCCCCGCCGATCTGGTCGTGAATCCCGCCTGCGGCCATCTTCTCGAGGGTGAGCGCGGCCATCCGGAGCGCTTCGGCTTCTCCGGTACGTTTGTACTGACGCAGGAGGAGGCGGATGGGCAGGCTGCTCGGGAACTTGGGAGCTCCCGCGGTGCCGCCGTTTGTCGCGTCGAAGCGCTGCTTCGAGGCGTTGAATGCCACGGACAGCGTTGCCGCGTTCGGGATGTCACCGGACGCCGATCCGGTCAGCCGCCCCCGGATGCTCGTCGCGAGCCGCTCTCCTTCCGATGCGATCTTGTCGGGATCGGCAGCGTACTTGTCGGCGAGGACGCGGATGATCGTTGCGAACCCGGTGCGCGCGCCCCGATCGCCGTCACGCGCAGGGAAGTACGTTCCCCCGTAGAACGGCTTGCGGTCGGGCGTCAGCCACACCGTCATCGGCCATCCGCCACGCCCCGTGAGCGCCTGCACCGCGCTCATGTAGACCGCGTCGATGTCCGGCCGTTCTTCCCGATCGACTTTGATCACGATGTAGTGCTCGTTGAGGTAACGGGCGATCTCTTCATCTTCGAACGACTCGGCCTCCATGACGTGACACCAGTGGCACGTCGAGTAGCCGATGCTCAGCAGAACCGGACGGCCCAGACGCTTCGCGGTCTCGAACGCCTCGTCACCCCACGGGTACCAGTTGACCGGGTTGTGAGCGTGCTGGTTGAGGTACGGGCTCGACTCCAGGATGAGTCGATTCGTGTACGTCGGGCTTCCGTCCGGTTGGAGATGGTGGGTGCGAGGCTTGTACGCCGGTCCCTTCGCCGCCACGGCCTGCTTCAACTGCGCCTTGAGCTCCGGAGAAAACGACGGTGCCCCCGGGGGCCCTTCGACCGGGACCGGGGCCGTGTCCGATCCGGCCGCGCAGGCCGACGAAATCAAGAAGGCGACGAGACAGGATGCGGCCAGCGGGTGGTTCACGACATGCTCGTTTCCGCCGCGAGAAGCGCGACCGGGAAGGTCTCGAAGACGTCGCGAAGCGGGAGAATCCGGCTTCGCCCCGATTTTTCCGCGCGCAGGCGCTCTCCGGTCAGTACGTTCGCATAGGTTTCCGGCGCTCCGGGAGGAAGGACAAGGGAGGCCTCGCCCCAGACCACGCCGCCCACGGGTGGACGCCCGTTGACGCAAAACGGCGCGACGAGACGCGGGACGACGGCGAGGGCCCAGTCCGTTCCAAGCCTTCGCGCAAACGCGAGGACGTGGCGCGCATGGGATGAACTCGCGCGCATCGCGAGATACTCCCCCCGTGAGAAGAGCGGCTCATTGCGGCGGCGGAACGTGAGTCCCTCCGCGAGGAGAAAGAGCTTGATCCGCCCGTCCTCCCAGTGCCGGACGAGGTCCGACACGACCGAAGTGCGGTCGCGCCGAGCACGGGTCGCCAATTCTTCGAGCATCGACCTCCTCCGTTCAAAGTCCACCGGCCTCCGGTTGTCGGGATCCACGAGCCGGAGGTCCCAAAGCTCGGATCCCTGGTAAACGTCCGGCACGCCGGGGGCCGCGATCTTGAGGAGCGTCTGAGCGAGACCGTTCCACGCGCCGCAACGCGAAAGCCCCGTCTGAAAGCTCTCGAGGTCGCGCAGAAACGGGTTGGCCCCCGCAGTGCGGAGCGTGCGGTCGACGAAGCGCGCGAGGGCCTCCTCGTGCTCGGCGTTCGGCGTCAGCCAACTCGTTCCCTCCTTCGCCTCCCTCGCCGCCTTCAAGACGTAGTCGCGGATGCGTTTCCGGAAGACCGGGGTGGCGCCCCCGGAGCTCGGCCACGCGCCGAGCAGCGTTTGGTAGTACAGCGCCTCCTCCGCGGGCGTCGGGACCTCGACGTTTTCCACTTTCGTCCGGTGGACCTTGTTGAGCCGCATCCACCTGGGGAGAAGGGAATCCCACGCCCTCGCGAGCTCCGAAAGGACGTAGAGGCGTGCGCGCACGTCTTCGCCCCTTTTCGTGTCGTGCGTTGCGGTCGCGTTGAGCGACAGCGGCATCTCTTTGAGGCGGCGGCGCATCGCCGCGTGGAACGCGGCCACGCCGTCTCGCGGCACCGACGCCCCGCCGCCGACCTCGTTCAGCGCCGCCAGCGGAGCGTAGGCGTAGAAGGTCGAATCCTCGACCCCCTTCGCGAAGACCGGCGCCGAGAGGGACTGGAATCCCTGCACGAACCTCTCCGCCTCGCGACGCGCCGCGTGGTTCTTCCGCGAAACCCCCTCGAAGAGCAGGGCCTTCTGGACGAGTCGCAACGCGGGCCGGGACACCGCCGGATCGGCTTTCCGTCCGTCGCGGATCGCGCGCCCCACGATGCTGCGGTTCGATGCCGCGATCGGCGCTCCGCGCGCGTAGGTCCTGTACACGGGAAAGGCGGCGAGGATCGTGCGGACCGCCCCTTCGAGTTCCTCGAGGGGAGGCGGATCGTCGCCCTGCGCGGCGGCGAAGTCGCGAAGCCGCAGCGCGAGCGCTCGCGTTTCTCCCGCGAAGTGCATGGCCGCGACCTGGCGCTTCTTGCGGAACGTCATCTCTGCGAACCCGGCGGCGTCCCCCGTGACACGCTTCCATGTGCCGCGGAGCGCGCGGAAGCCGACGGGGTCCACGAGGGCCCCGGCCACGGCGGCCGCGAACTCGTATCCCGTCGTCCCGTCCACCGGCCAGGCCGGCGGGAGCCGTTCCCCTTCCGCCAAGATCTTCTCGACTACGATCGGCCGTCGCGCGCCGGCGCGACGGCGAAGGCGCACGAGATACTCCTCCGGATCGACGAGTCCATCCACGTGATCGACGCGTAGCCCGTCGATGGCCCCCTCCCGGAGAAGGCGGGTGAGCATCGCATGACGGGCCGCAAACACCGCCGGCCGCTCGATCCGGAGCGCGACGAGATCGGCCACGTTGAAGAAGCGCCGGTAGTTGATCTCGGCCGCCGCGCGTTTCCAAAAAACGAGGCGGTAGTGCTGCCGCGCGAGCAGGCGCTCGAACAGGCGCTCGCGGAGCGCTCCCCCTTTTTCCCCCGAAGCCTTGCGCGCGATACGTTGCAGCGCCGAGCGGATCTCGGGATGCGCGGCCCGCGCGGCGAGGAGGTTCTTCCGGATCGCGCGCTTTTCGGACGCGATCCGGTCCGCCGCCTTCGGGTCGCGCGCGATCTTCCGCTCACGCTCCGAACGATCGCCCAGGCGCTCGATGCGCGCGATCAGCCGGGACAAATCGATCGCCGCCCGGCTGGTCCGCTCGCGCTTCGGGAGATAGGACAGGGCCTCCGCGAGGACGATGCCGTAGGAGCCGACCGCGAGGGGTAGCCGCGCCTCGTAGTAGCGGAGGTGGATGCCGTCATCGTCTAAGGCGAGGCCGAGTTCGCCGCGCTCGAGCACGGAACGGAGATCGTCCCCCAGGATCGGAAGGAGGAGCCGCTTTCTCGCGCCCCGGCCCTCGCCTTCCCAGTCGATGTCGAACCAGTCGGCGTAGGGCGAGAATCTTCCGTTCTCCAAGACATCGCGCCACCACGGGTTCTCTCCACTCGCGGCCATGTGGTTCGGGACCACATCGAGTAGGAGCTTTAACCCGGCCCGCTTCGAGGATTCGGAAAGCGCCGCAAAACCGCGTTCACCTCCCAGTTCCTCCCGGATGCGCGACGCGTCGGTGACGTCGTAGCCGTGGGGGCTCCCCGTCCGCGCGGCGAGGATCGGCGAGAGGTAGATCGTGCCCACGCCGAGTTGCTTCAGGTAACCCGTCCATCCCGCGGCCTCGGCGAATCCGAACCCTGGCCGGAGCTGAAACCGGTAGGTCGATGGGAGCGTCCTCACGCCCTTCATCGTTCGTCCACCTTCATCCCGAGCGCGCTTCCGACCTCTCGAAAGGCGTGGAGCCATTCCTCGCGTTCCTCGCCGGCGAGTCCGTTCGGCGCCGCGAGCGTCTTCCGGAGGCGCCACCACACGTCCTGCGCCCCCGAGAAATCGGAAGGGTCCGGAACGAGCGCGGCCGTCTCGACGAGCGCCGCGAGGTTACGGAGACTGGCGGCTTCTCCCGGCGCGGTTACGAGCGCGCGGAGGCCGCGTTCGATCGCCTCCGACAGGGCGAGCCCAACCGCGGCGTCCTCGAGGTTGATCCCCTCGGACGCTGCCTTTTCCAAAAGCTCCCTGATGGACGAGGGGTCGGGGGCCTCGGCCGTCGCCGCCCGCCGGAGATCCGCGTTCAGCACCAGCTCCGCGGCCGTCCTCAAAACCGAAGGAACCGGTGTTCCGATCCCGGCGAGGAACCGCATCAGCGGCTCGTTGGTCTCGTAGATACGGCGCATGCGTCCTTCGGCCTCCGTGAGCGTCTGCCGAAGGACGATCTTCATCGTGCGCCGCTGCTCGTCGCGGAACAGCGAGCGGATCGAATAGGTCGTCCCGCCGAACTCGCGGTCGAGCAGGCGGATGCACTGGGCGAGTTCCCCCTGCTCGAGGGCCGCGCGCGCGTCGGTGGCCAGTGCGTCGTACCGCTGCGAGCCGCCGTAGGCGCGGACGCCCGCCTGAACGTTGTGGTCGCCGAGGTGGAGCACTCCGTAGCTGAGCGTCTCCGCCTCGCCGGTGATGCGCGAAATGAATCGCGCGCGGCCGACGAGGAGCTTCTGCCGTCCCGAGCGCGTGCGCTTTTGATCTTCGCGCACGACGTCGTAGCAGTAAATCGTCGATCGCGTCCCGTAGGTTTCGAAGAGCGAATGGACGGCGAAGTGCGCCGCGACCTTCGCTAGGTCAACGATCGCGGGCTTCACCATCTTCGCCCAGACGACGGCGCCGTCGGCATGCTCGGGGATGTTGCTCTTGGCCTCGCGGAGCCGCTCGACGAACTCGGCCTCCGCGTTCCAGCCGAGGGAGTCGACCGCGAGCTGGATGGCCCGGCCCGCGTACTGGATCACCTGAACCGTCTCGATCCCCGACAACTCGTCGAAGAACCAGCCGCAACTCGTATGCATGAGCATCGCGTAACGCTGGATCTCGAGGAGGCGGAGGGCCTCGACCCGCTCCGGGGGCGACAGCGCGCGCTTCGCGTGGCGCTCGAACCAAGCGTCGAGGGAGGGCGAGGAGCGGTCGAGGAGCACGTCGATGTAGGCGTCGCGCGCGTCCCAAGGATCCCGGAGCAGAATCCCCGCCCGCTCCTCCCACACCGGTGCGAGCGAATCGCGCAACCAGTCGAGCGCGTTCCGGAGCGGCGTGCGCCATTTCTGGTTCCAGCCGGGGTGCCCCCCCGAGTTGCATCCGCAGTCCTTCCACCAACGGTCCACGCCGTGGACGCAGCTCCAGGAGCTGCGGTCGTGGATCTCGGCTTCGTGGGTCGGAGGATGCAGATCCAGAAACTCGCCGTAGACCGTGAGACGGACGGCGGGGTCGGAGTCCAAGACACGGACGGCGTAGGCGAGCGCCTTTTCCCCTTGCCGGTGGTGATGACCGTAGGTCTCACCGTCGGTCGCGACATGGACGAGCTGCGGATGGTCGCGCCCGTCCGCGAACGCTTCCTTGAGACGCGCCGCGAAGCGCTCCCCGTTTTCGAGGATCCCTTCGAAGGCGATCCCCTGTGAGATCGGGCCGTCGTAGAAGAACAGGGCGAGCTTCCGGCCGGACGGGAGCTTGGCCTCGTAGGCCATCGAGGGATCGACGCGTCCCCCCGAAACGTCCTTCCACGCCCGCCCCCCGATGCGCCGGACGCGCCGGGCCTGGCTCGGCGCGAGAATCGTGAAACGGATCCCCTCCTCCGCGAGCAACTCGAGGCACTCGGTGTCCGCCGCGGTCTCGGCGAGCCACATTCCCTCCGGCTTCCTCCCGAAGCGGCTCTCGAAATCGCGCAGGCCCCAGCGGACCTGAGTTTTCCGGTCCCGCGCGTTCGCCAGGGGAAGGATCATGTGGTTGTAGACCTGCGCGATCGCCGGTCCGTGTCCGCCGAAGCGCTCGGCGCCTCGCCGATCGCCTTCGAGCACGGAGTCGTACGCCTCGGGATCGTGCTCGGCCATCCAGGACAGGAGGGTCGGACCGAAGTTGAAACTGATCCGCTCGTAGTTGTTCGCCAGGTCCACGATGCGGTCCGCCTCGTCGAGGACCCGCGCGGCCGCGTTCGGCGCATAGCACTCCGCCGCGATCCGCTCGTTCCAGTCGTGGTAGGGGTGCGCGGAGTCCTGCATCTCGATCGCCTCGAGCCAGGGGTTCTCGCGCGGGGGCTGGTAGAAATGGCCGTGGATACACAAATAGTGTGGGGCGCTCACGAACCCTCCCGGTTCTGGGTGGAAAGAAAGACGGCGCAGGCGCGAGGTCCGACCTCCGCATGGGTGCCGGCGACGCCTAGGCCGCCCTCGCCGCCCCACCTGGGGTGGGCGGAGTCGAGGACGAGCCGCCAGGTCCCCTTGCCGAGCGGCACGGAGACCGCGGCCGGTCCGAAATTCAAAACGACGACGGAGCGCTCGGCGTTCCGCTCGCGGCGGAGCGCGATCGCTTCCGCGCCGGAGACGATTTCGGCGTCGAAGCCGAGGCGAGGGCCGGGGCCGAGCGCAGGCTCCTCCCGGCGGAGCGCGAGCAGGGCCTTGTGCCACTCGAACAGATTCCGCGCGCGCCCTGAGGCTGCCGCCTGCGGAGGGATCCGCGCGCTGTCGAAGGTCGCCTGGTCCTGGGGGTCGGGGAACGACCCCTCCGAGCCGAAGGCGGCGAATTCCTCGGCGCGCCCCTTCCTCACCGCCTCGACCAGAGCGCGATCGCCGTGGCTCACGAAGTAAGGAAACGGAGCGCTCTCGCCGTATTCCTCCCCCATGAAAAGGAGCGGCAGATACGGAGAGAGGATCGTCGCGGCCGCGACGACCTTCAGGATGTCGAAGGAGACGTGCGTCGAGAGCCGGTCCCCGTCCTTGCGGTTCCCCACCTGATCGTGGTTCTGCGCGAAGACGACGAAGCGGCGCGGATCGACGTCGCGCGCGGGAGCGCCGTGACGCCTCCCGCGGTAGCCGGAGTGCGCGCCGTCCAGAACGAAGCCTTCGCGATAGGCCTTCTGCAACGGCTCGATCCCGCCGAAGTCGCGGTAGTACCCGCGCGATTCCCCGGTGACGAGGGCGTGGAGCGCGTGGTGGAAATCGTCGCACCACTGCCCGTCGAGCCCGAGGCCGCCCGCCCCGGTCGACCGCACGACCCTGGGGTCGTTGAGATCGCTCTCGGCGATGAGCCACACCTCCCGCCCCAGCCGGCCGGCACGTTCGCGCACCGTCTCGGCGAGCTCTTGGAGGAAGGGACGCGCGGAGGTATCCACGATGCCGTGGATCGCGTCGAGCCTCAGGCCGTCGACTCCGAAGG
Source organism: Acidobacteriota bacterium (assembly GCA_032124015.1). GTDB lineage: Bacteria > Acidobacteriota > Polarisedimenticolia > Polarisedimenticolales > DASRJG01 > DASRJG01. The sequence goes on from JAQBEH010000096.1 coordinate 41,509, forward strand.
TCTCGATCCAAAACAACGCGCTCTCGATGAAGAAGCGGCGGACCTCATCGCTGCCGGCTCCGTCGAAGTTGATCGCTTCGCCCCACGGCGTCTTGTGATGCGCCGAAAAGTAAGGACCGAACTCCGCGAGGTAGTTCCCCTCCGGACCCAGGTGGTTGTAGACGACGTCGAGGACGACGGCGAGACCGAGCCGGTGGCACGCGGCGACGAACCGCTTCAAGGCCGCCGGCCCTCCGTAGGTGTTCTGAACGGCGAAGGGAAGAACGCCGTCGTACCCCCAGTTGCGTCCGCCAGGAAACTGCGCGACAGGCATCGGCTCGACCGCCGTGATGCCGAGCTCGCGAAGGTAAGGAAGGCGCGCGATCGCCGCATCGAGCGTGCCTTCGGGAGTGAACGTCCCGACGTGCAGCTCGTAGAAGACCGCCGTCTCCAGAGGGATCCCCCTCCAATCGCCCCGATCCGCCTCATGCGCCGAGGGATCGAACACGACCGAGGGCCCGTGGACCGTGTCGCGTTGGAGGCGCGAGGCCGGGTCGGGACGGAGCGGCCCGCCGTCGAGACGAAAGCCGTAGGCGGTTCCCTGCGGGACCGTATCCGCGACCGCCTCGAAGTGTCCCCGCGCGTCGCGCTCCATCGCGACGCGGCGCGCGGGCATTTGCAGGACGAGTTCCACGCGCTCGGCGCGCGGCGCCCAGACGAGAAACCGGCAGCGCCCGTCGGGGAGCGGGGTCGCTCCGAGTCTCGTCACCGATCGCCCGCGCGATGCCACTCGAGGAAGAGCGCCGCGAGCGGCGGGAGGGTGAGGATCAGGGAGTAGGGCCGACCGTGCGCGGGGACCGGCGCGGCTTCGACCGTGCCGAGATTCCCCTGCCCGCTCCCACCGTATTCGACCGAATCGCTGTTCAACACCTCGCTCCAGAACCCGTCCTCGGGAACGCCGACGCGGTAGTTCGCGCGCGGGACCGGGGTGAAGTTCAAGACGACGAGCATCCACGTATCGGGCGATTTCCCGCGCCTCAGGAAGGAGATGACACTCTGCTCGGAATCGTCGGCGTCCACCCACTCGAACCCCTCAGGATCGCAGTCCCGCTCGTGGAGCGCTTTCGCGTCCCGGTAAAGGCGCCCGAGGTCTTCGACGAAGCGGAGCACGCCGGCGTGCTGCGGGAGCTCGAGTTGGTGCCAGTCGAGCGAGCGATCGTGGTTCCACTCCCGGCCCTGGCCGAACTCTCCGCCCATAAAGAGGAGCTTCTTGCCCGCTTGCGCGAACTGGTAGGCCAGAAGGAGCCTCAGGTTCGCAAACTGCTGCCAGGCGTCGCCCGGCATCTTCGCGAGGAGGGAGCCCTTGAGATGCACGACCTCGTCGTGAGACAGAGGGAGCGTAAAGCTCTCATGCCAAGCGTAGAGCATCCGGAACGTGAGCTTCCGATGATGCCACCGGCGATTGACCGGGTCCTCCTTAATGTAGTCCAGGGAGTCGTGCATCCAGCCCATGTCCCACTTGAGGCCGAAACCGAGCCCGCCAAGGTAGGTCGGGCGCGAGACCATGGGCCACGAAGTGGACTCCTCGGCGGTCGTTTGAACATCGGGGAACTCGGCGTAGATCGACTCGTTCATCTGTTTCAAGAAGGAGATCGCCTCGAGGTTCTCCCGTCCGCCGAAACGGTTCGGGATCCACTCCCCTTCCTTCCGCGAATAATCGAGGTAGAGCATCGAGGCCACCGCATCCACGCGCAGGCCGTCGGCGTGGTAGTGGTCGAGCCAGAAGAACGCGGAGGACAGGAGGAACGAGCGGACCTCGTTGCGACCGTAGTTGAAGATGAGGCTTCCCCAGTCGGGATGAACGCCTTGACGCTCGTCGGCGTGCTCGTAGAGATGGGTTCCGTCGAAGTACACGAGGCCGTGCTCGTCCGAGGGGAAGTGCGACGGGACCCAATCGAGGATCACCCCGATCCCCCGCCGGTGGAGCGTGTCGATCAAGAACATGAAGTCTTGCGGAGTGCCCTGGCGAGAGCTCGGCGCGAAAAACCCGGTGCACTGGTACCCCCAGGATCCGTAAAACGGGTGTTCCATCACGGGGAGGAACTCCACGTGCGTGAAAGAGAGACGCTCGATGTGGTCGGCCAGCAGCGGGGCGATCTCTCGGTAGGTAAGCACCTCTCCGTCCGCGCCGCGCTTCCACGATCCCAGGTGGACTTCGTAAACGGACATCGGGGCCGTGAGGGCGGCACGGGCCCCGCGGGTTTTCATCCAGTCGGCGTCGCTCCACTTGAAGTCGAGGCTCGCGACCACCGACCCCGTCGCTGGAGGAACCTCGGTGCAGAAGGCGAAGGGATCGGCCTTGTCGACGGTGTACCCGCCGCCGCGGGCAACGATTCGGTACTTGTAGACGGAGCCGATCGACGCTGCGCTTGCCGCGCCCCGCCAGAGCCCCGACTCCGCGATCGGCTCCATCGGGTTGGCTGACGGATCCCACCCGTTCCAATCGCCGAGGACCGAGACCCGCTCGGCGTTGGGGGCCCAGACGGTGAACGTCACGCCCTCGGTGCCCTTGCCGTCCATCCCAACACGCGCACCGAGCTTTTCGTAGAGCCGGCTGTGGGTTCCTTCATTGAATAGGTGCAGGTCTTGATCTCCAAGAACACCGCCCGTTGGTCTCCGTCGGGTCACGATCGATCCTCCCCTCGCCGCGCGCGATCGAGCGCGGTCATCGTCTCCCGCACCGTTTTGCTGCGGGCCAAGTACTCCAGGCTCCAACGCGCCTTCCGGCGCCAATTGGGCCGCTCGTCGGTCGTTCCGGGTACGTTTTGCGGGCGCGTCTCCCCCCAGAGATCCTCGAGACTGACGACGACCCACTCCGCGCGCGTGCGCCCGAGCGCCGCGAGAGTCTCGCGGATCGGGGCCGTCGCCGATTGCTGCCGCTTCCCGAGGAGCTTGCGCAGCGCACGGCGCGCGATCGCGCGCCGTTTCGTCTCGCGACGCTCCCCGTTCGCGTCGAGAAACCCCAGTCGCACGCGCTCCCCGATGTCCGTCCCGGACCACCAGCCGGCAAAGGTCGGATGGTCGTGCGTGTTGAGCGCCGCGGCGGAAGCGGCCGGAACGGCGGTGAAGGCGCCGTCGGGATCGGAAGCGAGCTCCCGCTGCACCGCCCAGGTCCGCCGAAGTCCGTGCCTTCGCATCGCCGGACGAACGGGCGGCGGCACCGTCCCGAGATCTTCGCCGACGATCGCGGCTCCGGCCCGAGACGCCTCGAGGCAGAGCGCCGCGTAGAGTTCCTCCGCGGGGTATTCCACGTACGCTCCCGCGGCGGGCGGGAAGCCGCGAGGCACCCACCACAACCGGTGGAGTGACATCACGTGGTCGATCCTCAGCACGGAAGCATGCCGCAGGAGGTTTCGGAGGCAGAGGCGAAAATACGCGTGGCCATTGGCCCGCGCGCCCTCGGGATGAAGAGGAGGAAACCCCCAATCCTGGCCAAGCCCCGAGTAGTGATCGGGCGGGGCTCCTCCCGAGACCCCCTCGGCAAAGCGATCGGGGAACCGCCACGGGTCGAATCCGTCGGCGTGGACACCCAGCGGTAGATCGAGGTAGAGCGCCGTGCCGTCGCCTCGGAGCCGCGCCGCCAGGGCGGACAGCGCCTCTTCGAAACGGAACTGCGCGTAGAGGTGAACGCGAGCCGCCTTTTCCGGAGCGTCGCGAGCGGCAAGCTCGGCTCGCCGGATGCGCTCGGGCCAGAGGCGCCAACCGGTCCCGCGCGCCTCGACGGCCGACCGGAAGCGCGCGTAGGCGAGAAGGTGCGGATCTTGCTCGAGGCGCGCTTCGAGGCGGCGCCGATCGTCTCCGCCCCGCTCGAAGAATTCGTCCGCGAGCGCATCGAGCACGAGGCGGCGGAGCGCGGCCATGCGCCTCCAGTCCACCAGGGGTGCGGCGCGCAGGCTCGCGAGCTCACCCGAAGCCGTCGAGGCGATCGCGCGCGCGCGCGCCGAGCGCGCGAACTCGGGGAGGGAGGGAAGATCGAGAAAGTGCTCGTTCCAGAAGAGGCGGCTGACCGGAGCGTAAGGGCTCGGGTCGAAGGGCGTCGAGAGGTACGTCGCGAACATCGGGAGCGTGGCGACGAGGCTCCCCCCGCGCTCGCGCGTGAACTCCGCGTGCGCCTCGAGCTCCGTCAGGCTCCCGCATCCCCAGTCCCGATCCGACCGCGCGGCGTAGAGCGGGAGGAAGGTCCCCCAGGCCCGTCGCCGCGGCTTCCCCCGGACATCGAGACGTCGCGGCGCGGAAAGGACGTGCGCATCCCGGGATTCGCCACCCCACCGCGCGCGAAGCGTGTGCGCTCCCGGAGGAAGACTCCGCGGAATCCGAACGGTACGCGCGGAACCCGAAACCTCCCAGCGGGAGATCCCGCCGTCTTCGGTTTCCAACACGAGTTCGACGCGAGCCCGTCCCGCCGTTTTCGGCAGAGCGACGGGAACCGCGGGCGCGACGCCGTCCCACGCCACGATCGTCTTCGGGAGAACGCGTGCGGCGCGTTCGGCCGCGACGGCACGAAGGGCACCGTCCGCGTCATTCGCCACAGTCACAGGGGCACCGAGGGCGCGAAGAATCGCAAGCAGGGTCTCTTGCGATGCGCGCTCGCGGCGTCCGGTGCGGACGCTCCGGTAGGTGCTCTGCACGCCGTGAAGCGCCGCGAGGCGCTCGATCGCCCGGTCGCGGGAGAGCGTCACCCGTTGTCTCCGAGAAGGCCGAGGATTCCACGGAGGGGGAGGGCGACCCAGGCGGGACGGTTGTTCAGTTCGTAGGTCAGCTCGTAGACCGCCTTGTCGAGCAGATAGATGTCCAGAAGCGTATCGAGTTCCTCGTCCTCGCGCGGGAGGAAGGTTCCGGCCGCCGCCCCTTCGCGCCACGCCCGCAGGTACGACACCCCGATCCAGCGGGCCCACCACGCGGCCCAGCCTTCGAGGCTTTCCCGCGCGGACGGGCGCGAGGCTCCGCTGGTGAGCGCCGTCTCGAGGGAGGCCTGCGCCGCGTAGTCGAACGAGCGCAGCATGCCGGCGACGTCTCTCAGCGGAGAGCGCTTCCGGCGGCGTTCGCTCAAGGGAAGCCCCGGCTCGCCCTCGAAGTCGATGATCACGAAGTCACGGCCCGTGAAGAGGACCTGTCCGAGATGGAAATCCCCGTGGATGCGGATCCGTTTCGCCGTCAGCTTGCGCCCCGTGCCGGCGCGGAACCGCTCCAGAAGTTGCCGCTCGAGGCCGAGCACCCGCTGGGCGTCCGCGCGCGCCCCGTCGGGCAGCGCCTGCGCTCCGGCCCGCAAGAGTCCGAAGGCGCGAGCGGTCCGATTCCGCAGCGACTGGTACAGCGCCCGTTCGCGGAAGGGCGTGCTCGCCTCCGGCGCGAAGTCGGGAGCGTCGCGATCGGAGCCGAGGGCCACGTGCATCTGCGCGGTCCGCGTTCCCAAGAGCCGGGCCGATTCGACGTAGATCCCCAGGTGCTCGCGCGCCTCGACCGGAACTTCGCTCGCGGACAGACCGAGGAGCGTCCCTTCGACGGGCGGCGGCGGGATCGAGGCGTCCCCCTGGGTGGCGATGCGCTCGAAGAAACGACCGAGGACGCCCTGCGTGTACTGCCAGGCGTCCCCCTCGTTACGGACGAACTCCTGCACGACGGCGATCGTCGCGGGCTCGGCGCCGCGTCCGACGTACTCGAGCGAGCCCGAAAACGGGGGCACGAGGCCCGTCGCCTTCCTCGTTCCGAGACGCTTGGGGATCTCGACGTCGGGATGAATCCCCTCGTGCACGCGTCGGACGAGCTTCAGGACGAAGCGGTCCCCGTAGCGCACGGAGCTGTTGCTCTGCTCGGCCGCCATCGGGGACGCGGGAGGGAACCGCTCGCCGGAGGCCGCCAGCCGCCGGAGCGAGGGCGCCGGCAGGCCGGCGAGCTCGCCGCGGAGGCCCTTCACCTTCTTCCGTTTGGCAATCGCCTCGAGAAGGGCGCCCGCGAAATCGACGTCGGCAGCGGCGTCGAACACGATCCCGTCGCCGGAGGCTACGCGAAGCCGGGCGACGACCTCCGCCGGACGGCGCTCGCGGAGGCGGCGCGAGCGCTCACCGGTCGCGAAGCCCAACGGGAGGACGTAGCTATCCGGCTCGCCCTCGCGATACTCGACTTGAGCTACGACGAGTCGCGCCGGGAACGACACGCCGGGGAACGGGACCGAATCGACGATCGAAAGCCCTTTGATGCCGCGCGCCTTGCCACCGAACCAGCGACGGTTGGGAATGAAGCGCAACAGTGCGTCTTCGAGCTTCCCGATTCCGGGCTTGGCGAAGAGCTCCTCGAATCCCCCGGTCACGGCGAGTGCGGGGACCTCGAGGCCCGCCGTCTCGACGCGCTGCTTCTCCGCGGCCTGTTCGATCGAGAACCACAAGAACGCATGGGGGCCGAGCGTCAAGAGATAGGGAAGCGACCCGATGTGCGGAAACGTGGTCCCGCCGAAAAGCTCCACCGGGGCGCACCCGTCGAACTCGGAGAGTCCGAGCTCGACGTATTGCGCGTAGCGGGAGAGATTCGCGACGACGAGGATCGTTTCCGTGCCGTGGCGGCGCAGAAACGCGAGCACCTTGCCGTTTCCGGGATGGAGGAACTCGAGGCTCCCCCTTCCGAAGGCGGGATGCGCTTTGCGCAGCGCGATGAGCCTTTTCATCCACCACAGGAGCGACGAAGGGTTGTTCTTTTGAACCTCGACGTTGATCGTCTCGTAGTGGAAGTCGGGCTCGATGATGATCGGGAGGAAAAGACGCTGCGCGTTCGCTCTCGAGAATCCGGCGTTCCGGTCGCCGCTCCACTGCATCGGAGTGCGCACGCCGTTGCGGTCGCCGACGTAGATGTTGTCCCCCATGCCGATCTCGTCCCCGTAATAGATGACCGGCGTCCCGACGAGCGAGAAGAGGAGGCCGTTCAGCAGCTCGATGCGCCTCCTGTCGTTCCCGAGCAGCGGTGCCAGCCGTCGCCTGATGCCGAGGTTGATCCGCGCCCTCGGATCGTGGGCGTAGACCCGGTACATGTAATCGCGCTCCTCGTCGGTGACCATTTCGAGAGTGAGCTCGTCGTGATTCCTCAGAAAAACGGCCCACTGGGAGCGCTCCGGGATCGCGGGCGTCTGGGACAGGATGTCCAGGATCGGGTACCGGTCTTCCATGCGCAGCGCCATGAAGAGGCGCGGCATGAGAGGGAAGTGGAACGCCATGTGGCATTCGTCCCCCTTTCCGAAGTAGGCGACCGCGTCCTCGGGCCACTGATTCGCCTCGGCGAGGAGCATGCGGTTCGGGTAGTTCTCGTCGACGTGAGCCCGGAGGGCGCGCAGCTCGGCGTGCGTCGCCTCGAGGTTCTCGCACGACGTCCCTTCCTGCTCGTGAAGGTAGGGGACGGCGTCCAGGCGCAGCCCGTCCACTCCCATCGTGAGCCAGTGATCGAGGACGTCGTAGAGCGCGCTCCGGACCGCGGGGTTTTCGAAGTTGAGATCGGGCTGGTGGCGGTAGAAGCGGTGCCAGTAATGCGACTTCGCGACGGAGTCCCAGGCCCAGTTGGAGTCCTCGAAGTCCTTGAAGATGATCCGCGCGTCGCGATACCGGTCGACGGTGTCGCTCCAGACGTAGAAGTCGCGGTGCTTCGATCCCGCCGGCGCGTGGCGGGCTCTTTGGAACCAAGGGTGCTGGTCGGACGTGTGGTTGACGACCAGCTCGGTGATCACCTTCAGACCCCGGCGGTGAGCCTCTTTCAGGAAGTGACGGAAGTCCGCCGGCGTTCCGTAGTCCGGATGGATCCCGAGATAGTCCGCAATGTCGTAGCCGTCGTCGCGCAGAGGTGACGGATAGAACGGAAGGAGCCAAAGGGCGGTGACCCCGAGATCTTGCAGGTAGTCCAGGCGCGATGCGAGCCCCCGGAAATCCCCGATCCCGTTCTCGTCGCTGTCCTGGAACGAGCGCACGTGCAACTGGTAGATGACCGCGTCCTTGTACCAGTCGGCCCCGTCGGCCTTCGTCTTCCGCCTGCTCGCGACCTTGGTCTTTGCCATCCCTACCCTTTCCGCGTTAGAGCCAATAGTCGAAATCGCGCTCCGTCTTGAGCTTGCGCCGCACGCGAAACACGTGCGCGGGCGCTACGGCGGGATCGATCTCGACGAAGTTCCGTTCTCCCCGCCACAGGAACCGCGCATCGCCGAGCAGGTCGTGGACCTGATACGACCCGCTCGTCGGAAGGCCGATATCGGCGAGGTCCACGTACCCGGAGTGACGGTGGTGGGGGTCGAGATTCGCGACGATGACGAGGACGTTTTTTGCGCTCGCGTCGCTCCTGCTGAAGGCGAACAGCTCCTCCCGGTCGGTGTCGTGGAATCGCAGCCCTTCCATCGTTTGCAGCGCGGGGTTGTCTCGACGAATCCGATTCAGCCGGGTCACGAGCGCCCGCATCGGCCGGGCGCGGGCGAGATCCCAGCGCTTCATCTCGAACTTCTCCGAGTCGAGGTACTCCTCCCTCCCGGTTGCTAGCGGCTCCGCCTCGCACAGCTCGTACGCCGGGCCGTAGATCCCGTAGGACGAGCAGAGCGTCGCCGCGAGGACGAGCCGGAGACGGAAGGCCGCGGGGCCTCCCGCCTGAAGAAACTCCGGGAGGATGTCCGGGGTGTTCGGCCAGAAATTGGGCCGCAAGAAAGCAGCGAGGTCCGCGTCGGTCAGGCTGGTCAGGTACTCGCGGAGCTCGCTCGCGGTGTTGCGCCACGTGAAGTACGTGTAGGACTGGTGGAAGCCGACCTTCGCCAGGCGAGCCATCACCTTGGGTCGGGTGAAGGCCTCCGAAAGAAAGACCACGTCGGGGCGCTCCCGGCGAATCTCCGCGAAAAGCCACTCCCAGAATGCGTAGGGCTTGGTGTGCGGGTTGTCCACGCGGAAGACCCGGACGCCGCGCTCGATCCAGAACGAGACGACGTCGCGAAGCGCCTCCCACAGGGCCTTCCATTCGTCGCACTCGAAATCGAACGGGTAGATGTCCTGGTACTTCTTCGGGGGGTTCTCCGCGTAGCGGATCGCCCCGTCGGGACTTCGCCGGAACCAGCCCGGATGCTCCGCGACCCACGGATGGTCGGGAGCGCATTGAAACGCGAGATCGAGGGCGAGCTCGACCCCTTTCGCCCTCGCCGACACGACGAGGCGGTCCACATCGCCGATCGTCCCCAGCGCCGGGTGGACGGCGGTGTGGCCGCCCTCGACCGCGCCGATCGCCCACGGGCTTCCCAGGTCCTCGGGACCGGCGACGGTCGCGTTGTTTTTTCCTTTTCGGTTGGTCCGACCGATCGGGTGGATCGGCGGCAAGTAGAGGACGTCGAACCCCATCGCCGCGATCTCGTCGAGGCGGGCTTCCACATCCCGCAGGGTCCCGGGGCCCGCATCCGCGCCCCAGACCGATCGAGGGAATATCTCGTACCAGCTCGAGAATCGTGCGAGGACGGGATCGACCTGGACCGGCAGCGGCTCGCTCCGGGCTGCGGGAGCGCGATCGGCGTAACGGTCCATCCGTTCCAACAGGTCGTCGGCGGTCGCCGCCGCGAAGCGTTCCGACAGCCCCACTTTCTTGTCGGCGAGCCGATGCGCGGCTTTGCGGAGTGCCTCCACGTCGTCGTCGGTGGCGCGCTTTTGGGCCTGCGACACGAGCCGTGCACCGGCGACGAGGTCTGAGCGGACGTCGTCGTACTGTTCCGCTGCGAACCACTTTTCAAGGTCGCGGCGCCAGGTCCGAAACCGGTCCACCCACGCCTCGACGCAAAATTCGTGAAAACCGAGGCACTCGGCCGGAAACGTGGCGCTCCAGACGTCGTTTTGGAGCGGTTCCAACGGCGTCTCGCGCCAGGCGGTTTCCCCTGGCCCTCGCCATCGTGTTACGGCCCGGATGACATCGTGTCCGTCGGCGTGGATGTCGGCGGTGACCTCGATCCGATCACCGAGACAACCCTTCGCGGGAAACCGTCCGCCATCTACGGACGGTCGGAGATTCTCGACGACGACTCGTGAGGGATGCACCTGGGCGACCTCCTTGCTCCGGTCTGAGGAAGCTCCGCGGAGCGATTTGGTGGCTGCTCGACGAACCGTGGCTCCGTCGCCGTGGGTACCGGTTCTGGCGTCGCCAGAACGGTGAAGAGCGTGTTACGCCGACCGTTATTGAGCATCCATCATACACGCACGCGCCCGGGATGCGTTACGATTCGGCGGTCGGGGGACCTCCGCTTTGAGATTGGCGCCATGCTATGAGGTGACGACGATGAGTGGCACGAGACGTTCCTCCGCGCGCGTCGCGGCGATGATGGCTTTTCTCATCGTGCTTACGGCCGGTATCGCCTCCGTGACCTGGGCCGACGATCTCAAGCTCCCCGGCTTCCCTGGGACGTCCGAGCCGGACGCCGCAGCGACCGCAGAGGAACTGGCTCCGCAGGCGGGGCACGATGGGGTCCCCGTTCTCGTCGCCGGACAGGAGATCTACCGGATGCGGGCCGCGTTGGGCCCGTTTTCCGTCGAGGAACGGGCCGCGACCGCCGCGAGGCGGATCAAACGCCTCGTCGCCGCGCCGAGCTTCGACCCCGCAATGCTCGCCGTGCAGGAGCAGGACGGGCTAACGCGCATCGCGTACGGCAATGAGGTGCTCTTCACCGTTCTTCACGAGGATCTGTCGGACCTCGAGCGCGAAGCGGGCCATCCCGCCGCAGATGATATCGCGGAACGCCTCCGTACAGCCATCCGCATCGACCGCGTTGCGCGCACCCCGAGGCGGCTCGCCATCTCGTTTGCGCTAACGCTGCTCGTGTTCGGCGTCGCGGTCCTGCTCTTTCGCCTGCTCTCCAAAATGGCACGACGAGCACGCGCCTATATCGCGGCGGCGAAGGACACCCGGCTTCACGGCGTTCAAATCCGCGGCCTCGAGCTGATCTCGGGCGACACGATGGTTACGATTGTGCAGCGCGCTGCGAGCCTCATCCAGGCAGCGATCGTGATCTTCCTCGTCTACGTCGCCGCGTCGGTCGTCCTTTCGCTGTTCCCTTGGACCGCGCCCTACGTTCGCTCCTCCGTCGGCTTCGTGCTCAAGGCGGTGTGGGACGTGGTCGGCGCGATCTTCGGCAGTATCCCGAACCTGTTCATGATCGGGCTCCTGCTCTTCGTGATCCGTTACATCACTCGCTTCGTGAACTTCCTCTTCGATGCGATCGGACGGGGCGTGCTCGTGCTCCCCGGCTTCCACCCGGAGCTCGCCGCGCCGACGAATCAGATCGTTCGCTGGCTCGTCTGGGCTCTGGGACTCGTGGTGATTTTTCCGTACCTCCCGGGGAGCGGCTCGCCCGCGTTCCAAGGCGTCAGCGTGTTCATCGGACTCTTGGTGTCGTTCGGCTCGTCGGGGGCGATCGGCAACGTCGTCTCCGGTTTGGTGCTGACCTTTTCGCGCTCGTTTGCCGTGGGCGACCGCGTCAAGATCGGCGACACCGTCGGCGACGTGGTCTCCCACACTCTTTTGTCCACCAAGCTCATCACCATCAAGAACGAGGAAGTGACGATTCCGAACTCGTTGATCCTCAACAATCACATCATCAACTACTCGGAGCTCTCCGCGGAAAAAGGCCTCATCCTCCACACGACGGTCACGATCGGTTACGACGTGCCGTGGAGACAGGTGCACGAGCTGCTGATTGCGGCCGCGCGAGCGTCGGACGGCATCATCGCGACACCGGAACCCTTCGTGTTCCAAACGAGCTTGGACGACTTCTACGTGAGCTACCAGATCAACGCCCACACGAAAGAGCCCCAGCGTATGGCCGCGATCTACAGCGACCTTCACCAGAACATTCAGGACCGTTTCTTCGACGCGGGGGTCGAGATCATGTCGCCTCACTACGGAAGCCTGCGGGACGGGAACGAGGTTGCGATCCCGCCGGACAAGAGACCGGCCTCCTACAGGGCGCCGTCTTTTAGGGTGCGTCGCACCGATGGCGGCGGTGAAACGGCTCCATGAGCGGCGCCGGGACCGAAATCCGCCTCAGCCGCGAGATGCGGCTTCTCGACGTGACGATGATCGGCGTCGGGGCGATGATCGGCGCGGGGATCTTCGTGCTCACCGGGATCGCCGCCGGCGTGGCGGGGCCGGCCCTGATCGTCGCCTTCCTCCTGAACGGTTTCGTCAGCCTCCTGACCGCGATGGCGTACGCCGAACTCGGCTCGTGCTTCCACGATGCCGGCGGCGGCTATATCTGGGTGAAGAAGGGGCTCCCCGAACCGAACGGCTTTCTCGCGGGGTGGATGTCGTGGTTCGCGCAGGCGGTCGCGTGCAGTCTCTACTCCCTGGGGTTCGGAGCCTACTTCGGTTTGCTGCTGAGGTTGCTCGGCTTTACGGGCGGAGAGGATTGGCCGATCTCGATCGAGAAGCTCCTCGCCGTTTGCGCCGTGGTCATCCTCTGTCTCATCAACTACCGGGGCGCGTCCGAGGCCGGGAAGACCGGCAACTTCGTGACGGCCGCGAAGATCCTCATCCTTTTTGTGTTCCTCGGCTTCGGCCTGGCCGTGATGTGGCGGAACCCGGACTGGACGACGCACTTCGACGGTTTCATGGCCAAGGGCTGGGGCGGCGTGTTCATGGCGATGGGGCTGACGTTCATCGCGTTCGAGGGGTACGAGATCATCGCCCAGTGCTCTGAGGAGGTCGAAAACCCGAAGCGCAACATCCCTAGGGCCATTTTCATCTCCCTCGCCATCGTCGTTCCCATCTATCTCCTCGTCGCTTGGGTGGCGATCGGAGCGATCGACGGCGCCGGAGTCCCGACGTGGCAGTACCTGGCGGAGAAGAAAGAGACCGCCTTGGTCGAAGCTGCCAAGCAGTTCTTCGTGGGCGGCGGGGTCATGATCCTCGTCGGCGGGCTGCTGTCGACGGTCAGCGCGCTGAACGCGACCATCTACTCGTCGTCCCGCGTCGCTTTCGCCATGGCCCGTAACCAGAATCTGCCGGACGCGTTTGCGAAGGTGTCGCCGAGACACAAGACGCCGCACGTCGCGATCTTCGGCTCGATGCTGATCGTCATCGCGATGCTTTTGTGGTTGCCGATCGAGGATGTCGCCGCCGCCGCCGACGCGATGTTCTTGCTGTTGTTCATACAGGTGAATCTCGCGGTCATCGCGATCCGGAGGAAGATGCCGGACCTCGACCGCGGCTTCAAGGTACCGCTCTTCCCCTTGATACCGATCGTGGCGATCGTCGGCAACGTGGGCATCGCGGGGTGGCTGTTCAAGTACAGCCCGATGGCTTGGGTTTCAGCAGGCGCGTGGATCGGCGCCGGCTTCGTGCTCCATCGCTTCTACGCGGCACCGAAGGAAGAGGCGGCGATCGAACATGCGGCGCGTGTCGAAAAGATCGAAAAGAAGGACTACCGCGTCCTCGTGGCCTTGTCCTCTCCGAACACCTCCCGATCGCTGATCGAATTCGGCGTCGCGGTCGCGCGGAGTCACGGCGGCGAGATCGTTTGTCTCGCGGTCGTCGAAGTGCCCGAGGGCCGGCCGCTCGTCGCCGGCCTCGACGACACGGCCCGGCTCAACACCCTCGTCGAGGACGGGGTGCGCGTCGCGCGCGACGCGGGGCTGACCGCGCGCGGACTGATCAAGGTGTCGCACCGGATCAGCAGCGGCATCGCGGAGACCGTGCGCGAGGAGGAGTGCAACTTCCTCGTGCTCGGGCGCCGCCGGCGGCCCTCGGCGCTCCAGTCGCTATTCACGTCGGCGCTCGACGCCATGACGAGGGAGGCGCCTTGCGACGTCGCCATCGTCGCCGGGACGCTCCGTCACGGAATCGTCCGCCGGGTGCTCGTTCCCGTCGACGATGGGCCCAACGCGCGTCTGGCCTGCGAGCTGGCTCCGGCCATCGCGCAGTGGTGCGACGCGGACATCCGGCCGATGACCGTGGTTCCCGAGTTCGTAACGCCGGAGGCGGCGCAGAAACGGCGCGCGGCGGTCGAAGGCATCATCGCGGCCTCGGGGCTCGACCAGAAACCTCTCGTATTGCGCCGCGACGACGTCGTCGAGGCGATCCTGGAATCGGCGGGCACGGGCGACGTGATCCTTTTGGGGGCCTCGTCGGCCGGTACGGTCGCGGAAGCCTTGGCCGCCTCCACGCCGAGCCGAGTCATCGAACGCGGGGTTGTTCCCGTCGTCGCGGTGCGCAAGTACGAGCCGGCCCGCGCCGGCTGGCTCGAGCGGTTCTTGAACCCGCGATAAGGAGACAGCCATGGAAGAGCAGCAAGCCGTCGGTGCGGTCCTCGGACCGTTTCACGAGATGTGGGTCAAGGTCGTGGGTTATCTCCCGAGCCTCGCGGCCGGCCTGCTGATCCTGATCTTCGGGTTCATCGTCTGCTGGCTCGTCCAGCGACTGACCGCGCGCGTGATGCTCCTGCTACGCCTCGACCGGGCCTTCCGCAACTTCCGTTGGGCGCAGGGCTTGGAGCATGCGGACACGAAGTACGCGCTGGCCCGGATGGCGGGCAACCTCGTTGCGGTGCTCCTCTTTTTCGTGTTCCTCGAAAACGCCTTCGTCGTGTGGGGCCTCGACGTCCTCGGCCAACTGATCGGCCGCCTCGTGTTCTATCTCCCGCACCTCGTCGTCGGCGGCCTCGTCATGGCCATCGGCAGCGTGGTCGTGGCGTTGGTGTCGGACCGCGTGCGCGCGGGGCTCGCCGTCGAGGGATTCGAGCGTGCGGGCCTGGTCGCGCGCCTGACGCGGTGGGCCCTCATGGTGGTCGTTACCGCTTTCGCTCTCGAGGAGTTAGGCATCGCGCCGCACACGGTTCAAGCGGCGGTGAAGATCGGCCTCGGAACCCTGGGTATCGTCGCCGCCCTCGCCGTGGGCCTCGGGAGCAAGGACGCGATTGCGGCGATGTGGGCCTCGATCCTCGACAATCGTAAAACCGACAGCGGGGAGAAGCCAACCTGAAACTCTTCGAGATCTTTGCCGGTGTGACGACGCTGACTGCCCTGTTCGGGTGGTTCAACTATCGCTCCGTGCGCCTCCCGAACACGATCGGCGTGATGGTGATCTCGCTCGCGTTTTCTCTGGCGCTCGTCGTGTTCGGCCGGTTCGGGAACGGCATCGAGGAGCCGATGCGTCAGCTGCTCGTTGCCGTGGATTTCGACGAGGTGCTGCTGCACGGGATGCTCGGGGCGCTGCTGTTCGCGGGGGCGCTCCACATCGACCTCGGGGACCTGTCCGAGCAGAAGTGGGTGATCGGGATTCTCGCCACGTGCGGCGTTTTGGTATCGACCGTGGTCGTGGGCGGGTTGACGTACGTCATTTTCAGGATGCTCTCGACCGAACTCCCGTTCGTCTACTGCCTCCTGTTCGGCGCACTGATCTCTCCCACGGATCCGATCGCGGTCGGGGCGATCCTGAGGGACGTGGGTCTTCCGAAATCCCTGTTGATCAAGATCTCGGGCGAATCGCTGTTCAACGACGGCATCGGCGTCGTGGTTTTCGTATCGGTTTTGGAGCTGGCGCTCCAGGGGCACGACGTCTCCGCAAGCAGCATTGCCGGCCTTTTCGCCATCGAGGTTCTGGGCGGAATCGCGTACGGCGCGATCCTGGGGTACGCCGTTTACCGGATGCTCAAGAGCGTGAACAACTACCAGGTGGAGATCCTCCTGACCCTCGCGCTGGTCACCGGCGGTTACGCGGTGGCCAATCGCATCGGGATCTCGGGGCCGCTCGCCATGGTCGTCGCGGGGCTCCTCATCGGAAACCAAGGGCGCGCCTTCGCGATGTCCGACCGCACACGCGCGCGGCTGGACGATTTCTGGGAGTTGGTCGACGACTTTATGAACGCGGTGCTGTTCGTCCTGATCGGGGTCGAGATGCTGGTCGTCGAGTTCTCGGTGCCGGCGTTGGTGGCCGGTCTGGCCGCAATTCCCATCGTGCTGGCCGCGCGCTGGATCAGCGTCGCGATCCCCATCACCGTGATGAGACGCTTCCGGAGGTTCAGCCCGGGCGCCGTTCGTATCTTCACGTGGACCGGTCTGCGCGGCGCGATCTCGGTCGCGCTCGCCCTCTCGCTGCCCCCCGGCCCTTCGCGCGACCCCATCATCACGATGACCTACATCGTCGTCATCTTCTCGATCGCGGTGCAGGGGTTGACCGCTGGACGGGTGGCGCGGTATTTCGCGCGCGGCTAGCTCCGTCCGGGCAAAAAAAATGGCCGGCGCCTGAGCGCCGGCCGGAAAATGATTCGCTGCCGATCAGGCGCGCGGCATGGTGACCACGCGGTCGTAGATGTCGACTCTCGGCATTCCTTCGAGCATCGGCGTCAGTTTCTTCAGGACCTCGGGGTAGGTCTTGAGGTTGTAGGCGTCCGCCGCCGCCTTGTCGTTCCACAGAGTGAAGCCCACTCCCTTCCGGTCGTGGAGCATGAGCGTCTGCGAGACGAGTCCTTTTTCCGATTTGAACATCGGGGCGATCTCGGTGGTGAAAACGCGGTTGAACTCGTCGACTTGTCCGTCTTTGATCGTGAAATGTACGTTGCGGGCGAAACCCATGGGGTACTCCGTTTCTCCCTCGCTAGGTGGGACCTTCCGGCCGGCTCGTCTCGAGCAAGGAATCCGAGATCAAAACCTGTACTGCATCGGCCTTCATGGCGATTCAATGACTGATTGACGTAAATATATATCAGTCAAGGAGTTATGTCAAGCCCCCCGGAAGAGCCGAGCGCTAATTTGCGTGGAGCCGCACCACCAGAACCGAACATGGAGCGGCTCGCACGACGGCCTCGGCGACGCTTCCCAAGAGCATGCGGCGCATCCCCGTGCGACCCCGCGTTCCGACGACGATCAGATCGGCACGCATGTGCTCGGCGATACGCACGAGGTTCGCCGCGGCGGGACCGACGGTGACCTGCGTATCCCCGTCGATCCCGGCGCCGGCCAACGCCGCGTCGAGGCTCTTTTGCGCCGCCTCTTCGTTGGCGCGCTGGAAGTCGGCCAGTTGTACGGAATAGTCGCCCAGCGCGCCCCCGAACACGTCGGTCGAAATACCCGGCAGCTCCACGCTGTGGACGGCCGTCACGCGGCCGTGTGTGCGTTTGGCTTCTTCAGCCGCGGCGGCGAGCGCCGGAAGCGCGGGGTCGGAAAAATCGGTGCCCACGACGATTTTGCCCGTCCCCGGCCGCGCGCGGGCGACGAGGACCGGACAGTGGGCGTAACGCGCGACGCTCATCGCCATGTTGCCGATGAGCATGCGGGCGATCCCCGTGGCGCCAAAGCTTCCCACAACGATCCGGTCGGCCTTCCAGTCCTCGGCAACGCGCACGATTCCCGCGGACGGAGACCCCTCTTCGATAAACGTCTCGAACGTTCCGGTTGTCCTGCCGGTGACCTGGCGCACGCGTTCCGCGACGGCATCGGCCACCCTCTTCCTCGCCTCGGGCACATTGAGGACTTCGTCGCTGCCCCGCTGCGGGAAGAGAGGGTGGACGAAGACCTCGCGGGGCACGATGTGGCAGACCGCAAGCGCGACCTTGTCGGTGCTCGCCAATTCATGAGCCTGCCTGAGGGCCTCGTCGGCGAATTCGCTCAGATCCGTTGCCACCAGTACTCGTCGTAGTGTCATGCTCGCTCCCTTCGCCCGTGGATCGGCATCTTACGCCGCTTGGACGAGCCCGGCGAATCCGCGGCACCCCAAAAGCGGCGATCACTCCCTGGATCGGCCCAATCGGGCGATCTCGTTCGTCGTGACGTCGACGATCTCCTCGCCAGTTTCGACCGGCGCGCCCGGACTCAACAGCGGGACGAGACTCGTGGCCGCGCCATAGACGACGAGACCGCCGTACACCCATGGCGCGACGTCAAATCGCTCGCGCAGCACGTCGGCCACCGCGAACGTGAATACGGTCGTCGGCACGAGGAACAGCCCGACATTGGCGGCCTCCCGCCACGCCTCGCCCAGCCGCATTCTGCGGTGCAACAGCGTCGGGACGACGCGCAGCGGAACTGCCACGACGAGAAGCGCGGCCGCCAGCAGCGCGGCTTCGGGCGTCAACGCGCCCTTCGGCAGGATCAGACCCACTCGGAAGAAGAAGCACGGAACAAAGAACGCCGAAAAGAACCGGAAGGCGGTGAGCGCCTCGGAGACCGATCCGGTCTCGTAACGCTTGCGGTCGAGCCAGTCGAGATATCGGCGCGCCACGAGCCCGACGAGAAATGCGCCCGCGAGATAGTGCACGCCGACGTGATGCGTGGTGTAGGCGGCCAGCAACGCGACGATCAACAGGAATGGGAACTCCGTGCGCGGCGCCCACGGGAGGATGAGCCGGTGAAAGAAGACGACGAGCAGCGGCACGGCGAGAATCAGACCCGAGACGGCGGCAAGCCCGATGGCGAGATCGCGCGGCGCCGACGCGTTCGCGAACACGAGGACCATCCCGATCGCCATCAACTCGCCGGCGATCGCCTTGTGCTTGATCCACGCGGCGAGGTCCGGACGCTGCGGTCGCGCCTCGAGCAGCGACATGATGTACCCGACCGACGGCGACATGATCGCCGCCCCCACGAGCACCGCGACGCCGGTGTCGAGACCGAGCGCGATGCCGACCGCGGTTGCGATCGCGACCAGGGCCACTTGAAGTCCGAGATGGACCACGAGGGTTGCGCCGCGGCTGCGCAGCTCGTCGAGCTCGACCTCGAGCCCCGCGAACAGGAACAGGGCCGAGATGCCGAATCCCGACAACCCTTTCAGCATCGCGTTCGGCTCGATCCAACCGAACACGGCGGGGCCGACGATGATCCCGAGCGCGAACTCGGTCAGAGGCGCGGGGATCCGGAAACGGAGCAGCGCCTTGGGCAGGAAGAACAGCCCCGCGACCAGGGCGAGCAATTCGAGATAGGGTTCCACCGGACCGGCGATTCTACGCCACCACGCGATGAACACTTCCCTAATCCGGAAACGAATTCGAGGTTAGCTCGGGATGGTAAGCTGAGGGCGTGGGTACTCATCCTCGCGTCCTGCTCGTTTCGAACCGGCTTCCGGTGACGGTGGCAATCCGGGACGGCCGGGCGACCGTCAAGCCGTCCACGGGCGGCCTCGCGACCGGCCTGACCGGACCCCACCGGGAGTCCGGCGGCCTGTGGTTCGGCTGGCCCGGGGACATCTCCGAAGCCACTCCGGATCAGCGCACCGAGATCGAAGCTCGATTGGCTTCGGACCGGCTGGTCCCCATCGATCTGGATCGCGAGGATCTCGAGCGCTACTACCACGGGCTCGCGAACGGCGTCTTGTGGCCGCTCTTCCACTACCACCAAGACTCGATTCCGTTCGACAGGGAAGACTGGAACCGGTACGTCGCCGTGAACGAACGATTCGCGCAGGCGGTGGCGGCCCATCACCAGCCGGGCGATCTGGTCTGGGTTCACGACTATCACTTGGCGCTCGTCCCCGCGATGCTCCGCGCACGGATTCCCGGCGCGCGCATCGGATTTTTCCTGCACATTCCGTTTCCCTCCTCCGAGGTGTTCCGCATCTTCCCCTGGCGCAAATCGCTGCTCTGGGGACTGCTCGGGGCCGACCTGATCGGGTTCCATACGCTCGGCTACATGCGCCATTTCCTCTCGAGTCTCACGCACGTCTTGGGGCTCGACACCGATCTCGACGAGGTGCTTCTCGAAAGTCGCGTGGTCCGGTGCGGCGCGTTCCCGATGGGGATCGACAACGCCGCCTTCCTCAGGCTTTCCGCCTCCGCACCCGTACGCCGCGAATCCGACAAGCTGCGGCGAGCGGCGGCGGGCGTTCGCATGGTGCTGGGCGTCGACCGCCTGGACTACACGAAGGGAATCCCCCGCCGCCTCGCGGCCTTCGAGCGTCTGCTCGAATCGTCGCCGGAGTATCGCGGACACGTCCAATTGCTCCAAATCGCGGCGCCGTCGCGTGAAAAGACTCCGGCCTACGCGTCCTTCAAGCGCCGGCTGGACGAACAGGTCGGCCGGATCAACGGCCGCTTCGGGACGCCGTCCTGGACACCGATCCGCTACGTGTACCGGGGATACGGCGTCGAGCGCGTGGTGGCGTTCTACCGCGCCGCGGACGTCATGCTCGTCACGCCGCTGCGTGACGGGATGAACCTCGTCGCGAAAGAATTCGTCGCCAGCCGCGACGACCTCGACGGCGTGCTGGTGATTAGCGAGTTCGCGGGGGCGTCCGAGGAACTCGCGGAGGCCATTCAGATCAACCCCTACGATATCGACGGCGCCGCCGCCGCGATCCGCGCGGCGCTCGAGATGGACGGGGATGAGCGCTCCCGGCGCATGGGCCAGCTTCGGGACCGAGTCCTCCGCCGGGACGTCCACCAGTGGGTCATGGATTTCCTGGACCGGCTGGCGGTCGATCGCCGCCGCGTCGCCGAGCGAGAGTTGACGCCGATTCCGTCGGACCTCCTCGCGGCCGCCGAAAGGCTCCTCGTCTTCCTCGACTACGACGGCACGCTCGTCCCTCTCGTCGACGACCCCGGCGCGGCGGTCCTCGATCCCGTGCTCATCGAGATCCTCGGCCGTCTCGCGCGGCGCCCTGGGGTCGACGTCGAGATCGTGAGCGGGCGGACCCCGGAATGGCTTGCGCGCATGTTTGCGACCCTGCCGATGGGATTGCACGCGGAGCACGGTGCGTGGAGCCGGAGTCCAGGCTCGTCCGAGTGGCGGAGGAACGTCCCGGAGTCGGCCGGATTCCAGGGCTTGCTCGACCGCGTGCGCCCCGTCCTCGCCTCGTTCGCCCGCTCGCATCCCGGGTCGTTCGTCGAGGAAAAAACGACCGGACTCGCGCTGCACTACCGTGCGGCCCATTCCGCGGACGCGGAACCGCAGGCCTGGGAATTGCGGCGCCAACTTCTCGACCTGTTGTCAAACGCTCCGGTCTCGGTGCTCGCGGGGAACAACGTCATCGAGATTCGTCCTCAGGGGCTGCACAAGGGAACGATCGTTCCGCAAGTGCTCGCGCAGGCCGCAGCCGGCGCCAAAATCCTCGCAATCGGCGACGATCGCACCGACGAGGACCTCTTCGCGGCGCTCCCCGAAAACGCGATCACGGTTCGGGTCGGCGGCGGTCCGACGCGCGCCGGCTGGAGGCTCAAGGGACCGGACGACGTGAGAGCCTTGCTCGCGGAGTTGGCGGGATGGGGCGAATTCGGCCGAGTTCGGTCCGACTCCAGGAGGCGTGACGATGAGCTACGACGAAAAGACCGCGGGGCGAATTCGAAAGCTCCTGTCGACGCATCCTGACGTCATCGAGAAGAAGATGTTCGGGGGCTTGTGCTTCATGGTGAACGGCGCCATGTGCTGTGGGCTCACCAGCGCGGCGCTCATGGTCCGGGTGGGACCGGACCAACATGAGGAAGCTCTCGCTCAGCCGCACTCGCGGCCGATGGACTTCACCGGCCGACCGCTCGCCGGCATGGTCTATGTCGACCCGGGAGGTTACAAGACCGACGCGGCCCTTGCGCGCTGGGTGGAGCGAGGCGTCTCGTTCGTGTCCAAGCTTCCCGCCAAGAGATCCGCGAAAAGGTGAGACAGCCTCGCGATCGAGAGCACGGCTATCTCCGGGCCTCGCGCAACGACCCAACGAGCAACGAAAGGGCGAGTGCTCCCACGACCGCCCCCGCCGCGCGGGCGAGCAGATCGCGGTGCGCCCCGTAGCCGGCCTGGACCACCTTGCGGGAGAACAAGAACGCCAGCAAGAGATGCCAACAGAGCGAGTTGACAACGACGAGCGCCACTACCGAGGCGAGAACCGCGCCGCTTGGATGTACCGGAAGCGCCGCCGCAAAGACGCTGCCGAAAAACAACGCGGACTTCGGGTTCGACAAATTGGTCAGCAAGCCCAGGCGTAGCGCACGAACCGCCGACAACGAGCCTCGGTCGCCCGCCATCGACCCACGCGACTTCCAGAGGCGAACGGCCACGTAGAGCAGGTATGTCGCGCCGGCCACCTGCAGAAGCAAACGTATCGCGGGAAAGGCGGCGAAGAGTGCACTCACGCCGAGGGCCGCCGACGCCGACCAGATGGCGGCACCGAGGGCAACGCCCAGTGCGGCGTACGAGGCGTTGCGTCGATGGTCACCGGCAGCCAGCTGCGAGACCAGCAACACGTTCGCGCCTGGTGTGAGCATGGCTGCCACGTGTAAGAGCCAGATGGTGACGAAGGTGGAAAGCACGTGGGCATGGTAGCTCCCCGGCCACGGCGCGTGGGCGTTTCATTTGCTTTCGGGCTCGGTTGATCCGATGGGGCCTGTGAGCAACACCTCGCGTTCTGCTGTTCGTCGCGGTGTTCAAACACCACGACGAAATCGTCATGGCGATCGAGGACGTGCCGGGCGGGGTTTTGGTGAGGGAGACGTCGCAGAAACCTGACGTCGTGAAATTGATCCGCGCCCACGCCAAGACGGTCTCGTAGTTCGCGAAAAGTGGCTTCGAGCGGGCTCACGAGGCTTCCCCGCTGCCCGAGGGCCGCCCAGCGCCCAAGGTCGATCCGGCGAACTGATCGTTCCAGCGGCGGGAGCCGATCCGCGTAGCCGAACAGGGGCGCCGGATCGATCTCGCTACGGCCCGCTCAGCCGCCGAAACCGAGGTCGCGGCAGAACGTCTCCTGTATCAAATCCGTCTCCTCGTGCTCGTGTTCCTCGAGGTGCGACAGGATCGACAGGGCCCAACGCCGGAGGCGGACATCCTCGAGGGGCTTCGCCTCGCCGTAGACCATCGCCGCGCCGAGCAGCGCCCGGAGGTCCGCGAGCATCCGATCGTGGTCCCGGCGCAAGCTTTCGAGCGCCGCCGCGGCCGCGGGGTTCGCCCGTTCGATCTCCTCCAGCACTCCGCAGCTCTCCTCGTGACGGAAGTGCCGGAAGATCTTGTCGTGCAATTTCACGAGCCGCTCGGCGAAATCGGTGGCCCAGGTGTGGGCCCCCGGCGCGCCGATCTCGGGCCGCGCCGCCTCGAGGAACGTCCTCAGCGCGGCGATCATATTCCGGAGCTCTCGGTGCTCGCTGATGATCGTGTCGATAGTGGTGTCGACTTCCTGCATGACCGACCTCCTATTTTTCCGTGGGAGTCTCTGGGGCGGCGGCACGCTGCACGGGCTCAGGCCGAACGCTGTTGCTCCCACATTGCGGGCACGTCCGTTCGGCTACCCGCTTCGGATCGTAATCGTCCACCTGGAATCGATGGTCGCCCCGAAGGCACTGGAACCACTTCTTGTCTCCCATCGTTCTCACGTCCCCCTTCATGCGCTCGGGACCGCGGTGGCTGCCACCGTGGCGCGCCCCGGGCCGGATTCCTGCGCTTCGAGCACCCGCATCGTCGATTCCACTTCCTCGCGGGACACCTTGCGCAGCACGCCGTCGAGCTCGGTCATCACCCGGACGAACTTCTGCCCCTCCGCGGCGCTGATGTACTCGAGCTGGAGCCGCTGGGGCCGGACGCCGAGCTGATCCATCCGGCTCCACATCTTCTCCACCCGCCGCTGAGTCCACGTCACCGCCTTGATGTAGTGGCAATCGGAGAAGTGGCACCCCGAAACGAGCACCAGCGGAGCGCCCTTACGGAAAGCGTGCCAGATGAATTTTTCGTCCACACGCCCGCTGCACATCGTTCGGATCAGGCGGACCGACGCCGGGTACTGCAGCCGGGACGTTCCCGCATTGTCCCCCCCCGCGTACGAGCACCAGTTGCAAGCGAACGCGACGATCTTGTCCATCGGCTCATCGGCGAGGATGGCGTCGATCTGCGCCAGGATCTGCTGGTCGGAAAAATGCCGCATCGTGATCGCGTCGACCGAGCACTCGGCCGCGCAGGTCCCGCACCCGGCGCAGGCCGCCTCGACGAATACGGGGTACCGATGTTCCTTCTTTTTCGGCTCCGAGATCGCGTTGTAGGGGCACACGCGCGCGCATCGCCCGCAGAAGTTGCACAGCGTCTCGTCGAATTGCGCGGTGATCGCCTCGACGCGGACTTGGCCGGCGGAGAGCAAGTTGCCCGCGCGGGACGCCGCCGCACCGGCCTGCGTCACGGAATCCTTGATGTCCTTCGGCGCTTCCACGCATCCCGAAAAGAACACTCCGCGCGTCGGCGCATCGACGGGGCTCAGCTTCGGATGAGCCTCCATCACGAAACCGTCCGAGGTGTGCGAGAGGGTCAGGAGCTTCTCGACGTCGGGGCTGCCGTTCGCGGCGACGCGGGGTACGAGACCGACCGCCAGCACGAGCATGTCGAGCCGGTGCTTTTCCATGCGTCCCGTCGTCGTGTTCTCGACGTGCACCACGAGGTCGTGCGAGGCGGGGTCTTCTTCCACCAGGCCCGGGAGTCCCCGAACGTATCGCGCCCCGGACTCCCGGCTCCGCCGGTAGAGGTCTTCGAATCCCTTCCCGGATGCCCGAATGTCCGTGTAGAAAACCGTGGAGCTCGCTTCCGGATAGTGCTCGGCGATTTGCAGCGTCTGTTTGATCGTGTTCATGCAGCAGATGTTCGAGCAGTAGGGCACGCCCTCCGACGCGCACCGCGACCCAACGCATTGCACGAACCCGATCGACCGCGGTTCGCGCTGATCCGAAAGGCGCAACAGATGACCGCCCGTCGGTCCCCCGGCGCAGATCAACCTCTCGAACTCCATGCTGGTGACGACGTTGGGAAAGCGGGTCCAACCGTACTCGTCGTTCCGTCGCGGGTCGTACACGTCCATGCCGGTGGCGACGACGATCGCCCCGACCGGAATGTCCAGAATCTCCGGAGTCATGTCGAAGTCGATGCACTTCTTGTCGCAGACCTCGAGACATCGACCGCAGGTGAGTGGCTTGTTGCCGAGGCAATTCTCCATGTCCAGCGCGTACGCCGAGGGGACGGCCTGAGGAAACGGCGAGTAGATCGCCTTGCGGGAAGAAAGGCCCTGCTGGTACTCGTCGGGGACGACGACGGGGCAGACCTTGGCGCATTCTCCGCACGAGGTGCAATCCGATTGCGAGACGTAGCGCGGGTTGCGGCGAACGCGCACCCTGAAGTTCCCGACGAAACCGCCGACGTCTTCGACTTCAGAACCGACCAGGAGCTTGATCCGCGGATGTCGACCGACATCCATCATCTTTGGGCCGAGAATTCATATCGAGCAGTCCATCGTCGGGTAGGTCTTGTCCAACGTGGACATGATCCCGCCGATGGACGCCTGCCTCTCCACCAGGTAGACCTGGTGCCTGGCCGCGGCCAGCTCCAGCGCGGCCTCGATCCCGGCGACCCCGCCTCCGATCACCATCACCGCATCGGTGACCGGGAACGTCTTTTCGTCCTGCGCCTCCAGGAGCCTCGCGCGCTCGACGGCGCTGTGAACCAGGTCTCTCGCCTTTCGCGTCGCGGCGGCGCGGTCTCCCATGTGAACCCACGAGCATTGCTCGCGGATGTTCGCCATCTCCATCAGGTAGGGGTTGAGTCCCGCCTGGGCCACGCACCGGCGAAAGGTCGGCTCGTGGATCTTGGGCGTGCACGACGCCACCACGACCCGGTCGAGGTCGTGCTCGGCAATGGCCTTCTTGATCTCGTTCTGCCCGGGATCGGCGCAGGTGTACCGGTTGCGGACGACGACGGCGACGCCCGGCAGCGTTTTCGCGAAGCGGGCCACGTCCTCGGTGTCGACGGTGCCGGCGATGTTCAGGCCGCAGTCGCAGACGAACACGCCGATGCGTTGGGCTGGTGAGGTCATCGTGCTCCTCCCGGATCCGCGAGAAGGCTCGCGGCGAGAACCGTGAAGTCCAAAACCTCGATCGACGGCCCCCCGACCCCTGCGCGCCGGGCTTCGGCTTGTGCGCAGGAGAAATGGATGAGGCACTTGGGGCATGCCGTGACGAGCGTCGACGCCCCGGTGGCCGACGCCTCGGCGAGCCGGTCGTACTGGATCGCCCGGCTGGAGGCGTCGCAGTGGATGAAACCGCTCGTCCCGCAGCAGGCCGCGTCTCGTCCGGTCCGGGGCATCTCGACGAGCGTCGCGTTCGGGAGGGCCTCGAGCACGCGGCGTGGAGCGTCGACGATTCCCATGTGCCGGCTGAGCCGGCAGGGGTCTTGGTAGGTGAGCGTCCGGTCGCCTCCGGTTCTAAACGTCAAGGCGGAGCGGGCGACCTGCTCCGCGACGAACTCCGAGACGTGCTCCACACGCGGGGCGTACCCTCCTGCGACTTCCGGATAGTCGAGCTTCCATGTCCGACAGCACTCGGCGCACGCGGTCACGATGCGCTTCACGCCGCGGTCGGCGAACGCCTTCGCGTTCGCCTGCGCCAGCGCGGTGAACGCTTCGCGTTCGCCGTTCCAGAAGAGGTCGTGCCCGCAGCATCGTTCCTCGGGGACCAGCACGGGACGGATCCCCGCGCCGTTGAGCAACCGGATGGCCGACCGCGCGATCTCCAGAGGCCGCACGCCGAGCTCGGGTCCGAAGTACGCGTCGAAGAGCGGAAGGCAGCCGACGAACAGCCCGACCTCACCTTCCTCGGCGATCTCGAGGCCGTCGCCGAGCGAGGACACGTCCCTCGGAGGCGGCGGCTCCACGGCCATCGAGCGGGCCGCGTGCTGGAACACGCCTCCGTGCGGCGCCGGCGGATGCGATTCGAGAGGGATCTTCTCGCGCAGGCCCCGAATGAAATCCGTGAAGCGAACGCCCTGGGGACAACGAACCTCGCAGGAGCCGCAGGTCAAGCACCGCCCGACAGCTTCGCCGTGATCGTGGAACTCGTCCTCGAGTCCTTCGGCCACGATGAGGCGGGCGGAAAACCGCCCCGGGCTCGCGAGCGGGCACATGCTCGTGCATTTTCCGCAGGCCAGACAGCGCGCGGCACCCGTGGAACGCCTCAGTTCCGCATTACGGCTCATGACGCGCCCCCCGTTCCGACGAACGTCGCGACGGGGTCCTCCAACCGGTCGAAAGCCCTTCCGGCGGACCAGTCCGTGACGACGCGGTCGGCGCCCGATCCCAGCAGCTTCAACAGGGCTTGCGCTCGCGCGACTTCCGCCGCAGCGAGCCTGGCGCCCGGTCCGAACCGACAGCGGTCTTCGGCGCACCCCGCCACCAGCACGTGCGCGCCGCCTCGCCCGGCCAGGTCGAGCAGCATGCCGGCGTCCACCTGTCCGACGCAGCGCAGTCGGATCACCTCGACGCGGATTCCGGATCGTTCGAGGGCCGGCTCGAGCGCCCCCGCCCGCCGCTGGCAGGCGAGAACGACGTGTCTCGTCGCGCTCCCGTCGCGCGGGGCCAAGGCATCGGCGATCCTGCGTCCCCACCATTCCGGAGACAGAGCGCTCGAACGAGCCGCGTCGGTCGAACAGACCGACGTGCAGAGGCTGCAGCCGCGGCACAGGGCGGGCTCGATGCGCGCCCGCTTGCGTCCGTCCGCGCCGTCCACCAAGGAGACCGCGTGGAACGGGCAGACCTCGACGCACTTGGCGCAGCCCCGGCACCGATCCTCGACGACACGGTTCCGCACCGGGAGGAGCTCGAGCGCGAGCGCCTCGGAGAGATCGACGCTGGAAGCGACCGGGCCGCACTGCGGGAGAAGCCACGCGGGGGCCGGGCGTTCGACGTCGAGCGACAGCGCCACGGTCGCCGGCACGCGGAGCAACGCGGTCGACGCGTTCCGTTCGCCATTGACGGTGCGGATCATCACGTGCCGGCGCTCACAGGACGAAGCACAGGTCCGGCACTCGCCGCACGGTCCGCACCGCAGGCAGCGCCGCGCCTCGGCGACGGCCTCGGCGGCGGTGTACGCCTGCTCGACCTCGGCGAACTTTTTCCCCCGGGACGGTGCGATCGTCGCGGGACGGATCCGCGTCGCCTCGACGGGGGTCGCGTCGGGGATCTCGTACTCTTCCGCGGCGCGACCCTCCGGCCGTTCCTCGCGGATCGCCGCGCGGCCTTCCGTGAGGAACCGGCGGACCGATTCGGCGGCGCGATGCCCGGCCGCGATCGCTTCGATGATGGTCGCCGGACCGGTCACCATGTCCCCCGCCGCGAACACGCGGCCGAGACGCGTCAGCGACGTCCGTTCGTCGATCTCGATCCGGTCGTCGGGGCACGCCTTCGCGCGTACGTTCGACGGGAGGAAGGAGAAGTCGACCCGCTGCCCCACCGCGGCGAGAACGCCGTCGGCTGAGATCTTGAATTCGGTTCCGGGGATCACGATCGGCTCGCGCCGGCCCTGGGCATCCACCGGGCCGAGGCCGACCTTCTTGCATTCGAGGCCGACCAGCCGGCCGCCGTCGGTGAGCACCTGCGACGGTGCGACCAGGTATCGGAAGCGAATCCCCTCCGCCTCGGCGGCTTCGACCTCGTCGGCTCCGGCGAGGAGCTCGTCCTGGGACCGCCTATAGAGGATCTCCACGCGGGAGGCGCCGAGGCGTCGCGCGGTGCGCGCGGCCTCGATCGCCGTCGAGCCGCCGCCGATGACCAGGACGTGCCGCCCCGCGGTGCGCAGATCGCCCCCGTTGACCCGACGCAGGAAAGCGAGCGCGTCCTGGACGCCGCGGCATCTCTCTTCACCGGGGACGCCGAGCTTGCGCCCCACCTGCGCGCCCACGGCGAGAAC
The DNA here is from genome assembly GCA_032124015.1 of Acidobacteriota bacterium. Taxonomy (GTDB): domain Bacteria; phylum Acidobacteriota; class Polarisedimenticolia; order Polarisedimenticolales; family DASRJG01; genus DASRJG01. The sequence continues at coordinate 70,142 of JAQBEH010000096.1, forward strand.
GACTGCTTCGTATCCGCGACCGCGCAGCGCGTCGAGCTCGACGTCCGTCCCGAGCCGCGTGCCGGTCCGGATCTCCACTCCCGCGCGCTCGAGCACGCCGATCTCCGCGGCGAGGACTTCGCGCGGGAGGCGGTAGGCCGCGATCCCGTAGCGGAGCATCCCACCCGGTTCCGCCTCCGCCTCGAACACGGTGACGGGGAATCCGGCGAGGCGAAGGTCGTACGCCACCGTGAGGCCGGCGGGGCCGGAGCCGATCACCGCTACGGCCGGCCCGCGCGCGTCTCCCGAAGGCGGCGAGGGACGCGGCAGCTCGCGCTCGAGGTCGGCGACGAACCGCTTGAGGGAACGGATGGACACCGGTTCGTCCACGCGCCCGCGCTTGCACGCCAACTCGCAGGGATGGCTGCAAACTCGGCCGCAAATCCCGGGGAGCGGACAGCGCCGCCTCACGACCTCGAGCGCCTCGGCGAAGCGGTGCTCGGCGACCAGCGAGACGTACGCCTTGACCTGGACCCCGGCGGGGCAGGCCTGCGTGCACGGGGCCGGGACGATACGGCGGACCGGAATCGCGGAGGGTTGAAGGGAGGGCGCCCACAAACCCCTTCCGGCCAGGTCTTCGAAGCGGCTCACGGAAGCCGAGAGAGTCGAGGTGGTCTGTGCCTTCATGGAGTCGCCTCCACCGCCTCGCCGGTGCGCGCGATCGACCGGCCGAGCTCGAGTCCCCGCGTGAACGCCGCGAGGTTCAACTCCTCCGTCCCGCTCGGCACCGACTCACGGATCGCTTCACGCATCGCGTCCGGCGAGACGACATCCGTGGCCGCGGTGAACACTCCCGCCATGACCATGTTCGCAGCGATCCTCTTACCCAACTTCTCGGCGGCAAGTGTGGCGGGGACGGAGACGACCCGCACGCGGTCCACGTCGCCGGGAGTGACGAGCGACTCGTCGACGATGACGATTCCGCCGTCCCGCACCTCTCCAACGAACGTCTGGTACGCGTCCTGGGACATCGCGACGAGAATGTCGGTGCCGCGGACGTACGGGTACATCACCTGCTCGTCCGAGACGACGAGCTGAGCGCTGCACGCGCTCCCCCGCGCCTCGGGACCGAAGGCCTGATTGAGCGTCGCGTGCCGCCCGTCGACGACCGCGGCCGCCCGGCCGACCACGTAGGCGCAGAGGATCATCCCCTGACCGCCCAAGCCCGAAAACCGCATCTCGGTGGTCGCCACGGCCGTCGCTCCCTTCTACCGATCCAGCAGCGCCCGCCGCTCGGAGCGGTCGGTTCCCGCCGCGTCGATCCGCGTATAGGCCTCGCCCAACGCCGCCTTCATGCTCTCGTCGATCTTGTCCTGGAGGGTCGGCTTCTCGATGTCGACGAAGGTCCCGATCGTGATCCGCCCTTTGAAGCCGATGTCTACCGTCCCCGGATCGGCGCCGTTGCGCACGTCGGTCATGTCGCGGAGCATCCGCATCCAGTCGAGGCCGGAACCGAGCTTGTTGCGGCGCGTGTAAAGGGTCGGACAGGGACTGATGACCTCGACGAACGCGAAGCCGCGCTTGGCGAGGGCGGCCTCCATCGAGCGGATCAGCTGCCGCACGTGGAGGGTCGTCCAGCGGGCGACGTACACGGCGCCGCAACTCGCCGCAAGAGCGGGGAGGCTGAACGGGTGCTCGAAGGTTCCGTAGGGGGTCGTCGGGCTCACGGCACCCAGCGGCGTCGTCGGGGCGACCTGGCCTCCGGTCATCGCGTAGTTGAAGTTGTTGACGCAGATCACGGTGAGATCCACGTTCCGCCGGGCGGCGTGAATGAAATGGTTGCCGCCGATCGAGATGAGGTCGCCGTCTCCGCTGAACACCACGACCTTGAGCCCGGGATTCGCCAGCTTGAGGCCGGTGGCGAACGGGATGGCGCGGCCGTGGGTCGTGTGGAAGGAATCGAGCCGGACGTAGCCGGCCACGCGACCGGTGCAGCCGATCCCGGAAACGACCGCGACCTTGTCGAGGTCCAGCTTCGATCGGACGAGCGCCTCGGTGAAGCTCGACAACGCGGTGCCGATCCCGCACTCCGGGCACCAGATGTGCGGGAGGCGGTCGGAACGGAGGATGGCCTCCCCGGGATGACCGTGCGGCGTTGCGTTCATCCGTTCACCTCGACGATGGCGGCGTAAATACTCCGAGGGTCGTGCACCCAGCCTCCGGCGTGAGGGACGTGGATCGTCCTCGCCCGCCCGCCGGCGCATCGCTCGACCTCGAGTGCGATCTGGCCGAGATTGATCTCGGGGACCACGAAGCCACGGACGGAGCGCGCGAGCTCGGCGATCCGCGCTTCGGGAAACGGCCACAGGGTGATGAGGCGCAACTCTCCGACGGCGCGCCCCTCGGCTCGCGCCTGCTGAACCGCGGCGCGCGCCACCCGGGAGGTAATCCCGTACGAGACGACCACGACCTCGGCCCCTTCGATGTTCGATTCTTCGACGCGGAAGATGTCCGGCGCGTTGCGGCGGATCTTTTCGATCAGGCGCGGCACGAGGGCTTGCTGGGCGGCGGCGGTCATCGCCGGGTACCCCCGTTCGTCGTGCGTCAGCCCGGTGGTGTGGATCCTGTATCCCTGTCCTGCGGCCACCATCTCCGGGACCAGATCCGGCCCCGGACGATAGGGCCTGTACTCCTCCGGCGAAAGCGCGGTCATGCGGCGCGGAACGAGGTCGATGGCCTCGTACGACGGAACCACGACCTTTTCGGTCATGTGGCCGACGCACTCGTCCATCATCAGTAAGGTCGGGACGCGGTAGCGCTCGGACAGGTTGAACGCGTCAATCGTCAGGTCGAACGCTTCCTGAGGGGAGTTGGGCGACATCGCGATGATGGCGTAGTCGCCGTGCGAACCCCACCGCGCTTGCATGACGTCGGCCTGGCCGACCATCGTCGGGAGGCCGGTCGAGGGGCCGCCCCGCTGCACGTTCACGAGCACGCAGGGGACTTCCATCATGACGCCGAGACCGAGGTTTTCCATCATGAGAGAAAAACCGGGGCCCGACGTGCAGGTCATCGCCTTCGCTCCGCCCCACACGGCGCCGAGGATCGCGGCCATGGCGGCCATCTCGTCCTCCATCTGGATGAAGACGCCGCCAACCCGGGGAAACCTCCGCGCGACCCGCTCGGCGATTTCGGTCGAGGGGGTGATCGGATACCCGGCGAAGAACCGGCACCCCGCGACGACCGCGCCTTCGGCGCACGCGTGATCGCCGTCGAGGTAGTGGGCGCCCGTGAGCATGACCGACGGGTCAGGATTCATGGTGCGCCTCCGGGCCCGAAGACTCCGTGACGCCGACCGCGAATTCGGGGCAGAGGACCTCGCAGTAGTGGCACGCGGTGCAGCGCTCTTGCGCGACGATCTCGGGAGGATGGTAGCCCTTGAGGTTGAAACGGTTCGACACCGCGAAGACGTCGCGCGGGCAGAACTCGACGCAGTACGCGCACCCCTTGCAGCGCTCCTCGAGAATGTGGATCGAACTCCGGACCCGCGGAATGCGATCCGCGTCCAGAGGGACCCGCCAGAACCGTTCCGCCGCGGGTGGTCTCACGAGACCTCCTCTTTCACGACCGGTTTCCGGCCTCGGCGTCTCGACCGGATCGTGTCGTAAGGGCAGTGGCCGAAAACGTCACCGATAGGACAACCCACCTCGCAATACGCGGCGCAACGGAGGCAGAAACCGCCCTCGCCTTTCTCCTGCTCGAAAAGGAGAACCGAAAATCGCTCCAGAAGATCCGAGAGGCGGTCGATCTCGGCCGCTTCGAATTTTGCGAGGACGAGCGCAAGCCGCTCCCTCTTGAGTTGCTCGTAGCGGCGGATGAGGTCCCGCCCCTTGGCGCTCGCCGACAGGAGCGTGGCCCGGCGATCCTCATCGCAGGAACCGCGTTCGACGAGGCCCAATCGACAGAGGCGGTCGATGTTCTTGCTCGCCGCCGGGGCGCTGACGCCGAGAAACCCCGCGACTTCTCCAACCTGGTGGTGGCCGTTCAAGCCGATGAGCTTGAGCAGATGGAATTGCGGGATCGAGAGGGAGCGGGCGGACACCTCGGCCAGGTATCGGCTTTCGAGGATCTCGCGGACCGCTGAGCTGAAGATATGACTACAGCGCAAGAGACGATAAGGCGGACCACCGACCCGGTCCGCGCTGGGTGTGTGCGCGTCGTGTCGCTGCATGATCGTTAACCCGGTTTCTATTTTACGGAGTTAACGATCGTCGGGCAGGTTCTTCGTCCTCGGCTAGTGGACCACTATGGTCGCGATGCGCGGCCTACGAGACGACTCTCGTCTTGTTTGGGAGGTCTCTGGAACCGGGGACGCGAGCCCCGGGAAAACAAGTGTAGAATTGTCGGCACTCGACACGGGTCTTCAAGAAAGGAGAACGAACATGGCCGACAAGTCGATTCTAGAGGTAGCGAAGTCGCAGATCATCGCCTACAACGACAAAAATTGGCCCGCTGCGAAGGAGTCGCTCGCGGGAAACGTGGTCTACGACGAGGCCGGAACGCAGCGCACGATCAAGGGCGCCGAGGACGTCATTGCGGCCTGGAAAGGCTGGGCCACGGCGCTTCCGGACTCCAGGGCGAGCTTCGACAAGGAATTCGTGAGCGGGAACACCGCGGTCATCGAGGTGACCTGGCGCGGCACACACTCGGGACCGATGCACCTGCCCGGCAAGGAACTCGCTGCCACCGGGAAGAAGATCGAGATGCGCGCTTGCCAGGTCATCGAGGTATCGGGCGGCAAGGTCCAGGCCGTCCGGCACTACTTCGACATCGCGACCATGCTGCGGCAACTCGGCGTCATGTCCTGACGCTGGCGCGGGGACAACGAGACGCCGTAAGTCGAAGACGTCGACCGCTCCGGCTCACTCGTAGTGCTTGAGCCGCGGCCAGACCTCCGCAAGCGGCGCCTTCGCTCCCCACACCCGATAGATCGGCAGCTCGGCGCGCCAGGGCATGCAGTAGGTGCAGCGGTGGACACCGATCCGTTCGACCTGCGTGTAGATCCGCCGCAGCTCGTCGGGATCCGAACCGACGGCGAGGCCGCCTTCGGCGATCCGATGGGCGAGAAGCGACCGGCCCCACAGGTAGTAGGTGTTCTGAGGACTCAGCACCGGCGGAAGATCCGGGCCGCCGAACAGCTCGAGCGCGCCGGCGTGGCCGTAGCTCGGCACGACGATCACGGCTCGGCGACGCTCTTCCGGCGTCAATCGTTGCGTTGCCGTTTCGATATCCGCGACGAATTCTCTCCAGCCGAATCGGTCGGCGAGCCACTGCGGGAGCTGCGAGGCCTTCCCCTCGCCGCGTTCGATCTGCGGCACGAGGCCGGTTGCCACCGCGTAGCGAGCCTTCGTGTCGGGGGGAAGAAGCGGCACGGCCAACGGCAGGAAGACGAGACCGCCTCCGACGATCAACACCAAGCTCGCAGGCCTGGCCCAGCCGAACCGTTGCCTCCGGGCGATCGCTTCGATCCACACCGCGCAGCCGGCAAAAAGCACCGGGTACATCGCGGCGATGCGATCGGGCCGGCTCTTTTGGGATGCGATCATCATGAACAGCAACGCGGCGCAGGCCCAGCCGATCGCCCGATAGGGGCGCCCGCGCTGCGACCGCAAGAAGAACACGAAGCCCGCGAGCCAGAGCGGGAAGGCCCCCGGATTGTTGAAGAGAATCTGCTGGACCACGACCTCGAGGGGCGGCGTAGGGACATTCTTGTAGAGATCGGCGTTGCGGTAGAACTCGAGCGACGGCCAGTCGTTTGCGTGTTGCCACCAGAGGTTCGGCATCAGGATCAGAACCGCAAGGCCCGCGCCAAGCCAGGGCCGCGCGTGGTGAGGTGTCTGCGCGCCGGAGTAAGCAGCAGGCCGATCGCCACCGCCCCGCCCAGCAACACCGTGGTGTGCTTGTTGAGCAGGCCGATTCCGGCCAACAGGCCGAACAACAGCCAGGAGCGAGGCTCGTCTTTTTCCAGCAAGACCACGAGAACGTAGAACGAAGCGGTCCATAGCAGAAGCTCGAGGCTGTTCATCGAGTAGAGCCCGAACATGATGAGCGGGACCGGCGCGAGCGCCGTGGCGACGGCGGCGAGCGCTTGGCCGAAGGCACCGGCTCCTAACCGTCGAGCAACAGCCCCGGTGAGCACGACGGTCGCCGCGCCGAGCAGGGCCGGCACCAGGCGAAGTGCGGGCAGGCTGTCGCCCAGCAGCCGCCGGACGACGGAGAGAATCACGATCGACAGCGGGGGGTGATCGACGTAGCCCCAGGCCGGCCGGGCGGCGCAGGCCAGGTAGTAGAACTCGTCGATGAAGTAGCCATATGGACCGAGAAAGCTCGGGATCCATTCGAGAAGGAAGAGGCCCGCGGCAAGGGTGAAAACGAGTTTCGATCCCAGGCGGTCCGTCGGCGTGTTCATCGGATCAGCCGTCTGAGCGCGTCCTAGGGGCAACCGGGTGCCGGCGGACGCGAGTTCGGGTTCCCGGGGCCGAGCCCCGATTCGCCGCACGCCAGAGACGACACCAAATAGTAGACCGCTCCAGCTGGCAGCGCGCCGTCGTCGTTTTGCGTGGTGCCGGTGATTCCGGTCTGGAAGCAGGACAAACCGCCGAGATTCGAAAAGGCGGCCCGGTAGATGTTGTACGTGCTCGCTCCGGTGACGGCGGACCAGGCGAG
>JAQBEH010000097.1:0-29845 GCA_032124015.1 Acidobacteriota bacterium
ATCGTGCCGCCGGTCATCTTGATGTTGCAGATCGCCGTCTGGATCTTGCAGTAAGGATCGCCAAGCGTCCCCGTTCCGACCCCCGCGCAAGCGTCGACCCACACGGTCGTCTGCGCTCGCGCAGGGAAGAACGCGACGAGCGATAGCGCGATCACCAGAACATGGAAGAGAACCCGGCCGGACCGACAAGCCCGCATGCGCCGCTCCGTGGGAACGCCAGTTCCCAAATGTCGGAATTGCAAGAACTCCCCCCGCGACTAAGTAAGTACGGCGAACCTGTTGCCCCGGCAACCACCAAGGCCACCCATTCCGAGTGGAAACAGTCGTCAACCCCGCCCGCGGCGGCCGCAAGCGTTTCGCCCCCATCGGGGGAAATAGCCTGTTGGTGAGTGGTTAGCGGCAGTCGGTGTGGAGCTATCGGGCCGCGGGCTTCGGGGTTTCGGGACTTTCGGCCTTTCGACCGAACCACCCGGCCACGCGGTGTCCGATCTCGCGAGCGACCAGGGCGAATCCGATGAACGGCAGGAATATGACGAAGAAGAAGCCCATGACCGGGCCCAGGAAAAGCAGCGCCAAGGCCGGGACGCGCACGTAGAGGTCGCTGTTGCCACCGGGGAGGGCGCTGCCGCCTTTGCGGTGAAGGTCGAGTTCCCAGGTCCGAGTGTTGAAGTAGAAGCCCACTATCGCCGCTTCGCCCGCTCTCTTCGTGGTCATGACGTCCTCCTTGGTTCGGTCCTTGTCCATGCACCGTGAAGTTTAAGACCGGTGGAAGGACGCCACCATGAGGATAACGCCCCGGTCGGGGGGTATCTTTCCCCTAGCGGTTGAGAGACAGCACCCTAGCTCAAGGATCGCAGCGATTCACGAGGTCTTGGGGCTGAGGGCAGGCGACGCTGGTGGTGTCCTCCGGGCGCTCCGTGGTTGCCCCCGTGAAGACCCTCGTTCCGTAGGAGCCCTCCTTCGTCCCGTTGTTGGCGACGACGAGGAAAAACGACCCCTCAGGGAGGTTGAACGTCGCGGCACCGGAGTTACCCACCGCGCAGATCTGCCCAGAGTAAGCGTAGGTCGAAAGGCCCGACAGCGGACCGTACTCGATCGTGTTGTTGGTGGCACCGCACGCGGCGGTGTAGGAGATCGTGACGTTTTCGGAAAGCTTGTCGTAGGCGGTCACGAGCATCGGGGCCGTCTTCGACGCCTCGCCGGGGGCGGCCGACGCCGGGTTACACGCCGTGTCGGCCATGTCGAACTGTCCATTGCCGTCGTTGTCGAGGCCGAGCGTCGTGGCCTTTAAGTTCTCCGTGAAGGTCGGCGAGGGATTGCATGGGTCGGTGGGGATCGCGGTGTGCCCGCCGTTGTTCGCGTAGTACGGGGGCTTCACGTTTTCTCCTGCGACGGTCTTGTTCGCCGGATTGCTGTCCGTGTGACAGTTTGCGCAAACCACGACCGCGCCGCGCCAGTGCATCTGCCTGAGCCCGGCGCCGTAGCCGACGGTACCTGTGCCCGTGCCGTCTTGTGATCGTCCGTGACACCCCGTGCAGCTGAGATTTGCGATCCCTCCTGACCCGCCGGCAGCGGAATTGAGGAGGACCGGGGTTCTACCCGACGAGAGATGGCAGACGTCGCAGTCCCCGCTCAGCATCGTGTTCCGGTGCACGTCGTGAAGGTCGTCCCCCCAACTCTGGCCGTCGACTTTCGATGTGTAAGGCGACGATCGAAAGTCGCCGTGACACGATCGGCAGTTCGTCGCGTCGCGGTTCACTGAGTACTGCTCGTAGGCCTCCGTGCGATCGGCCCCCAGGCCTCCTATCAGAAAGACGAGCAAAATTGATCCCGCGCCGCCAAGTGCCGCGTAAGTCTTGCGCATGATGGCCGTCCTCCCGTGATGGCCGCAAGAAATTCACGGCGCGACGGAAGGCGTAGCAAACGGCTGGCCACTAGAGAACAGGCAATCGACCGACTCGGTCGTGAGGGGCTCTAACCGAGGCCGAACGACTTCATCTTGTATCGAAGCGCGTCCCGGCTGATCCGCAGGAGCTGCGCGGCCTTCGTTTGGTTTCCGCCCGTGCGCTCGAGCGCCTGCCGCACCAGTTCGAACTGAACGTCGCGGAGCGAAATGCCCGCCTCGGGAAGTTGGATGAGTCCGGCTGCGTTGGCCGCTCCGGCTGCCGAAGGATCGTCCGCGACGTCCTCGTCCTCGACGGGGCCAGCGCGCTGCACCAGCTCTTCGGGAAGGTCCGTGACGTCCACTTCGTCGCGGTCCTCCAGGATCATGACGCGCTCGATGATGTTTCTCAGCTCGCGCACGTTGCCGGGCCAGTCGTGCCGTGTGAGGCAGGCCATCGCTTCGTCGGTAACGCGCAACGTGTGCTTCTTGAAGTCGCGATTGAACTGCTCGAGGAAGTGGTCGACGAGGTCCGGGATGTCTTCCTTCCGCTCGCGCAGGGGCGGCAAGTCGATCGGCACGACGTTCAAGCGGTAGAAGAGGTCTTCGCGGAAGGAACCCGAGTGCGCCATCTTCTCCAAGTCGTGGTTGGTCGCCGCGATCACCCGCACGTCCACGTGGATGTCCACCGAGCCGCCCACGCGCTTGAAGGTCTTGTCCTCGAGGAAGCGCAGCACCTTCGATTGCAGCTGCGCGCCCATGTCGCCGATTTCGTCCAAGAACACCGTGCCGCCGTTGGCAACCTCGAGAAGCCCCTTCTTGAGGTTCTTCGCGTCGGTGAAGGCCCCGCGCTCGTGTCCGAACATCTCGGACTCGAGCAGCGACTCGGTGAGGGCGGTGCACGTGATGTTCATGAACGGCTTGTCGGCGCGTGAGCTTGCGTAGTGGATCGCCTTGGCGACCACGTCCTTGCCGGTTCCCGATTCGCCCTGGATGAGCACCGTCGAGGCCGCGGAGTCCGCCACCTTGCGGATCTTCATCAAGATTTGCTCGGTCGCCTTCGACCTCCCCACGATGTTCGCGATGCCGTAGAGGCGGACCAGCTCGGTGCGGTGGCGGCGAACCTCGCGACGGAGCCGCGTCGTTTCGAGCGCCTTGGCGATCGTCGCCAGGAGCTCGTCGTAGTCCACCGGCTTGTCCAGGTAGTCGTGCGCGCCGAGTTTCATCGCCTCGACGGCGGTTCCGATCGAGGAGTAAGCGGTGAGGAGGATCGCCGACGTGTCGAGGTGCATCTCGCGCACCCGGCGGAGCACGTCGACTCCCGTCATGTCGGGGAGCTTGTAGTCGAGCAGCAGCAGGTCGGGCTCGTCGTCTCTGATGAGCTCGAGCGCGATCTGGCCGGTTGCGGCCTCGAAGACGCGGTACCCCTCGTCTTCGAGCCGCTTGCGCATGGTCATGCGGAGGAGTTTCTCGTCCTCGAGGATGAGGATTCTCTCTCTGATATCCGTCACGATCAGCCTTCTCGCGGAAGCGTTGTCGTAAACCTGGCCCCCGATCCGGGCAGCGAAGTCGCCTCGATCCGTCCGCCGTGAGCTTCGACGATCTTCTTCACGATGGCAAGCCCGAGGCCCGTCCCCTGGGCGCGCGTGGTGAAAAACGGCTCGAAGACCTTGGCGACCCTGTCCGAGGGGATTCCCGGCCCCGTATCGCTGACGGTGACGACGACCTGGCGTCCGAGCGTGCGGGTTGCGATCGTCACCCTCCCCTTGTGATTCATGACCTGGATCGCGTTCAGAATGAGATTCAAGAACACCTGCTCCATCTGGCGTCCGTCCGCCTGGATAATGGGGACATCCTCGCCGAAGTCGCGGACGACCTCGACCTCGCCGGTTTCGGGGTCGTCGCCGAGCACACGAAGGATTCGGTCGATGAGGCCGTGAAGGTCGGTCGAGACGAGATCCATCGCCTTGGGGCGGGCGAACAGGAGCAGATCGTGCACGGTCCGGCTCAAACGGTCGACCTGATGGATGATCTCGACGCCGATGTCGTGTCGCGAGTCCCCGTCGGGATACCCCTCGAGGAGGATCTCACAGCCGCCCCGAATGCCCGCCAAGGGGTTTCTCACCTCGTGGGCGACCATCGCCGCCAGCTCTCCGATGGCGGCCAAGCGCTCGCGTTCGAGCAACTGGAGCTGGAGTTGCTTGACGGCCGTCACGTCGCGGACGATTCCGGTCGTTCCGGCGAAGCTGTCCGCCGCGTCGTAGATCGGCGCCACGGTCAACGAGAAAGTGATCGGCGTCCCGTCCTTCCGGAGCCCCCTTGTTTCGAGGTTGCGGAGCGTCCTCCCCTCGCGCAGCGCGGCATCGATGCGCTTCACCGCCGTGACCGAATCGTCGCCCGCCGCAACCAGGCGTAGAGCCGTTTGCCCCCGCATCTCCACGGCGGTCCAGCCGAAGATCGCCTCCGCCGCGGGGTTCCACGAGGTGATGAAGCCCGCGGCATCGCGGACGATGATCGCGTCGGCGGTCCCTTCGATGACCCGCGTCAGGAAGTCCCGCGTCGTCTCGAGCGCCTCGTTGCGCGCTTGGATCACCCTCTCATACCCGAGCCTGTACTGGACCGCCAGAAAGGCGATGATGGAGGCCATCGCCAGGCCGATCAGGATCGTTCGGAGCGTTTCGTAGGGCTCGACACCCGACGTCCCGCGAAGGTGTGGGATCACGATATGGTCGAGAGCCCGGAACCCGCCGAGCACGAGAGCCATGCCGGCAGGCGGGATGAGAATGAAGTGCCAGACCCGCACGCCGTTCGGGAAAAAGAACCTGTTGATCCTGTGGAAGATGTTCACGGCCCGACATGATCGGTCATCGTGCCCTGCGAGTGCCACAGGGGGGATGGTGCCAGCGCCATTTCGGACAAGGGAAGTCCTTGATCTCCCCGACGGGGCGTGCGAGATTCTCCCGCCATGAGAGCGATCAAGTCTTTTGTCGTTTGTGCCGCCTCCTCAGCCTTGTCCTTGCTGGCGCCGTTTGCGCTTGCCGCGCCGGCAGTGGGGCCTTCCCCCGGGAACGACGATTGCCTCGCCTGCCACGATGACGCCCAGCTCACCGCCTCGGACGGCCGATCCATCGCCGTTTCCGCCACGGTGTTCACCGACTCGGTTCACGGGCCGATGGCCTGCACCGATTGCCACGCCGATCTGGCCCAGGCCGAGCTGCCCCACGCCGATAAGCTCGCCCGCGTCGATTGCTCGACCTGTCACGCCGACCCGGTCGAGGCCTACGAAAAGAGCGTTCACGCCGAGGCGCGCACCGCGGGCAACAAGAGCGCCGCGAGGTGCGCCGATTGCCACGGCATGCACGACATCCGATCGAGCCAGGACAAGAACTCGCCGACGTACCCGCTGAACCTCCCCAACATGTGCGGGAAGTGCCACGGCGACGCGAAGATCATCAGGGACGGCGGCATCAAGATTGGTGACGTTTTCGCCAAGTACCACGACAGCATCCATGGGAAAGCCCTTGAAAAGAGCGGCTTGCTCGTTTCCGCCAAGTGCACGGACTGCCACGGGAACCACGAAATCCGCCGCGGGAGCGATCCGGAGGGCGGCGCTTTCCGCGCGAACATCCCGGCCACCTGCGGCAAGTGCCACAGCGGGATTCAGGGCCTCTATGCCTCGGGGATCCATGGATCGAAGTTGGCCTCGGGCGATTCGAAGGTCCCGGTCTGCTCCGACTGTCACTCGGCCCACGAGATCCGGCGCATCGACGCCGACGCGTGGAAGCTCGACGTCCTGTCCGAATGCGGATCGTGTCACGAGCAGTCGCTCGTGACCTACCGCGACACGTTCCACGGGCAGGTGACGAGCCTGGGTGTCACGCGCGTGGCGAGCTGCTCCGACTGTCACCGCGCGCACGACATCTTCCCCAAGGCGGACCCGCGTTCGAGCGTCTCCAATGCGAACCGCGCCGCGACCTGCGCGAATTGCCACCCGGCCGCGACCGCGAGCTTCGCTGGATACGACCCTCACGCGGACAAGCACGACGCCCTACGGAACCCGCCGCTCTACTGGACCGCGCGATTCATGCAGCTGCTCCTCGCCGGGGTCTTCGTATTCTTCGGGTTGCACACGAGCCTCTGGTTCCAGAGGCTCCTCCGAAAAGACCGGCCGGCCCCCAAGAAGAAGGCAGGGGAGTAAGACGATGCGTCACATCCGCCGGTTCGACAGGGTCAACCGGATCAGCCACATCGTGCTCATGTTCAGCTTCCTGGGGCTGGCCCTGACAGGCCTGCCGCTCCTGTTCAACGACGCCCGCTGGGCGTCCCGCCTGGCGCGGATCTTGGGCGGCCTGCTGTTCGCCGGGAGGCTCCACCGGTTCTTCGCGGTCATTCTCATCGGGGTCTTCGCGTCCCACGTGGGGCGGCTTTTCAACCGGCTGTTCCTCAAGAAAGACTACGGGATCCTCTGGGGGCCCGAGTCGATGGTTCCGCAACCGCGCGACCTCAAGGAGATGGGCCAGCACTTCGCGTGGTTTTTCAATCGAGGGCCCAAGCCCCGCTTCGACCACTTCACCTACTGGGAGAAATTCGACTACTGGGCGGTCTTCTGGGGAATGTTCATCATCGGAGGCTCGGGGCTCCTGCTTTGGTTCCCGTGGTTCTTCTCGAACTTCCTGCCGGGCTGGATCTTCAACGTCGCGCTCCTGATCCACGGTGAGGAGGCTCTGCTCGCCGTCGCCTTCATCTTCACGATCCACTTCTTCAACGGCCATCTGCGCCCGGACAAGTTCCCGATGGACACCGTCGTGTTCACGGGAAGCGTGACGGAGGAGGAGCTCAAGCATGAGAGGCCCGACGCCTACGAGCGTTGGGCGAAAGACGGCACCCTCGAGACTCTCGTGGTCGACCCGCCCCGGCCACGCCTCGTGCGGCGCGGCCGCATTGTGGGTACGATCGCCATCGTTTTGGGACTCACGATGTTCGTTCTCATCATCTATGCGGTGACCAGCCACTCATGAGCGATACCAAAGGCCCGCTTCTCGGCTTCTTCCATGCGATGACGCGCAACACCGTCAGCCTGGCGGGGGCCGCGTTGACGACCTCTGCTGCGATCCTCTTCGCCTCGTTTTTCATTGGCGAATCGCTGGGGTTGGGAGGCGGGCCGTACGTGGGGATCCTCACGTTCGTGGTCTTTCCCTCGATTTTCGTGATGGGGCTCGTCCTGATTCCCGCCGGCATCGCCTGGCAGCGGCGCCGCTTCCGTCGCGCCGCCCTACGCGGGGAACCGGTTGGGCGGCTTCCGGTGATCGACCTGAACCTCGGACGTACGCGCACCTTCCTGCTGGTGTTCCTCGCCGCGACGATGATCAACGTCGTCATCATCGCGGTGTCGACCTACAAGGCGGTCGAGGTGATGGACTCCACGACGTTCTGCGGGACGGCGTGCCACTCGGTGATGGCCCCCGAGTACACGACCTATCAGCGCTCGCCGCATTCCCGCGTCGGGTGCGTCTCATGCCACATCGGCCCGGGCGCGGGCTGGTTCGTGAAGTCCAAGCTCTCGGGATCGTGGCAGCTGATCTCGGTGAACCTAAATCTCTACCCGCGACCGATCCCGACGCCGGTCCACAGCCTGCGCCCCGCACGCGATACGTGCGAGCAGTGCCACTGGCCCAACAAGTTCGTCGGCGACCGTCTCAGGGTGATCACGCACTTCCAGAACGACGAGGCCAACACCGCCCTCAAGACCATCCTCCTGCTTCGCGTGGGAGGCCTCCAAGGACGGGAGTCGAGGGGAATCCACTGGCACGTCGACCCGGGAGTGCGGATCCGCTACATGGCCGACGACAAGCGCGAGACGATCGGCGCGGTCGAGTTGACCCGCGCGGACGGGACGACCACGACGTACGAGACGAAAGACGCACCAACGGATGGTGCGTGGCGCACGATGGATTGCATCGATTGCCACAACCGGCCGAGCCACATCTACCGGACGCCCGAGGATGAACTCGATCGTGCACTGGCCGAGGGCCGGATCGATCCCGCCCTCCCGTTCGTCCACCGTGAAAGTCTCAAGGCGCTTCAGGCCGGCTACACTTCGCACGACGAAGCACGCTCGAAGATTTCGGCCGCGCTCGACGCGTTCTACACGAACGAGCAACCCTCGGCCGATCGGGAGCGCGTCGCCGCCGCCGCGCGTGAGCTCGGCGACATCTACGCCACGAACGTCTATCCGTCGATGAACATCCGCTGGGGTACCTACCCGAGCCACCTCGGGCACATGAGCTCACCGGGCTGCTTCCGGTGTCACGATAGCGAGCACGCGGACGCCACGGGCGCGACGATCTCGCAAGACTGCGATACGTGTCACACGGTGCTCGCGATGGAAGAGGAAGACCCCGAGGTCTTGAAGACCCTCCAGCCCTGAGAAAAGGGGACGGTCCCCTTTTTCGACGCGGTCAACGGGCGGCCGTCGACGATTTCGATCGTCACCCCGTCGGAAAGACCGGTCTTGACCTTGCGCCGCTCGAACGGCTGCGGGTTGGTCTCGACCTCGACGAACACTTCGTCCTTGTCGAATTGGAGGAGGCTCTCCTTGACGGCGAGAACGTCGTCGCGGCGGTGCACGGCCGTGCGTGTCTCCGAGAGGTCTTTCATGAGTTGGCTGTTCAACGTGCAGGCCCCGGCGTCGTAGCCGTCCAAGAGCCCCAAGACGTTCATCAGGGTGGACTTACCGGATCCCGAGGCCCCCATGATGGAGACCTCGCCCGCCCCCGCAAGGCGAAGCATGGCGTGACTACGGTACAACCCCCTGAAAGTTGCGGCTCGGCGGAAGACCCGCGCCCGTCCTGATACGCTGCGTCTGAACGCAACGATTCGAAAGGACCTCCGATGCCGTTTTCCAGCTTTCCGCTTCACGCCGATCTCCTGAAGGGCGTCAAGGAACTCGGGTTCACCCGGCCCACCCCCATCCAAGAGCAGGCGATCCCCCCAGCCGCGGAAGGGAGGGACATTCTGGCCTGCGCGATGACCGGAAGCGGCAAAACCGCCGCGTTCCTGCTGCCGATCCTTCATCGTCTGATCGGGAAACCGCGCGGCACCACGCGCGTCCTGATTCTGACGCCGACCCGTGAGTTGGCCGCGCAGATCCACCAGCACTTGGAGCAGCTCGCGGTGCACACGCCGGTGACCGGTGCCGCCATCTTCGGCGGCGTGGGGATGGGGCCGCAGGAGCACGCGCTGCGCAGCGGTGTGGACGTCGTGGTCGCGACCCCGGGCCGGCTGTTGGATCATCTTCGCCACCCGTACACCCGGCTCGGGCGTCTCGAGATCCTCGTCCTCGACGAGGCCGACCGGATGCTCGACATGGGGTTCCTTCCGGACATCCGGAGGATCCTCGCGCAGCTTCCCAAAAAGAGGCAGACGCTGTTCTTTTCCGCGACGATGCCCCGCGAGATCGTCGGATTGTCGAAGGAGATGCTGCACGATCCGGTGCGGATCGATCTCGAGCGGAAGTCGGCTCCTGCGGTTGGGATCACCCAGGCCGTCTACCCCGTCGCCCGCGAGCTGAAGTCCGCGCTGTTGGTCGAGCTTTTGAAGCGCGACATCGTGGCCGAGGCCATCGTCTTCACACGCACGAAACACCGCGCCAATCGGCTCGCCGATTTCCTCGAGCGACACGGCGTGTCGACCGCGCGCATCCACGGGAACCGTAGCCAGAGCCAGCGCACGCTGGCCCTTGCCGGATTCAAGGACGGGAAACACCGGGTGCTCGTCGCGACCGATATTGTGGCGCGCGGCATCGACGTCGAGGATCTTTCGCACGTGATCAACTTCGACGTCCCCGCCGATCCCGACTCGTACATTCACCGCGTTGGTCGCACCGCGCGGGCCGATGCCACCGGTGACGCTTTCACGTTCGTTTCGCCCGACGAGGATCGCGAGCTGCAGGACATCGAACGAGCTTTGGGGAAGCGTCTCCCGCGCGTCACGCTTCCGGAGTTCGACTACGCGAAACGGACGACGGAGCGCCTCGAGATCCCGATCCAGGAGCGGCTCGCGGCCCATCGCGCCGCGCGGGGAGCTTCGCGCGGACGCCCCGCCGCCAAGGCCGGTGCGCCGCGTTCGGGGTCGAAGAGCGGGCCGCCTCGGTCGAAACTGAACACGATCCTCGACCGGCACGCGCCGCGGGGTCGCGGCGGGCGATGATCGGAACCCGAAAAGGGGAGTGTCCCCTTTTCGAGGGGCTCCTTTTCGACTGCCCGCACTCTCGGAGCATCGATGCTCGATATCTACGTTGACGGCGACGCCTGTCCGGTCAAGAGCGAGGTGTACCGCGTAGCGCTCCGCCACGACCTCAAGGTTTACGTCGTCTCGGACGGTGCGTTGCGCGCGCAAGCTCCTGGGCGCGTGGAGTTCATCCGGGTCCGCCAGGGGTACAACGCGGCCGACGACTGGATCGCGGAGCGGGCTCAAGCGGGCGACATCGCCATCACCACCGATATCCCGCTCGCGGACCGCTGCCTCAAGAAGGGGGCAAGGGTCGTGGCGCCCAACGGCCGGGAGTTTACCGAGGATTCGATCGGCGAGGCGTTGGCCAAGCGCGAGTTGATGGACCACCTGCGTCAGATGGGGTCGGTTACCGGAGGTCCACCTCCGTTCGTTCCCGCCGACCGTTCGCGCTTCCTTGCCCGTCTCGAAGAGGCGATTCAGGCGATTCGACGCCTCAAGGCAGCTCCTCCCGGAAGCCGGCGCGAATGATCGCGTGAAGCGCACGCCCTGTCGGTATCAACAAAAAGGGGCACCGCCGAAGCGGTGCCCCTGAGCTGATGCTTGATGTCTGTGCGGACTAGTAGCGACGATTTCCGCCACCGCCACCGCCGCGGCCACCGCCACCGCCGCCGTAGCCACCGCCGAACCCGCCACCGCCACCGCCGCCGCCGGCCGAACGCTCTTTGGCCTCGTTGACGGTCAGCGCGCGGCCGCCGAAGTCGCGGCCGTTCAGATCGCGGATGGCGCCATCAGCGTCCTCCGAACTGCCCATCTCGACGAATCCGAATCCGCGAGGGCGACCTGTGTCGCGATCGGTCACGAGTTTGACCTCGGAGACCGTGCGCCCGCTCTGGGCGAAAAGTTCGCGGATCTGAGTTTCGTCCGCCGTGAAAGGGAGGTTGCCGACATACAGTCTGGTACCCATGCTCGAACTCCTGGTGCCCTCAGATTGGGGCGCCGTTCTCGGGTTCCGGCCGCCAACCCGATCCGTCGGGTCAGACACAAGCGCCTAGCGCGCAACCGGCTTCGGCGCATCACACTTTCGTTTCTGTACGAGAGGATGCCGACCAGAACCCGGCCCTAGGGTAGGGGAGGTCGGGCGGACCGTCAAGGGGAGCTGTTGCAGGGGGCCGGCGCGCCGCGGTAGTCTGCCCCCCGTCCCGCCCCCTCCCCAGGCCGGCTCCATGCCCAGATCGCGCGTTCCTCACACTGCGGTGTGGCACCACGCCATGAATCGGGTGGAAATAGGCGCTGCCTGGCTCCACAACCGTGCGGAGGCCAGGGAGGTTGTCGTCCGAGCCGGCGAGATGTGTGCCGCGTTCCCCGTCGAGTTGCACGCCTACTGCTTGCTTCCCCGGCACTACCACGTCCTCGTGCGTGCCGAGCCCGCCCCATTGCGGGCGGCCCTCGCTCATCTCGAGTCGGCGTCCGGATTTCCGGCGTCCCAAGCGACCCGCGCCGTCCCCGTCGGGTTCGGGCGCCATCTCATGAGCGTGAGCCGGTACATCCACCTCAATCCGGTCGATGCGGGTCTCGTGTGGCGCCCCGAGCACTGGCCCTTTTCGAGCTTCAGGGCCTACCTCGGCGATCTCACCTCGCCCCGGTTCATCCTCACCGAAGCGGTGCTCGGACGATTCGGCACCATCGGCGCCCGCCACCGTCATCGCGCGTACGTCTACGCGGGAATGGACCCGGGAACGCGGGACGGCGACGGACGTCCTCGATGGTCGGCTCTCTTTGGCCCGGGGTCTCTGGCCGAAGACCTCGCCTGGAGAATCGAGCCCGTACTTTCGTCCCGCGCCTGGCGGCCGACGACTGTGTCTCCTGGGATGTCCTTGCAGCGCCTCGCCGGGGCCGTCGCCCAAGCGCTCGACGTTCCGGTTGACGTGCTGCGCTCGGTTCGCATTGGTGGTTCCGACGCACGGCTGGCGCGCGGGGCGTTGGTCCACGCGGCGCGCGCACAGGGCCATCGCCGGCTTCGGGACGTCGCGGCTTTCATGGGTTACGCGTCGCCGGCCGCGGCTGCGGCCGCGGCGGAGCGATTCGACCGCGGCCTAAGGGTCGATCCTGAACTGGCGTCCCGGCTGAGAGCGGCCCTTGCTCGCGCTACTTCGCCTTCTTGAGCAGCGCCGCGCGGGTCGCGGCGAGTTCCTTCCTCTTGCCTTCGTCCACCTTGGGGTATTCCAGTTCGAGTCCGCCCAACGCGTCGATCACGGCCGCGGCGACGACGGCCCGCGTGTACCACTTGTTGTCGGCGGGAACGACGTACCAAGGGGCCTTTTCGCTCGAGGTCTCCCGGATCATGTCGGCGTAGGCGTTCATGTACGCGTCCCAGTGCTCGCGCTCTTTCGCGTCGGACGAGGAAAACTTCCAGTTCTTGTCGGGGTTGTCGAGGCGCTCGATGAACCGCCGGAGCTGTTCGTCCTTCGAGACGTTGAGGAAGAACTTGCGAATCACGACACCGTTCCCCGCGAGGTGGTGCTCGAAGTCGCGGATGCTCTCGTAACGAGAATCCCAGATCTTCTTCGTCACGAGCTGAGGCGGGAGCTTCTGATTCCCGAGGATCTCCGGGTGGACGCGCACCACGAGGACCTCTTCGTAGTAGGAACGGTTGAAGACGCCGATGCGGCCGCGCTCGGGCAGGCACCTCGTGGTGCGCCAGAGGAAGTCGTGATCCAGTTCTTCGGCGGAAGGCGCCTTGAACGAGTACACCTGGCAGCCCTGGGGATTGACGCCCGACATGACGTGCTTGATGGCCCCGTCTTTGCCCGCCGCGTCCATCGCCTGGAAGATCAGGAGGACCGACCAGCGGTCCTGCGCGTAGAGCCGGTCTTGCAGTGCGGCCAAGGCCTGGATGCCGCTGGCCAACGCTTCCTTCGCGTGCGGCTTGTCCTCGGAGTCGAGTCCGCCGGTGTCGGCAGGGTCGAAGCGCTTGAGCTTGAACTTCTTTCCGTCCTCGACGCGGTACGGCGCCGAGAGTTCGCGCGCCTTCTTGAGGATCCGCTTCATGTCCATCGTCGTCTCCGGATTAGCGAGCTTCGCTTGAGCTCACCTCGAGCCCGACCAGGCGAGCCAGCAAGATCGCCGGGTAAAGTTGGCCGGTCAGCGCCTCGAGGACTGCCAGGGAGCGGGCGAGAGAGCTGATCGGGGTGATGTCGCCGTAGCCGATTGTCGTCAGCGTCACGAAGCTGAAGTAGAGCCATTGCTCTGGGTCTGCGATGTGAGAGCCGGGCGTGGCGAACGCGTCCGGAACGAAAAGCGCCAGAGCTGTGTAGCCTTCCGCCCACGCGAGGCCTATGAGCAGATAGGCCGCGATCGCGCCGAGGATGCGATGCCGGTTGACCGAGCCCGCGCGAAAGACCTGGCTGAGGACGACCACGGCGAGCAGGACGATCGACACCAGGCCTGAAAGTGAGATCGCGATTTCGATGCCTTGGGACGGCGCGATGCGACCGATCCAACGGACGGCGAGCCCGAATACGGTGATGAGGCCGACGACGATCGTCGCGCCACGCTGCCTGCTGATCGAGGCGACGCCAGCGAGCAGCAGCAGCGTGAAGACCGCGTCGACGGCGAGACGGCCGAATCGATCGAAGAGTCCGGAGTTTGGAACGAGGAAGATGAGCACGACGAGAAAAAACAGAAGAAACGAGAGTCCGCGGTCGGTCTCCCAGAAGTGTCGAAACGCCTTCCAGATGCGGGAGATCATGTTCTTGACTCCTCAGCGGCCGGTGCAATACTGCTTCCGTAGCTTATCAAGGAGGATCCGATGATTCGAGCGACACGCTTCGGGCTTTGTCTGACTCTGGTAGGAGCGATGGTCGGCGTAGCGACGTTGACGCCCCTCATGGCCCAGGGGGAGAAGGAAACGCCACCCGCTCCGGCCGCTCCGACCGCCCCGGCGCCTCCCGCAGCTACTCCCGCCGCCGCCGCGGCTCCCGCGGCGCCGATGGTGGGATCGATCAAGATTCTCTTCGACGACAAGGCGAAAAACAGTGGCGTGCTTACCTTCACGTTCACTCCCGAAGGGGGCGCTGCGAAGACGATCAGCGTGACGATCGCCGCAAAGATGAACCGCAAAGACGCCGCCCGCGATGCCGCCAAGGAACTGGGCGTGGCCCTCGGCGCCGGCTACAAGGTGGACAAGTACGACCCTGACAAGATCAAGATCTCTGGGAAGGACAAGGCCAAATTCAGCCTCACGATCTCGTCGCTCACGGCGAACGGCCTGAGCGTGCGACTGCTCTAAGCGGCGCCCAACTTACCGGTTTTCGACCGCGTGGCCTCGTCCCGCATCATGTAGATCTGCCACAGATCGCGTGAACTCGTGCGCAGGAACGGCGCCATGGCCAGCTTGCCGGTGGTCCCGATGCTGCGCTCCAGAAAGTCGAGTTCGTCGAGCTTGGCTTTGTCCGCGGCGTCGAGTGTCACGGGAAACCCCGCCTCGCGCATCATCAGCAACCCTTTGGCGCGCAGCGAGAGCTCCAAGTGCAGCCGTAGGAAGCAGAGCATGTCGACGACGATCACGCCTCGAAAACGCTCTTTCAGCGACCGCAGGTAGATACCGACGGGCGAAAGCGACAGGGTCCCGGACAGGATCATCTCGAGCACTTCGGTGTCGGCGTCGAAGCCGACGTTCAGCCACTCCTCTAGAGCTTTTTCGCTTCGCGCGAACACGACGAAGATCAGCGGCGGCAAGACGACCAGAATGAAAGCCGTCGAGTACACGGGTGAGAGGAAGAAGTGGTTGAAGGCCGAATGGATCGCCACGGCCGACAGAAGAGCTATCGCCCACCCGGTGCCGCGCGGCATCGTGCCTCGCTCCGAGAGTGTTTTTCCCGCGATGCCGAAGATCGCCGTCGCGCCGCCGTGCATGACGGCCGTGCCGAAGCCTCGCACGAGCCAGAGGCCAAGTGACGGATTCTCGACCGAATGCCAGTAGTAGAGGTTCTCGACGACCGCAAACCCCGTTCCGATCGCAAATCCGTAGATGGCCGCATCGACCAGAAATCCGATGCGATTCGTGCGGACGAGCCAAACGATGATCAACGCCTTGGCCGTCTCCTCGACGACGGGGGCGACGTAGCGGGAGTACGTCGCCGCCGACACGGCAAGCCTCGCCGCGAGGGCGCCGTTGGCGAACCAGCACGCCGCGGCCAAGAGGCAGCCCGCGATCAGGGCGCCCGCCACAAAACGGCGCCGGACGAGTTTGTAGCTGTCGAGATAGATCAACGTGAGGAGGAACAAGAGGACGGGCAACAGCCCGACCGCAAGTGTCACTGCATCACCTTCAAGGAAATCATCGCCTCGTGCCGCGGCGCGAACCCCTGTTCGAAGGCGGCGGCGTACCCAAAGGACAGCGTCATGTCCAGCCGGGACAGCCACGTGAAACGGAGATCCATCTGGAATCCCGCGTCGCCGATACTCTGCGAGATCTTCTCTTGCACCGGGGGATTGCCCACGTCTTCGTAGCGGTGATCGAAGTTGGTGAAGAGCCCGCCAAGAAACAGCGAGGTCCGGATCCACGACCCATAAAACCCAGGGGTCCCGAAGTGGAGGAATCGGATCGGCGGTAGGTTCCACTCGAGGGTCGATTTGGCGAACGTTCGGCCGCCGACCTCGTTGATCTCTAGCCCGGGAAACGCGTAAAACGAGCGGTACCGGTGGATCTCACCGTTGTCGACCCAGTTGTTGCCGAAGGCGCCGAAGTAGAACTGGGCGTACGGGTTCAACGGGTCGCCGACCCCCGCGCCTGCGGCGTTGCGCAGCCAGATCGAGGAGTGGACGAGCGGAAGCTGGAAGCCGACGTCGTAGGTCGCAAGGATCTGAGGATAGAGCCCCCCGGGCGGCGCGGTTTCCACGTCGCAGACCCCGCCGGGGGCCAACGCCGGATTGCAGACCGAGCCGGGGGTATACGTCCCGCTGAGAAACAACTCGGCGCGCTGGCCCTTCTCGGTATCGACTCGCCCCAACGAGGCGCGGAGGTTCTCGAAATCGAACTTGACGAACGCGGTAGCAAGCCGATCGGCGGGCGAGGCGACGTTCTGGTAATAGGGAAGAGTATCGAGGCCCCCGTAGTACGCGCCGTCCACCGTCATGGCCAGTTTGCGCGGGCGATCTTGGTAGAGCGTGTGGTTCCACGCCGTGCGCAGCGAGTACCCCTTGCGGCTGGATTTCGTCGGACCGAATAGGTCGTAGAAATCGGCGGCGTTCAACTTCGCGTCCACCTTCCAGTCGTAGCGCCGGTACTGGAGACGAACGTGGTACCGCTGGTTCTTAGGGAGATTCGGGTCGGGGGAATAGCTCGTGTTGAGCGTGAACCGATTGAGCTGGAGCGGGTCGGAGAAGTTGAAGCGCATTCCGATGGCGGGCGAGTCGATGTATCCCTCCAGAATCGGGTAGAACGACTCCGAGCGGATACTCTTGTAGGGCGCGTAAGGGCCCCGGGCGACGACCAGTTCGTCGAAGGGCATGTTCGCGGGCGATCCGACCTTCCATTCCTTGACGATCGGGTGCTCTTCGACGAGCTTCGCGCCGAGGAAAGTGATCGCACTGATGTCTTCGAGCGGCTTCGGGTCGATGGTGGCCGGAACGAAGCCCTCGCCCGAATAACGGAATACGACCATCGAGCCGTCCTCGAGCGGGATGGGGTGAAAAAAACCGGTCTCCGCGTTGGAAAGTGCTTCCTTCTTCCCCGTCGCCAGCTCGTACCGGAAGATGTTCGAAACACCCGTGTAGTAGGAGCTTCCGTAAAGGAACCGACCGTCGACGGAGAACGTGAAGTTCGACGGCATGAATGTCCCGAAGTCGAACGTTGCGATGGGCTCGGCCGTTCCGGCCAGCAGGTCCTCGGTCTTCATCACGTGGACGGCGTGGAGCCCGTCGATGCCGCCGATCGACGCGGAGATGAGCGTTCCGTCGGGCGAAAGATCCAGGTCGTAGGGCACGTCGCCATAAGGCCAGGAGTGAACGAGATTCCACTCTTTGTAGGGATAAGGAATCTGCACGAGCGTCGCGATGCCGTTGAAGTGGCGAATCCCCCACAGCGAACGGTCGGTCTGATCGAATACCAGATCGCCGATCCGGACATCCTTCAACAGCGTTTTCGTCTCGCCGGTTCTCGGATCGAGCGATCTCACATCCCGGTACTCGGCGTTGTCGGTTGTGTAGAACAGAAGGTGCCGTTCCGGGTCCCAAGCGAGTGATGTGACCGTGAAGAGAACGGGCCCTTTCACCTCGGCGATCGGATCGACGGTCCCGTCGTCCAGCGAAATCGAGCCGATGTGCGCCACGAGGCCCGGGTAATTGAAGGCGACGTAGATCTTTCGCGCGTCGGAATCGACGAAGGCGCGCGAGACGGAACCGAGCCCCTTCTTAGAGATGTCCTTGTAGGGCGTCGTCTCGTACTTGCGAATGGTCTCGAGATTGGCTCGCTGGAACTCCTGTTCGAACGCGATCCAATCGGCCCAAGCCTTGTCGAGGGGCAGTCCGAAGACCGCCTCGAAGTTCTTGGCGTAGTAGGCCTTGCTTCCGTCATGACGGGAGACCCACTCGATCACCTTCTCCGGCGAGTAGCGGTACCCGAGGTAGGTCATGAATCGGGTGCCGTAAAGGTAGGAGTTGACCTCGACCTGGAAGTCGATCTTTGTGCCCTGCGCGACGAGCCCAAGCCGGTCGTAGATCGGGCTCCCGTCCCGAACCATCGACCGGAAGACCATCTCGTCGTAAGGCCCTTGCGCTCGCCCCTGCCCTCCGGCCATCCAGGTCTCGATGAAGACTGCAATCCCCTCCATGTACCAGCTCGGCGAGGTGGCGCGCGGTGCGGTGAGGTAGAAGTAGAGAATCGATTCGGGGTCGTCGTTGTTCGGGACGACCTTTCCCCCGAAAAAAGCTCGAGCCCTTCTGTCGGACCGTGCGGCCCCGTCGACCGTCGCGATGTGGACCATCTCGTGGTTCAATAGCCAGTTGAATCGCTCGTTCGGGGAAACGGCCTCGTAGGCGGTCGACAGCGGTGAGACCTCGAGAGACAGGAAGTCTCGCGGGACGCCGGTCGCGCTGGCGTTTCCGGAATCGGAAGAATCGTTCAGCAGGAGCGTGATTTTCTGGGAAGGCGTGAAGCCGAGTAGTCGGTTTTCGAAGCTCAGCGAGTTGATGAAGCAACGGCCGATGTGGGGAACGAGGTAGGTCTGGAAGGGGTCGATGTAGATGAGCCGGAGTTCGTTCGTCTCGA
The DNA here is from genome assembly GCA_032124015.1 of Acidobacteriota bacterium. GTDB lineage: Bacteria > Acidobacteriota > Polarisedimenticolia > Polarisedimenticolales > DASRJG01 > DASRJG01. Next base: position 18,384 of record JAQBEH010000097.1, read on the forward strand.
CGGCGGAAAACTGTGCGGAGGTGGTGCCGACCGAGATCCAAGTCAGCAGGCCGACCAGAAGGACACGCAGCGTCCGGTTCGACAATATCCGCCCCCCCCCTAAAACACAACGACGGAGGCGCGTCGTTTCTGCGACGCGCCTCCGTCGTCAACGGAAGCGGATTGTACCCGGTTTCGAGCTAGTCGACGCGGCCACCCGAATCGAGCTTGCGGGCCTCTCCGACGAGCGCGTTACGCATCGCGTCGTTCGCCATTGCCCGGCAGAACGCTTCGCTGCTGAGCGCAAATCGGATGGCATCGTTCTGGAGCGCGGCGTTAACGGCGGCGAGATCACCGATGGAGAGCTGCTTGCGGGCATCGTCGGCTACCTGGATCTGCTTGCGGGCGTCGTCGGCGACCTGGATCTGCTTGCGGGCATCGTCGCTGACGGAAAGCTGCTTGCGGGCATCGTCGGCGACCTGGATCTGCTTGCGGGCGTCGTCGCTGACGGACAGTTGCCTGCGGGCGTCGTCGGCGACCTGGATCTGCTTGCGGGCGTCATCGCTGACGGAAAGCTGCTTGCGGGCGTCGTCGGCGACCTGGATCTGCTTGCGGGCATCGTCGCTGACGGACAGTTGCCTGCGGGCGTCGTCGGCGAGCACGCGCTGCACTGCTTCGTTCGTGAACAGCCGGCGGGCTTCAGGGTCTTTGACGATGCGATCGAAGGTCTCGCTCTGGAGCCAGACGGTCAGTTCGTCTTGGGTCACCTTGACGTCGTCCCCCGTAATCTGGGGCTCGTGGTATCGCTGCGCGGCGCCGATCGTGCCGGCGGCATCTTTGGGCTGCGGCGGATAGTTTTGGAAGCCAACCACGAGCGCGGCGGCAGCGATCACTCCCCCCCCGATGAACATCCACTTCCGTGTCGAATTCTGTGCGGCCATTAGCATCTCCTCCGCCCGAAGGCTGGTTACTGTTTCTACTGTGAGAACCTACAATCGAGCCGTCGAAAGGTTGGCGCCTTTCTGCGGCGGGTCAGCCGGTCAGTTCTTCCGGGAAAGCCGAAGCGATCCGGCCTCGGTCGCCTCGCCGTCACGCACCACCAAGACGTCCACGCGACCGCCGTCTTTGGCCGGGTCGAAGCGAAGCACGAACTCGACCGGTCCTGAGGCGTTGAGATCGAGCCCGATTGCTGTCCCCGACGGCGACGGCCTGAGCGTGGCAGAGCCCTGGACGCCGGCCGGTGCCAGGTCGAGCCGGTCCGCGCCGGCAGGGGCCCCGATGGTCGCTCTGGCGTCCCGCTCCGGGGCCGCGAGGCCGAATAGGCTGCCTCCGGATGCGAGATGGAGCCCCAAGACACCGATTACCGCGCCGGCGGCGACGGCGTAGGCGTAGCGAACCGCCACCCGACCACCGGGCCAAAAGGCGCGAACACGGCCCGCGAACCCGCCATGGACGGTGCCCCGGCGATTCTGAACCGCGCGCATGACGCTCGGAACAAGCCGCGCCGGAGGCTCCTCACGTTCGACACGGGCGAGGAGGTCGGACAGGCCCTGGAGCCGGCGGTACTCGTCGCGGACGCTTGCGTCGCGGGCGATCGCATCACGAAGCCTGATCTGTTCGGCCTCTGTGGCGACCCCGTCGATTGCGGCGTGGATCAACTCGAGAATTTCGGGATGGATGCTCATCGCAGTATGCCTCTTGATTCGAGCCGCTCTCTGAGCTGACTCCTTGCGCTGAAAAGTCTCGACTTTATTGTCTTTTCGGGCACTCCCACGATCACCGCGATCTCGTCGTACGAGCACCCCTCGAAGTGCCGGAGTACGAGGACCGTCCGATAGTCGGCGGAGAGACTCATGAGAGCGTCTTGCACGTGGATGCTGAGGTCTGATCCGATAAGGACCGCTTCCGGATTTCGAGCCGCGGAAACCCACTCCGCGTCGAGCGGCTCGAGCCGGCGGCGCCGCTTGATGTGGTTGAGCGCCTCGTTGATGGCGATCCGGTAGATCCAACTGAAGAACTTGTGGCGGGGGTCGAAGCTCGGGAGTTGTTCGTAGGCCTTGAGAAACGCAGTCTGGGTGAGGTCTGCGGCCTCGTCCCGATCGCGGACCATTCGCAGGACGGCGTTGAACACCGGTCCTTGGAATCGACGCACCAGGATCTCAAAAGCGTGCTCGTCACCACTGAGGCACTCCCGAACCAGCTCGTTCTCGCCCGGTTCATTCGTCATAAGTACCCGTGGAGGCCGGAAAAGTTGGTGGTTAGGAAGCCGGGGGCGCGGCTTCGATTTCGAAAATCTGGTCGAATCCGGAATAGTGAAGGACCTCGCGGACGTGTCCTCGAACGTTGACCAACTTGAGGGCGTGTCCGGTCGCCATCAACCGCTTCTGGGTCGCCAGGAGGACGCCCAGGCCGGCACTGGAGACGTATTGGAGGTCCGAGACGTCGACGTTTCGAGACTCGGTCAACGCGGCCATGAACGTCTCCGCCTTGACGGCCTGGGACGCATCGAAGCGTCCCGACAGAACGATCTCGCCTTTCTCGCCGACCCTGATGTCGAGCATTCCCCTCACTCCAGTTTCTTGACGAAGGTCGTCGTGCTACGGCCGTCGACGTACTCGTAGCCGATGTCGTCGACCATCCGCTTCAAGAGATGGATCCCGAGCCCCCCCGGCGTGCGGTGTTTCAGATCCAAATTGACGTCGACGTCTCGAACCTCGCGGATATCGAATCGCTCCACGCCGAAGTCGGTGAGGCTCAAGACGAGACGGCCGTCCTGGCGTTTCAGGTCGAGGAGGATGTCTCGGGTGCCCCCCCGGCTGTACTTGACCAGGTTCGTGAACCACTCCTCGACGACGAACTGCATTGGCATTCGGTGCTCGTCTCCGACTCCGGCGTGCGCGAAGAAGCGATCCATGAAGTCGAAGATCTCCGGAAGACAGGCGGCGGTTCGAGGGAACGACTGTTGCGCCGCCTGTTCGAGCGATTCCGTCACTTGGTTCGCCTCCGGATTCCGCGCATAGTTTACTCCGACGACTTGCCGATTCCGTCGGTGGCGCGCACCCAGCAAAAAAAAAGGCCGCAGCCGGCGTTTCGGCGTCGGTCGGGCCGTTGGCCGGCGGCGCACCCCACGGCACGGGGTTTCCCGCCGTGAAATCGAGGGCCGCGGGGGGCGTTGCGGGGGTGGAGAGGCGGTTGCGAAACACGGCCGTCCCTCTTGCGTGCTGACCTTGCGAGCCGGCCCGCGAAGAACAAAAGGCCCGGGACGGTGCCGCAGCACCTTCCCGGGCCTTCGGAATGGAAATCGAGCGTTACGCGGCGGCTACTTGATCACCGCCGTGATCTTGTACTGATGGCTGAGTCCGTCGTTCAGGACCGGGTCCAGAACAACGGGACGGGATCCAGGCGGTAAACGTGGAACCGAGTGACGTTGATTCCTGCCTCGTGCGTCGGTTCGGTCCACGTCAGGCGGACGTTTCCCTGGCTGGTCTTTTCGATCTGCAGATCGCCGACGCTGATCGAGGCGTTTTGGTCGATCTCCATCTCGGGCTCTGCATCGGAGTGGTCCCGGACCGTTCCGTTCGCACTCGTACTGCCCACACCGCAAACTGCGCTGTACGTGCCGTTCGTCCCGTCCCGGGTCGTGTTGCCGTCGCCGACGCCCGTTCCATTCTCGGACTGGCTCGAGCTGCAGCTTGCGAACTGGATCGACGCGATACCGCAACCGCTGGTCGCCGCGGCGCCTGTGCTCGCCCGGGGCGATTCAAACGCGACGCGCGAGAAAGATGACTGCCGTGATCACAACGACGGTGCCGGCGAGCGAAGCCGGAGCGGGGGAAGTGCCGAACAAGAGCCAGCCGAACAACAGTCCGAACACGGGGCCGGTCATCGTGACCGCGGTTGCACGCGCGGCTCCCGCTCGGGCCAGTCCTTCCGTGAGCGTGACCTGGCCGGCCAGCGCGGTGGCGTAAATCAAAATGTGTCCCGCGACCTCGAGGCCGGTCCGGGGGATGGCGGCTCGTCCGGCGTGCATCGTCGCAATGAGAGACAGTGGGATTGTCGCGAGCGGAAACCACACGAGGATGGTCAGCGAGTGCTCGGTTTTTGCGAGCTTGCGCACCGCCATGTAGGCCAGTCCCGACAGCATCGACCCCGAAAGGCCTATCAGCGCCGGGCCGCGCAGATGTCCCGCGGGGCCGACAATCAGCGCCACACCGCCCAGCGCGACCAAAACGAGAGGCCAATGCCAGCGCCCGGTCGCCTCGCGCAGGAAAAACGGGGCAATCGCCGCGACGAAGATGGGGTGGCTGTACTGAAGAAGCACCGCATCGCCCAACGGGAGGTGCTGCACCGACCAGAAGTAGCAAGACAGGGCCCCGTAACCCAAGAGGCCGCGCAGCAGGAGCACCGGGGGGTTGTTTCCGAGGATCGGCACTCCTTGCCGGCGCGCGAGGGTGACGAAGGTCGCCGTCATCAAAATGCCCCGCGAAAGGACGACCGCCTGCATCGGCGTGGTGGGGAGGAACTTCTTGGCAATCGCCGCCATCAAGGCGAAGCAGGCCGCCGAGACGACCATCAAGATCAGGCCGAAGCGATCGCCGGGGCGGCGGGACTCTTCCTGGAGGGCGGACCTTACGTCCGCCAGGCCGGTGAGCAGGAGCGATTTCGTGTTGCCGAGCAGTCTCAAGGCCGGCCCCTCGTTGAGGGAGGATCGTAGCGTTAGCCGCAAGCCCGATTGATCCCGACCGCAGACCGGGTGTACCGTTCGCGGACTGTCGGCCGAAGAGCCGGAGGGGGAGGGGCCCGTGGGCATTCTCAAGAAGATCGTGCTCGTCCTCGTGCTGCTCGTCGTCTTGCTCGCCGGAATCGGCATGCTGCTCCCACGCCAAGTGCACGTCGAGCGGTCGATCGTCATCGACGCGCCGCGTGCGACCGTGTTTGCGCTCGTCGACGGCTATAAGCAGTTCAGCAAGTGGTCGCCGTGGGAGGCTCTCGACCCCAACGCCAAAACAACGGTCGAAGGGCCGGATTTCGGTGTGGGCGCGAAGCAGAGTTGGGTCGGCGACCCAAAAACCGTGGGGTCGGGAAGCCAGGAGATCATCGAGGCTGAGCCGGTGGCGCGCGTGAAGTCGCGCCTCGAATTCGGCGATAACCCTCCCGCCACGGCGGAGTTCGTCTTGGCGCCCGAGGGCAGCGGCACGCACCTCACGTGGAGCTTCGATTCCGACATGGGCGCCGGCCCGATCGGTCGCTGGTTCGGCCTGATGATGGACCGCTTCATCGGTCCCGACTACGAGAAAGGACTCGCCAGCCTGAAAACGCTGGCCGAGAGTCTGCCGAAGGCGGATTTTGCCGACCTCGTAGTCACGATGGTCGACGCCGCCCCCGTGACGGTGGCCTACGTCGAATCGCAAAGCTCCAGGGACACCATGCAGATCGGCGAAGCCATCGGCGCCGGTTACGCGCAGGTCGTCGCCTTCATGAAGGTGCATGGATTGAAGCAGGCCGGGCCGCCGATCACGATCAACACGCGCTGGGACGACACCGGCTATGGGTTCGACGCCGCGATCCCGGTCGACAAGACCCCTGCGAAAGACATCCCCACTGATTCTCCCGTCAAGCTGAAAGCTACCTACTCGGGGAAGGCGCTCAAGATCGTGTTCAAGGGACCCTACGGCGGGATGCCGCCGAGCTACCGAAAGCTCGAGGCGTACATGGCGGCGCGGGGATACGAGTCCGCCGGGCCGCCGTGGGACGAGTACGTCAGCGATCCCGGGACGACGCCCGAATCCGAACTCATCACGAACATCTACCAGCCGGTAAAATAGTGGGCGGGATGCGCCGCGGCGCCGCGTTGGCCGTCGCTTTCGTTGCGATCGGCGCGGTCCGTGCGGCCGAGACCCCGCTCGCGAGACTGGGGCACGACGTCGTCCCCGTGTCTCAATCGATCGTGCTCGACCTCGACCCGCGTGAGCCGGACTACACCGGGTCGGTCGACATCGTCCTCGACGTGAGAAAGCCGGTTCGCACGTTCCGCTTTCACGCCGAAGAGATCGACCTTTTGGATCTCACGTTGACGGGGCCGGGAAGCTCGCCGAAGCCGGTCCGCCTGACGGCGAAGGCGTCGCCGGACGGCCAGGTCGAGGTCACGGCGAAACGCGAGATCCCGAAGGGGCGCCACACCCTGCACATCGAGTTCAAGAATAACTTCGACACGCAGGCCAAGGGTCTGTACCGGCTGCAAGCCGCGGGTACGTGGTACGCGTTTACCCAGTTCGAGGCGATTGAAGCGCGCGAGGCGTTCCCGTGCTGGGACGAGCCGGCTTTCAAGATCCCCTATCGCGTGACGCTGACGGTTCCGGTCGCCGACGCCGCCATCTCCAACACGTTGGAAGAAAGCGTCGTCGAAAACGATGGGAAGCGCACGACCGTGTTCGAGGCGACGCGGCCGCTGCCCTCGTATCTTCTCGCGGTTGCGACCGGTCCTTTCGAGTTCGTGCCGATTCCCGGGTGTTCCGTCCCGGCGCGTGTGGTGACCACGAAGGGGCAGTCGGGCTTGGTTGGGGAGGCGGTCGCGATGACCCCGCCGATCCTCGCGGCGCTCGAGCGCTATTTCGGAAGCACGTATCCCTACGACAAGCTCGACCTGCTCGCCGTTCCGGAGTACTGGTACGGCGCGATGGAAAACCCGGGCGCGATCACGTTCGTGGACCGGCTTCTCCTGCACGATCCCGCGACCGTCGACGACGACGCCCGTGAGGGCCTTGCCATCACCACCGCGCACGAACTCGCGCACATGTGGTTCGGCGATCTCGTGACGATGGCCTGGTGGGACGACCTTTGGCTGAACGAGTCGTTCGCCTCGTGGATGGAAGACAAGATCACAGCCGAGATCTTCCCCGAGTTCGACGCACCGATCGACGAGTTGAACGCGGCGCAACGCGTGATGAACCTCGACAGCTTGTTGTCGACGCGGGCGATGCGAAAACCGGTCGTTTCGATGGACTCCTTGTTGCAATCGGCCGACGCGCTCGCGTACTCGAAAGGCTCTGCGGTCTTGCACATGGTCGAGGCCTGGATCGGCCCGGCCGCCTTCCGCTCAGGCGTGCTCGCCTATCTGAAGGCCCACGCCGACGCGAACGCGACCGCCGACGATCTTTGGGACGCGCTGGGAGTGGCGTCGAAGCAGGACGTGCGTGCGGTGCTCGTTTCTTATCTCGATCAACCCGGGGTCCCCTTGGTCACCGTCGTACCGCTTCCCGGTGGTCGCGCGAAGTTGACGCAGACCCGGTTCCTCAACGCCGGTGCGGTGGCGCCCCAGGCCCAACTCTGGCGGATCCCGGTGACGTTGCGGTACCCGGGGGGCTCGGGATCGATCACCCAGCGGGTCCTCTTGACCGGGGCGGAACAGATCGTTGCCTTGGAGACCGAAACGACCCCGGCGTGGATCCACCCGAACGCGAACGAGGCGGGGTACTACCGTTGGTCCGTCCCTTCCTCGGTCTTCGCGCGTCTCGCCGCCGACTCTTTGGGGATGCTCGACACGCGCGAGCGCGTCGGGTTCGTCGGCAACGCGTCCGCCCTGCTCAAAGCGGGGCAACTGCGAGGCGACGACTACGTCAGGGTGCTCGAGGCGTTTGCAATCGATCCCGAACCGGAGGTCGTCGGCAGCGTCGTTTCAGGACTCGGGACGATCCGAGAGACGTTCTTCGCCGAAGGCCGCGACGCCACGCTCGCACCGTTCGTGCGTCTCATCCTGGCGCCGGCGCTTCAACGATTCGGCTCCGTGAAACAAAACGGTGAGACCGCGACGGTCACGGCGTTGCGGCCGCGGTTGCTCGATGCGTTGGGGGACGCGGGGCGCGACGAGGCCGTCCTGTCGGAAATGGAGCGTCTCGCGACGGCGTATGTCGCCGATGTCACCTCGGTCGATCCCTCGCTCGCGGATGTCGCAATTCAACTGTCCGCAATCCGCGGCGACGCCGCGCTTTTCGATCGCTATCGTGCCCGGTTCGAGTCGGCGAAAGTGCCCGCGGAGCGAAGGCGATTCCTCTCCACCCTCGGGAACTTCCGCGATCCGGCGCTTGGCGATCGCGCTCTCGAGTACGTCTTCAAGGGCCCGCTCCGCCCACAAGAGATCTTGTCGATCCCGCGCACGATGGGGGCGGTTCCGGAGAAGCAAGGCAAAACGTTCGCCTGGATGACCGCGCACTACGACCAGATCGCGGCGCGCATTCCCGCCGATTTCATGGTGTTCATGCCTTACTTCGCCGACGGGTGCTCGATTTCCCGCGTCGATGCCGCCAAGACTTTTTTCGCGGATCCCAAACACGCGCCGCCGGGAACGACCACCGAACTGACGCGCGTTGCGGAAGCGGTCGGCGATTGCGTCGTTCTGGATGCGCGGGAAGGGGACTCAGTGCGGCGCTACGTCAGCACGTTCGGTGTCAGGTCTCCCAGGGAGTCATTCCCCTGAGGGGAATGACTCCCTGGGAGACCTGACCTCAACTCTGCTCGCCGTGACGAACTCCCGCGTTTTACGGGCAGCATCGCGCTTCACGCGCGAAAGCGCCCGGGCCGCAGCGGTAGCCAACACAAGATCACCTTGCGCGGCGGCGCGTCGCTCACGGAACGAAAGCCAGGCGCCCAAGACGTGGCGGTCCTGAATGTCGCCGAGGCGGGACTGCATTTTTCGCCAACGGCCGGCGGCATCGGAATCGGCGCCGTCGAGCAGAGCTTCGATCTCGGCGGCGTAGCGCAGGCGCCGCGCGGAGCGTCGCGCGCTGTGGAGTTGCTCCGGCTTCGGCCACGCGCGGCCCGTGGCCAACTCGCGGTCGATGATGGTCTCCTCGCGGAGGCGCCAGGCGTCAAGACGTCCGGCGATGAGCGATCGATCGACCCCTGTCGACGCCACGAGCGCGCGCAGGTCGCGGCGCAGGTGCGCCAGGTCGAGATCGAGAACGGCCTCCCGCGCCAGGAATCGCGCGCGCGAGCGCGAGGCTGAAAGCGCGCGGCGAAGCCTGACGTTTCCCTCCGACGTTCCGGCCGGCAGCGCCTCGAGGATCGCAAGCCCCACGTCGAGGTCGCGCCCTCGCCCCGCCGCGCGCGCGAGATCGCGCAGCGTCTTGTCGGCGCGGCGAGCGCGCCGCCCCTCCGGATGTTCGACGAGCAGGACGAGCGCCACGCGGAGGCGCCGCGCCGCCACGCGCAGGTCGTGCACGGCCTCGACTTCGCCGACGAGCGCCTTCGGGTAGACGCGGAACATTTCGCGCACGCGACGCGTCAAGAGCCTCCCCGCGCGTGGGTCTTTCTGTGCGACCGTGGGCTCGACCGATTCCATGTCGCGTCCTTCTGAGGGCGAACCTTGCGCCGACCGGTTAGTGTAGGTCGCGCGCATGCCGCCCCGCTACGCCAATTTGGATCCGCGCCACGCCCCCCACGGCGTCGGAGACGTTTTTCGCTGGAGTGTCCTCGACCGGTTGACGGGGCGGCGCCGCGTCGCGCCCCCCGGACCGCCGGCGCCGCGTGTGCCGAGCGATCCGGAGGCGATCCATCGACGAGACAGCGTCCCTCGCGTTACCTGGATCGGTCACGCGTCGTTTCTCGCAACCCTTGCGGGCACCTCGTTCCTGGTGGACCCGGTGTTTTCGAGACGGATTGCGCGCTTCATCCCGCGGCACGGCGAGCCCGGACTCCGGGCGAGCGAACTCCCGCCTCTGGCCGCGCTCCTGGTCACGCATAACCACTACGATCATCTCGACGCTCCGTCCCTTCGCTCGCTACCGCGAGGGCTCCCGGTGTTCACGGCGGCGGGGCTCGGCCGGTGGTTTCGCCGCCGCGGCTTCGCGAATGTCACCGAGATGCGTTGGTGGGATACGGCTTCGGCCGGTTCGCTTGCGATCACCTTCGTCCCCGCGCGCCACTGGTCGCGTCGGACGTTTGGGGACACCAACCGCAGCGCGTGGGGCGGTTTCGTCGTCTCCGGGGGCGGGACCACGCTCTACCACGCGGGGGACACGGGTTGGTTCGACGGATTTCGGGCGATCGCCGCGCGCTTCCCGGCCATCGACCTAGCGCTGCTCCCGATCGGCGCGTACGCCCCGGCCTGGTTCATGGAGCCCCATCACATGAACCCGGAGCAGGCGATCGACGCGCTCGAAGTCTTACGGGCCCGAGGGATGGTGCCGATGCACTGGGGTGCGTTTCAGCTCACCGACGAGCCTCTGACGGAGCCGATCGAGCGACTCCACCACGCTGTTCAGGTACGCCGCCCCGCCGCTCATGTTCAGGTCATGTCGGTGGGAGAGACCGTCGCGTTGGTCTGAGGCGGAGGCGTCTTCCAACGCCGGTGCATCCACAGCCACAGCTCCGGTCGCTCTCGGATTCGCGCTTCGAGGAGCGCCGTCGTCTCTCGGGTGATGCGGGAAACGTCCTGTTCCCGGTTTCCGGTGAGGCCGGGAAACGTCAGCCGCTCATAGGTGATCCGCCATCCGCCGTCCGCTTCCGGATAGGAAAACGTCGCGACGACCGCGGCTCCGGTCCTCAGGTGCATCGTGCCGACGGTCGGGATGGTCGATGAGGGTCGGCCGAAAAACGGAACGAAGATCCCGGAGCCCCGCGCGTCCTGATCGATCATCACCGCGACGCCGATCCCGCGTGCGAGCGCCTTCAACGACGCGCGGACCGCGTCGGCCTTCGGCACGATCTCGTTCCCGGAGCCGGACCGGAGCCCTGCGAGCATCTTCTCGACGCGGGGGTTCGCCATCGGCTTCGTGATCATGAGCAGCGGACAGCCGAGGAACCCCTGCATGTACGCCGTCAGCTCCCAGTGGCCGAAGTGTCCCGAGATCAGGAGCACGCCCTTCCCTTCGGCGTGGGCGGCGCGAAGCTGGTCGAGCCCTTCGTAGCGGATCCGCGACCCGATGTCTTCGGGACGCAGGCGGTGAAACGCCGCGGCATCCGCGGTGATTCGGCCGTAATGGTGCCAGCACGCCCGCGCGATGCGGCGTCGTTTGGCGGGCGACAGCGCGTCGCCGAACGCGGATTCCAAATTGGCGAGTGCGACCCGCGTGTGCTTGCGGGCGAGTCGATAGGCCAACTCACCGGTGGCGGAGCCGAGCGCAAGTAGCCAGGGCCGGGGGAGCCACCGCGCGAGCCCGATGAGCGACCCGGAGACGGCGGTTTCCGCTGCGGACCGGAGGCGTCTCAGGAGGGATGGCCGCGAAGGCATGAGTCGTTTACGAGGCCGGCCAACGACTGAAGGTTCAAGGCCTGGATTGCGACGCCATGTTGTTGTTGCTGCTCCCGCCGCTCAACAAAAGCGCAGCGACGGCAACGCTCCCCAAAACCAGGCCGACGATCGGTCCGGGCCGCTTGTACCAGGGTGCCGCGCCCTCTTTCTTCTTCTTTTCTTCGTCGGTCGCGGTTGTTTCGGTGGCCGCTGCGGGGCTACCCGTGAAGCGGACGTTCAACCGCGTCGTTCCGGC
>JAQBEH010000098.1:0-70894 GCA_032124015.1 Acidobacteriota bacterium
CGCGTGGGAGGCCACGCCGTGGGAGTCGCGGGTCGCGGTGTTTCTGCGCGCCGCCGACCTGCTGGCCGGCAAGCACCGGATGATCCTCAACGCCGCGACCATGCTCAACCAGGCCAAGACCTGCCACCAGGCCGAGATCGACGCGGCGTGCGAGCTGATCGACTTCCTGCGCTTCAACTGCGCCTTCGCCCAGCGGCTCTACCGCGAGCAGCCGCTGAGCGGCCCGGGCATGTGGAACATGTCGCAGCTGCGGCCGCTCGAGGGCTTCGTCTTCGCCCTGACCCCGTTCAACTTCACCGCCATCGGCGCCAACCTGGCTGCCGCGCCGGCGCTGATGGGCAACACCGTGGTGTGGAAGCCGGCCGAAAACCAGCTGCTGTCGGCCTACTACACCTACCTCCTGCTCGAGGAGGCGGGGTTGCCGCCGGGCGTGATCAACTTCCTGCCCGGCTACGGCCCGGAGTTGGCCCCGCTGCTCATCTCCCACCCGGACTTCGCCGGTCTCCACTTCACCGGCTCGACCGCGGTCTTCCAGGAGATGTGGCGGACGATCGGCGCGAACATCTCCCGCTACAAGGGTTACCCGCGCGTCGTCGGCGAGACGGGAGGAAAGGACTTCGTCTTCGCTCACCCCACGGCGGCCGTGGACCCGTTGGTGACCGCGCTGGTACGTGGGGCGTTCGAGTACCAGGGGCAGAAGTGCTCCGCGGCGTCTCGAGCCTACATCCCGGCGTCGCTTTGGCCGCGGGTCGAAAAGGGCCTCAAAAAGCAAATTGCCGAGATCACCGTGGGCGACCCCGCCGACTTCCGCAATTTCATGGGTGCGGTGATCGACGCTTCCGCCTTCAAGACGATCAAGGGGTACATCGACTTCGCCAAGCGCTCGAAGGACGCCACGATCGTCGTCGGCGGCGGATGCGACGCCCGCAAAGGCTATTTCATCCAGCCGACGGTGATTCGCACGAAGCGCCCTGATTTCCGTCTGATGCGCGAGGAGATCTTCGGCCCTGTGCTGACGGTCTACGTCTACCCCGATGGGAAGCTCGACCAGACGCTCGCCCTGTGCGACGCGGGCTCGCCGTACGCCTTGACCGGCGCGATTTTTTCGCAGGACCGCTACGAGATCGTCCGCATGGCCGAGGCGCTCACCCACGCGGCGGGGAACTTCTACATCAACGACAAGCCCACCGGCGCCGTCGTAGGCCAGCAACCGTTCGGCGGCGGCCGGGCTTCGGGAACCAACGACAAGGCGGGGAGCTACCTGAACCTGGTCCGCTGGACGAATGCGCGCACGATCAAAGAGACCTTTGTTCCGCCGACGCATTTCGCCTACCCGTTCCTGAAATAGCGTCTTTCGGGGCGATTTCGAAGAAATCGAAGAAATCCACCGAGGTCCCTTGCCCGGGCTCGATCCGTGCGGCAGCATGTGTCGAATCCTGATTCTTTATACAAAATTGGGAAGTACGATGGGGCGGGAAGAACGCGCGTTGGGCGCTATCATCGGTGGGTAGGCGGTTTAACCATGGCATCTTCAAAGGAACTGCTCGATCGCGACCGCAAGGCGGAGCACATCCGGCTCGCCCTTGAAGAACGCATGCAGTTCGCCTCGCACGCCTTCGATCGATGGGTGTTCGACCACGACGCGCTCCCCGATCTCGACTTCGACGCCATCGACCTCTCCGTCGAATTCCTCGGAAAGCGGCTCCAAGCTCCCCTGCTGCTGTCCTGCATGACCGGCGGAACGGAGATCGCCGCGCGCATCAATCGCAACCTCGCCGGAGCCGCGGAATCGCGCGGGGTCGCTCTGGGCGTCGGTTCCCAGCGCAAAGCGCTCGAAGATCCTTCGCAGGCGGCGAGCTTCGAGGTGCGCGAAGTGGCTCCGACCATTCCGCTCCTCGCGAACCTGGGCGCCATCCAGCTCAACTATGGCTACGGGGTCGAGCACTGCCGCCGCGCGGTCGCAATGATCGGAGCCGACGCTCTCGTCCTCCACCTCAACCCCCTCCAAGAAGCGATCCAGCCGGAAGGTCAGTGCGACTTCGCCGGCCTTCTCCCCAAGATGGCCGACGTCGCAGCACAGCTTTCCGTTCCGGTGATCGCCAAAGAAGTCGGAAGCGGCATCTCGGAAGCCACCGGGAGGCGGCTTGCCGGTGCGGGTATCAAGATCCTCGACACCGCCGGCGTCGGCGGGACGAGCTGGGCGCGTATCGAGGCGCAGCGCGCCCACGATCTCGAAACCGGAGAGCTCTTCGCGGGCTGGGGAATCACCACACCCGAATCGATCCGGCAGCTGCGGCGCCTCGACGGCGTGACGATCATCGGTAGCGGCGGCCTGCGCAGCGGTGTCGACGTCGCGAAGGCGTTGGCGCTCGGCGCCGATCTCGCGGGGCTGGCCCAGCCTTTCCTCGAGGCGGCGATTGATTCGGCCGAGTGCGTGGGGCAGCGCATCGACCGCATCGTGCGCGAACTCAAGATCGCAATGTTCTGCCTTTCGTCCCGCACCGTGCCCGACTTGAAGTCGGTCCCGATCCGCATGGAGACCGAACGATGAGCAAAGTGAAAACGGCCCCCCCCGACGCCGCCTCGATGCGCGAGGAAACGATTCGCGACCTCGTCGACGGCCGCAAACGGTTCCACGAATTGCCCAACGACTACAGGGCCACCGAGGCCGCCGCAATCCGGCGCGAGGCCCTCGAGCGAATCTGCGGGGTCCCCCTGGACGCGATCGGCCACCACTCCTTCGACACGACGATGGCCTCGCAACGCAACTGCGAGAACATGATCGGGGTCGCGCAGATCCCGATGGGAATCGTCGGCCCGCTGACCGTTCACGGCGAACATATCGACGGCGACGTCTGGGTGCCCATGGCGACGACCGAAGGGGCGTTGCTCGCCAGCATCAACCGGGGCTGTGCCGCGATCCGGTTGTCGGGCGGCGCCGCGGTCCATGTCGACGACGTCGGGATGACACGCGCCCCGGTGTTTCGAGCCGGAAGCCACCGTGAGACTCGCGCGTTTTTGGCCTGGGTCAAAGACCACGACGAAGAGATTCGCGCCGTGGCTTCGAGCACGAGCCGTTTCCTCAAGCTGACCGAAGTGCGCCCGTACACGTTCGGGACCTCGATCTTCCTTCGCTTCCGGTTCACAACCGGCGATGCGATGGGAATGAACATGGCGACCATCGCGTGCGATCGGATCGTGCGCGAGCTCATCGAGCCACAAACCGGGATCCCCTGCGTTGCGCTCTCGGGAAACTACTGTGTCGACAAGAAGGCCGCCTCGGTGAATTTCAACGAGGGACGGGGCAAGCGGATTCATGCCGAGGTCGTGCTCGACGCCGCGATCTTGCGCGAGACGCTCAAAACCGACGCGGCCTCGCTCACCGAGGTGCAGTACCGCAAGAATCTCTTGGGCTCGATCGCCGCCGGGGCGATGGGGTTCAACGCCCACTTCGCCAACGTGCTTTCCGCCATCTTCCTCGCCACGGGCCAAGATCCCGCGCACGTCGTCGGCGGCTCCACCGGCGTGACGTGCATCGAACCCAGGCCGAACGGCTCCGTGTATGCCTCGATCTTCATTCCCGACGCCCCGTTGGGCGCGATCGGCGGCGGTACGTCGCTCAACACGCAAAGCGAAGCGCTCAGGATCCTGGGCGTCGTCCCCGACCCCGATCGCCCGGGTCACGCGGCCATGCGGCTCGCGGAGATCGTCGGGGCCGCCGTGCTCGCGGGTGAGTTGTCCCTCATGGCGGCGTTCACCTCGAGCGATCTCGCACGAGCCCACGAGCGGCTCGGTCGCGGCGGCGCGCCGGGCGGCGAAAGGGGAGCATGAGCGGGGAGGCCACCGTCTCTGCCCCGGGCAAGACGATCCTCTTCGGAGAGCATGCGGCCGTCTATGGACACCCCGCTCTCGTTACGGCTCTCGACCATCGCCTGACGGTCACCGCACGCACGTCCGCATCTTTGGAGCGCGGCACGGTGCGCCTCGAGATTCCCGCATTGCGGATCGCCACGACCGTCGCCTCAGCGCAGGCGCTCCACGAGGTGAGGGAGCCGGGCGACCTCGCGATTCTCGCGGTGACGATCGGCACCGCGGACCTCGGTTCGCACGCCGTGGGCCTTCACCTGCGCATCGACTCTGCGATTCCGTCGGGCTCCGGGTTCGGGAGCAGTGCCGCGCTCGCGGTCGCCGTCGTCGCGGCCTGCCGGCGCGCCTGCGACGACGACATCGCACTCGACAAAATCGCGCGCCTTGCTCTGTCGGTCGAGCGACATCAGCACGGAAGGGCGTCGGGAGTCGACATCGAGGCGGTGTTGCGCGGCGGAGTGCTCTGGTGCCGGCGGTTGAAAGACGGGGCTCTTGCGTGCAAGGACCTTCCCGTGGCGGCACGGCTCGACGCGTTCCGGCTCTTCCACTCGGGAGCGCCCAACGAAACGACCGGCGACATGGTCGACGTGGTGCGGGGCCTTCAGGACCGCGATCCGGTCCGCGTGCGCGAGGCGTTCGAGACGATCGAGGCCGCAACCCGCGACGGACGCGCAGCCCTCGCGAGCGGTGACGGCGCTGAGCTCGTCCCGATCGTGCGGCGGGCGCAGGCCGCGCTCGATACTCTCGGCGTGGTTCCCGAGGGAGTTCGCGAGGCGATTCGCGCAATCGAAGCGGAAGGAGGCGCCGCGAAGATCTCGGGCGCCGGTGGGCGGAGCGGCGCGGGCGCGGGGCTGGTGCTCGTCGCGCACCCCGACCCCGCGTGGCACGCGCGCTTCACCCCGCCCGCAGGATGGATGGCGCACAATGTGCGCCTGGGCGCGGAGGGTCTGCGCATGGAGGTCGCGGCATGACCGGGAAAGCAACCGTCACGGCACCCTCCAATATCGCCTTCGTCAAGTACTGGGGCGCGCGCGATCTCGCGCAGGCTCTCCCCATGAACGCCTCGATTTCCATGACGCTGACCGAGTGCGTCAGCCTCTCGACGGTTGAGTTCTCGAGCGGATCGGACGAGCCCGACCGGATCGAGCTCGTGGCCGAGGACGGCTCGTTTACCCCGCCGCCGGCGTCGTTTCGCGAGCGGGCGTTAGCCCACCTCGATCGCGTCCGTCGTTGGGCGCGCCGGAACGGATCGTTTCGCGTTGCGACGCGCAACTCGTTCCCCACCGGCGCGGGAATCGCGTCATCGGCTTCGGGGTTCGCGGCGCTCACACTGGCGTCCACCAAGGCGCTCGGGCTCTCGCTCTCGACGCCCGAGTTGTCGGATCTCGCCCGCATGAGCGGCTCGGGTTCGGCCGCGCGCTCCGTGATCGGCGGCTACGTCTTTTGGTCGCCCGAGGGGGAAGGCGCCGGGCACGCGGTGGCCATCGCTCCGGCGTCGCACTGGGACCTGCGGGACGTGATCGCCCTCGTGGATCATGGCGAAAAAAACGTGTCCTCGCTCGACGGACACCGCGTGGCGGCGTCGAGCCCGCACTTCGAAGCCCGCCAGCGGATCCTCCCGCAGCGATTGGCCATCGTGCGGCGCGCGATCGATGAGTGCGACCTCAACACCTTGGGTCCGATCCTGGAAGAAGAAGCGATCGAGCTTCACTTGATCGCCATGTCCTCGAAGCCGCCGATTTTTTATTGGAAACCCGGGACGGTGCAGGTTCTCGAGCGGCTACGCGCCATGAGACGTGACGGCCTTTTCGCCTGGGCCACGATGGATGCCGGGGCGAACGTCCATGTGATCTGCGCGCGCGAGGAGGAAGCGTCGGTCATCGCGGCGCTGACGGAGCTCTCGGGCGTCAGCGGCGTGCTCCTCGACGGGGCAGGTCCGGGTCCGCGCGAGGAGAGGGAGCACCTCTTCTGATGCCGCGCCCGATCGTCCTTCTCAAGCTCGGCGGCAGTTTGATCACCGACAAGACGCGCCCCGGCGTGGCGCGCCACGCGGCGATCTCGCGCCTTGCCGAGGAGCTTGCGTCGGTCGCGAAACACGCCCGCGGGCCGCGCGTCGTCGTCGGCCACGGGAGCGGCTCGTACGGACATGCGGCTGCGAACGCCGGCGGGTTGACACCGGGCGCCGACGCACGGCGCCGCCTTGACGCGATCTCCCGCACGCAGCACCGCGCCGCCGAGCTCCATCGGCTCGTCGTCGCCGCACTCCTTGGCGCGGGCGCGCGTCCGTTTTCGTTCGCGCCTTCGAGTTTCCTTTGCGCCGTAGGCGGCCGCGCCGGCCGGCCATTCGTCGAACCGATCTTCGAAGCACTTGATCTTGGGCTCCTACCGGTCGTCTACGGCGATGTCGTTTTGGACCGGAAACGCGGG
The DNA here is from genome assembly GCA_032124015.1 of Acidobacteriota bacterium. GTDB lineage: Bacteria > Acidobacteriota > Polarisedimenticolia > Polarisedimenticolales > DASRJG01 > DASRJG01. Next base: position 6,295 of record JAQBEH010000098.1, read on the forward strand.
GCGGTGGTCGTTTCGACCGAAGAGTTGTTCTTGCTTCTTGTCAAGGAAGCCGCCAGGCGCCGCAACCCTGTCATCCGCGCGGTATGGCTCGGAGAGACCGACGGAGTCCGCGACGACGACGGCGGAACGATTGCGCGTCTATCGGCGGCGGCGGCCCTGCGCACCGCGCGCCAAATCACGGGCGCCTCCGGCGTGGACGTCACGGGCGGGATGGCGCTCCGCCTTCGCACCGCCGGGGCGCTTGCCAAAGCCGGTATTGCGTCTTCCATCGTCGACGGGCGCAGGACCGGGGCGATCGCGGCCGCGATCGCGGGGCGAGCGCCGGGCGGGACGCGGGTGGACGCCCGGTGAGAGCCATGGCGAATCTCGACGACCTCCTCGAAAAAACCAGCCGGACTTTCGCGCTGTCGATCCCGATGCTCCCGGAGCCCACCCGTCGGCACGTCAGCGTCGCGTATCTCCTCTTCCGCGTCGCCGACACCTTCGAGGACGCGTCGCTTTGGCCACGCACAAGGCGGCTCGCCGCGCTCGACGAACTGGCCCGGCTTCTCGAAACGCGCGGTGGCGAGAAGATTGCGGCCGAAGGCTGGCTGGCCGACGCCCCCGTGGCGCACGCGGGGTACCTCGAGTTGTTGCGCGAGACGCCCGCGGTGATGGACGCGTACTGGGCTGTGGAGGCGCCGGCGAGAGCGGTGCTGCGCCACGACCTGTTGCGCACCGTCTCCGGGATGGCGCAGTTCGTGCGCCGCGGCGACGCTCAGGGCAACCTACGGCTGGCCTCGCTGCGCGAGCTGCGCGACTACTGCTTCGTCGTCGCGGGTATCGTCGGCGAGATGCTCACCGAGTTGTTCCTGCTCGAGTCCGAAACCCTCGCCCCGTTCGCGTCACGCCTGAGGCGTCGCTCGCGCTACTTCGGCGAAGCGCTCCAGCTCGTCAACATCCTCAAGGACGCGAATTCGGACGCGACCGAAGGGCGCGTCTACCTCCCCGGCGGGATCGACCGCGCGCGTGTGTTCGCGCTGGCGCGGCGGGATCTCGACGTCGCGGCCACCTACGTGGGCACGCTGCAGTTGGCGGGAGCACCGGACGGCTTCGTCGCGTTCACCGGCTCACCTGCCGTTCTCGCGCGCGCGAGCCTCGATCGGATCGAATCGACCGCCCCTGGAACCAAGATCACACGCGCCGAGGTCGGGGCCCTCATGGAGCGGATGTTTGAGGATCTGGCGGCGGGCCGCCCGCTCCTCTAGCGGCCAGCATTCCTACGAGCCGCTCCCTCACCTCCGGCCACTCGTGATCAACGATCCCGTAGTAGACCGTGTCGCGCACGAAACCGTCCCAGCACACCCGGTGTCGGCGCAGCACGCCTTCATGCATCCCTCCGATCCGCTCGATGGCTCGCTGCGACCCCGTGTTGCGCGCGTCGGTTTTCAGCGTGACCCGGTGCGCTCCCTGTGCGTCGAACGCGTGCCCGAGGAGCAGCAGTTTGCACTCGGTGTTGATTGCGGTGCGCTGCCACGAAGCGCCGATCCAGGTCCACCCGATTTCGAGTGTGCGATGAGGTCGTTGAATGTCCAGGAAACGCGTCGATCCGACCGCCTGTTTCGAGGCCGCCGCGACGATCGCGAATGCCACTTCCCGCCCCGCCTCGGTCTCGATCAGCGCTTGGCGGATCATCGACTCCGCGTCTTCGACCGTCCGCAGCGCCGGTCGTGCCATGTACCGCCACGTCGCATCGTCGCTCCCGGCACGGAGCAGGTCGTTCGCGTGGCCAAGGCGGAGAGGTTCGAGGAGAACGTGCGTTCCAGGGAGTACCGTCGGGCGGGGATCAAACGGCGAAGGCGACATAACGCGAGATTCTAGACTGGCCGAAGCCTGGTCACGGTATAAATGCACAGGGTTCGATGACACTTCGAGGAGGGATCAGCCATGAAAGCCGTTCCGTTTGCGTTCCTTGGAGTTGTTGTCCTGGTTCTCCATGCGACCCCCTGCATTTCCGAGGGTCGCCACGGTCAAACCCGCGAGGACGGCGATCACCGCTACCTCCTGGAAGTGACCGTGGCCCAACCAACGGCGGTAACTGGAGCCACCCTCGGCACGCGTTTCTGTATCTCTCCAGCCAAGGAAGCTAGACTCGAGGTTTGCCTGGGTCGCTTCCAGGGACACTGGTTTCATTTTGGCGACACTTGGAAGTCGACGTTCTTCCTGTATCCCGAAGACGACGCGAGGTGCCGCTGCGAGCGGCGGGTTGTCCTGACGCGCGGGGAACCTGTTTGCTGGTCGATGGACGCCCCCCTCCGAGACGCCGACGCAGGAAGCATGGAGATCGGAGGATTCGTGACCGTACTGGAGGACGTTTACGAGATCGGCCGTACGGCGGATTCGTGCATCAACGTGCGCTCCGTGATGGTCCCATTAACCGTCGAGCCTGACGGGACTCCCGATGAGGCACCTGTCGAGCGGGCCATGGTGACCCACACATGACGCGCAAGTTGCAGGTCGGCATCCTCGTCTTTGACGACGTTGAGGTCCTCGACTTCGCGGGACCGTTCGAGGTGTTTTCCCGGACGCGCACAGTCCCCGGTCTGGAATCCCGGCGCTCGGAGGATTCAGCGCCCTTCAACGTCTTCACCGTCGCGCCTCGTGCGGGTCCCATCATCGCGACCGGCGGGCTCGAGGTCGTGCCGCACTGCGATTTCGCCACCAGCCCCGCGATCGACGTGTTGGTCGTTCCGGGCGGTTTCGGCACGCGTCCGTTGCTGCAAGACACCGAGGTCCTGGCGTGGTTGCGGCGCACCGCAGCCAACGCAGAACGCGTCACTTCGGTCTGCACGGGGGCACTCTTGTTGGCGCAAGCGGGGCTGCTCGCCGGCCTCCGGGCAACGACGCACTGGAGCTCTCTCGACCGGCTGGCGAGTCTCGATGCGACGATTTCCGTCGACGGCGATCAACGCGTGGTCGATGACCGCGTCATCACCTCCGCGGGTGTGTCGGCGGGCATCGACATGGCGTTTGCCGTCGTCGCGGCGTACTGCGGCCGGGAGGTCGCGCTCGAAACGGCCCGGTACATCGAATATCCATTCTGGGCCGGCTAGGGAGATCCTCACGTGGGAACGGGACGCTTGGAGGCCTTCAGCGATGGTGTCATCGCTATCATCATCACGATCATGGTGCTCGAGTTGAAGGTGCCGCATAGCGCCGAACTCGACGCTCTGCGCCCGCTGATCCCCGTCTTTGTGAGTTACGTGCTCAGCTTCGTGTTTATCGGAATCTACTGGAACAATCACCATCACATGCTGCACGCCGCGGGGAAGGTCAACGGGCGCATTCTGTGGGCCAATCTGCACCTTTTGTTCTGGCTGTCGCTGGTCCCATTCGTCACGGGATGGATGGGCGAGAACCACTTCGCGGCTCTACCCGTCGCGCTTTACGGGGCCGTGTTGCTGATGGCCGGCCTCGCATATTTCGTTCTCGCCCGGGTGCTAGCGACCCACCACGGCAAGGATTCGAAGTTGGCCGTGGCCCTCGGAAGGGACACGAAAGGAAAAGCCTCCATTGCCATCTATGCCGTGGCGATTCCACTGTCGTTTGTCAGTCCTTGGATTTCGCTCGCGATGTATGTCGTGGTCGCGGTCATCTGGTTCATCCCGGATCGCCGGATCGAACGGGTGTTTGCGGGGTGATGGAAGGTAGCAACGCATGAAACGACTGGGCCCCGAAGTTCTAGCCGCCATCGCCGAGGCTTGCCGCGCCAACGAGACGTGACGTGAAGGCCCTCAAGGCGGGCTTCCTCTACTTCGCGCTCGTCTTCGGAGCGGGCTTCATCCTCGGGCCCATGCGCCTGCTGTGGGCCGTCCCGCGTTTCGGAACGAGGACGGCCGAGCTGATGGAAATGCCCATCATGCTCATGGTCACGATCGTTGCAGCACGATGGGTCATTCGACGCCTCGGCGTGCCGCCGACCGTGTCCGCACGACTCGGCATGGGAGGCATCGCGCTCGGCTTGTTGCTCGCTGCTGAGTTCGCTCTGGTGCTCCGACTTCGAGGCCTGTCGATTGACGAGTACCTTGCGAGCCGCGATCCGGTGTCGGGTACGGTCTATTACGCGATGCTCGGGGTCGTCGCCGTCATGCCGCTGCTCGTGGCGCGGACCCAGCCCCGTCGGTCGTAGTGCTTCCCGGCGCCCAGCGGGCCAGAAGCTCGGACCGACGGTGTCCGGAAACTGCCAACGCCGCCCTTGAATGTCGGGCGTATGCTCCCAGACGTCCCCGCCGACGAGCAACAAAACGTCCACGGGGTGGACCGCGGTATCGGACGTCGCGCCGCTCGGTCAAGACATCACCCTGAACGTGCCGTGTCCGCCGGCGACCCTGAGTGTTGCCCGGTTGAGGAGTTGTGCGACTGCAACGACCTCAACGCCAGCGTGAATCCCGGCGCCCTCGAGGTGTGCAACGGGATCGACGACAACTGCAACTTCGTCACCGACGATGTCGCGCTCCCCGGGTCCGTCGCATCGATCGCGCTCGAGAAGCAGCCCGGCACGACGCGCCTCGATTGGCCAGCGTTGCCCGTCGCCACGCACTACGACGTGGTGCGAGGGGATCTCACGGCGCTTCTGATGGCGGGAGGTAGTTACGCCGCTGCGACGACGTCATGCGCGGCCAACGACATCACGGTGGCTCACATCGACGACGCGGAAGACCCCGATCCCGGCGGCTACGGCTTCTGGTACCTGATCCGTGCGGCGCGGGGATTGCGGCGTCGGGCCACGCCTGCCCGTAAGGGACGGGGGGCGCGGCCGGGTCGCAGCGTCGAATGGGCTAGAATCCCCCCTATGCGCAAAGTGGCCAAGCCTTCCGCGACCTCCGAGTTCCCGGCCGTCTTTTCGGCTCTTCACGCGATTCTCGCCAAGCACGAGCCGCTGATGCGCGTCGTGCGCGACAAACCGGGGAACTACCACCTCGACGCGGGCTACAGTGAGAAATGGAAGCGGGACATCTTCTTCGGCGGCATCCGCCTGAACAAGAGCTACGTCAGCTTCTACCTGATGCCGGTTTACATGCACCCCGAACTCCTCAAGAGGGTCTCCCCCGAACTAAAAAAGCGCATGCAGGGGAAGTCCTGCTTCAACTTCAAGACCATCGAGCCGGCGCTCTTCAACGAACTGACGGTCTTGACGAAACAGGGGCTCGAGCGGTTCAAGAAGGAAGGCCTTCTCTAGTGTTCCGTAGGCGAGATGTTGAAAAAGGGAACGCTCCCCTTTTTCTTGCAACGCTCCCCGGATACCGCATTGCTGCGAAAAAGGGGAGCGTTCCCTTTTTCAACATCTCGCCTACGGAACACTAGCCGATGGAAATCCGTCCCATCACTTCGGCGGAAGCGCGTACCGTGCGTCTCCCGGTGCTGCGCCGGGGCTTGCCGCCCGAGGCCGCTGTTCTCGATCACGACGACGACCCCGGCACGCGGCACTTCGGGGCGTTTGAAGGCACACGGCTCATCGGTGTCGCGACTTTTTTCGCCGAGCCTTGCCCTGTGAGGCCCGGACCGCGCGCGTGGCGGATTCGCGGCATGGCGACGTTCGAGGACATGCAGCGCCGCGGTGCGGGCAGCAGCCTCGCCGCGGAAGGCATCCGTGCGGCACGGGCCGACCATGCGGCGCTGATATGGTGCAATGCGAGGATTTCCGCGCGCGGTTTCTACGAGAAACTCGGCTTCGCCGCCGTCGGGGACGAGTTCGTTCTTCCGGTCTCGGGCCCGCACTATGTGATGGTCAAGGACCTTCGGGAGCCAACGTGAGCGCCTCAGCTCTGCCCCTCTCCCGCCGGCCGTGGGACATCGTTTTCATCGTGTTCTGGACGATCAACTTCGGATTCATCACGTACATGATCGACATCGAGCAGATCATCATCCCCGACCCGGCGCACTTCACCTATCCGATTTGGCCGCCGCGGTTCGCGGTGGACGCGATCCACTGGTGGGCGAGGTCGTTCGACCCCGTCGTCTGGGCGCGCGCTCCGTGGTACCGCGCGACGATCTGGATCGACTCGCTCGTCTTCGGCCCCTTCTACCTCTTTGCGATCCGGGCGTTTTGGAAGGGGAAGAACTGGATCCGTACCCCGTGCCTCGTCTGGGCCGGGATGATGATCGCGATCGTCACGATCATCCTCTTCGAAGAGCTCTGGGGCCTGAACCCGACCGCGGCCCGCGGCGTCGTCGTGGGCGCGAACTTGCCTTGGCTCTTGTTCCCCTTCGCGGTGATCTGGCGGATGCGCCACGAGAATCCGTTCGGCATGGTGTCTTTGTGACGCCGGTCCTCCATCGGTTCCACCTGGAAGCCGAAGACGGCTACGAGTCGAGGTTCCCATGACGTTGAAGTTCGCCCGTGCCGCCTCGGCGGCGATCGTTCTGGCGCTCGCCGCGTCCCCCGCCTCGGCCGACTTGGCCTCGGCGACGGTGGCGTACGGCAAGCTCCTCTCGCAGTACGTCACGCCGCGTGGCGTCAAGTACGACGCCTGGCGTGCGTCGGGCACCGACCTCAAGAAGCTCTCCGAGATCTTGATGGTGTTCCGGAGCACCGAGCCGGAGACACTGCAACCGAGCGAGCGGAAGGCGCTTTACATCAACCTCTACAACGCGAAGATACTGGACGTGGTCTTGATCGCGAATCCCAGGGTGTCGATCAGGGAACTCTCCAAGGGGTTGAACCCGTCGGAAATTTTCAGCCGGGACGGGTTGAGCTTCGATCAGAAGATGATCAGCTTGAACGACCTCGAAAAAAGGCTGCGGGACGAGTTCAAGGACCCGCGCATCCATTTCGCGATCAACTGTGCTTCGAAGTCCTGCCCGCCGATCCGCCCGAATGCCTACGTCGCGGCCTCGATCGACGACCAACTCGACGAGGCCACGCGCAAGTACCTCGCATCCCCCGGGGCCGTTGAGGTGATCACAGGCGGCGGAAAGACCACCATCGTCTCGGTGAAGATCTTCGACTGGTACGCCTCGGACTTCAAAGCCTCGGGAGGGCCGTTGGCGTTCATCCAGAAGTACGGTCCACCCGCCGCCGCCGAGGCGATCGCGGCCGGCAAGGCAAAGCTCGCCTATGCCGACTACGACTGGAGCCTGAACTCGGCGAAATAGCGGATAATGGCGGCTCATGCCTACCTACCGCCTCGATTGTGAGTACGAAGGGACCCGGTACCACGGCTGGCAGGAGCAGCAAAACGCACGCTCCATTTCCGGCGAACTGAAACGGGCCATCACGGACGCAGGCGGCGACGTCGTCGAACTGGGAGGAGCGGGACGCACCGACGCCGGTGTTCATGCGCTCCACCAGGTCGCGCATCTGCGGCTCCGGACGGCCGTCGAATCGCGCCGGTTCCGTTTGGCGATCAACGACGCGCTCCCGCACGACGTGAACGTGCTGGCGATGCGGCAAGTCCAAGACCGTTTCCATGCGCGCCACGACGCCGTACTTCGCTCCTACCTCTACCAGATCTCGCGCCGCCGCACGGCCCTCGCCAAGAAGAACGTGTGGTGGATCAAGCGGGCGCTCGACCCCGCGAAGATCGAGCGGGTCGCCGCCTGCCTTCCGGGGATGAACGATTTCGCGAATTTCTGTGAGCGCCCGCAAGACCAGACCTCGACTCGCGTGCTCGTCGAGCGCGCCGAGGTCGCCTGCGACGGGGCGTTGATCCTCGTCCGCCTCGCCGCCTCGCACTTCGTCTGGAAGATGGTCCGCCGCATCGTCGGCGCCTTGGTCCGCGTCGGCGCGGGCGAACTCAACGAGCGAGACTTTGAGGCGCTCGTTCGCGGCGGGGCCATTCGCGGTCTCACGACGGCCGAGTGGACGGCGCCCCCATCGGGCCTCTTCCTCGAGCGTGTGATCTATGCCGGCGATCCGCCGCTTCCGGCTCTCGCGGCCGCGGTCCCGGTTTCGGAGGAGCCATGAAACCATTCGACCCCGCAACCCGCGTCCAGGACTACCTCGTCTTCGGCGAGTTCGGCGACGTCAACCCGTCGATCACCGACTCGTCCACCTACACCTTCCTGCGCCCCGAGACGATGCAAGAGGTCTTCGAGCACGAGATCGAAGGATGTTTTCTCTACTCACGCCACTGGAACCCGACGAACAAGGTCCTCGCGGACGCCCTCGCACGAATGGAAGACGGCGAGGGCGCCGTCGTGATGTCTTCGGGGATGGCGGCCATCTCGACGACGCTGATGCTCCTCTGCAGCGCCGGCGACGACGTCGTCGCGTCGCGCACGATCTACGGGGGCACCTATGCCCTGATGAAAAACCTCCTCCCCCGCTTCGGCATCACGACACGCTTTGTTGACACGAAAGATCTCGCCGCGGTGAGCGCGGCGATCGGTGCCCGAACGAAGGTCCTCTACTGTGAGTCGATCAGCAACCCGTTGCTCGAAGTGAACGACATCCCGAAGTTGGCGGGGATCGCCAAGGACCACGGCGTACAGCTCGTCGTCGACAACACATTCAGCCCGATGATCATCTCGCCGCTTCGCCTGGGCGCCGACGTGGTGGTCCACAGCATGACCAAGTTCATCAACGGGACGAGCGACTGCGTCGCCGGCTGCGTCGTCAGCTCGCACGCGACGGTCGCGGGGCTGATGGACATCAACCAGGGCCCGGCGATGCTCTTCGGCCCGACGCTCGACTCCTTCCGCGCGGCGAGCATTCTGAAGAACATTCATTCGCTGCACGTTCGGCTGAAGAAACACTCCGAAAACGCGCTCGAGCTGGCGCGGCACATGGCGAGGCAAGGGCTGAAGGTCCACTACCCGGGGCTTCCGGACCACCCCCATCACGCGCTGCTCTTGCACCTCATGAACCGCGGGTACGGGTATGGCGGGATGCTCGTGCTCGACGCCGGAACCGCGGCGGCGGCCAACCGCTTGATGATGAGAATGCAGCAAGAAAAGGTCGGCTACCTCGCCGTGAGCCTCGGATACTTCAAGACCCTCTTCTCGTCGCCCGGACGAAGCACGTCGTCGGAGATCCCCGTCGAAGAGCAGACTCGCATGGGCTTGTCGGACGGGCTCGTCCGATTCTCCATCGGGCTCGACCAGAATATCGACCGCACTTGGGAGACGATCGAGCGTTGTTTGAAGGACGCGAAGATCGGCTAGTCGAACGGCCACACCGTCTCGTCGTTCTCGTTCGGCGTCCACCGCACGCGGTAGACGGGCTCGGGTTTCAGCTGGTTTTCGATGGCGGCACGAACCTCATCGTCCGTCGGTGCGACGGCGCTGCTTCGCGGGATCGCAATAAACGCGTCGAGGTCGAACGGCTCGCCGGTTTTTGCGATGTCGTGGCGCCATATGGCGAGCGCGGGATCGGGTGAGAACCAACGCCCCTCGAGGCGTTCGAACGCCGACCAAATCGAAAACACTGGAATTTGCAGCGGGGACTTGAGTTCGCCGGGGTACCCCTCGCGCTCGACGATCTCGCCGGGGACCGTCACGCGCATGGGAGCAGGGAACGGGTCGTAGACGAGGCGCGAGATCTCGTCGATGGTGTACGGCTCGCCGGGCGCGGGGTCGAGGACGATGGAAACAGCGGAGATCGCGTCGTCGACGCTCTTGACGAGCGCGGATTCTTCTTCGGTGAGTTTCTCGCCTTCCGTCTTCACCGAGAACAGCTCGCCGAGGCAGGCGCGCGCGCGGTCGGGATGCGTTTCGAGATAGCCGTAGAGCTCTTTCGTTGCGGCGGCGTAGGTCGCGAGGTTCTTGCAGAAATCCGAGAGATCGACGTTGAGCCGCTGACGCTGCGCCGCCGTTGCACGCGCGCTGCGTCCCGGCGTCAGCGTCAGCTCGGCCCATCCTTCGCCGTCGGCGTAGACGACGCCGATGCCGGTGTCGCGAAAGAACTCGCGAAGGTCGGCCGGCTCCTTGAGGAGAGCGTTCCGGACGACGCGCCGCAAGCGGCCTTCCTCGCGGTCGACGACGTCCCTCTGGCGTTCGGGCTCGACGCTGCGCAGGCGAGAGCTCCACGGGTCGCTCCCGGCTTCGAGTTCGCGCGCGACGGACTCGAGGCGTTGCTGCACCCGAGGAGACTTGTCGTAGTCGGAGGGGTTGCGCAGGACGACGCCGATCGATACGACCGACGCTCCGTGTTGGAGCACGCGCACTTCGAGCGACTCGGACACCGGGGGCTCCAGACAACCTGCCAGGAGAAGGGCGCACGGGATGACGGCGAATCGGCGACCGATCATGACGACCTCCATCGTGCCGGTTTCGAAAAGAGCTTACACTGTCCCCTCTCATGCGTATCCCGCACGACCTGACGCCGACCGCATGGGCACGCGCGCGCGCGGCGCGAGGGGCGATCCCCTACGACCTGACGATCAGCAACCCGACGCTCTGCGGCTTCGCGTACCCGCATGGCCTCCTGGATCCCCTCCGCGACCCCGCCGCTCTTCATTACCGGCCGGACCCCAAGGGGCTTCTCACTACCCGCGAGGCGGTGGCGAGAGAGTACGCGGCGCGAGGCGTCGTCGTCGATCCCGAGCACATCGTGCTCACGGCATCGTCGAGCGAGTCGTACGGCTTCCTCTTCAAGCTCCTGTGCGATCCCGGCGATACGGTCCTCGTGCCCACCCCGTCCTATCCGCTGTTCGAGCACCTGGCGTCACTCGAGGGGGTTCGCGTCACCCGATTCCCGCTTGACTCCGCCAACGGGTGGCAACCCCATCCCCCCGAGCCCGCGATCGCGAAGGACGCGCGAGCGGTCATCTTGGTCCACCCGAACAACCCCACCGGCTCGTGGGTCGACCCGGCGGCCGCCGAACGGCTCGCCCGCTGTGCGGGCGGCGCACCGATTCCGCTGATCGTCGACGAGGTATTCCGCGACTTCCCACTCGCGCCGCACGTGCACGCAAAGACGTTCGCATCGCGCTCGACGGGGTTGACCTTCACACTGGGCGGCCTCTCGAAGAGCCGGGGCCTCCCGCAGTTGAAACTTTCGTGGATCGTCCTCAGCGGGCCCGGCGCCGAAGTGGCAACGGCGCTCGCCGCGCTCGAGTTCATCGGCGACAGCTACCTCTCGGTCGGCACGCCGGTTCAGATGGCGCTCGGCGAACTCTTGGAGCGCGCGGCTCCAGTGCGCGACGCGATCCTCGCCCGCTGCCGCGAGAACCTCTCCCTGGCGCGCGGACTCGTTCAGAGGCTCCCCGCGGTGGAGTTGCTCGAGCCCGGCGGCGGCTGGAGCTTTGTTTTGCGGTTCCCTCGCGTCGTCGCCGAAGAGGCGTTGGTGCTGGAGCTACTCGAACGGCACGGCGTCGCCGTCCACCCGGGCTACTTCTTCGATTTTCCGACGGAGGGTTACCTGGTCCTCAGCCTGCTCGCTGAGCCGACCCCATTCGAGACCGGCCTCGAGCTAACGCTCGCCGCGATCGCCTCCCGGCTCTGAAAAGGGGAGTGTCCCCTTTTCGTCGTCCCCTTTTCTCAGCTGAGCAGGAATCGCAGGAGTTGCGGCAGGCGCTCGGCCCAGGCGGCCTCGTTGTGGACGGCGCCCACCTCCTCGACGTACAGGAGATTGGGCCCCTCGCGGTAACCCTTCCTCACCAGCAGATCCCGCGTGTCGCGCACCATCCGCAAGTACTCTTTCGGCTTGTGACGCAGATGGAGCGGGTCGCGAGCGCGGGGACGGCCCTCGTGCGTGCCAACGTCCATGTAGATGCGCCCGCCGACGAATCGCGCGCGCTCGAGGTAGTCCATCAGGGCGCCTCGCGCAAAACCCACGGAGGGCGAGATCGCGCCCACCGTGCCGAACACGTCGGGTCTTTCGAAGAAAGCGTAGAGGCTGATCAGTCCGCCCATCGACGACCCGATCGTTCCCGTCGCTTCGCGCTCCCCGGTGGTGCGAAACGCCTCATCAACGAGCGGCTTCACCGTCTCGACGATGAAGTTCACATAGTCGGTCGCGCGGCCGCCCCCGAAACGGGCGTCGTGGAATGGAGAGTACTCGTGGAGGCGGTCCGCTCCGGTGTTGGGGACACCGACGACGATCGCCTCGATCCCCTCTTCGGCGAGCTCCTCGAGGGCTTCGTCGACGCGCCACTCCCCGGCGAAACTCGTCACCTCGTCGAAGAGATTTTGCCCGTCGTGCATGTAGAGGGTCGGATAGGTCCGGTTCGCAGTGGGGTACGAGGGCGGGAGGTACACGAGAATGTCGCGCGTATTGCCGAGCACTTCGCTGCGCACGTCGCGCAACACCTTGACGGTGCCCGCGATGCGCGCCCCGCCGCCTTCGTAGGCCTCTTCGTAGTCCAACCAGTCGGCCATCGCTCGCTACGATAGCAAGACGGCCGTCAGGTTTCCTTGGCCACCCGCGGCAGCCGCACGCGGAAAGCGGCACCACCCAGATCCGATCGGAAGACCTCGACCGACCCGTGATGCGCCTCCGCGCAGAGCTTCACCGACACCAATCCCAACCCCAGACCCGTCGGTTTCGACGTGTAAAACGCATCGAAGATGGCGTCCAACGCGTCCACCGGGACTCCCGGACCATCGTCGTGCACTTCGACGAAGGCCGCTGCCGCGTCGCTTGCCACGCGCACTTCGATACGTCCGGTTCCTCGGGTGGCGTCGGCCGCGTTGAGGATGAGATTCAAGACCATTCGATCGATGAGGACCTCGTCCATCGACAGCACGACGGCATCGCCGGCTTTCATCGTGACCTTGCACCGCTGTACCCGTTCGTGACGCTGGGCGAGCTGAACCGCGCGGTCAACCACGCCGACGAGATCCCTTTCGACCAGCCCTCCAGGGCGGCTCTCCCGGCCGAGGGTCATCAGTCGTTGCGACAGCGCCGCGAGTTCGACGAACGCCCGCCGCATCGCCTCGGCGGCTTTCTGCTTGGTCTCCATTCCGGCCAGCGGCTCGGCGAGTAGCTCCGCGTTTCCGCGCGCCACCAGCAAGACGTTGTTGATGTCGTGGGCCACCGACGCAGCGAACAGCCCGGCCAGGGCCCGGTGCTCCGAGGCCACGAGGGTGTCGCGCTGATCCAGGAGGATCTCCTGCTGCCGTCGCACGCGGATCAGGAGCACCACTGCAACGACGTAGAACACGACGCCCGTGCCGAAGACGAACAAGACGCCCTTCACGCGCTCGAGATGCTCGAGGTGCTCGACCGACTCGGCCGCGACGGCCGCGACGTGCGACGAGGTCAGGATGTAAGCCACGCTCGAGACCACGTAGAAAATGGCCAAGACGGCCGCGACCCCATGGGGCCGGACCAAGCGTTCCTTGAGGGCGTCTTTCATGAGCTTCACTGAGGACGTATTTACCACAACGGCCTCATACTTCCTCGGCCATGTCCCGAAACCGCCTCGCCGGCGCGCTCTTGTTCCTCTTCATCCCCCTCGTGCTCGTCCTCTACCTCCGTATGCCGCTGGGGCTTCCCGGAAGCCTCTTCCTCGGCATGGTTTTGATGTTCGCCCACCGATTCGTCGCGCGGCCCTTCATGAATCGCCACCTCGGGAGGCGCTGTTTCTGGTGCGGCTGCGACCTTTCCGGTCCCGGAGTCCCGGCGCCGTTCAGCTCGCGGAGGGAGACGATCAAAGCACGAGCCTGCTCGGGCACGCACGCAAACCGGTTGATCGCGTTCGCGCGGATGGTGGCCGCCGGACGGCTCGTCGTGTTCCTCTTGATCCTCCTACCCGTGCTGATCTACCTCGCCAACGCTCTCCTCACGATCGCGGGTCACGGCTTTTTCCCGCTCGACACCGCGCGGGCCGCGTTCAAGATCCCGATCGCCATCGCGGTCGTCACGCTGTCGTTCGCTTGGCCGCTCGGCGCCAAGCTCACGCGCGAGCCGGCGATCGACGTGCCCGCGCACAACTTCTCGCTGCTCGGGATCGCGACAACGCTCTGGGTCTTCCGGATCGTGGGGCTGTTCTGGCTCGGCCAGGCCATGTGGAACGCGTTGCGGCCCAGCTAGGGGGACTGTCCCCCTCATCGAGCCGGGATGCGGCCGAGGCTCCACTTCAACGCGGGGGGCGTCACCATTGTCGTCACGATCACCATGACGACGATCGCGGAGAAGCTCGCAGCGTCGACGATGTGCTCACCGCCGACTTGGAGACTCAATCCGATGTTCGCGAAAATCAAGCCGACCTCACCGCGCGGGATCATCCCGAGGCCGACGGTCATCCGATCGACGCCCTTTCCAATCACACCCAGGGAGCACACTTGCTTCCCGACGATCGCGGCAATCGTCAAAGCGGCGGCCAGACCGAGGACGCCCGGCTGCGCGAACGATTTCAGATCCGTTCGCATGCCCATCAAGACGAAAAAGACCGGCACCAGGAACGACGAGATCGGATGGATCAGCTCCTCGAGCTGATGCTCCCCGCGGTCAACGAAGTCCCGGTAGTGAACCCTTTCGAGAATGAGCCCCGCCGCGAATGCGCCGACGATCGGAGCAAGCTCGATCGCGTTGGCCAGCCAGGAGAGCATGAAGCAGAACGCGAGACCTGAGGCCAGGAGCACGCCCCTCGCGCGCAGACGCGAAGCGAACAAGAAGGCCTTGGGAGACACCGCCGCGCCCAAGAACAACGATCCTGCCAAGAACACGACCGCCTTGAGGAGCGGCCACCCGATGGCGCCGTAGCTGAAATCGCCCCCACGGTCCGCCGCGAGGATGAGTCCGGTGACGGCGGAAAGGATGACCAGCCCCATGACGTCGTCGATCACCGCCGCGCCCAGAATGACTCGCGACTCGTTGCTCTGCGATTGGCCGAGGTCTTTGAACACGCGAGCGGTGATGCCCACGCTGGTCGCGCAGAGCGTCGCGCCGATGAAGACATGCAGGTAAATCGAATGATCGGGCATCAGCCAGACGGAAACACCCCACCCCAGAAGGAACGGGGCGATCACGCCGAGGGCCGCCACCAGGAGCGACGAGAGGCCCACTTTGAGCATCTCGCCGATGGTGGACTCGAGCCCCACTTCGAAGAGCAGAATCAAGACACCCAGCCTCGCGAGCATGTCGATGGTGCCGTCGGTCTTGATCGCTTCGAAGCCGTCGAACCCCACGAGGGTCAGGTTGCCGATCAGAACCCCGAACGCCAGTTCGCCGAGCACCGAGGGCTGCCCGATCCGCGCCGCGAGGTCTCCCCCGATCTTCGCCGCGAAGAGGATCAGCGCGAGCGCCAAGACGACCGGCGCCACGGGATCGGCGTGCGCTCCGGCCGACGCAACGAAAAAGTGCAGGGTGCTACCGCCCATCCGTTCACTCCCTTGTGGCTTCCCGCGACGCGCGAGACCACCCATGATAGAACTTCGCGCGAACTTATCGAAATCAGGAGAGCCCAGATGATGAAATCGTTCCTCGCCGTCCTTGCGGCCGCATTCGCCCTGGCCTCCCTCCCCGCGCGGGCGCAGGGTGATGACTTCTCGAAGATCGAGATCAAGCCGACGAAGGTCGCAGGCACGATCTGGCTGCTCGAGGGAGCGGGCGGCAACATCGGCGTCTCCGCCGGCCCCGACGGTCTGTTGATCGTGGACGACCAGTTCCTCCCCTTGGCCGACAAGATCAAGGCCGCCCTCAAGGGGATCTCCCCCGACGGCAAGTTGGCGTTCGTGGTGAATACCCACTGGCACGGCGATCACACCGGCGGCAATCGCGCGTTCGGGAAAGAAGCCACGATCATCGCGCAGCTCAACGTCAGGAAGCGCCTCGCCACCCCGCAGGACCGGGGCGGCCGGATGTCGGAGGCATCACCCAAGGAAGCGCTTCCGGTCGTCACCTTCGAGGATGGCGTGACGATCTGGTTCAACGGTGAAGAGATCGAGGTCGTCCACGTTCCGAGCGGCCATACCGACGGCGACGCGATCGTTTACTTCAAGGGCGCGAACGTCGTGCACATGGGCGACCAGTTTTTCAACGGGATGTTCCCGTTCATCGACCTGAACTCGGGTGGCGACCTGGCGGGCTACGTCAAGAACGTCGCGGACACGGTGGCGAGGATCCCGGCCGACGCGAAGATCATCCCCGGGCACGGTGGGCTCGCCACCGTCGAGGACCTCAAGACGTTTCACACCATGCTCGCGAAGACCACGGACTACGTGAGGGCGGAAATCGCCAAGGGAATGACGCTCGAGCAGGCGAAAAAGGCGGGCCTTCCGGACGAGTGGAAGAGCTACGCGAGCGACTTCATCACCGTTGAGAAGTGGGTCGAAACCGTCTACACCAGCCTGAGAAAATAATGCGCGCCTCCGTCCCGCTGCGCCGTGCCTACAAGCTGATCAACCACGGGCCGACGACGCTCATCACGTCGGCTTCGGGCGGCCGGCGCAACGTGATGACCGCCGCGTGGGTGATGGCGGTTGACTTCGATCCGGCGAAGATCGTGGCCGTGATCGCGGCGGACACGTTCACCCGTAAGCTGATCGAGGCGTCGGGGGAGTTCGTCGTCAACGTGCCGACCGCGAAGATGATCGACACCGTCTACGCCGCGGGGCAGGTCTCCGGCGAGGAGGTGGACAAGTTGGCCACGCTGGGGCTAGCGACGTCCCCCGCGTCGATCGTCGCGGCACCCCTTCTCGAAGGCTGCGCCGCCTGGCTCGAATGCAGGGTCGTCCCCGAGCCTCACATGCAAGAGCGATACGACCTCTTCGTGGGCGATGTGGTCGCCGCCTGGGCCGACGACGCCTCGTTCGCCGACGGCGTGTGGCGCTTCCCCCACGACGAAGACCGCACGCTGCATCACCTCTCCGCCGGGGTCTTCATCACCAGCGGCGATATCGTGACGGCAAGATCGTAGAAGGAGATTGTCATGCGCCGTTTCGCACCCGTCGTCCTTCTCGCCACGCTCGCCCTCGCTCCCGCCGCCGCGGACGGCGATCCGGCATCGCGGATCACGGCCTCGGGTCTGCTCCGCGACATCCAGGCGTTGTCGGACGACGCCATGGGCGGTCGCGGTCCCGGAAGCCCCGGCGACCGCATGGCGCGGGCGTTCCTCGCAAAGCGCCTGAAGGAAATCGGATTCGAGCCGGGAGCACCTGGTGGGAGCTGGGAGCAGCCCGTTCCGATCGTGGGCGTGACGATGCAGCACCCCGCCTCCTGGACCTTTCGCGCGGCTTCGGGCGGTGAGGCTTCGTTCCGCTGGTGGGACGAGTTCATGGGCAACTCGGGAGTGCAGGCGCCCAAAGTCGCCATCGAAAATGCCGAGGTCGTCTTCGCGGGCTACGCGATCGAGGCCCCCGAGTTCCAGTGGGACGATTTCAAGGACGCCGACGTCAAGGGGAAGATCCTGCTGATCCTGAACGACGATCCCGATTGGGATCCGTCGCTGTTCGCCGGGAAGAAGCGCCTCTACTACGGCCGGTGGGACTACAAGTACGAAAGCGCCGCCCGGCACGGCGCGGCGGGCGCCATCATCGTCCACACTGAACCGTCCGCCGGGTACGGCTGGAACGTCGTCCAGACCTCCTGGTCGGGGACGTCGTTCGAGCTTCGAGGCGGCGACGGGCCGCGCGTGCGGCTTCGCAGTTGGATGACCGAGGACGCGGCGCGCAAGTTGGTCGGCTTGGGAGGGAAGAATCTCGACACGCTCATCGCCGCCGCGCGGAAGCGCGATTTCAAGCCCGTCACGCTTGGGATCACGACCTCGCTCGCGTTCGACGTGAAGCTCGAGAACACCGAAACCGCCAACGTGATCGGCATCCTGCGCGGGGCCGACCCGAAGCTTCGCGACGAAACGATGATCTACACGGCCCACCACGACCATCTGGGCATCGGTGCGCCCGACGCGAAGGGCGACCGGATCTACAACGGTGCGCTCGACAACGCGTCCGGGTGCGCGCAGGTCCTGGCGATCGCCGAAGCGTTCGCCGCCACGAAACCGCGCGGAAAACGAAGCGTCATGGCGCTTTTCGTCGGCGGCGAGGAGCAGGGGCTGCTCGGCTCCCTTTACTTCGTGGCCCATCCGACCCTCCCGGTTTCGAAGATCGTCGCCAACCTCAACATCGACGGCGGGAACATCTTCGGCCGGACCCGAGACGTCGCGGTCATCGGCCTGGGGAAGTCCGATCTCGAGACCCGGCTCGCGGTCGCCGCGAAGGGTCAGTCCCGGACCGTCGTGGACGAGCCGGAGCCGGACAAGGGGTACTACTACCGCTCCGACCAACTCAACTTCGCCCGCGTCGGAGTCCCGGCGCTCTACTTCAAGTCGGGGCAGAGCTATCTCGGACGCCCCGAGGGCTGGGGCAAGGAAAAGGAGGCGGAGTACCGGAAGACCCGTTATCACCAGCCGAGCGACGCCATCACCCCCGAGTGGAACCTGGACGGCATGGTCGAAGACGACGCGCTCGCGTATCGCGTCGGCCTCGATGTGGTCCACGGCACCGCTCTCCCCGCGTGGTTTCCCGGCGACGAGTTCGAGGCCAAGCGCAAGACCGCCGGGCATTGACGGGAGACACCCGACCCGGTCCGGAACGCCGGTTGCCCTCCCCGAATCCTCCGCGCTATCCTCCCGCCTCATGGCAGAGTCGGTTTCGATGAATCGCCCCGACACGTTCGCGTGCTCGACGATCGGCCGCAAGGTCGTGATGGCCGTCACGGGCCTCGTCCTATTCGGCTTTGTCTTCGCCCACATGCTCGGGAATCTCCAGATGTTCCTCCCCGACCACGAGGCGATCAACCATTACGGCCGGTTTCTCCGCGAGATGCTCCACGGCGGCGGGATCTGGGTGGCGCGAGCCGTGCTCCTGGGCTCGGTCTCGCTTCACATCTGGTCGGCGTGGTCGCTCACCCGGACGAGCTGGAAGGCGCGCCCGGTTCCCTACAAGGTCGTCACGCCCGACGCCTCGACCTATGCCTCCCGCACGATGCGGTGGAGCGGACCGATCCTCTTCCTGTTCATCGTCTATCACCTTCTCCACTTCACCGTCGGCAGTGTCCACCCCGCCTTCGTCGAGGGTGAGATCTACCGCAACGTGATCGTGGGCTTTTCGTTCTGGCCGGTCGCCGTCGCCTACGTGATCGCGATTTTGGCCCTCGGCCTGCACCTGAGGCACGGCGCCTGGAGCATGCTGCAAACGCTCGGGGCGTCCCACCCGCAGTGGGACGGTGCGCGCAACCTGGCTGCAACCGTGTTCACGGGAATCATCGTTCTGGGTTTCATCTCCGTTCCGCTGGCGGTTCTCGCCGGCGTTTTGAAGTAGGACCGAAGCCATGGAGCTCCGCTCGAACATCCCCGACGGTCCCGTCGACAAGGCCTGGACGAAGCACCGTTTCGAGATGAAGCTGGTCAACCCGGCCAACAAGCGGAAGTACTCCGTCATCGTCGTCGGCACGGGGTTGGCGGGCGGCGCTGCGGCGGCGTCGATGGCCGAGCTCGGCTACGACGTGAAGGCGTTCTGCTACCAAGACTCGCCGCGCCGCGCGCATTCGATCGCGGCCCAGGGCGGGATCAATGCCGCGAAGAACTACCAAAACGACGGCGATTCGGTGTGGCGCCTGTTCTACGACACGGTCAAGGGGGGCGACTTCAGGGCGCGAGAGGCCAACGTCTACCGCCTCTCCGAGCTGTCGGTGAACATCATCGATCAGTGCGTAGCCCAAGGCGTGCCGTTCGCGCGCGAGTACGGGGGCGTGCTCGCGAACCGCTCGTTCGGCGGGGCCCAGGTGTCGCGCACGTTCTACGCGCGGGGCCAGACGGGGCAGCAGCTCCTCCTCGGGGCCTACCAGGCGCTCGAACGCCAGATCGGCCTCGGCAAGGTCGCGATGTACGCCCGTCACGAGATGCAAGACGTCATCGTCATCGACGGCCGCGCCCGCGGCATCGTCGTGCGCGACATGGTGACCGGCAAGATCACGTCGCACCTCGCGGACGCCGTGGTTCTGGCCACGGGCGGGTACGGCAACGTGTTCTACCTGTCGACCAACGCAACGGGGTGCAACGCGACGGCGATCTGGCGCGCCTACAAGCGCGGCGCCGCGTTCGGCAACCCTTGTTACACGCAGATCCACCCTACCTGCATTCCGGTCAGCGGGGACCACCAGTCGAAGTTGACCCTGATGTCCGAATCGCTGCGCAACGACGGGCGCATCTGGGTTCCGAAGAACGCCGGCGACAAGAGACCGGCGTCCCAGATCCCGGAGGACGAGCGGGACTACTACCTCGAGCGCAAGTACCCGAGCTTCGGAAACCTCTCCCCGCGCGACATCTCCTCTCGCGCTGCCAAGCAGGTATGCGACGAGGGACGAGGGGTCGGCCCGACGGGATTGGGCGTCTACCTCGATTTTGCCGACGCCATCAAGAGGCTCGGTGAGGACGCGATCCGCGAGAGGTACGGCAACCTCTTCGACATGTACGAGCGCATCACCGACGAGAACCCTTACAAGGTCCCGATGCGCATCTTCCCCGCCGTGCACTACACGATGGGTGGTCTCTGGGTCGACTACAACCTGATGTCGAGGCTGCCGGGACTGCACGTCCTCGGCGAGGCGAACTTTTCGGACCATGGCGCGAACCGGCTCGGCGCGTCGGCGTTGATGCAGGGATTGGCCGACGGGTATTTCGTCATCCCCTACACGATTGGAAACTATCTTGCCTCGACCAAGCTCGAGAAGATCGCGTCCGACCATCCCGAAGTGAGGCGGACCGAGGCCGAGGTGACGGCACGGAATACGACGCTCCTTGGTATCAAGGGAAATCGCTCGACGGCCTCGTTCCACCGCGAGCTCGGGAAGATCATGTGGGAGCACTGCGGCATGGCCCGGAACGAGAAGGGCCTCACCCTGGCGCTCGCCCAGATTCCGACGCTTCGCGAGGAGTTCTGGAAGAACGTCAAGGTGCTGGGGGACGGCGCCGAGTTGAACCCGTCCCTCGAGCACGCCGGGCGGCTGGCGGATTTCCTCGAACTGGCGGAGCTGATGTGCCTCGATGCGCTCGAACGCCGCGAGTCATGCGGCGGCCACTTCCGTGAGGAATATCAGACCGAAGAGGGCGAGGCGCTTCGCGACGACCGGAACTTCTGTCACGTCGCGGCCTGGGAGTACCAGGGGCCCGAAAAGAAGCCGGTGCGCCTCGTCGAGCCGCTCGCCTTCGAGAACGTCCACCTCGCGACCCGGAGCTACAAGTAGCCATGGACATCACCCTCCACGTCTGGCGCCAGGCCGCTGCCTCCGACAAGGGCCGCTTCGTCACTTACCCAGCGGCAGGTATCAGCCCCGACATGTCGTTCCTCGAAATGCTCGACGTCGTCAATGAACGGCTGATCGGTAAAGGCGAAGTCCCGATCGCGTTCGACCACGACTGCCGCGAGGGGATCTGCGGCACCTGCGGAATGGTGATCAACGGCAGCCCGCACGGACCGCGCAAACTGACGACCACCTGCCAGCTGCACATGCGCTCCTTCAAGGACGGCGACTCGATAACGATCGAGCCCTGGCGCGCGGCGGCGTTTCCTGTCCTTCGCGACCTCGTCGTCGACCGGCGCGCGTTCGACAGGATCATTCAGGCGGGCGGGTTCGTCTCGGTCCCGACGGGGAGCGCCCCCGACGGCAACACGATCCCGGTCCCGAAGGACGCCGCAGAGCGCTCGATGGACGCCGCCTCCTGCATCGGCTGCGGCGCCTGTGTCGCCGCGTGCCCGAACGCGTCGGCGTCGCTGTTCGTCGCGGCGAAGATCAGCCACCTCGGCCTGCTCCCCCAAGGCCAGGCGGAGCGCGATCCACGCGCGCTGAACATGGTGGCGCAAATGGACGCGGAACTGTTCGGTTCCTGCACCAATCACGGCGAATGCGAGGCCGCGTGCCCCAAGGGGATCTCCCTCGAAACCATCGCGAGGATGAACCGCGACTACATCGCGGCGTCCATCACACAACGGCCTAAACCCGGTTCCGGCAGCGGGACCGGCTAGAGGAGACTTTCTTGCGTACACATCGCCTCGCGTTTTGCGCCTTCGCGTTGGTTGTCGTCACGGCAATGGCATCGGCTCCTGCCACCGCCGCGGGCGGCGGGGTCACCGGACCGCTCGTCGGCTTCGGTGCCGGCGCCCTGTTCCCCGAGGGAGCGTTTTCCGAGTTCAACGATCCCTCGTATTTCATCCAGAGCCGGTCGCTCTACGTCGACAAGGTGATCGGGGGACGCGCCGCGGGCTACTACGGTGACACCGCCGGAAAGAACGGCCAGGGCGGGGGCCGTGTTTACGGTTTCGACTTCGACTTTCTCTTGAAATTTGGCAGCGCGAGCACGTTCGGCTACGTGTATGCGGGAGCGGGGTACGGGACGCTGAGCTACTCGTCGCCCGACCCCACGAGCACGACCACGCCGCCAACCGCCGTGCGGCACTCGGGCCACGATTGGTGCTGGACGGGTGGGATCGGCGTGACGATCAAACGGAAGTTCTACATGGAAGCGAGCTACGTCTCGTATCAGACCGGCCCCGATACCACCGACTTCATCCCGGTCGTGATCGGCTTCCAGTTCTAGGGTGGGCGGCTATTCGGGGCCCGCAGGACGCGGGCCCCGATTCTGGTCCGGTGGGAACTACTTCGCGAGCGTGAGCACGTACTCGGCGATCGCCTTCGCCTGATCGGCGTTCACCTTCTCGCCGAGTCCCTTCATCTTGCCTTTGCCCTCGTGAATGATCTTCGCGATGCCATCGCCAGTTTGGGCTTTGCTCCAGGCGGGGTCGTTGAAGTTCTTCGAGCCGGCCGCCATCTTCTTGGCCACTCCGTCCGCGCCGTGGCACATCGCGCACTTTGAGCCGTAGAGCGCCTTGCCGTCGTCCTCCGCGAAGGCCGGAACGACCGCAAGGCAGAACGCGAACGCCACGAGCAGGACCACCATCTTCTTCATCGTCATTTGTTGTCTCCTGTGGATAACCCCGAGTTCACTCCGATCATACATAAAGAAAGGCCGCCCGGCTCAAAACCTGGGCGGCCTTTCGGCGGGGTGCCCTCGGGGGGGACCGGGGGAAGCCCCCGCCCTATTTCGCCAACGTCAGAGTGTAATTCGCGATCGCGGTCATCTGGTCGGGGCTGAGCTTGTCGGCCATGCCCTTCATCTTGCCCTTTCCGTCCGCGGTGTCCTTGACGATCCCTTCGACCGTCGCCGTCTTCTTCCACTCCGGGTCGTTGAAGCTCTTCGAACCGGCGCCCATCTTCTTAGCGACGCCATCCGTGCCGTGGCACATCGCGCACTTTGAATCGTAGAGCTTCTTGCCGTCTTCATCGGCGGCCAATGCCGGGACCGTCAATCCGAACGAGGCCAACAAAGCTATCGGGGCGAACGTTCTCATGTTCACGTTAGGTCTCCTCTTGCTCCGTTGCGGAGAGAAGATGGTACCGCCATCCCGCGGAGCGGCCCAGGCAATAGCGGCCAAAGCCGCTCCGTAATTCGAGGGCGGCGGGCGGGCATTGGTCAGGGGAGCACGCGCTCGAACCACTGCGTGTCCCAATAGCGACCGAACTTGCGCCCGGCCTCGCGGAATAGCCCCACCGGCGCGAATCCGAATCGCGCGTGCAGGGCGATCGACGCGGGGTTCGGGAGCACGATGACCGCGTACGCGCGATGGACGTCTTCTTCCATCAGAGCCGCGAAGAGCGCGGCGTACAGGCGTGTTCCGATCCCCCGTCCGTGGCGGTCGGGGTGAACGTACACCGTGGTCTCGACCGAAGTGAGGTAACCCGGTTTCTCCCGGAGCTTCCCGCTCGTGGCGTAGCCCGCGAGCGCTCCCCCGTCGATCGCGACGAGCAATCGATGGGGGCCCGCATCGGCATATTGGCTCATCCACTGCATTCGAACTGCTAGAGAGACCGGCTCGAAATCGAACGTTGCGGGACTGGTTTTCACGTAGTGGTTGTAGAGGTCCGTCAGCGCCGCCAGATCGCCGCTTTCCGCCCCGCGAACGAGCACAGATTTCATCCCGCAACCGTACCACCCTGGGCACGCAATGGCTGGGCCGGGTACGATGGATCGCATGTGCGCTCTGACCGCCCTCCCCGAGCGACGCCAGTCGATGGGCGAGGAAATCGCCAACAGCATCAGCCACGGCGTGGGGCTGGTCGCCGGCGCCGTCGCCGCCCCGTTCCTGATCGTCGCCGCCGTGCGGCGCGGCGACCCCGCGTTCATCGTCGGCTCCAGCGTTTTCGCGGCAACGATCATCCTGATGTACCTCTCCTCCACGCTCTATCACGCGCTACCCGAGAACCGGGCAAAACGTGTGTTCCGCGTCCTCGACCACGGCTCGATCTACCTGCTGATCGCCGGGACCTACTCGCCGTTCACGCTCGGCATGCTTAGAGGCAAGTGGGGGTGGACGCTGTTCGGCATCGTATGGGGGCTCGCCGTCGTGGGCATCGTCATGAAGTCGACGGGGCGAGCGTGGCATCCGGTCTTTTCGACCGGCCTCTACCTTCTCATGGGGTGGCTCGCCGTAATCGCCGTGCGGCCGCTGTGGACCCACCTCCCAGGAGCGTCGATCGCTTGGCTTGCCGCCGGCGGCCTGGCTTACACCGTGGGCGTCGGGTTCTACTCCGCGCACCGCCTTCGCTACAGCCACTTCGTGTGGCATCTGTTCGTCGTCGCGGGCACTGCCTGCCACGTCCTGGCGGTCATCGCTTGCACGCGGTGACCGGCCGCACATTCTTGATCGTGGACGGTGTTCCGTAGGGGAGGTTCCGCATGATGCTTGCCTTCACCTTGAGTTTCGCGCTCGTTTCCGGGCTTCAACCCTCGCCGGCACCCGCCCCGGTCATCGAGACCGTTCTCGGGTGGGCGGTTGAAGGACGGAACATCCCAGCCGATCCGCCGCAACCTGCGCCGGCTCTCCCCCATCGTTTTTGCGGAGGACATCTCGATCCTGAACATCTCCCCCAGACGGTCTACGTGTCGTGGGATCTTTCAGCCGAAGCGCAACACGCGGCCTGCAATTGGAAATACGACGTCGCGTCTCGCCGCGCGACGCCGTTGACCCCGGCCGAGGCCGCCGACGTCGCGCAACGAATCATCGCCGGGACCGTCGCGCCGCAAGAGCGCGCGTTCTTCCACTCGGTGCCGAAACCCGGCGGCCGGCTCGCCGTGTCGGCGGGCTACTGCTGGGGCTCGGCGTCCGGCACGTTCGCCGTTCAGGCGGACAAGGTCGTCTTGACCGGCGATCTCGAGATCCATGGCTACTGAGGACCCCGGCCCACCCATGCTCCCCATCCTCGACACTCCGCGCCTGAGGCTGCGCGCCCTCGTCGAGGCGGACATTGCCTCCTTGTTCGCGATCTTCAACGATCCCGAGACCATGCGCTACTGGTCCCACCCGGCGATGACCGACGTGTCGGAGGCCGAGGCGCTGCTGCGCGAGATTCAGCAGCACGCCGAGGCGAAAACCCTCTTTCAATGGGGGATCGCGCGGCGCGAGGACGATTTGGTGATCGGCACCTGCACGCTCTTCCGGATCGAGCGGGAGCACCGGCGCTGCGAGCTCGGTTACATCCTTCGCCGCGACCACTGGGGCTCGGGGCTAGCGAACGAGGCCCTGAACGCACTGTTGAAACATGCGTTCGGCGCGATGGGTCTTCATCGGATCGAGGCCGACATCGACCCACGGAACACCGCCTCGATCCGGTCGGCCGAACGACTCGGTTTCAAGTTGGAAGGGCAACTCCGCGAGCGATTCTTCGTCGCCGGCGAGGTCCAGGATTCCTTCATCTACGGGCTCCTCGCCCCCGAGTGGACCTCGCGATGACGTCCATGGGGCGGTTTTCGAATCGGGTGGGCGACTATGTCAGTGGACGCCCCGGCTATCCCGACGCAGTCGTTTCCTGGCTTGCCGGGACCTTCGGACTCGAACCCTCGTCGACGATCGCCGACGTCGGAGCCGGCACCGGGATCTCCGCGGCACTTTTTCTGCGGCACGGATTCACGGTCGTCGCGGTCGAGCCGAACGATGCGATGCGCGAGGCGGCGGTTGCGGCCCTCGGGAGCGAACCACGATTCCGCGCCGTCGCCGCTCCAGCCGAGGCCACGACTCTCAAGGCGGCGAGCGTAGACGCCATCGTCGCAGCCCAGGCGTTCCACTGGTTCGACCGAGCGGCTTTTCGCACAGAATGCGCGCGGATCCTCAATCCTCGCGGGATCGTCGCTCTGCTCTGGAACGTGAGACGAATCGGCGCCTCCCCGTTCGCCACCGACTACGAGGCCCTGCTGCGCGGCTTCGGGACCGACTACTTGACCGTCCGTCACGAGAACGTCACCGAAGCGGAACTTGCGGAGTTCTTCGACGGGCCGTTCGAGCATCGCGAGTTCGACAACGTTCAGATCCTGGATCGCAACGGATTGCGCGCGCGCTTGCTTTCGTCGTCGTACGTTCCCGCCGCGGGACATGAGAGGCACGATCCGATGATGGCCGCGCTCGACGAGCTGTTCGAGGCGCACCAACGGAACGGAAGTGTGGCCATGGAGTACGAACTCCGGGCCTACGCTTCGCGGTTGCCTAGTCGAGGTGCCCCTTCGCCGCGTCCCCCATCGCAACGCCCGACGGGAAGTACTCCTTCCAACGCCTCGTGACCGTCGCTGCCGTTGCCTCGTCGGCGAAGAGCTCCTTAGGAAATCCTGGCTTCAACCGGGCGTCGAGGACGATCGGTGGCGTGAAGGTGACGTGGTTGCGGACGATACGTTTGGCTGCGGCGTGCACGTCGGCTCCGGGCTCGAATCGCGTGAACGTCGTCCAGAGGAAGTTGATCGCCGAGGCCGAGGCCCTTCCCGGATCGTCGGTCACGACGACGAGCGGCCACTCCTTGAAGGCGGCGTGCTCGGCGAACCGCCCCGCTGCGCCGGGATCATCGGCGAACGCGGGGGCACCGACGACGAGACAGCCCGGACAGAAGACCCGCGGGTCACGTGCGTCGCGCGGCGGATCGACCGCGGGACGGAACTCTCGCGGCAGCTCCCGCACCGGATCGCCCACGCCGAGCCACACGCCCTTCGAGCCTTCGTTGACCGTGGGGCCGGTGTAGTCGAGCGTGTCCATCGAGACGTTTGAGAATATGAACAGGTCGGTCTCGGGCTGCGTGCGCTCCAGGAGGTGCGTGAGCACGGCCTTGAAGTCCGTGAGGTCCACCTCGCGGTCGAGCACGATGAGGAACTTCGTCAGCGAGAGTTGGCCTTCGCCGAGGATGCGGAACGCCGACACCATCGCCTCGCGCCTGTACCGCTGCTTGACGACCGCAGCGGCGAGAGCGTGGTAGCCGGTCTCGCCGTACGACCAGAGGCTCGTCACGGCGGGCATGACCAGCGGAAACAGCGGCGAGAGCAGTTTTTGAAGGAGGTCGCCGATAAAGAAGTCTTCCTGGCGCGGCTTGCCGACGACGGTCGCGGGATAGATCGCGTCCTTGCGGTGCGCCAGGTGCGACACCTCGAACACCGGATAGTCGTGGAGAAGCGAGTAGTACCCGTAGTGATCGCCAAACGGCCCTTCGGGGTGGCGGATCTTCGGCGGCACCTTGCCGATCAGTGCGAACTCGGCCTCGGCGAGCAGAGCGTGCGCGCCGGGGCCAGAACAGGTGGAGAGCCGCTCGCCCGCGATCAGGGAAGCGAGCATCAATTCGGGGACGTTCTCCGGAAGCGGCGCGATCGCCGAGAGGATCAGCGCCGGCGGGCCTCCGAGGAAGACCGTCACCGGCAGCACGTCGTTCGCCGCCTCGGCGACCAAATAGTGGAACCCGCCGCCCTTCCCGATCTGCCAGTGCATCCCGGTGGTTCGCGCGTCGTGGACGTGAAGTCGGTACATGCCGAGGTTCGAAACGTGAGTTCCGGGGTGGCGCGTGAGGACGACCGGCAGCGTCATGGTGGGGCCGCCGTCCTCGGGCCACGTCGTCAGGACGGGGAGGCGGTCGAGGCGCACGTCGCTCGTGACGACATCGGTCACCGGCCCGCGCGACCGCGATTTTGTCCCTACCTTCATCGCCTCGAAGACGAGATCCCGAGCGCCCCAGAGTTTGCCAAGCGTCGGCGGCAGGATCGTCTCGGCCAACCCGACCAGACGCTTGATCAGGCGTTCCGGGCGCGAACCGAACGCCAGCTCCGCTCGCCGCGCGGTGCCGAAGAGGTTGGTCGCCAGCGGAAACGCGGCCCCCTCGACGTTCGTGAAGAGGAGTGCCGGCCCCCCTGCGGCGATCACCCGCCGGTGGATCTCGGCGGCCTCGAGCTTGGCCGTTACCCGGGCGTCCACGACGGCCAGGTCGCCGTCCCGGCGGAGCTGGTCGATGAAGCCGCGCAGGTTCGAGAAGGTCGTCGTGGACATCGGGCCGCATTATGATGGAAGCTTCCACTATGAGCCGAATCAACTTCTTCCTGTTCATGGCGATCCCGCTCGTCCTGCCGCTCGCCGCATGCGGCGGCGAAAAGAGCGGGACGGCGCCCGCGGAGCGACCTGCGGCCCAGGCCGCGGGCGAGTCCTCGTCGATAGGGCCGGTGCGCGGGGTCGTCACGACTTCGGGCGCTGTGACCACCTTTCGCGAGTGCGGGGCTCCGACTGACGGGGCGATGACCCTGGACGATCCTCGCGGCGAGCTCGCGAAAGCCTTCGCCTCGCTCGAAGCCAAGCCCGCCGACGGGATCTACGTCGAGCTCGACGGCGCGCCGGGGGCCGACGGCAAGACGCTCGTCTGGACCAGGCTTCTGCGTGCTCGCGCTCTGAGAGAGGGCATCGCCTGCGATGCGCCTGTCTTCGAAGGCGAATTCGTGGCCAACGGCAACGAGCCTTTCTGGGCGATCGAGATCCGCGAGAACGACATCGTCTACCGCTCGCCCGAGCTGCCGAAAGGCCGGACGTATCCCTATGCGTTCACGCGCACAGCGACGGGGTCGGTCGTCTACGCGACCAAGACCGACGGCCCGGTTGTTTCGACGCTCGAGATCGCATTCGAGCCGGCGCGGTGCGTGGATTCCATGTCCGGCGAGCTACGAAGTTTCAAGGCGCATGTCACGCTCGACGGCCTTGAGCTTTCGGGATGCGGGCTTGCGGGCGTGCCGCGCGGCGAGTTCGGGAACGCCCCTCTCGACGAGCTGAACCGATTCACGGGTGCGTATCCCCATACGGTCAACCTGTGGGACAACCCGGTGATTCAGAAGCGCCTCGAAGTCTTGCTGGGGACGGCCCTGAAGACGTTCCTCGAGCACATGAAGGTGCAGAGCCCTCTCATGAAGGATGGCGGCGTCTTTTACGTCACGGGGAACAAGCCTCATCAGGGGGGCTTGGATAACGCGATCTTCCTCGCCGACCCCGCCTCCGACACCATCGCCGTATTCCTCTTTGTGAATGGGGTTCGTCGGGATTTCGTTGAAAACGGGCGCGACGTCGCCCTCCCGGCCGAGGTCGTCACGACGATCGGCAACATGGAGACACACTGATGGCAACGCCGCTGCGGGTCGCGGGTATCGTCGGAAGTCTTCGCGTCGCTTCCTACAACGGCTGGCTCCTCCGTGCTGCCGCCGAACTCGCCCCTTCCGAGTTGTCGATCGCGCCCTTCGGCCTCGCGGAGATCCCGTTGTTTAACCAGGACCTCGAAGCTCTGGGCGACCCGGCCCCCGTGGCCGCGCTCCGGGCGGCCCTTCGAGACGCCGACGCCGTGCTGATCGCGAGCCCCGAATACAACTACGGCGTGCCCGGCCTGCTCAAGAACGCGATCGACTGGATCTCGCGTCCGCCCGGCCAGGCCCCGTTTCACAGGAAGCCCGTGGCGATCATGGGAGCCGGTCCGGGCGGAAGCGGCACGATGCGCATGCAGCCTCAGCTGCGAATCACGCTCCAGGCCATCGGGGCTTACGCGATGCCGAAGCCCGAGGTGGCCGTCGCCTCGTGCCGGGACAAGTTCGACGCCGAAGGGCGGTTGACCGACGAGAAGACGCGCGATCATCTCAAGGGGTTCCTGATCGCTTTTGCCGACTGGACGCGTCGCTTCTAGAGGCCGCAGACGAGAATCGTGCTCACGAGCCCTTGTGTGCCGTCACGAGCGCGCAAACGTTCTTGCCGAGCTCGAGTTCGCCGGCGCGATCTTCGTCGACCGCGATCAGTCCCGTATTCACGCGCTTGATGTCGACATACTGCGGCGGGAATTCGGGAAGGCTGGTCATGATGTACGACGCGAACGACGACGCGTCGCCCAGCGCGCGCCGCGCACCTTCGTTGCGCGCGGGAAGCCCGCCGACCGGTATCGTGTAGGCGCCTCGCGCGTCGGCCTCGTCCGTCGAGCTGAAATGTCCTGGAAACAGGTGGACGTCGTCTCCAAGCGCGAGCAAGCGCGCGAGCGACGTGTGATGCAAAGGCGTCCAGGCCTCTGCCTTCCCTCCGAGATCGGGGCGCGCGACGGCAGCGACGAATAGCGTGTCCCCCCCGAAAAGAAACCGCTCGTCGAGAAGGAGCGCGACCGCCCCCAGTGTGTGGCCGGGTGTGTGAAGCACGTCGATCATCGAGCCGCCGAAGGACAGGTGGCGCCGTTCGTGCAGAAGCTCGAAGTCAAAGGTCGCCGGTAGCATGTCCATCGGATGGATCGCATCGTAGGGGTGCAAGTAGTACGGCGCTCCGGTCTCGCTCGCGAGGGCTCGTCCGCCGCTGATGTGGTCTGCGTGCGCATGCGTATCGATCACGGCACATACCTTCGCGCCGCGTGCCTCGAGGATTTCGAGGTATCGATCGACGTGGCGCAAGGGATCGATCACGACGGCCTCGCCGTCCGAGATGGCGACCCAACTCAGACAGCCGCGCGCGGGGCGCGCGACCTGAACGATTGCGAGCCCCGGCTCGTCGACAACCGTCAGCGCTTCGTAGTGATTTCCCCAGGCGATCATGCCGCCTTCGAGGTTAACCGCGTCGTAGCCAAGCGTGCGCAGGCCTTCCGCGACGTACGCCGACGTCCCGCCTTTTGCGCACACCGCCACGATGAGCGGCTCCCGCGGGATCTTGGCGGCGAAGTTCTTTCCGAGGTAGGCCGCGGCGGCGGCAGCGATGTTGTCCTCGTCTGCCTCCGCGAGGATGCGCGTGTAGGGCACGTTCATCGTGTCGATCGGACGTGAGCCCTCGAGTTTCCACGTCGCAAACTCCTTGGAGGCCCGGACGTCCAGCAGAAAGGTGGGCTCGCCTCGCGCGATACGTTCGCGCAGCGCGGCAACGGTCAGGTTCACGCGGCGCCCTTTCGCACGAGGAAGACGTACCGGTCGCCATCCGTCGTCGATGCGAGCATCTCGTTCCCCGTGTCTTCGGCCCACGCCGGGATGTCGGCAACCGACCCGCGGTCGGTCGCGACGATCTTCAAAACTTGTCCGGGCGCGAGATCTCTCATCGCTTTCGCCGCTTTCACGACCGGCATGGGGCAAGACAACCCCGACGCGTCGAGCAGTCCGTCCTCTTTGATGTCCGCCATCATTCGCTCCCAGAAAAGGGGACTATCCCCTTTTAATTAAATAAACAGCGTCAGGTGCGCGCGGCGCGCCAGCGACAAGAACGCGGCCGCGCCGCCGAATTCGACACCCGGAATGAACGCATCGTTTTCGAAGCCGAACACATCCATCGTCATCTGGCAGGCGATGAGCCGAACGCCCGACTCGCGCGCGACGTCGAGCAGTTCACTGATCGTCGCGACGTTCTTCTTTTTGAACATCGATTTCATCATCATGGTCGCCATCCCTTGCATCCCCGGCAGCGCGTTGACCAGGTCGGGCATCGGCAGCGGCATCGGCATGCCGGGGTTGGCCACGGGCGAGACCCTGAGCTTCGTTTCGAAGTCCTTGTGGATGATGTTCAGGCCGTAGAACGTGAAGAAGATCGAGGTCTCCATTCCCGCCGCGGCTGCGGCCGTCGCCAAAATCAGAGGCGGGTAGGCCCAATCGAGAGTCCCCTTCGACGCGATGATTGCGGCCTTCTTCGTTGCCGGGTCTTTCTTGAACGCGGCTTCGATCTCTTCGCGGACTATGCGGCGAATGGTGTCTTCGGTCGAATCAACGTCGATCATGGCGGCCCCCCCATTTGCTGCCTGCGCATTATAGCCTGCCTCAGTGGAAGTCCCGGCTTCCCACCTCGACCGGTCGCGTGTCGATCTTCGGCCGCCAGAAGCTGTCGGCGATCAGGTGCGTGACGCCGTCTTGCACCTGCAGCCTCCCCGTGACACCGAGAAACGACGCGGTCTTCACGAGCAGGCGGAACTGTTCGTAAACCTTCGCCCACGTAACCACGTTGACGAAACCCGTCTCGTCCTCGAGCGTGAGGAAGACGACGCCCGAGGCGGTCCCGGGGCGCTGCCGGCAGATGACGAGCCCGGCGTAGTGCGTACGGCGGCCGTCGGGCATCGAGCGGACTTCCCCCGCGTCGGGGAGGCGCTTCGCACGCATCGTGGCGCGCAAGGGCTGGAGCGGGTGCCCCTGTGCGGAGAGGTTCATCGTCGCGTAGTCCCAGCCGATCGACTCATAGACGTCGAGATCGGTGAAGGCTGCGGAGAGTTCGTGAGACGGAAGATCGAAGCGGGGCGCATAAGGGGACGCTCCCCGTTTTTCCGACGAGTTCCCCGGATACCGCTCGTCGGAAGAATCGGAGAGCGTCCCCTTATGCGTTCTCAGCGCGGAGCTCCTCTTCCCGGACCAGAGCGCTCCGCGCCGATTTTTCGTGAACGCCGCGAAGGCGCCCGATTCCGCGAGACGCGTCGTGGCGCCGTCGTCGAGCTTGGCGCGCCGCACGACATCGTCGATCGATGTAAACGTCTTTTCGGCGCGCGCTTCGAGAATGCGCTGCGCCGTGGCTTCGTGCAGCCCCTTGACGTAACGGAGCCCGAGCCTGAGCGCTAGACGAAACACGGGAGGAGGTGACACGCCCCTTTTTTCTGACAAGCTCCCCGGATACCGCTTGTCAGAAAAATAGGGGCGTGTCACCTCCTCCCGTGTTTCGTCTAGCGCGCAGTCCCACGCGCTCATCGCGACGTCGACGGGAAGCACGACGAGGCCGTGCCGCTTGGCGTCGTCGATAATCGTGGAGGCCGTGTAGAACCCCATCGGCTGCGCGTTCAGAAGCGAGCAGGTGAACACGTCGAGGTGATGCCGGCGCATCCACGCGGTCGCGTACGCGATCAACGCGAAACTCGCAGCGTGACTTTCCGGAAAGCCGTACTCGCCGAAGCCGCGAATCTGTTCGAAGACGCGCTGCGCGAACTCTTCCTCGATCCCCTTCGCCGTCATGCGCGACACGAGGCGCTCGCGGTGCCGTTCGATCCGCCCCGTCTTCCGCCATGCGGCCATGTCGCGGCGCAGCTGGTCGGCCTCGCCGGGGGTGTAGTCGGCGGCAACCATCGCGAGGCGGATCACCTGTTCCTGAAACAGCGGCACGCCGAGCGTCTTCGCGAGCACCGGCGCAAGGCACTCGTGCGGGAAGACGACAGGCTCTTCTCCCGAGCGTCTCTTCAAATAGGGATGGACCATGCCGCCGGTGATCGGACCGGGACGCACGATCGACACTTCGATGACGAGGTCGTAGTACGTCCGCGGCTTCAGGCGCGGCAGCATCGCCATCTGCGCGCGGCTTTCGATCTGGAAGACGCCCACCGTATCGCCGGCGCAGATCATGTCGTAGGTGGTTGGATCTTCCTTGGGGATCGTCGCGAGTCCGAGGTCAATTCTCTTGTGCTTGCGCAGCAGGTCGAACCCCTTGTGGAGTTGGTTCAAAGCCCCCAACCCAAGAAGGTCGACCTTGAAGAGACCCAGTTCCTCGATCATGTCCTTGTCCCACTGGATCACCGTGCGGTCGGGCATCGAGCCGTTTTCGATCGGGACGATCGTCGCCACCGGCTCGTGCCCCAGCAGGAAGCCACCGGGGTGGATCGAGAGGTGTCGCGGGAAATCGAGCAATTCTCCCGCGAGGCGGATCAGGTGCTGATGCGTGGGATGTTCCGGGTCGAGGCCCGCGGCTTCAAACGCCGACGGATCGACGTCGCCGTACATCGGGAGGATCTTCGACACGCGGTCGAGCGCCGTCTCCGGGAGGCCGAGCACCTTCCCGACCTCACGCACCGCCGAGCGCACGCGGTAGCGGATGACGTTCGCCACCATCGCCGCGTTCGTCCTTCCGTACTTGGTATAGACGTGCTGGATAACCTCTTCGCGGCGGTCGTGCTCGATGTCGAGATCGATGTCCGGCGGCTCGGCGCGCTCTTTCGAGAGGAACCGCTCGAAGAGCAAACCCATCGCGACCGGATCGACCGCGGTGATCCCGAGCACGTAACACACCGCCGAGTTCGCCGCGGAGCCGCGCCCCTGGCAGAGGATCCCCTGCTCCCGGCAGAAGCGGACGATCTCCCACATCGTCAGGAAGTAGCCGCCGTAGTCGAGGTCTTCGATCAGCGCGAGTTCTTTATTGACCTGGTCGGCGACAGCAGCAGGAACGCCTCCGGGGTAGCGCTCGGCCGCCCCGCGAAACGTGAGCGTGCGCAGCCACTCCGATGACGTCGTGCCGTCGGGCAGCTTTTCTGCCGGGTAGCGGTAGCGCAGTTGGTCGAGAGAGAAGGTGCAGCGCGCGGCAACGTCTTCCGTGCGTGCGACCGCGGCGGGGTCGTCCTCGAACAAACGCCGGAACGCGATCGGCGTTTTCAACGCATGCTCGTCGTTGGGCTTCAACAACCGCCCCGCCTCGGACAGCTTCACCTTGTAGCGAAGCGCGGTGAATACGTCCTGAAGCGGCCGGCGCGCCTTCTGGTGATAGAGCACTTCGTGCGCGGCGACGATCGGAATCGAGAGTTTCGCCGCGCGGTGCCTCAGGCGCGCCTCTTGGCGCGGCTCTTCCGCGCGACGGTGCCTCACCGCCATCGCGTAGGCGCGATCCCCGAAGGCTTCCTTCAGGCCAGCTCCGACGAAAAACGGGTCGGGCTCTTTCGTCAGAAGGCTGCGCTCACCGCCCCACAGCGCGACGAGATCGGAGGCGTGCTCGTAAACTTCGCGCCACCCGACGACGCTCGATCCCTTTTCCGAGCGCCGCCGTCCTACGGTGATCAGTTGGCAGAGGTTCGCGTAGCCGGCGCGATTGCCTGCCAAGAGCACGACCGTCGAGCCGTCGTCGAGCGACAGCTCGGAGCCGACGATCAGCTTGACCCCCGCCTCTTTCGTGGCGACGTGCGCCTCGACGATGCCGTAGACGCCGTCGCGATCGGTCAGCGCGATTGACGCGAGGCCGCGAGCTGCCGCAGCCTCGATTAACTCCTCGGGTTGCGAGGCGCCTTCGAGAAAAGAGAAGGAGGATTTGCAGAAGAGCGGGGCATACATGACGGGGGCACTACCCCACCTCCCCCTGCAAGAACCACCGGCTCTTCGCCCGGTCGTAAAACACCCACAGCTGCTCTCCGTTTTTCGTTTCGGCGAAGTGATAGTCGCGGAAGGTCGGCTGCTTCCACCAGTGTCCCGACACCATGTACGGCCCGTTCACCTTCACGACGGGACCCTGCGCCAACCCGCGCAATAGCCAGCCGTCGGGCTCGTGGC
Organism: Acidobacteriota bacterium; assembly: GCA_032124015.1. Taxonomy (GTDB): domain Bacteria; phylum Acidobacteriota; class Polarisedimenticolia; order Polarisedimenticolales; family DASRJG01; genus DASRJG01. Next base: position 41,769 of record JAQBEH010000098.1, read on the forward strand.
GCTCGCGCGGCGGGAGCGGAACCGGCGTCGTGTAGAGGCGGCGGATGAGGCGAGGCTCGTCCACGGGGCGGGGCTTGGCTTCGGTCAGCGCGGACAGGGGAACCCACGCGAACCGATCTTCGGGAAGATGCGCGTCGCGCGGTTCGGCGCGCACGACCGCGTCGTCGCCCAACGCCGCCTTCACGCGGGCCAGAGCCCTCGCGCCGGCTTCGAGGTCGCGGCGATTCTTGACGGCGAATAGCTCGCGCTGCTTTTCAACGGCCGGTGTCTCGCGCGCGACGAGGATGATCTCCATCACGCCATCGGGAAGCTGCCGCACCGCCTGCAAGCGCAGGCGGATCAACTCGAGCAGAACCTTGGGGACGAGGGTCGGCGCCGCAGGCTGGATCGATTCGAGGTGATCGCCCAAGCGCTCGAAACGGAAAGCGATCTGCAGCTCGGCGAGCGCGCGCCCTTTATCTGCGATCTCGTCCAACATCTGGCCGATCGCCTCTTCGATCCGCGCGACGAGGCGCGAGGCGTCGAGCTCGGGATTGTCCAAGATCAGCCGCCGCATCGCGGGGACGTCGGGACGCTCGGGAACGAGCGGCTGCGTCAAGGCGCCTGACGCCAAGCGATGAAGGCGCCGGACCTCGGGGCCGAAGCGCACGCCCACGCCGTCTAGCGGAAGGTCGACGAACTGGCCGACCGTCGTGACGCCCAGCTTCAAGAGCGTGTCGCGCGCCGAGATCGGTAGCGACAGCCGGTCGAGGCGGACCTCGCGCGCCGCGGCGCGTTCGGATGCGGCGGAATCAAAGACACGCACGAACGGGGACAGTCCCGAAGAACGGGACAGTCCCCTTCTCCCCTTCGCAACCACATACACGGCGAAGCGGTCGAAGCCGACGGCGATCGACGCGACGAACCCCGCGCGGACGAGTTCGGCGTGCAGCGACGACGCCCACTCGGACAGCGAGCCGAACAAGCGTAAGAGCCCTTTCGCGTCGAGCCAGAAGACGCCGGGCTCGTCCTCGCCGGGTTCGACGAAGGGCGTGAAACGCCGGAGCAACTCCGCAATCTGCGCGATCTCGTCGGCGATGTCTTTCGGGAGAACGACGGCGGCGCGCAAACCCGCTGCGAGCGAGAGCCCCGCCGCATAGCGCATGCCGGTACGAATCCCGGCCGCACGGGCCTTTTCGTTGATCCAGAGGATCGTCCCCTGCGGCGTGTCGGCTTCGACAACGGCTGCGGGATGCTCGCGCCAGTCCGGGTGCTTGCGCAGCAGGAGTTGGAGCGGGAACGCGGGAAGATCAATGCAGGCCGTCTGGTCCACGACACACCTCCACGATGTTCCAGGTGGTACCCCCGCGCTTGTCCTTCAGGGCGGCAACCTCGCAGCGAAAGCGCCCCACCTCGCCGCGCGCGCGCGAGGCGGTGTGCGCCCGCAGCGACACGAGCGGACCCAACGACGGCCGCGCCGCGTCTTTGTTGGTTAGGCACACGATCGCCGCGTCGTGCTGCCTCGCCAGCATCGCCAAGCGCGACGTTGCGTGCATGGGGAGGCGCGCTTCGCTGCCCAGATCGAGAACGACGAGGCCGAACGCCCCCGAACGCACCAGAAGATCGGCCGCCTTCGCCGCCGTGATGGCATTCCCCGTCCACACGACAACGAGAGCCGCGAGGTCGACGCCGGTGTCCGCGGCGTCGGGCGGATAGAACGGCGCATCTTTGCGGCCGATCCACGCCACCGGTTCGGCGCGGCGCTGCGCGTCGAGCACGAGCCGGAACGTCAGCGTCAGCGGCGCGCCCGAAACCGACGCGGATATTTCGGTGAGGCGGGCGGCGAACGTGGGGAGTGAGACAAGGGAACATTCCCCTTTTTCCCGACAAGCTCCCCGGATACCGCTTGTCGGGAAAATAGGGGAATGTTCCCTTGTCTCACTCCCCACGTTCGTCGCCATCACTACTCCAGAACCCGGCGCACTTCGACGACCTTGCCCAAGATTTTCACGTCGCCCGGCTCGGGGACGATCGGCTGGTAGGCGTCGTTTGCGGGATGCAGCTCGATGCGCCCGCGCTTCACACGGAAGCGCTTGACCGTCGCCTCGTCGCCGACCAGTGCTACGACGATCTCGCCCGAGTCGGCGCGCGGCTGGCGGCGCACGACCACGACATCGCCATCCAGGATCCCGGCGTCTTTCATGCTGTCGCCGCGAACCCGCAGGCTGAACAATTCACCGGGGCTGCTCCGCGTCTGCACGGGGAGGTGTCCTTCGAGATCTTCGATCGCCAGCCCGAGCGGGCCCGCAGAAACGCGACCGAGAAGAGGCACCATGATCGTTGGCGCCTCGCCGCGGCCGGGGAGACGGAAGCCGCGTGCGACCTTGGGCTCTTTCTTCAACCGCCCGTCTTCGACCAAGGCATCGAGGTGCTCGCGCGCGGTCTGCGGGGAGCGGAAGCCGAACGCTTCCATCACTTCCCGCACCGTTGGGGGCCGGCCCCCGGCGAGGCGGTCGCGGACGAAACGAAAGACTTTTTCGCGTGTCTGACCGGCCGGCGTGCGCCCCATGCTCTTACCTCCTTCGAGGATCCGTGCGTGGGACGAGTATACCGTACAAATGTATTGTAAACCAGAAAAACCGTAACAATTAACACGCATCCCGCCGTGCTATCGTCGGGTCGTCGCCGCGTCGGCGACCTGAAGAGTCAGAACTCAACATAAGGACATGGAATGAAGAGATCGATCAAAACTGCCGCGACAGTTCCGCTCGCGCTCGTGATGCTGGCCGCTATCGCGGCCACCCTCCTCGCCGCCTGTGCGAAACCGGGGCCAACCAGTTCCGCGCCGGGCATCGAGGAGACGAAAGCCATCGCCGAGGAGGGCTTCATCTACGGTCTGCCGATCGTGATGAACTACGCGGTGATGAACGAATTCTGCGTGGACCCCGCGTCGTCGCAGTACAAGGGGCCGTTCAATCAGATCAGCAACGAGGCCCGTGTCTTCACTTACAAGGACACCGCCGTCGTCACGCCCAACAGCGACACGCCGTATTCTATGCTCTGGCTCGATCTGCGCGCGGAGCCGATCGTGATCTCGGTCCCCGCCGTGGACAAGGCGCGTTACTACTCGGTTCAACTGATCGACGGGAACGCCTACAACTACGGCTACATCGGCAGCCGCGCGACCGGGAGCGAGGCTGGCGACTATCTCGTGACCGGCCCGGACTGGAAGGGCGAGACTCCCGTGGGGGTCAAAGACGTCTTCAACTCGACGACGCCGTTCGCGCTCACCGTCTTCCGAACGCAGCTCTTCAACGCCGACGACATGCCCAACGTGGTTAAGGTACAGGCGGGATACAAGGCCCAGCCCCTCTCCGCATTCCTCGACCAGCCCGCTCCGCCCGCCGCGCCGACGATCGATTTTCTCCCGGCGACGACCGCGGGGATCAAGGCGAACTTCTTCGAGTATCTCGAGTTCGCCCTTCGGTTCGTGCCCCCAACGCCCGACAACAAGGACATCCTCGCCAAGCTCGCGAGCATCGGTATTGGGCCAGGCAAGACCTTCGACTTCAAGGATCTCTCGCCGGAACACAAGGGCGCCGCGTTGCTCGCCATGAAAGAGGGCGACGGCAAGGTGGACAAGTATCTGGCCGCCGGCATGAAAGACATCAACGGGTGGAAAATCGGTTCACTCTTTGGCGATCAGGCGTTCTACAACGGCGACTGGCTGAAGCGAGCCGCCGCGGCCAAGGGCGGGATCTACGGAAACGACGCCGTCGAGGCCACCTATCCCATGACCCGGGTCGACGCGACGGGCGAGACGCTCGATGGCAGCAAGAGCAACTACACCCTCACATTTCCCGCCGGGCAGCTTCCACCGGTGAACGCCTTCTGGTCGGTGACGATGTATGACGGAAAGAGCCAGTTCCTGATCGAGAATCCGATCAACCGCTACCTGATCAATGCGCCGATGCTGCCGAACATGAAGAAGAACGCGGATGGCTCGCTGACTCTGTACATCCAAAAAGACACGCCAAGCGCCGACAAAGAGAGCAACTGGCTCCCCGCTCCCAATGACACCATCTACCTCGTGATGCGCCTCTACTGGCCGAAGACGGAAGATCCGTCCATCCTCCCGGCCGGCGACGGTACCTGGAAGCCGCCGAGCGTCGAGAAGGCGAGCTGATCCGGCCTAGGCCACGGCTCGCCGCGCCTCCACCCCTCCCCCGCGAACACGGGGCTTGGACGATGCTCGTCATCCCCATGGTGCTCGGGCTCGCCGCGGGAGGCTGGCGCTCGGCGGCGGCGTGGCTTGTGGCCCCGGCGGCGGTGCATGTTTTTCTCGCGCACCACGCGATCGTCCCGTGGGCCCAGCGGGCACGCGAGCGGAAGCCGTCGTTGCCGGGCTACGCGGTGCGTCGCCTGGCCTGGGGTGCGATCTACCTGGTCGGGGGCGCGCTCTTTTTCTCGTGCGCCGTGCTCGTGGCGGGTCCGGCCGCGCGGGGACCGTTTCTCGCGATCGCGGGCGTTGCGGCGGGGCTCGCAGCCGTCTACGCCGCAGCCTCCGTGCTGGGTCGCGCGCGCTCGATCGGGTTCGAGGCGCTCGGACTGACAGGAGTGTCGTTGAGCGCTCCGATGATGGCCGCAGCCTCCGGCCAGCCCTTGGATCGCTCCATCTTCGGCGCCGCGGGACTCGCCCTCGGCTATTTTCTCTCGTCGGTCGCGTACGTGCGCGCGTATGAAAAGCTGCGAGTGAACCGACACGCGGCTGTGGGTTGGTGCATCCTCGCGCACGTCGCGCTCGCGGCGGCGCTCGTTGGCCTGGCCTCTTTCGGAGCGCTTCCCCCGTGGTGGTGGATCGCGTTCGTCCCCGTTGTCGCTCGGACCGTGTGGGGACTCGCGTTTCCTCCCGGCAACGTGCGACAGGTGGGCCTCCGCGAGGTCTGGGTGGCCGCAGCGTTCACCGTGCTCGCGTGCGTGGCGCTGAGATAGGGACAGTGAAATAGGGGACAGTCGCCTATTTCACTGTCCCCCGATAGACCACCTTGCCACCCACGATGGTGTAGGCAACCTTCGCGCTCTCTATCTCGTCATCCGGAATCGTGAGGATGTCGCGGGTCAGAACGGTCACGTCGGCGAGCTTCCCGACGGCGAGCGAACCCTTGAGCTCCTCCTCGAAGGCGGCGTACGCGGCGTTGACGGTGTACGAGCGGAGGGCCTCTATGCGAGACATCTTCTGTTGCGGGTAGAACGCGCTCCCGTCTGGGAGGATGCGGGTCACGGAGGCGTGGAAGTTCGCGATCGGATCGACGTCTTCGACGGGAACATCCGTTCCGTTGCACACGATCGCGCCGGAGTCGATGAGGTCCCTCCACACGTAGGCACCCTCCTCGGCGCGCTTCGCGCCGAGTCGCGCGGGGACCCACGAGCCGTCTGAGACGCAGTGGATCCCCTGAATCGACGCGACGACGCCGAGCGTCTCGAATCGCGGAACGTCGGAGGGGCTCAAATGCTGGGCGTGCTCGACGCGCCATCGAAGATTCTTTCGATCCGGATGCGCGCGGAAGGTTCGCTCGTAGAGATCGAGCGTCTCGCGGTTCGCGCGGTCGCCGATGGCGTGGATGCAGAGTTGGAAGTCGTTCTCGATCGCGATACGCGCGGTCTCCTCGATGTCGGCGACCGGATCGGTGTTCAAGCCCGAAGTCGACGGCTGGTCGGAGTAGGGCTCGAGCAGCCACGCTCCGCGCGAGCCGAGCGCGCCGTCCATCTGCCGCTTGATCGCGCGCACCGTGAGGAAGTCGTTGCCTAGGCCCACGATCCGGTACGCGGGCAGGCGCGCCTTCAGTAAGGCGTTGTCTTCGCGCACCATGACCCAGAGCCGCATCCGAAGTTGCCCATCCTCGGCCATCTTCAGGAGTTGGTCGATCGTGGCGAACGTCGAACCGGCATCCTCAAACGTCGTGATTCCCTTGGACAGGCACTCGTCCTGAGCCAGCTCGACGGCGCGGACGGTTTCAGCGTCGATCTCCGCCGGATCCCGCTTCGCGCGTGCTTCGTCCATCGCGCGTGTCACGAGCTCGGCCGCGTTCTCGATCAGCACGCCCGTCGCGCGTCCTGCGGCGTCGCGGACGATTCGGCCCCCGGGCGGATCGGCCGTCCCCTCGTCGATCCCGCCCGCTCGAAGCGCCGCAGCGTTCGCGATGACGGCGTGCCCCGAAGCGTGCTTGAGCACGACCGGGTTCGCCGGAGCGACCCCGTCAAGGGAATCCTGCGTGGGGTATCCCTCGACGGTCCGCGCGGGCTGCTGCTCCCACTTCTCCTGGTGCCATCCTCTTCCGAAAATCCAGGCGCCGGGCTTTGCGCTACCCGCTGCCTCGCGGACCCGCTCGACGACCTCCTCCCAGGAACGGGTCGTCTTGAGATCCACGTTCATACGCAAGACGCCAAGGTTCAAGAGGTGCCCGTGCGATTCGATCAGGCCCGGCACCGCCAGCATGCCGTCGAGGCGGACGACCTCTGTTTCCGGCCCGACGAGCGCCTGAATCTGTTCGTCGCTGCCCACGGCAACGATCGATCCTGCGCGCGCGGCGAGCGCCGTCGCTTCCGGCCGACTGGGGTCGAGCGTCACGATCTTTCCGCCGAGGAGCACCAAGTCCGCGGGTTCGGGGGCGCGGGCGCACCCGACGAGATCGAGGATCAGCGCGAGAAGAAGCCAGCGCGGAATCGTCGTCACTCCAGCGGAATCCGATCTTTGTTGACCGCAAGCCACTGGGCGAAGGTCTGGAGCTTCGGGTTCAGCGACCGGCTCAACGCGAGCGGCCGGTTGCCGCAATACATCTCGTTGAAATCGGCCTTGAACTGAAACATGTTACCCAGATCGTCGGCACCGGGGAACCCGAACGAACGGTACACGTCCGGAGGCACCGCGTTGTAAACGATTTCTTGCCCGAGCGCCTTGCTCAGCTCCGCCGCCATCTGCGCGCCGGTCAGATGCTCGCCGGCGATGCCGACGGTCTTTCCGATGAACTCGTCGCCGCGCTTGAAGATGCCGTAGGCGCACGCGCCGATGTCCGAAGCCGCCATGCCGGAGAGCTTCCTATCGCCCATCGGAAGCGTGAACGCAAGCTTGCCGTCCGCGCCCTTTTTCGGCCCCATGCCGAAGTGGATGAGGTTGTCCCAGTAGAACGACGTGTACAGGAACGTAACGGGCACGCCCAGCTCGGTGAAGTAGTGATCGGCATCGGCCTTCGAGTCGAAGTGCGGCACCTTGTACTTTCCTTGCAGCGTCGGCATCCGGTTGTCGCTCAGCGGAATCGACTTTCGCGTGTCCTCGAACGTCGACCAGATCGCGTGCTTCACGCCGGCGTCCTTGGCGGCGATCGCCATGTTGCGAGCCTGTTGGCCCTCGCGCTCCGGCGAGAAGTGGTCCCAGAAGAAGGTGACACAGTAGGCGCCGTAGGCTCCCGCGAACGCCTTCTTCATGCTCTCCACGTCGTCGACGTTTGCGGCGACGACTTCAGCCCCGGCCTTGGCCAAGGCCTTGGCTTTGTCCGAGTTGACGTCGCGCGTCAGCGCACGTACCGCGAAACCCCCGTCAGGATCGGCCAGGACCGCACGAGTCAGTCCGCCGCCCTGGGCACCGGTCGCTCCCGCGACCGCGATGATCTTCTTCGCCATTGGACTCCCCTTTCTTTGGTGAGGTGGAGTCCCGCAGTTTAGCAGGCGTGGAAGGCCTGAAGCGCCCACTCGACGGCTCGCGCGTATTCGTCCACGATCCCGCCCCAGTTCGGGCTGATCTCCGCACGCATCGCGTCGGCGAGTGAGATCGAGGCGATCGCATCGCAGAGCTTCCTCGGATTCCCCGAGCCGTCGCACACGCCGCAGGCGTTCGTCGCCCGCTCCACGTGCCAGAGCGCGACCAGGCGCGCGATTCCGAGGAGATCGTCCATCGTGTCTCGTACGTCGAGCGGATCGAGCGAGCCCGGCGACGCCAACACACCAGAGAGCACGGACAACACCGCTTCGAAATCGGTTTTCAAGACGTTGTCGTCGCGCATCGGGTCGTCGTTCGCAAGCGTCGCCAGAGCGGCGTTGGCTCTAGCCGTCGCCTCGGCCAACGCCGCGGCTTGCGGCGTCCCGGCGCCCGCACCTGCGGTGAGCGCGTCAAGCGGTCCACCCGCGCCGGCCAAGCCCGCAAGCTGTTGGATAGCAAGGTCGCGCAACGACCCCGACGGGTCGAGGGGCGTCGCGGTAATCGTCGGAAAATCGGCAAGGCTGACACCCTCGACGATGACGCGCACCGAGCCGGTTCCCGGAACCGACGCAACGGCCAGCGCCCGGTACGACCCGTCGCCGAGATCGGCGACCGGACCGGACAGTTGCGCGGGCCAAAGGAGCGACGCGTCGAGCGCGATCGCCAGCCCTCTCCCAAGGAGGACACCGTTCGCGTCCCTGGGCTCGACGGTGATCGAGGCCGTCTGCAAACCGTCGGCGCGGATCGAGGCGGGAGCCACCGCAACCGTCGAGGCGCTCGCATCGACCGGTGCGGATGCGGCGTTGGCGTCGTCGAATCCGATCCGGATCCGGTGCGTCACCGAGTTGAGCTGCACGGAGATTGCAAGCGCGCTTCCGGAAGCGTCGTAAACCTGGTAGAAGTAGTCCGACGCGTTCAGCATCGATGCGATGTCGTCGTCGAAGGGCGACGTCACAATCGTGGCCAACGGCGGGGCCGTGCTGACGGCTTGCCCAGTCGTGGCCCTGCGCACTTGAAACGGCCCGGCGGCCGGGACTGCTGTGAAGGGGGTCGCCACCAGGGCGGCCAGGGCTGCGGCTCGGATCATGTGGTTTGTTTTCATGGCAGTTCCAACTTCGGAACCGCGCGAGGGCGGGTCAACGGCCGCCGCTGCCGAACAGCTTCAAAACCTACAGGATGGGCGGCAAAACCGTGCCGACAGGGGCCGACAGCTTCAAGAAAGGGGGAGCAAATAAATATCTTGCGAGGCCCCGTCCAAGTCTCATTTCCTCAGCTGTGCTGTCCAATTGACGTCAATCGTAATCGAGGGAGTCACCGTCGCCCCGGCGGGCGACGAGGCCAGGATGCGCTGGCCGTCAGGCGCGAAATCGACACCGGTAAAGTCGGAGCGTAGCTTGAACAGCGCCCGCGGCTCACCGGCCTGGAACGACGCCCCGGTCGTCACGTCCGCCGCCATGACGGTGAAGCCGTCCGCGGCCATGAACATCAACTCCTTGCCGCCGCGCGTCCAGCAGCTCGCGGCGTAGGCCGTGCCTCCATTCGACACCTGGTACTTGGCGCCGGGAACGGGGAAGGACTGAACGAACAGCTCCAGGCGCCCCGCCTCGTCGGATACGTATGCGATCCAGCGACCGTCGGGCGAAACCACGCCCAGGCGTTCGAGCCCCGGCGCGCTGAGAAAAGGAACGGGCGGGCCCTTGCCGTCGGCGGGCAGCAGGAAGAGATCCCAGCCTGTCTTCGGATCCGGCTGTTCGAAGATGATGGTCTTTCCGTCGGACGACCACGAGGTCGGCTCTTTGAACAGGGCACCGCCCTTGAGCACGGCCGTTTCCTCGGCGGCCCCGTTGACGGATTTCACGAAGATGTCCTCGGGTCCGAATCGGTCCGATGAGAAGGCGATACGGCTCCCGTCGGGAGACCAGGCGATGGAGTAGTTGGTCGATGGCCCGAACGTGAAGCGAGACGGCACCGGGCGATCGAGATCGAAAAGCCAGATGTCGGACGCCGAGACCCCCGATCGTCGGACCGTGGCGAGGCGCTTCCCGTCCGGCGAGAGCCGGACCTGCTCGAAGCGCCCGGTGGGAACGGGAATCTCGCCGATGTCCTTCCCCGCGCGGTCGTACCACTTGAGAGTCGTGTTCGGCAGGCCCATGCCCCAGCGGGTCATCACGCCATCGTTCGACACCGACACGACCGGCGCGCCGGTCCACCCCGAGGGTGCGGGCGCTTCGCCGAGGCTGGCGGGCTCCCCCGTCGTCTTCAGGCTGGCCGCGTCGAACGGCTGCGCGACGAGCGTGTTGTCGCGCATGTAGATCAGGTACCCCGGCTCGGCGTAGACGGGAGCGCTGCTCGCCGCGAAAAGGAATGTCCTCTCCGTCGAGTCGATCGATCCCACGAAGACGTCGAAATTTCCCTGCTTGGAGGGAAGCGTCACGAAGAGGAAGTGCTTGCCGTCGGGGAGGAAAAAGGGCCAGCGATGTCCGGTCTCCTGCCGCGACTCGTCGAGGACGGTCACCGGCACGACTTCGCCCCCGCTGTCACGCACGCGGAACAACGGACCGGCCGCCTGGGGGGCCATCACGATCACACCTCTGCTGCTCCACGTTCCGCCACGACCGTCTCCGGAAGGGCAGATCGTCTCCGGCGCGCCGCCGGCGATCGGGGCCTTCAAGAGCTTGTTGTTCCCGAAGTAGGCGAGGTAGCGACCGTCGGCCGACCAGAACGGGATGGCCCCGTCTTCGGTCCCGGTGAGCGGCCGCGCGACGAGCGAATCCAAGGGCCTCACCCAGAACGTCACTGTCCCGGTGGCCGACGCCGCCGAGAACGCGAGGTTGCGGCCGTCGGGGGAGATCCTGGCTTGCACACCGTCGGCAACGAGGGTCACACCGTCAGGTGAGGCGACCGAGAATCGGGTCAGGGCTCCGGTCGTGGCGACGGGCCGAACCCGCGTCGCGAGCGTGGCGATCGCGGCGACCGCCGCAATCGTTGCGGCCGCGGCAACGATCCAACCTAGTGCGCCGCGCCCGAAGCGCCGCGGCCTCGATGACGCGGGCGAGACGGCCGCTCCTGAGCTCACACCTGAACCGCCGCCTATCCATCGCAGCTCGCGAGCAAGATCACCCGCATTCTGCCAACGTTCGTCGGGGTCTTTCGCGAGGCAACTCGTCACGACACGGTCGAGCGAGGCCGGCGTCGTCGGGATCAGCTGCGAGACCGGTCGCGGGTCGGCCGTGAGGATCGCCGCGATAACGCTCGCCTGGCTCTGTCCCGCGAACGCGCGCTGGCCTGTCAACATCTCGTAAAGCAGCGCGCCGAACGCGAAGAGGTCCGCACGATGATCCACCGGCTTGCCTTCGAGCTGCTCCGGTGACATGTACTGGACGGTGCCGACGATCGCCCCGTGAGAGGTAAGCGGCGTCGTGCGCGTGGCCATCTCGACGGCCGTCTCGTCGCGCAGCTTGGCCACGCCGAAGTCGAGCACCTTGGCCCCGGACTTCGTCAACATGACGTTTCCGGGCTTGAGGTCGCGGTGAACGAGCCCCTGCTTGTGGGCCGCGGAGAGCGCATCGGCAACCTGCGTCGCAATTTTTAGCGCCTCGTCGAGCTTGATCGGCCCACGCGTCAGGCGGGCACCGAGCGACTCGCCGTCCAAAAGCTCCATGACGAAGTAGTCGGCGGCCCCTTCGCGGCCCACGTCGAAAAGAGTGCAGATGTGCGGATGGTTGAGCGAAGAGATTGCCCGCGCCTCACGCTCGAAACGTTCGCGGACCTCGGGATTGTCGGAAAGATGCGCGGGAAGGATTTTTACGGCGACGTCACGCCCGAGGCGCGTGTCCTTCGCGCGATAGACCTCGCCCATACCGCCCGCGCCAAGCGGGCCGAGAATCTCGTAGGGGCCGAGACGTGCGCCTGCCGTCAGACTCATCGGCGGTTCAATTCGGACACCCACTGGGTGACCACGGTCAGGACAGGTCCCGTCGTGGTCGCGCGGCGGGCGGCTCCGAGGAAGCGTTTGCCGTCGTGGGTGAAGTCAAAGGTATCGACCGGCAGAGCTTGCCCGGAAAAGAGCGGACGTCGCGTGCCCACTTCGAGGCCGCCCCCCGTCGTCGTGATCGGCACGGCGAAGAATTTTCCTTCGAGGTCCGTGTACCAGACCTCCTTCCCGTCGCCGAGCCAGCCTCCGGTGGCCGAGCCACTCGTCGAGACCTGCCATTTCCCCCCGGGGCCTGGGAAGGACGTGACGTAAAACTCGAAGCGGCCCGACTCGTCGGAGGAATAGCCCATCCACCGACCGTCCGGTGAAAACCCGAACGAAGTCTCGTTCGCAGGCGTGGCAATCAGGGGTTGCGGCTTGCCGTCCCCGCTCACGGGGACGATCACGATGTCGGTGCCCCGCTTGCCGGAATTGGTGAACACGGCGATGCCGGAGCCGTCGGATGTCCACTGCTGGGGTATGGCCGTGCCGAGAGGTTCGGAGGTGATCTTCTTCGGTGTCGACGTTCCATCGGCGGCTTTGAGCCAGACGTTCCCTTCAGCGTCGGCATACGCCACCTGCCGTCCGTCCGGCGACCAGATCGCGCCCAGATCGCCGATCTCGTTGAAGGTGAATCGGCTCCCGATTCCACGGGCGAGATCGAAGACCCACACGTCGCTTCCCTCACCGGCGCGGCGGATGCTCGTGATCGCCCTGCGGTCGTCCGCCGAGATTTTCGTCTGAAGCCAGTACATCGCGGGCTCGCCGACGGTTCCCAAGACCTTTCCATCGAGATCGTAGAGGGTGAATTGGGTCTCCCGGAGGATCGTATCGCTCAGGTAGACCAGCATGCCGTTCCCACTCATCGTGTAGGTTCCGGTGCGGCGGAAATTGTTGAACTGGACCTTCTCGGCAATCGGGACCGCCTCACCGGAGAGGCTGCGCGACGAGGCGTCGAACGGCTGGGCCAAGAGGTTGCCGTCGCGGACGAACACGAGATAACCGGGCTCGACGTAGATCCCCTCGCTATCGACGTGCAACACAGGCTCACTTTGTTTCGTGGCGATGTTCAAGCAGTAGACCCCGCCGTCCGGATCCGCCGTCGCCTTCCCGCTGAAATAGAGCACGTGCTTACCGTCGGGAAGGAAGTGAGGATCGCGGTGAGTCGAGACCTCGTCCGGGACCGTCGTCAAGGCGGTGGACGTGCCGCCCGAAGCCGGAACCTGGAAGAGGGGCCCAAAGGTGTCCGGAGTGAACACGATGACGTCGCCCGTTCCCCAGGCCGCGCCCCGCCCGTTAGGCGCCGGGCAGATCGACTGCACGGCGCCGCCTGTCGCGCGAACCTTTTTGAGCTTCCCGTCGGCGAAGAATGCGAGAGTGCTCCCGTCGGGTGACCACGTCGGGTAGGACGCCCCTTCCGTTCCCGCCAACGGCTGAGCGACGAGGCTGTTGAGCGGCCGGATCCAGAGTCTGCCCGGACCGGTCCCTTCGTTAGCCGCGTAGGCGAGCATCGAGCCGTCCGGCGAGAGCGCGATCGAGGCGTTGTCGCTGTCGAGCGTCGTTCCCGTGGGGAGGACGATGCTCGTCCGCATCAAAGGCATCGGGACGGGACGATGCAGCGTCCAACCGAGAGCAGCCATCGCGGCGGCGCCGATCAACGCCGCTGCTGCGAGCGCCCAACTTGGGAGCTTGCGTCGCGCTTTGGCGGCCGCGGCTGGCGTGATGGCGACGGAACCCGTGCTCGTACCTCCGCCCATCCATCGCAGCTCGCGGGCCAGATCGCCCGCGCTCTGCCAGCGTTCCTCGGGATTCTTCGCGAGACAACTCGTCACCACGCGATCGAGCGGCGCCGGGGTCGTTGGGATCAGTTGGGAGACCGGCCGCGGATCTTCTCTTAGAATCGCCGCGATCACACTCGCCTGGCTTTGCCCTTCGAACGCGCGCCTACCGGTGAGCATCTCGTAGAGCACGGCTCCGAAAGCGAACAGGTCGGCTCGATGATCGACCGGCTGCCCCTCGAGCTGCTCCGGCGACATGTACTGGACGGTGCCCACCATCGCGCCGTGCGAGGTGAGAGGCGTCGTGCGGGTGGCCATGTCGACCACCGTTTCGTCACGCAGCTTGGCAACGCCGAAGTCCAGGACCTTGGCCCCGGATTTCGTCAGCGCGATGTTGCCGGGCTTCAGGTCGCGGTGGACGATCCCTTGCTTGTGCGCGGCGGCGAGCGCGTCGGCGATCTGCGCCGCGACCCTCAACGCCTCGTCGAGCTTGAGCGGCCCACGCTCCAAGCGTTGGGACAAGGACTCCCCGTCGAGCAGTTCCATGACGAAGTAGTCGGCATCCCCCTCGCGCCCCACGTCAAAGAGCGTGCAGATGTGCGGGTGGTTCAGCGACGAGATCGCACGCGCCTCGCGCTCGAACCGCTCGCGCACCTCGGGATTATCGGAAAGATGAGCCGGAAGGATCTTCACCGCGACGTCGCGCCCAAGACGCGTGTCCTTTGCGCGATAGACCTCGCCCATTCCGCCCGCGCCCAGCGGGGCGACGATTTCGTAGGGACCTAGACGGTGACCCGGAGTGAGTGCCATCCGGACATTATGACTGGAGAAAAGGGGACACTCCCCTTTTTCGTTAGTTGCCGACCTCGACGCCGATTCCGTCCAGCTTGCCGTCGGGCGCGAACATGAACTTGAACGCCGCGATGGGGCCGTTCGAGGCTTTGACCCTGACAGTGACCTGGTCGCCGGCGCTTTCGACGATCCCCTCGGGATCGAGACGCCCCAGGTCTTCCCTCATCTGCGTCAATCGATTCTCGCGCTCGGCGTCGTCCATTTCCGGGCGCAGCGTCGCGTGCGCGGCCCGAAATGCGCGCATCGCGTCGAACCCTTTCGCGTTGAACGCGTCGAACCAGGCGCGAATGACCGCGTCCCGTCCCGAGGTTCCGAGAGGCTCTACGTGCTCCGCGGAGCGTGGCTTCAGCGGGGGGACATCCTCTCCATGCACCAGACGCGCGAGCGAGTGGGAGATTCTGCCGCCGCGCACCTCGGAATCGTTGGTCGACAGGATGACGACGGAATTGTCGCCCACGTAGCGCAAGAAGTCGGCGAAGAACGTGCCGTTCCCGCCGTTGTGCTCGATCAGTGGCCCGCCCCAGGGCGAGTCGCCGATCGACCAGCCGTAACCGTAGTAGGTGTCCGCGCCTGGGCCCTCCGGCACCTGACGGCGGAACATCTTGGCCTTTTCCGCGGCGTAGAGCACCGTGTCGCCCGTTAGCGCCACGTGCCACCGAAACATGTCATCGAGAGTAGAGAGGATTCCTCCGTTGGCGCGAAGAGCCCAGTAGGGGCCGTCTTTGTCCCACGGCTTATCGGTCATCCGCCCCCAACGCTTGCCGTCGTGATAGCCGACCGCTAGCGCTGCCTTCGGCCAACCGGGGAGCTTGTACCCCGTGTCGCGCATCCCGGCGGGGAGGAACAGGTTGTCCCTCAAGTACTGTTCGTACGGCTTCCCCGAGGCGATTTCGACGACGGCGCCGAGCAGGCTATAACCGGAATTTGCGTAGAAGTGGACGTCGCCGGGCTTGCTTCGCAGCTTCGAAGCGAGGATTCGTTTCACGTACTCGTCGCGCAAGACGGCTTCGTAGTCTCCAGCGAAATCCGAGTCGAGACCGGACGTGTGCGTGAGTAGGTGGTGCAGCGTGATCGCTTTCTTGTCGTCCGGGACCCCCGGGAGGTACTTCCCTATCGGGTCTTCGACGTGCAGCTTCCCCTCCATCTCCAGCTTCAGAATCGCCGCCGCGGTGAATTGCTTCGTGATCGATCCGACACTGAACACCGTGTCGGCGGTGTAGGGAATGCCGCCCTCACGGTCCGCCATGCCGTAACCCTTGCGGAGCACGACGACGCCATCCTTGGACACGAGGACGTTTCCGCGAAAATCAGACGCGACGAGCCAACGGTCGAGCTTGTCGCCGAGCGGGGAATTGGCGGGGGCGGCCGGAACGGCCGGGGCAGCGGCAAGCAGGGCGCCGAGAAGCATGATTGTAAGCATGAGTACTTCTACGCGCGGAGCCTGGGATTAGTCGGTCGTTCCAGATGACGACCTTCGAAAGACGCCCCGATGTTAGCGATTGCGGGGCGTCCATTCCAATTCGAGCTTTCGGCCGCCACGCAAGACAATGACGGAAGTCGGCGCTCCGGGTGCAAGCGAGTCCAACTTCTTGCGGAGCTGCGCGTGGGCGTCGGCGTCGGCCAAGCTGATGCCGTGGACCTCGAGGATGACGTCGCCGCCTACCAGGAACTCCTCGCTCCCGATCCTCGCCTTGCGATCCCCCGCCTGCAGCCCGATCTTCGCGGCCGGCGAGCCCTTCGCGATGCGTTGGACCAGCACGCCGCGCGCTTGCGGGAGTTGGAAGATGCGGGCGAGGTCGCCCTCGAGCATGTATCCCCCCATGCCCGACCACATCGCCTTGCCGGACAGTAGGAGCGACTTCGCCATGTTGGAGGTCGCGACGAATCCGAGGCCGCCCGCGCCCGCCTCGCCGAAGATGATGTGGCTGACGATTCCGACGACATGGCCTTCCATGTCGAACATGGGACCACCCGAGTTTCCCGGGTTGATCGAGGCATCGGTTTGTAAGAGCTCGAATCCCGCGAATCCGCCGTGGAGTTTCTGCTCGACGCGGCGGCCGCTGATGTGTCCCACCGACAACGTATGCGACATTCCCAGCGGCGCGCCGACCACCAACACCTCGTCACCGACTTGAACCGCGTCCGAGTCGCCCAGGGTGGCGATCGAGGCTTTCATCGGCGCGCGCTCGAGTTGGATCAATGCGAGATCGGCCGAGGGCTCCGATGCGAGGACCTTGGCCGACAGCGTCTCTCCGCTCGCAAACTGGACCGAGATCGTGTCGGCGACTTGCACGACGTGCGCTGCGGTGAGGATGCGGTCCTTGTCAATGAGGACGCCCGAGCCGAGGCCGGCCTCATTGGTGGCGACCGCGCCGGGGCGGTTGGGAGCTTCGCTCTCGGAGGTTCGGATCACGACCACGGAGTCCGCGACCCGTTTGAAAATCTCAGAGATCGACTCCGCCCGCGCGGGAACGGCGGCCGCAACCATCGCCACCACGATCATCCATCGTTGCCGTCTCATGTTCTTTCCCTCCGGCTACTCCGGTTTCCAATCCGGGACGCGCCCGGGAGTCCACGGCGCGCCGGCCGCTTCGGCCTCGTCCTCGAGCCGCTTGAGATCCGTGAGGGTGATCGTGCGCAGCTTCGCCAGGACGGGCGCGAACTCGGCCGCCGCGATGTCGTAGTTGCGGCGCTGCGTCGCGGTCGGGGCCGAAGTCGCATCCCAGTGACCGTAGACGATCGTCTGGACTCGATCGACGATCGACGGAGGCGTCGGCTCGTTCCGGTTCGCCACGGTGTTATTACCGCTGAGCTCGACCTGCACGTCCTTGAGGCGTGATTCGATCGCGCGCAAATCAACCGCAAGCTTCGGATCCGCGCCGGGCGCATCGACCAGGGCCTTTTTCAGGTGGTCAATGCTCGTTTGCGCTTCCCCGGCGGCGCGTACGGCGCCGAGCACCGCACGCTGCAGGCGGGCCGTCTTTTCCTCGAACGCAAGCAACGCCTTACGATCCGACGGAGGAAGCGATGCGGTTCCCAACGGAATCGCCTCGAATATCTGCGATGGACCGAGGGGGGTGACAACCCCACCGACGCGTTTGGCGAACGTAACGGTGTAGCGGCCCGGGGCCGCCAGAGGTCCGAACGGAAGCCGGTCCCAAGGATCGATGTCCCGCGTTTCCAGACTCGTCGGCTCGGGTGCCGGGTAGCGGAGATCCCACGCGACCCTCGTGAACCCTGCCGTCGTCGGCCCCGTTACGATTCGCACGACGTCGCCGTCCTGGTCGGTCACAGTGAGAAGGATCACGGGCTCTTCCTCCCGGTCCTCGGCGCGTAGCTCGTCCCATGACGGATAGGGTGTGTCCTCGCCTTTTTTCTGTTTCTCTTTCTCGGCGTCGAGGCGTGTCTTGCGCAGAGTCTTGATCTCGTCCTTCAGGTAGTAGGTGAAAACCGCGCCGAACGGCGGGTTGGGCGCGCTGAAGAAGCGATCGCCGAAAAACGCTTTCTCGCGTCCCCCATTCGGAGCCGACGGGATGAACATCCACGCGTTGCGCACCGGGAAGAGTGTCGCGTCCTTGTCCAGCGTTTCCTTCGAGGCGGCGCGCAATGGCCGGTAGTCGTCCAAGATGTAAAAGCCGCGCCCGAACGTCGCGAGCACGAGATCGTTCTCCCGCTCCTGGATCGCCAGGTCGCGCACCTGAATCGTCGGGAGTCCGCCCTTGAGTTGATTCCAGGTGGCGCCGCGGTCTTGCGTGAAGAACACGCCGAACTCCGTCCCTACAAAAAGCAGGCCGGATGCGACCGGATCCTCGACGAACGCGTAGACGGATCCGCGCTCGGGGAGATTGCCGGTGATCGACTTCCAAGTGCGCCCGGTGTCGGTGCTGACGAGAACGTAGGGCTTGAAGTCGCCCTTCTTGTGGTTGTCGAACGTGGCGTAGATCGTGCCGGCGTCGTGCCTGGAGAAGACGACGCGCGAGACGTAGCTTTGGTCAGGCACGCCCGGGAAGGTGCCGATCGAACGCCACGCCGAGCCTCCGTCCTCGCTGATCTGGATGAGACCATCGTCGGTGCCCGCCGCGAGCAGCCCCTCCCGCTTCGGGCTCTCGGACAACGCGACGATGTTTCCGTAATACGAGGTCGAGGCGTTCTTCGCGACGGCGTCCACGCTGTAAACGCGTCCCATCACCTTGAGTTTGTTCCGATCGGTCTGGCGCGTGAGATCGCCGCTCACCGGCTTCCACGTGTCGCCGCGGTCGTCGCTGCGGAAAACGCGCTGGGCGGCGAAGTAGAGCCGCGTGTGCGCGTGCGGAGAGACGATCAGCGGCGCGTCCCAATTCCAACGCAGAGGAGGATCGCCCGCGCCCGGCTGGGGCTGGATGTCGATCGCCTCTCCGGTGCGACGATCGTAGCGGGAGAGTACGCCGTTTTGGGACTCCGAGTAGACGATGTTCGGGTCTTTGGGGTCGACGGCGGTCTGGAAGCCGTCGCCGCCCACGGTGATGAACCAGTCGGCGTTGACGATGCCGTGGACCGTGCTCGTCTGCTTCGGCCCCCCGACCGTGTTGTTGTCCTGCGTGCCGCCGTACACGTTGTAAAACGGCAGCGCGTCGTCGATTCCCAGCTTGTAGAACTGCGCCAGCGGGAGATTCTCGAACCACGCCCACGTCGCGCCGCGATCGTACGACTCGTAGAGACCACCGTCGCACCCCGCGAGCAGGTGGTCCGTGTCGGCGGGGTCGATCCACAAAACGTGGTTGTCGACGTGCTTGAAGACCTCGCCCACCTTGTGGAACGTTTTGCCGGCGTCTTCGGTCACCTGCATCCAGGTGTCCATCGAGTAGACGCGTGTTTCGAGCTTGGGATCGACGAAGATCTCGTTGTAATACTGCGGCGAACCGGCGACGTAGGAACTGCGCTTCTCCCACAATCCCCCCTGGTCGGTCGAGCGGAAGAAGCCGCCCGCCTTGTTCGCGGCTTCGACGATGGCGTACACGACATCGGGCTTCGACGGAGCGATCGCAAGACCGATCCGCCCCATGTCCTCCTTCGGGAGCCCGTTTTCGAGTTTCTTCCAGGTCGCGCCGCCGTCCACCGTCTTCCAGATCCCCGAGCCGGGACCGCCGTCGATCAGCGTCCAGATGTGGCGGCGCCTTTGGTACGTTGCGGCGTAGAGAACGTCGGGGTTGCGCGGGTCGCGCACGACGTCGTTGACGCCGGTGTTCTCGTCCACGGTGAGGATCGACTTCCAGGTCTTGCCTGAATCGAGGGTCTCGTAGAGACCGCGATCGCCGCCCGGCGCCCACAGCGGCCCTTGCGCCGCGACCAGCACGCGGTTCGAATCGCGCGGGTCGATCAGGATCTTCGCGATGTGCTCGGAGTTCTTGAGCCCCAGATTCTCCCACGACACGCCGCCGTCCATCGACCGGTAGACGCCGTCGCCGTAGGCGACGCTGCGCTGCGAGTTGTTCTCGCCTGTGCCGAGCCAAACCGTCAGCGGGTTTTTCGGATCGAGCGTCACGCAGCCGATCGAGTACGACCCTTGGTCGTCGAAGATCGGGGTCCACGTCGTCCCGGCGTTGACGGTCTTCCATGCGTTGCCCGACGCCACCGTCACGTACCGGATCGCATTGTTCCGCGGATCGACGGCGATGTCGGTGACGCGCCCCGAGATCATCGCCGGTCCGATGCCGCGGAAGCTCAGCCCCTTGAAGTTGTCGACCTTGGGCTCGCCGGTCTTCGCATCGGTCTTCTTCGCGGCAGCGGCGACGGGAATCGAGACGACGAGGAGAGCCGCGGCCATTGCCGGGATGAGACGCGATGCGGTCATGGTGAATCCTCCGGAATTGGGGAACGTTTACTCGCGGGAACTCATTCTAGAGTTTGAGCAGCCAGTTGACGATCGCCGGGATCGCGTCGAACCCGAATTCTCGATCGGTGTTGGCGAAGGTGGCCGTCCGAGCGTCCTCGGGGGTTTTCGGCACGACCTTGAACTTGAGCTGCGAGGCCCGAGCCCGTTCTTCTTGTTGACGGCGTTCGTCGGAGACGCGCTCGCCACCGAGATTGACCCAGCGCAGCGCGGCGTCCAGTTCGGTCGCATCGAACCAGATGCCGTGGTCGCGGCAACGATCGAGCAGAATGCCGCTGGCGCGCTCGAAGTTGACTCGGTTCATCCGCTTCCGACATGCGGGGCAGGGCCGGTAGGCAGGTCCGGGACTTTGCGGGGTTCGCTGTCGCGCTTTCGCCTCGGTCCGGAGCGCGACCGGATCGGGGACGGACGGCGCTATTTTGCGGGCGCGTTCCTCGAGCGTCCGGAAGACCTCCGCCCCCAACCACAGCCCCGCGCAAACGCCGCATTCCAGAACCGTCAATCTCGTGTCGCCGAGCGCTCGGCTGTTGAGGAACTTGCCGTCGCCGCAGGCCGGGCAGACGCGATCGGTGGGGTCGGCCGCGAGCTCTTCCGGTGCGATCGCCGTGGAACAATGATGGCAAAAGCGGGCGGAGTTACTGATTCTCGCGAAACACGACGGACAAATCGTCTCCAAGTCCTGTTCGTGGATCGTGAAGTCCGATCCGCAATAGCCGCACGCTTGGCTTCCTTCTTCGCGCGCAGCGCCGCAAGACGCGCAGCGCACCACCGCAGCATCGCGCGAGTCGATGACGGGGACGTCGATCGCCGCTCCACAGCGGCATCGAAAACGACTGCCCACGGCAAGTCGCGTGGCGTCGAACTGGCGGTTGCAGGATGGACAGCAGAGCAGCTTGCGCATTGCGCCATGTTAGCGCGACGCGAAATGGGAGTGTCCCCTTTTCTCGGCCTGTGCTCTCAATGCGCCGTGTAATAGGCTTTGATGACCGACAGCGCGGGTTTCCCCTGTGGCGTGAAGTCGCGGTCGCGGCGTCCGTCCGAGCGCGGGGACGGGTGCCACTTCCACACGAACGTCCCCCCGAACCACGGCTTCGTCCAGAACGTTTCGAACATCGCAGAAAAGGCATCGCGCTGCAGATCGACATCGACGGCGCCTTTCGTCTCCCACTGCCACGGCGCTTTCAACGACCCCTCGTGTGACTTGAAGCCAACTTCCGTAAAGACGACCAGCTTGCCGGTGCGCTTCGAAAGCGCCGCGAGCTTCGTCGCAATCGGAATCCACCTGGCCGCGATCTGGTTTTTCGACGGCCGGTCGGCATCGGCCAGCGGGTAGTAGGCCTGGACGCCGATGAAGTCGAGCTCGTCCCAGAAGCCGACGCGCTCCGGTTCCTCGTTCCAGTTCGCGCAGTAGGTGAGCTTGCCGTGGTAGACCTCGCGCACGCGGGCCACGATCCTCTTCCACTCGGCCGTGCGGCCGGTGGTCTTCCCCAGCTCGGTGCCGATGGCGAGCGCTTCAAACCCGTTGGCCTCCGCCAATCGCGCGTAGTGAAGAATGAAGGACTCGTACGCGGCGAACCACTGCTTCCAACCCTCGTCCGTCGTCATCGCGATATCGCCGGGCCACTCGCCGTGCCGGACCCAAAGGTGCGGCTTCAACAGAGTCTTGATGCCGAGCTCGTGCGCCCAGGCTGCGGTCTTCACGAGCCCGTCGTCGGTCTCTCCCCAGAGTCCGCCGCTCGACTCGTAACGAACCTCGGTGGAGGTTAGCGAAGGCGCCCACCCGAACGGCGTTTGGGAGATCCAGTCCACGCCAAGATCGTGAAGGGGCGCCAGGCTGGTAGCGTCGATCCGGCGGGCGCCCTCCCAACAGACCCCGCGCATCCTTCCTGAGGGGGCGGAGGGCGCAGTGGGCGTAGCGGGCGCAGTAAGGGCCGGGCCCGAAAGGGCCGCAAGGGCGACCGCAAGGACGAGGTGGCGCGACTTCATGTCTTCATTATGATGCTTCTGCTAGGGAGCCCTCCATGAGATCACTCGCCCGCGCGGCGTTGCTCGCCGTGCTCCTGCTCGAAACCGCGGCCGCCGAGGCGTCGTCGTCTTTGGTGCTCACCGACGGGCAGATCATCAAAGGTATCGAAGTCTCACGGCAGGGGGATTCCTACCTTGTCACGATGGCCGGCGGGAACATGGTCGCGTTTCCGGTCGCGCTCGTGAAGGAAGTTAAGTTTGAAGACGACCCCCCGCCCGCGGCTCCGCCCGGATTCGCCTATTCCGGACCACAGAACCTGGCGGGGCCCGCGGTCCCCCAGCAGGATCCGAGTCAGGCGTTGAAGGTGTTGGGCGCGCCGACCCAGTGGTCGAAGAGCGCGGTCGATACCACCGTCGTGCTGAAAGACGCTTACGATCCGAACGCGGACGTGATGGCGGGGAGCCGATCGACCTGGTCGAAGAGCGCGGTCGATACCACCGTCGTGCTGAAGGACGCGTACGATCCCAACACGAACGTGATGGCGGGAAGCGAGACGACCTGGGCAAAAAACGTGGTCGACACGACGTGGAAGCCGACCGACGGCTTTGGATTCAAACCGCTCTCGTTCAAGGTGACGTCGCCGGAGGCCGGAGCGCCCGACGCGGCTGCGAAATCGTCCGGACCCGCACCGTGGAACTGCGCCGAGAGCTTCTTTGTGAAGGACGCCGATCGTCCCGCGACCGAAAAAGACAACCAGTCGCCGTCGATGAGTTTGCGGAGCGTGAAGAGCCCGCTCTACGCTTCTCTCGGGCTTCCGCTCTACGAGGCCATCGGGACGATCGACGGCACCCCCCGCAACGCCGTATTCACCATCGCGGAGGGGACGTGTAGGCTGGTCGGCGGCGACGCCGACGCCGTCATCGGATTGAACCTCAGCTCCGACCACGCGATGGCTCAAGACGCCGCGTCGCTCAACGTCGCCATGTCCGCGCGCGGGGGCACCCGGATCCCGCCCGGCGTCGACAAGGTCGACTACGCGCTCGCGTTTGTCTCGCTCACCGATCCTCTCGTTTCCGGTTCGAAAGGCGCCGCTTTGAAGCTGATCGCGAAACCCGAAGAGATGCGCTCGATCGCGGGAAAAACCGGTGGCACGTGCACACTCTCCAAGGGAAAGCGCCGCAAGGAAGAGCGAGCCGCGAATAAGTCGTTCGCCCTTCCCAAGATCGCGGCCGGCAAGGACGGCGACGCGGTCGCCTTCCTCACCTGGTCGAGCATCGGAGGGATGGTCTATCGCGAAACCGTCGTGCTCGCCCACGGCGGCGTGGTCTCCGCGAAACGCGAGATCGTGGCCTCCCACGTCGGCGATCACAAGGACTAGCCGAACGGACCAGGGCAATCCCCTTTTTTCTAACAAGTTCCCCGGATACCGCTTGTCGCGAAAAAAGGGGATTGCCCTGGTCCGTTCGGCTAGTCCCCAGGGTCGCGGCGTTGCAGCTCCCAGAGCATCGAGTACTTGAAGAACACGCCGACGCTCTCGAACCCCGCCAGGATGAAGCCGCGCGTGCCCTCGAGGAACCCTCGCTTGATCAGGTAGACCTTGAACCAGCGGTGCAACGTGTGGCCGGCGATTCCCAGCAGCGACGTCGTCTTCCCACGGCCGTGCATGTCGTTCGCCCAAAGGATCGCGTAACGCCGCGACTTATCGAACGCGTCGCGCAGCCTGACGTTCGTGAGGTGCTCCATGGGGGCCGCGAGGTCCCGTATCTCTCCTTCGACGATCGGGGTTTCGTGAACGGCGTTGACGTACTTCGCCCGGTCCTTCCGCATCAGTCGCACGAGCCGCTCGTTGCCCGAACTCGAGCGCTTCAGCGGGCGCCCCATGAAGTGATTGCGGCGGAGGAGGCGGAAGGCGCCGACCTCCTGCTGGGCCTTCGCCCGCTCCATCGCGAGCACGATCTCCGCCGACAAGGCCGGCGACACGCGCTCGTCAGCATCGATCATCAGCACCCACTCGGTCGTGGCGCGGGCAAGACCGAAGTTGCGTTGGCTGGCGTAGTCGGTGAACGGGTGAACCACGACCTCCGCCCCGGCGGAGGAGGCGGCCTCGCCCGTGCCGTCCTCGCTCCCCGAATCAATGACGAGAACGTGCGATGCGAAGCGCAGCGCGGCCACGCAGGCCGCGATCTGGTGGGCCTCGTTCCGGGTGATCACGACGGCGGTGAGCGAGGGTGGCGAGCTTGAGGCGGACACGGCCGTAGTCTACCGCGAGACGACGACCCCAACCGGACAGGAAACGCCGGTCCCGCCGAGACCGCAGTACCCGCTCGGATTCTTGTGGAGGTACTGCTGGTGATAGTCCTCGGCGTACCAGAACTCCGGGGCAGGGCCGATCTCGGTGGTGATCGCCCCGAACCCGGCCGCGCCCAGTTTCACCTGAAACGCAGCGCACGAGGCCTCGGCCGCGAGCGCTTGGGCGTCCGAATACGTGTAGATCGCCGAGCGATACTGCGTGCCGCGGTCGTTTCCTTGGCGCATCCCTTGCGTGGGGTCGTGACTCTCCCAGAAGATCTTGAGGAGCTGCTCGTAGGAGACTCGCGCGGGATCGTAGACGACGCGGACGATCTCGGCGTGGCCTGTTTTCCCGGTGCACACCTCTTCGTAGTAGGGGTTCGGCGTGAACCCGCCCGCGTAGCCGACCTGGGTGGAGACCACACCGGGTGCCTGCCAAAATTTCTTCTCAGCGCCCCAAAAGCAGCCCAACGCGAAAAGCGCAAGCTCGGTCCCCGCGGGAAAGGGCGGCTCCATCGGCGAGCCCAGGACCTCGTGCACGGCGGGGACCTTGAAGATTTGGCGCGGTCGCCCGGCGAGTGCTGTTTCTTTCGTCACCATCAGAGTTTTTTCAGGCCTGGAAGAGTTCATGTGAGTTACCTCAAGAATGGGTAACGATGATTATATCCTTCCCCTTCGGAAGGAGTTCACCATGCTGGTTCTCGCCCTTGCCTTCTCCCTCCTTTTCACGCCCAAGACGATGCGGCTCGACTATTTCCACACGGGAGACCACGGACGCGAGATCGTGGCGCTCGATCGAATCGTGTCGGACGGCCCTTGGGCCGGGAGCACGACACGCCTCATCGACGACCTGAATCTGGGCTCCTATCTCTTCGAGGTCGTCGATCCCGAAACGAACCGCACGCTCTACTCGCGCGGCTTCGCGTCGCTCTACGGCGAATGGGAGGCGACCGGCGAGGCGAAGGCCGAAGCGCGGACCTTTCACGAGTCGCTACGTTTTCCCTGGCCGAAGGCGCCGGTGCAGGTCGTCTTGAAGAAGCGCGGGACGGGCGGGATGTTCCGCGAGGTCTGGACGACGCGTGTCGATCCCGCTTCACCCGCCGCCAACGCGTCGGACATCGCGCCGAAGGGGAAGGTCTGGACGGTTTTTGAGAACGGCCCGCCCAACGACAAAGTCGACCTTCTGATCCTGGGCGAGGGATACACCGAATCCGAGTTGCCGAAATTCCACGCCGACGTGACTCGCCTGACGGACAAGCTCTTCGCGACCGAGCCGTTCAAGTCGCGCAAGAAGGATTTCAACGTTCGAGCGATCGATCTTCCTTCCGCGGTGTCCGGCGTGAACCGCCCGCACGTTGGGAAGTTCCGGCGCACCGCCGTGTCGGCGTCGTACTACGTTTTCGAGTCGGAGCGGTACATGCTGACCGAGGACAACCGCGCGCTGCGAGACGTGCTCTCCCAGGCGCCGTACGAGTTCATCGAGATCCTCGCCAACGAGAAGCAGTACGGGGGCGGCGGGATCTACAACTTCCAGGCGACCGCAAGCGTGGACACCTCGTTTTCGGAGTACGTATTCGTTCACGAGTTCGGCCATCACTTCGCCGGCCTCGCCGACGAGTACTACATGTCCCCCGCGGTCACGACGGAGTTCCCGAAAGACCAGCCGGAGCCGTGGGAGCCGAACGTCACGGCCCTTCGCGATCCCTCGAAGCTGAAGTGGCGTGACCTCGTCGCCGCCGGGACGCCTCTGCCGACGCCGTGGGACAAGGACGCCTGGGAGGCGGAGGCGCGCGCGTTTCTGAATCGGCGCCTCGAGCTCATCAAGCGAGGCGCTCCCGAGGCCGAATTCGACGCGCTGTTTCGCGAGCAGCAGGCCTCGGATACGCCGATGCTCTCGGGGATGACGTTCTCGGGGAAGGTCGGCGCCTTTGAGGGCGCCGCGTATCAGGCGAAGGGGCTCTACCGGCCGGAAACCGATTGCATCATGTTCACCCGCGACGAGGTTGGCTTCTGCAAGGTCTGCCGCAAAGCGATCGAGAGGGTCATCGACCTTTACGCCATGCCTTCTACGGGAGGTTCTTCGATAGATTCAGGAATTTGATCCGATCGCCCTTTTCGGGATCGGTCGCGGCGTGGAAATAGTAGAAGATCGCTTCGACCCTGGCCGACCGGCCGGCCGGCACCCTGAACGTGAAGCTCTCCAATCTCGTTTCGTCCGGGGCGAGCCGCGTGTCGGAGACGACCTTGGCCGCTTTCAAGAACGCGACGTATTCCTTTTCTATCGTCTTCCCGTCGGCGTCGGCCAAAAGCCGCGTGTAGATGCGTTGTTCGCTCGCGACCGTCACGCCCGCCGACGTGACGCGCACTTCGAGAATCATCTGGCGCATCGGCGACCCGGTGGGGAGGAAATGACCGGCTCCCTCGTTCTTGACTTTGACCGAAACGTCGATCGTCATGCCGTTTCGTTTTGCGGTGAGCTTGGCGGTCACAGCCTTGTTCAACTGGCTGACGGAGTGGCTGCCCGGCATCGCGTGAAGGTTCACGAGGTGCGACGACTCGCGACGCACGCGCGGCTCGACGACCGACCCCCGCACCAGCTCCATGTGGCACTGCTGGCACTCGAGGTCGCCCTTCCCGCTCGGAGAGTCCTTCCACTCGCTGTAGGTTGTGACCACGGAGAATCCGCCTGCGTTCTTGTACTCGTGGCAGACGGCGCACAGCAGGGCCGACGTATGAACGCTCGAGTACGCGGTGCCGTGCGCTGGGGAACTCGAATCCTTCGAGGGACCGCTCTTGACGGTGCCGAATTGGATCACGGCCCTCGGGTTCGGCCCGTCTTGCTTGACCTCGCGCATCGAATGACAGTAATCGCAGGTCACACCTTCCCAACTCACCTTGCGGGCGAGGTCCTTGTCGTCGAGCAGTGCGGACGCGGGCGCGTGGCAGCCGAGACAGACCTGTCGGGCCTCGACGCCGTATTCGTTCTCGGCAGCGTCGAGCGCGTCGATGAAGTTCGGGCTCGTCATCGCGTTCGCGTGGGCGGACGTTGCCCAGGAGTCGTGGATGGCACGATGACAGCGGCCGCAGAGCTCCGCGCTCGCGGGCACCGGCAGCTTGCCGGCCGCGGCCGCCGCTGTTGTCAACGCCAGGACGATCGCCACGGTGATGGCTTTGCGCATGACTCTCCCCTAGAAGAACGCGCTAGTGGGCTGCCTCATCCCGCTTCATCGGCGGCAGCAGCTTCACGAGAACCCACAAGATGACAAACGGGAGCGCCAGGAGAATCAGGGAGGGCAGCAGCCCCTCCTTCGTCGCGAATCCCATCTTGTAGGTCGTGTACCCGAGGAAGCTCTTCGAGAAGAGCTGGCCGCCGATGACGACGTTCCAGCGCATCGCGAAGATCCCGCACAGCGTCAACGACGACGCCAGCACGTAGATCCCCTCGCGGGCACGCGCGCTCATCGAGACGATCTGCACCAGCGCGAGGAGGCCGATTGGAATCAGCGTGCCGATGATGATTTGCAGAACGATTTGCGAGGTATACAAGCGCGTGTGGACCATGAAGTTTAGGGTCTTCAATGATTCATCCGCCTCGTAGTTGCGGTGGATCAGATCCAGCATCTCGAGCGAGAAGTCGATGAGGAACGCATAGAAGAGATAGCGCGCCATTGTGTCCAGGCAGGGAATGCTCCGTTTGATCCCCTGGACGAAGCAGACCACGATGTACAAAAGAAGCACCATCGCGATGCCGGAGACGATCGCCGAGAAGAGGAAGACGATGGGCATGAGCGGCGTCGACCACCAGGGATTGGCCTTGATGGAGCCGAAGAGGAAGCCGACATACCCGTGCAGCAGGAACGCCGACGGGATGCCGACTATGGTGACGAACCGGCCGATCTTTTCGTCGAGCTCCAGGGCGCGCGGGCTGATGTTGTACGAACCCAGGGCCATGACCCGGTAAATGTGGCGACGCCAGCCCGTTTCCTCTAGGGCCATGGTCACGATCTCTTTCCTGTAGTCGAGCCAGATTTCGATGACCAAAACGGCGAGGAGGTACCAGAGATAGACGAACCCGAACATCGCCATCGCCGATGTGGAATGAGGCGTCAGGTACATCTCGAACGACCGCTCGGGGTGGCCGAGGTGCAG
Organism: Acidobacteriota bacterium; assembly: GCA_032124015.1. Lineage (GTDB taxonomy): Bacteria > Acidobacteriota > Polarisedimenticolia > Polarisedimenticolales > DASRJG01 > DASRJG01. Next base: position 70,377 of record JAQBEH010000098.1, read on the forward strand.
TTGGAGCGGAAGCGGGGCGACGATCATGAACGACAGCGCCGTCAGGAGCGCCAGGCGATACGTCGGCCGGACCTCCTCGACGTTGAAGACCCTCTCGAGCGACGCGAGAATGAATGCGCCGGCGACGATCCCGGTGAGGAACGGGTACAAGACGATGAGGATGCTCCACTGGAGCTCGACCTCGTTCGGATACATGAACCCTTCGACGCCGTGCAGGATCGCTTCCAACTTGATCTCCTCGGCCTAGCGAACCGCGCCGTCGAGGCCGTGGTAGACGAGCTTGGCCCCGGTGGCGAGATACGGTTTGAGCACCTGCACCTTCTGCGTGCGCAGCAACTCATGGAGAGGGTCATTCGGGTCCTTGAGATCGCCCAAGAGGCGGGCCCCCGTTGGGCAGGTCTCGCAGCACGCCGTCGTCAGCCCCTTGGTGATGCGGTGGTAGCAGAGCGTGCATTTCTGCGCAGTGCGGGTGTAGGGGGCGCTGGCCTCGTGCGGTATGAACCGCGAACCGTAGGGGC